>NZ_JBIYCW010000001.1:0-911684 GCF_044908115.1 Bacillus sp. RC51 | reverse complement strand
GTTGCTCCTGTTGCTCCTGTTGCTCCTGTTGCTCCTGTTGCTCCTGTTGCTCCTGTTGCTCCTGTTGCTCCTGTTGCTCCTGTTGCTCCTGTTGCCCCTGTTCCTGCTGGGCCTGTTGCTCCTGTTGCTCCTGTTGCTCCTGTTGCTCCTGTTGCTCCTGTTGCTCCTGTTGCTCCTGTTGCTCCTGCTCCACCTGCTCCTGTTGGACCTGTTGGACCTGTTGGACCTGTTGCTCCTGCTCCTGGAGTAGCACCAATTAATTGAGTTAATAAATTTAATAGCAGTTGTAAACTTGCTGGATCAATAATTAAAGAGAAGAAGAATGGTGCAAGGGCACTGTAGAATTGTTGTAATAAAGAAAGTAATTCGCTTAAGTTTGGATTAGGGGATTGTAGTACATTGATAATACTTTGAATTAGTTGTTTTAAATAATTCCCCTCTGGAGATGGTGCTAATCCATTTAGTAAATTTAATAGTTGAGTAAACAAATTGAGTAAATTTAATCTGTTTGCATCACTTGGATTTGCAAAAAACGCTGCAATAGCTGAAATTAAAGAATTTAGTAAAGTGATTAATTGTCCTAATTGAGTGCTAGTAATTGGAACTGTTTGTGGATTATTACAACATTCTGGAGTGAAAACTATCGGATTGCAGTTATTATGACCAAAACAATTGTTATGTGACATTTATTTCCTCCTTACTTGTCTTATAGTTGAGTGTTTTCCTATTATAAGAACCATAAAAGTGTACAAAGAGTTATGTTATATATTCACTTAAAATAGGAAACATGAATTATAATTAAACTTTAAAACGACATTTAATTATGTTCATGACTCACATATTAATTATATGTTTTTAATAATTGACTGCTTAGATTAAACACCTAAACTTAAGAGTTTATTTTATTTTTCCACGTTTATCTATTAGGTCCAAAAGCACATTTTCATTTAAAAATTAAAACATAAATAAATCATTAGCATATATTCCACAAGTAACAACATCATTCTTTCAAATAATTAACAATGATACCTTTACTAATATTGTGTTCCTTCTATAAGAATACAGCCGTTTCTATTATAAAAAACTTTCATACAATATAGTGGACAAGTTATTCTATACTTCGTTCAAAAAAATAATTAAAGGAGTGAAATTTAATTGCCAATCATTCAACCATTTATCGCTTCTAGGAGATTTACATCTACACTAGGAGCTGGAACAGGAACAGGTGCAGCTTTTGCGATTGCTGCAACAGCTTGTTTAAACGATGCCGGTACTACTGCAACTGCCTTTCCAACTTTTACGTATTACAACCTCTATGTAAACGGCATAATTCAACCTAGCGTGAACTCCAGTGTCACCACAGGTCCTACTGGTGCTATTACAATTCCTGGCGGAGATGCATTAGACGGTGGAATCCCAATAACAATTGAATTTATCGTCACTTAATTTTAACTAATGTAATTTAGAACAAAAAAAGACAGATTCCTTTTTCCATTAAGAATCTGTCTTTTTTAATTAATAATAATAAATTGTAATATAATTGATGACCCTTGCGAAGGTGGTTGATTATCCAATAAAGTTAGTTTACCAGTACTAACTTCATAAAATGGTTGTGGTTGCAAAATTCCATTAATAAACAAATTTATATATGAAACCTCACTAGGTGATAATATATTCGTTGTCCCATATTGAGCTATCCCATCTGCATCTGTATATATAAGTTTCTCTCCATCTGAAAAAGTATAATATAATAAATTGGTTGTTGTTATGGGACCAATAACCCCAGGTTCTCCTGTTGGTCCCGTTGTACCGGTCGGGCCTGTTACACCTGTGGATCCCGTTGTGCCGGTCGGGCCTGTTACACCTGTGGATCCCGTTGTACCAGTCGGGCCTGTTACACCTGTTGGTCCCGTTGTACCGGTCGGGCCTGTTACACCTGTGAATCCCGTTGTGCCGGTCGGGCCCGTTACACCTGTGGATCCCGTTGTGCCGGTCGGGCCCGTTACACCTGTGGATCCCGTTGTGCCAGTCGGGCCCGTTACACCTGTGGATCCCGTTGTGCCAGTCGGGCCTGTTACACCTGTGGATCCCGTTGTACCAGTCGGGCCTGTTACACCTGTTGGTCCCGTTAGACCGGTCGGGCCTGTTACACCTGTGAATCCCGTTGTGCCGGTCGGGCCCGTTACACCTGTGGATCCCGTTGTGCCGGTCGGGCCCGTTACACCTGTGGATCCCGTTAGACCGGTCGGGCCTGTTACACCTGTTGGTCCCGTTGTACCTGTTGGTCCCGTTGGAATATAAATTGGGGGAAGCACTGGAAATGTAGGTCCAATATTTCCAGGTTCTATCATAGCTTTATTTATTGATAATTTATCATCACGCTTCAATTTAATACCTCATTCCACATTTTTGTCTACTAATTTATATAATAATAACTCTATCATTTTAGAAAAATTCCATAACTAATCTTTTTTTCATTCTCAAATGATTTTTACATACATTAAACATTTACCTTTGCTATAACTACTATTGAACTCTTCCATTCCACTTCCTAGATCTATTTTTACTCCCGCAATATCAACTTCAAATTATAATAATAATTTAATTACCAATTTATTTGCTGGTAATACAATTTCACTTCAATTATTCGGCATATTATCCATCTTTAATTTAGTTGAAGGTGGTTCAACAGGTACCTTTCTAACAATTATACGAATCGATTAAAAAATGATTCATTCTTTTTTTTAATAAACATTTTTAGATACTAAACTAGTAACTATCACGACAGTGATTAAGCAACAAAAACACATTTCACTATATTCATAGTAGTAACTATCTTTACTAAATTTTCCGTATATATATTATCAATTTACACTGCGCCCATGCTGATGTTACATTAAATAAGAAGACAGTTTCTCCTTTACGAACCATCTCAATACGTATTTGAGAAATATTCTCCAATCCTATACGCGAGAGCAATACTGTGTTGACACTCAAATGAGTGTCTTTTTTTGTAAATTGTAATAAATAAAACCATCTCTTATAGATGGTTTTATCAAAACATATCTCTTTATATTTTAAATAAAATAGCAAGTTTATGAAGCTGGATAATAAATGGTCATACTTAACCGAGTTAGCGTTCGTCCGGAATTATGATAAGAGTGCGGTCTATCCGCCTTAAAGCGAATTGAATCTCCGCTATTTAATGTATATTGACAATCATTTATTTCAATTGTCAATTCTCCCTCAAACACCGTTATAAATTCTTCGGTCCCTTCTTTATGGCCTTCCGAACTTAATTTTCCTTCCTTTTCAATTTCAACCGTATAGATTTCAAAGTTCCTATCATCTTGAAAAGGAAAAGAAGGATACACTTTATATCTCCCATTGTCTTCTGATAATACTTGAACATCGTTTCGTAAAACCACTTTCGTATCAGGCTGTGGATTATTAATTAAAGACGTAAAAGACACTTTTAAACCATTCGCAATTTTCCATATCGTTGTTAGTGTCGGGCTTGAATCTCCTCTTTCAATTTGTCCAATCATCGTTTTACTCACACCCGTTAATTGGGAAACCTTTTCTAAACTTAATTTTTCTTTCTCACGTATTGCCTTTATATTTTTCGCCAAAATAAGTTGAATTTCTTCCATAAAAAACACTCCTATACTATATACAATATAACGACCGTTATGTATAATAAAAAGCACGCGTTATATTGTTCTTTTCGGTCATTATAACACACGAAAAATACTTAGGGGGTTTTGAAATGCCTTTATTTTCTTTTTTATTATTTGTTTTTA
The DNA here is from genome assembly GCF_044908115.1 of Bacillus sp. RC51. NCBI lineage: Bacteria > Bacillati > Bacillota > Bacilli > Caryophanales > Bacillaceae > Bacillus > Bacillus sp. RC51. The sequence goes on along the minus strand of NZ_JBIYCW010000001.1, from coordinate 907,881 downwards.
TTAGTAGCTTCACACCAGGTCCTAACAATTTTTTAGCTATGACATACGCAAATCAACTTGGTTTGAAAAGGAGCATGCAATTTTGCTTTGGAGTAGCTTTCGGTTTTTTCCTCCTCACTTCTTTATGTAGTTTCTTTAATATCGTACTAATTAATATTTTACCCAAAATCGAATTACCTTTAAAAATTTTAGGAGTAGCATACATGCTATATCTAGCTATTAAAATACTCACTAGTAAAGGCAGTACAGATCCCGATGAAAAAGATAATAAAAACTTATTTACAGTGGGGATTTTTCTTCAGTTTGTTAACCCTAAAGGGATATTATTCGGACTGACTGTAGTTTCTACTTTTATTCTCCCTTACTACAATTCATATTCCAGTTTTCTACTTTTTTCATTATTTCTAGGTGTAGTCGGTTTAATGAGTACATTTAGTTGGAGCCTGTTTGGTTCAATATTCCAAAAACTTTTATTACAACATACTCAATTATTTAACATCATTATGGCTGTTTTATTGGTTTTCAGCGCTATATCAATCGTTATAAACTAGCTCTATACTCATTCCGGTTACTTATAAACTACCTTTCTATATATTTTTAAAACTTAGATTGTTTTTAATAGTAATCTATTTCATAGTTCTAATTCATTCATGGGTTGAGGTGATACTCTATATACCATTTGTGACATATCGAAACGAACTAATTCCGATATGTCACAAATGCTTAAAGCTTTTACCTAGTCAGCTCAAATCTCCCACCTATTTATTGGACTCTGCTCTATTCACTCCTTAAGGCGGGAGTTTTCTGCAAAAAAATAATAACGTATAGCTTTAATCGAAGCGGATTTTTGTTCATTTCCCACTAAATATAAGCTGAAACCAAACTGACTTGCCCCCCAACATAACAAAGCAACAAACACCGAATCAATCTTACTTCAAATTTACTCAACTTCATACCACCAGCCTTATGATCAAGCCAACCTCTTTTCACCTAGTCTGCAAAAGTACGCTGTTAAAACATTCAGTGAAAGACTATTCGGATAGCAATGTTTGCAAATATAAAAAATGAGGTTTCTCTTTTCTAGAGAAACCTCACCACATCAATATTTTTGTTAAATTTTAAACTGACTCGTATACAAATCAAAGTAGAATCCTTTCTCTTCCATAAGAGATTCGTGATTTCCTCTTTCAAAAATACTACCATCTTTAATTACAAGTATTTGATCTGCTTTTTCAATCGTTTTCAGCCGATGAGCGATTACAAAACTTGTTCGCCCTCTCATTAAATTATTTAATCCAGATTGAATTTGTAATTCTGTTCTCGTATCAATATTAGATGTTGCTTCGTCGAGAATTAATATATCTGCATCTGCTAAAATCGCTCGTGCAATCGCAAGGAGTTGTTTTTGTCCTTGACTTAAATTCGAACCTTCTGAAGCAATTTCCGTTTCATATTGATTCGGTAGATGTTTTATAAAAGAATGTGCTGATGCTGCTTTTGCTGCTGCAACTACTTCTTCATCACTTGCATCTAAACGTCCATATCGAATATTTTCCATAATCGTTCCTGCAAATAAATACGTATCTTGTAAAACAACCCCTATTTTACTCCGCAAAGAATTAATATCATAATCCTTTATATCTTTTTCATCAATGCTAATTTGCCCTTTTTGAATGTCATAAAAGCGAGTTAACAAATTAATAATTGTTGTTTTTCCTGATCCAGTTGGACCGACTAAAGCGATTGTCTCCCCAGGATTCGCCTTGAGACTCACATCTTTTAAAATCATGTTGTCCTGTGCGTATCCAAATGAAACTTTCTCAAGCCTAACATGTCCTTGTAAATTTTGTACAAGTACTGCATCTTTTTTATTTTGAATTTCTGGTACTTCATCCATAATTTCAAAGACACGTTCTCCTCCAGCAACTGCCGCTTGAATCGTATTCATTAAAGTTGCAAATTGACTAAGTGGCCTTGAAAATTGTCGAGAATAATTAATAAAAGCTGCAATGACACCTACTGTTGTCATTCCGTTTAATACCATTACCGATCCAGTTCCAATTACAAGCCCCATTCCTAAGTTATTAATAAAGTTCATACTTGGAAAAATAAATGCTGAAAACGTTTCAGCCTTCGTTGCTGAAATTCTTAGCTGTTCGTTAATTTTATTGAAGTTATGTACGGTTTCTTTTTCTTTTCCGTATAACGTAGTTACGTCTGCACCTGTAATGGCTTCCTCAATAAATCCATTTAATTCTCCTAAATCCTTTTGACGCTTCGCAAAGTTTTTCCCACTATAAGCAACTAGTTTTTTCGTAACGAAAAACATAATAGGTACTGTAATTAAAGTTACAATCGCTAAAATCCAATCTAATGAAAACATCGCAATTGTTACACCTATAAACGTTAACGCTGATGAAATGATTTGCACAACACTTTGTGTCAAAGCTTGATTTAAGTTATCAATATCATTTGTCACACGGCTCATTAAATCACCTTGAGAACGTACATCAAAGAATCGTAGAGAAAGTGTTTGGATTTTTTCAAAAATATCTTGTCGTATTTTTTGTATCGTCTTTAATGCAACATTAATCATTACAAATGTTTGTAACCATGTTAACAATACGGTTATCCCATATATTGCAATGAGCAGCATGCACATTCTCGCTGTCCCGCTTAAATCCTTCGGTACAATGTATTCATCAATGATGACCCCCATATAATATGGCCCAAGTAAACCTAGTAATGTCGTGATAAATACAAGAATAATAACGAACATAAGAGATGCTTTTTGATACCCCATGTAGTTCCATACTCGCATTATAGTTCCTTTAGTATTCTTTGTTTTTCCAGTTTTCGGATTGTTACGTCCACCTTTATTTCCAAATTGTCCTTGAAAATTACGCATGCTCTTCCCCTCCTTCTTGCTGCAGGCTACCACCTTGGGAAAGATAAATTTCCTGATACACTTCACAAGTTGCCAATAAATCCTCATGCGTACCATTTCCAACTAATTCACCGTTATTCAAAACGAGGATTTTATCAGCATCTATAATAGAAGATATTTTTGATGCAATTAAAAATGTCGTTGTGCCACTATATCTTGTCCTTAACGCTTCCTGTATTACAGCTTCTGACTTCGCATCAACTGCCGATGTAGAATCGTCTAATACAAGAATAGATGGCTTTCTCACTAGGGCTCTTGCAATAGATATACGTTGTTTTTGACCACCAGATAGATTGGTTGCACCTTGTGTTAAGTTATATTCATAAGAGTCTTCCAGCTTATTGATAAACTCAGTCGCACAAGCAGATGAAGATGCTAATTCCAATTCATCATAAGTTGCATCTTCTTTGCCATAACGTAAATTCTCTTCTATACTACCTGAAAAAAGAAGTGCCTTTTGTGGAACGAAGCCAATGGAAGCACGAAGTTTTTGCAAATCGTATGCTTTCACATTAACATCATCTATACATATTTCACCTTGATCAACATCGTAAAGTCGTGGCAATAGTTTCGCCAATGTAGATTTACCACTTCCGGTCGATCCAATAATCCCTATTTTTTCACCTTTACGTACAGTAAATGAAATATCTTTTAAAACATATTCATTATTTTTCGTATAACTATAGCTAACATTTTTAAACTCTACATTACCACCCACTTGTTTTGGTTCATATACGTCGCCTTCAGTTGTAATATCAACTTCAGTATGTAAGACTTGTTGTACACGATCAGCTGATGGAAAAGCACGGGCAATTTGAATAAATACCATACTAATAGACATAAGTGACATTAAAATGATATTTAAATAGTTAATAAAAGCTAAAATGGCCCCTACTTGGAGTGTACCGTTAAAAACTTTCTCGCCACCAATCCATAAAGTTGCTACAATTCCGCTATTTACAACTAGCATAATAATTGGCATCATCAATGAAATAATTTGTATTGCACGAATATTTATTTCAGTTAAACTTGTATTAACTTTCTCAAACTGTGCGATTTCATATTTTTGTCTTACATATGCTTTTATAACACGTACACCAGATAAATTTTCTTGTAGCTTTGTGTTTACTTTATCTAATGCTTCTTGTACTCGCTTAAATGAACCGCTCGATTGACCTGCAATCAATACAATTGCAACTAATAATACGGGTACCACAACAAGTAAAATTGGAAATAGGTCTCTCGCTGTTACAAAGACTATAATGATACTTCCAATAAATAATAACGGTCCACGGACAAGTACACGTAACGTCATCGTCATTGCCGATTGAATAGATGTAATATCATTTGTCACGATTGTTAATAATTTACCTGTTCCAAATGAATCACGATTTTTGCTAGAAAATGTTTCTATTTTCGCGAACACGTCTTTTCGTATGTCTGTAGCGAAATTAACAGCAGCTTTTGTAGAATACATCATACAACCAAGTCCTCCAACTAAACCGATTGCTGCTGCTCCTATCATAAGAAGCCCCATTTTTATTACATAATTCAAATCCCGGTTTGCAATTCCAACATCAATAATATGTTGCATTATTGTCGGTTGAATTAAGTCCATCGCGACCTCAAGTACCATAAATAGCGGTCCAATAATAGCGAAGAACATGTATGGTTTTAAATACTGTAACAACTTGCGAAATGATTTCATACACAATCTCCTTTTTTCATGAAATTACCATCGAATAATTTATATTCCTCCTTATTTGAGCGATATAGTCTGTAATTTCTCCATTAGTCCTATTATATTAGGTAAATTAATATTTAACATTATTAAATGATAAGTTTTAAATCATTTTTAGTCAATAAAATGGAACTTTAATCTACCAGGCATTTTCACTGCCAGTTGATGTGAATACTCTTTAACTTAATAAAAACCGCATTCTCATTTAGTAAGAATGCGGTTTTCCCATCTATATTTGTTCAATTTTAAAATCGAAAACCTCGGTCTCGAATCCATTATTTTCAGAAGGACTACACGTATAAAAACCAATTTTAACAGGCTCATTACCTATGTCCTCCATCAAATGAGCGATTCTTATTTGTTCCCATCGCTGACTCGTTTTCACATATATTGTATAATCGCCAAGTTTTCTAATAATTCGAAAACGTAATCGTTGCTTAGCAAACTCATTTGGATAGTCTTGCGTTGACCAATCAGAATAGCCATTATTCGTTACGACAGCACCTAAATGTGATGGCCCCTCAGGAATATATTCTAAAGATGTTTTTAACCAACACTTCTCAGAAATCATAACAAATAAACCCGCTTGATCGTATGTCGCATTTGGATTCATGCGCAATTGAACCTCAGCCTGAAAATCTGTCATTATCTCATCATAAAATACATGGCCATTCATTACTTCAAAACCATAATGGGTTTTCAGCCAAAAATCTGTTTCTTCTTTCGAATGGACAATGAATGTATCATTGTCTTCAAGTTTGTAAAATTCAGGTGCGTTCATTACAGTAAGTTGCTCAATATGATTTGGTATATATGATGTTTTCATAATTCCTCCATAAAAAAGCATTTAAATTAATATTTAAAACTCAGTTAATACCGGGAATTTATAACCTTTAAAATCTAATTCTTTATTACTTCGAACCATTAAATACTTACTAGTCTGTAATTCTGTATATTGTACATCATCAATTCCTAATTGATCTGGGTAAAAATAAAATTCAATCTCCGTAAATTCCCCAGGGATTTCCTCACATAATTCATCTAAAATCGGAATTACCGGCGCAAATACTCCAAATAATTTTAGTTTTTGATTTTCTACTGTAAAAATAATCAGCGCATCTAATTTCTCTGAATAATACAGGTTTTCATTCCATGTTGAATCATACATATTTAAATAAAACGAAGAGCGGTAATTTAACGTTGAAAATTTATTAGAAAGCCTTTGGCCATTTTCAATAATCTCATATATTAATTGTCTATCCGCTTCATTATAAAAATCTAACTTTTTAAGTTGAGAATCTTTATTACTCTTGTTTTCGTATGATACTGTCATCAAATATTCTTGCACAATTTGAAAACCAAATGGTTTATATAGTTCCGGATTTTCAGTAAACAAGACCGTACACTCGAATTGCTCATCAATTTCCTCTATCATCTTACTAAATAATTGTTTCATTAATCCTCGTCTACGATAATTCGGATGTGTCATTACTGATTGAATACCCGCTGCATTTATTTTTTCACCATTAATTAAAAGCGGAAGTGAAAATGCCGCAACATTTGCAATCGCTTTATCATCTTGTAAAAATGATAATGCTTTATATGTATAATCCCAATACCCTTTCTCCGAAAAATCATTCAATGTTTGACTTGTAATCCCAAACACTTCTTCAAATAAAGGAAATAACTGTTCTCTTCTCGGTTCTTCTAATAGAAAGTTTGCCATTTTTTCAACATTCCCCATGTTGTACCTCCATATGTCAATTCCATAAAATTAGATATGGTTATATGACCTACTCTTAAAATAATAGATCTTACAAATCAATATACTATCATAAAATATAAAAAAATAGTCCAATTAATTTTATGTTTTCACCATTTGAAAACAAGTCGAATAAAAAAATATTAAGATTTTTGCATATTAATAAGGTTATTATATAAAAATAGTGCTTTCTATTTAGTCTTTACTAATAGAAATGCACCATTTTTTTAAAAAAATTTTTATTCTTTCGTTCCTTCAAGCCTCTCCTTCGTATTAATTTCTTCTCCCCTCAGTCGCTTTTCAAATGTCTTTCTCCAACTAGTAGAAAGTGCATGTACTTCTAATATTCTCTTTATCCCTTCTATATTCTGTTTTTCCTTATGCATAATACGATTAGCAAACGCTACTGTAACACTTATTGGATCAGACTTCAGCAACTTTAACGTATCAACTGGTGATACCCACCCTTCTTTTAATACACGAAAATAAAATCCTGTATATCCCGTGTCTTGAAAATACAGTGGTAACTTGGGAATATTGTATTTCTTAGCTAACTTAAAACAAGGTTGTCTTGGTTGCGTTACTTGTACAATCGCTTCTCCGAGCTCAAACGTATCACCGATACAAACATCCTCTTCACGTATACCGCTAACTGTTATATTTTCTCCGAACGCTCCATATTCAAGGTCTTGATTCAATGTTTCTTCCCAATAACTATAATGTTCGCTCGAATACACACAAACCGCTTTATCCACACCACCATGATGAACTAAATCCGCCTGACCATCACCTTTAAATTTTAGAAATGATAAATATATAGGTTCCTTTGTTTTCGTTTTATTTATACCCGTATGAATTAATTTGCCTCCATACATAACTTCTTTTGGGAATCCTATATTTAGTGATAGTACCTCATATAATTTATTTATCATAATTGCCTCTCTCACTTTCCGCACATTTTTTTAAAAGATTGATTTATTATTTCAAAACCCTTATCAATTTCTTCATTTGAAATGACAAGAGGCGGTAAAAAGCGTAGTACATTATCAAATATCCCCGCTCCAATACTTATAAGCCCATTCTTCCAAAAATCTTCAATTAGCTTTACTGTTAGTTCTTTTGCAGGTTCTTTCGTTATGCGATTCGTTACAAGTTCCATTCCAACCATCGCACCGATTCCACGAACATCACCAATCACTTCGTACTTTAATTGCATTTGATGTAGATGTGACATTATTCTATTTCCAATTTGCTGAGCCCTTTCAACTAGATTTTCTTCTTCCATTATTTCAAATACAGCAAGACCGGCTGCACATGATAACGGACTCCCAGCAAAAGTTCCACCAATTTGTCCTCTCCCAGGAATGTCCATCAACTCCGCACGACCGACAATAGCACTTAATGGTAAACCGCCAGCAATTGATTTTGACAAAGTCATTATGTCAGGTTCTATATGAAAATATTCCGTTGCAAACCATTTCCCTGTTCGGCCAAATCCAGTTTGCACTTCATCCATTATCATTAAAATACCGTATTGATTACAAATTTCTCGTAATCGTTTTACAAATGAAATAGAAGGAACAATAAACCCACCTTCTCCTTGCACTGGTTCCATTACGATTGCTGCTACTTGTTCAGGTGATACTTCTTCTAAAAACTTTTCAAACTGATAGATGACTTGAGAATCCACTTCTTCAGGAGAAACTCCTTCTTCAGCTCTGTAATAGTACGGATACGGCAATATATGCATGTCTGAAACGAACGGACCAAATCCTGCTTTATATGGATTTTCTTTGGTCGATAAAGACATTGTCATTAATGTTCTCCCATGAAATCCTCGTTCAAACGAAATTACTTTCCTCCGCCCTGTTACTTTACGTGCGATTTTTACAGCATTTTCAATCGCTTCCGCACCACTATTGGCAAACATCGTTTTTTTCTTACTTGTACCTGGCACTTTCTCATTAATTTTCTCCGCTAAAGTAATATAATTCTCATATGGAGTTACATGAAAACAAGGATGTATAAATGATTCTGCTTGTTTTTGTACCGCTCTTACAACTTTCGGATGACAATGTCCAACATTTTGCATACCAATTCCACCAGCAAAATCAATAAACTGATTTCCATCTACATCTGTTATTATCGCTCCCCTTGCTTCTTTTACATATAAAGGCGTTAAATGATATATTCCTTTCGGTACAGCCTCCTCATACCTTTTTTGAAGTACTTGTGAATAACTGCCCGGTAATACATTAGATTTCAACAATTCTTCTTCACCTCATCTAATTTTTTAATCAATCCATTTCTGATAAAGTGATTATATATCCCACAAAACCATTGTTCAATTCAATTATTTATATAATAATGATAGGTATATCCTATGATTAAACTTGAGGTGATTTCAATCGAATTACGACAATTAGAATACTTTTTAGCTGTTTCGAAAGAATTACATTTCACAAGAGCAGCCGAGAAATTAAATATTTCACAACCTTCACTAAGCCAACAAATACGTGCATTAGAACATGAAGTAGGAATGCCACTTTTTGATCGAATTGGTAAAAAAATATCTTTAACTGAAGCAGGCAGAGTTTTATTATCGCACAGTAAAACAATCTTCCACGAAGTCGAACAAGCCCGCTCTACCATTCAAGATTTAAACGGATTACAACATGGATCCTTAACAATCGGCTCATTGTTAACCGTCGTAAATTATTTACTGCCACCAGCCATTTTAAATTTCAATAATTTATATCCGAATATTGAACTTTCTGTATTAGGTCTTCGTACAGGGGAAATTCGTGAAAAATTATTACAAAATGAATTAGATATTGGCATTACATTTCTTCCAGTGCAAGATAAAGAGATTGTTTCTATCCCACTATATAAAAGTGAGCTTACATTAGTCGTGCCAACCGGTCATACTTTAACTGAACATGATCGTGTATCTATTGCAGAATTACAGAACTATCCTCTAATTCTTTTACCTAAAAATTTCTTTTTAACTGAACTAATTACATCCCATTGTCAAAACTTTAACTTTAAACCAAAGCCAATTTTAGAAATTAGTACAATGGAATCTTTAATTCAAATGGTCGCACAAGGTATGGGGATTACCGTGTTACCAAAACCGTATATAGACTTTTTGCAAAATGAGCACATACAAGCTATTAAAATTGAAAACCCCACTCCAACAATAGATATAGGACTTATTTATAGAGGAGATAAATATATGTGCGCTGCTACCCGGAAATTTATTGAGCAACTCAAAATAACAGTACATTCTTTACAAAAATAAGCATAAAAAGAGATTATCCTATGCAGCCGTTACACAACGACCTATTAGAATAATCTCTTTTTATAATGATATAAAACATTACATTTTATGGTTTCTTTTCTAATAACCTATTATTCATTATAAGTGCTAAATTATTATCGTATTATTAAGCTACACATCAGCGATATTTTATGTCTATTTCGTATAGGTGTTAGCAAGTCCGTTTGCAAACTTGTTAGCACACTTTTATAAAAATTATATAATGCTTCACAAAGTAGGAATCCGTTTCGATTAATCTTTTTTCAAAATGGATTCCTTTTTGTCTCTTATCAATATTCAAATGTTACAGTAGTACCATTAAAACCATCAAAACAATTAGAGCAATTAGAGCAATTAGAGCAACCACCACAGCCAAAACAACTAAAGCAACCGAAGCAACCAAAACAACGGAATCCACCACAACGACCACCGCCACAACCACCACAACGACCACCGCCACAACCGCCACAACGACCACAACCGCCACAGCGACGAGCATCATCTGTAATATAGTAATATGGATATTGGTTTTGCTGGTCCCAATACACAATATTTCCAGACTGATAATCATTAAGGCTTAACGCTTGTAGTTCTTGTTGAAACTTATTCATTTTCATGACCTCCGTTTATAAACTACAACCCCATCGATGCTTTCCTATATTTCTGTTCGTTAAATCTAAGTAGAAATAGCGCTATAAAGTGACACTTTAATCAGTGGGGAGTGTTCATCCCCCACTGATTATTAGCCCGCCCCAGTAGGGCGTTTACAGGTAGCCTGACTCCCACCTAACTTCTTTGCTCGTCGAATTTTGAGGTGGGAGTTTTACTGCCCACAAATAGCGGGATAAACTAAGTTCAATACGTACACCAACAAAATATGACCTATCACTAGAGGATGCACCTTGTTCATATGCCTATTTTTAGGTTATTTTTACTATGGGCTCATTTTTATAAAGTGACACTTTAATCAGTGGGGATTTTGTTCATCCCCCACTGATTATTAGCCCGACTCCCACCTAACTTCTTTGCTCCAGTCGAATTTTGAGGTGGGAATTTTACTGCCCACAAATAGCGGGATAAATGGAAATTATAAAATATGAATTTAAACAATAACATTTAGATTTATGTCGTCATTTTCTAGTTCTATAGTCGTATATTCCATAATTTTGTTTGGTCATCTTCGTATTTCCAATAAGCAATCCCATCTTTATTTTTCTTCGCTTCAATATCTGCTATATTAGAGCTAATTTTATAAGTATTTATAATTAGTGATTTCTGCTAAGAAAAATCTATTTTTATGAATGGCATATCAGCGATGTTTTATGTCTATTCCGCATACATGTTAGCACTTTTTTATATTTCTTCTATTGCATACACCTTCATAATTTCAATATATTTCCCCTTATCACACGGACATGGTTGCTCTCTTCTATATGATTCTTATCGTCACTTTTCATTTTAGAAAAAAGAACGATGCCCCCGCTTGAGCCTGTTCTTCTTGATTTTTCATCTGAACGCACAATGCTTTGTAGTTTTTCAGCTCCTTCATCACAAGTCTTCGCATCTCTTTTTCATCTGCGTTTCCAAAAAAATACAATTGATTTGTACGATACGGTTCCCCTCCGTTCGATCTACTTACTTATAAAGGATTATTTTATTAAGTTTTATTTCCACTAAACAATCCAGTCTCTTAAATGTATTAAGAGGCTGAAAAAAATTCAAATCAGATGCCCGTTATATGGAATGCGCGTCATATTAATAAAATCATATGTCATAATATTTTCTATGCCTATGATTACATGTAAAATAAGAGCATCTTCACTTTATTCACATATACTTTGAAAGAAGAAACATTTCTGAACATTTCATATTAAACATATAACCATAAATACTTTAAACTCAGTTGCTAATATAGATTATCAAGACATACCTAACATTTAAAATTTTTTAGAGGAGTTATTTATGAGATATAATAATAAGTCCAACTCACCAAATTCGTGTGATAAGTTTCAGCTCCCCTGCTTTATTTCTGTATCCCCTTGTAATCAAAGTAATTGTTGTACACCTGTTTTTTTCTCAAATTCTCAACAACAAGAATTATTGCAAATAATAAACCAATTAAACCAAGCTATTCTTTCTTTCTTCACAACACCAAATCCTACAACTAGACATATACTCCAAATAACATTACAGGCATTAAATGATTTATTAATAGCAGTACAACCAAATACACCAAATAGAAATTTAGTTTTACGAACTATAAACCAATTAATCAATTCCTTACCTACTGCATCTCTCACTCAAATCTCAGCATTGTTCCAATTTCTATTCCAAAACTTGTCTTCGCTTATTAGTTGTTCAAATATATCGGACCCCTTGTTGCAGCAGACATTTAGCTTAATTTTACAAGGAGTCTTGAATAGTTCACTATTAAACATTACTGGAACGACGGGACCTACGGGACCTGAAGGGCCTACTGGACCTCAAGGCGTGCAAGGTATTCAAGGAACTGAAGGGCCTGAAGGGCCTACTGGACCTCAAGGCGTGCAAGGCATTCAAGGAACCGAAGGGCCTGAAGGGCCTACTGGACCTACTGGACCTCAAGGTGTGCAAGGTATTCAAGGCATTCAAGGACCACCAGGACCTACTGGTTCAGGGACAGGAACAGGAGTTCCTGGTCCACCAGGACCTACTGGACCTCAAGGTGTGCAAGGCATTCAAGGGTCTGAAGGGCCTGCAGGACCTGAAGGACCTACTGGACCTCAAGGCGTGCAGGGCATTCAAGGAACTGAAGGGCCCGAAGGGCCTACTGGACCTCAAGGCGTGCAAGGTATTCAAGGGCCTGCAGGACCACCGGGACCTACTGGGCCATCGGGAGATTGTGATTGCCCACCGGGGCCAACTGGACCGACGGGACCTGGATGTAATTTCCTTGTTTATGCTACAAACGCAGGAGCCATTGATGATCCTGCAGATGATACAGTATCTGTAATTAACACCGGAACAAATACAGTAGTCGATACAATCACTGTAGATAATGCACCTCTCGAAGTAACAGTTTCACCAAATGGGACTCGTGCTTATGTTACTAATATTTTTTCTAATACCGTTTCCGTTATTGATACTGCCACTAATACAGTTATCGCTACCATCCCTGTTGGAACTAATCCAATTGGTGTAGCTGTTTCTCCAAATAACACAACTGTTTATGTTGGAAATCATGGTAATAATACAGTTTCTGTTATTAACGCTGCTACCAACACAGTTGTTGGTACCATTAATGTCGGAATCGCTCCGCAAGGAATTACTGTTTCTCCAAATGGGACCTTTGCGTATGTTGCAAACGAATTAAGTAATACAATTTCTGTTATCGCTACTGCTACCAACACAGTTGTTGGTACCATTAATGTCGGTATTCGACCTAGGATAATCGTCTTCACACTAGATGGGACTCGTGCTTATGTCACAAATCAAAACAGCAATACTGTTTCTGTTATTAACACCGCTACAAATTCCGTTATTGATACAATTAACGTAGGTACCGAACCTGTTGGTATAGCTATTACACCGGATGGAGCTCGTATTTACGTTGTAAATAAAGTAAGTAATAATGTATCTGTAATAAGTACGTTGACAAACACCGTCATCGATACCATTCCGGTTGCACTATCACCAGACCAAGTAACTATCATACCAGATGGCACTCGCGCCTATGTTACAAACCAAGCTAGTAATACTGTTTCTGTCATCAATACTGCTACAAATACGGTTATTGATACGGTCCCAGTAGGTGTTGCTCCAACTGGTATAGCAACCGGATTTATTTGCGGATAATATAAAAAACAGAGAGACACTAATCATATTTCTCTGTTCTTCCATTAATCCCCATCATATCCGAGCAGTTAGCTTTTGCTAGCTGCTTTTTTTATAAATAATAATTAATTTGCCCAAGAGCATTTCAAAATATTTTCGTATGATATGGTGTATTCCTTTCTTTTGAGTGAATGATCTCGTCATGAGAGCACTTTATTAAGTGCTCTTTTCGTGTTTCAAATACATACAAAATAAAATTTTTATATTAATTTTAATTACACATTTAATTGAATATTAATTCATCAGATACGAATCATTTCTTATAAGGGCGCTCTGTACTTGCGCCCTTATATAAATACTCAAATTTATTCCCTCGCATATTTTTATAAATTGTATACAGTTCCATATGGAATTGTTGAAACAGAAATTCCGTATGGTGTAATATGATGCATTGGATAATAATACTCCATAGATGAATAGTACGGTTGTATACCTTGCTGTATTTGTTGCATTTGCTGCTGTGCTTGTAACGCTTGTTGAACAGCTTGAATTGTACTTTGCGCTCCACTATACGTAATACCCGCCGTACCATACGGACGCATTCTATCTCGGGTATCAAAATATGAATAAAACATTAGTATTCAACTCACTTCCATATAAGTTATTACAAAGTATATTATGAGTATTAATTTCAGTGAGTGTTAAAAACTAGTCCACTAGCTTTTATTCAAATAACGTTTTTGTTCAACTGCCTTTTTTTAATCTCCACGCCTTATCAAAATATAATCTTATATATCTTTCAATTTATTATGATGCAAGTGTCTACACTAAATTGTTAGACAAGAATAAAATAAATTAAGTCTAATAATAAAGGAAAAATAAATATGCAAAACCGTTACATGCTTACAGTCAAACTCACCTCATTTAACGGGACAACGCTGACTGGCATTACTATAGAAGGTATCACGTTGACAGCGAACGTCACGTTAAGAACAACCTATCATCAATCATTTCTCAATCGATTTCCTCCTCAGGACCCAGTTCGTCCCCTAGTCGTGAACTATAACGTAGCCGTCAAATCTGGCAGAAAGTCTGCTATCTTGAATGCCGTGACGCAGCTCGCGAATGCTGGGGTAAGCGCGCAGGTCCGTCTGGATTCCTGCAACAATACCGTGGCAGCCTTCCGTCCCGTTCCCTCAATAATATAAGTCAGATACCCGTCACAATAGGATAACGACTGTGACGGGTACGAAGCTGTTCGAGTGAATAGCCCTCAAATTTGTCCCCATTCCCCTTCACTACTTGAATATTTTTCCAAAACCAATACATACTATTTTCAAGCCGCCGTATCCACGGCTAATACTTCTTTCTTTTGTTACAGCAGAAGCAGGTAGATTCGTCACTTATCTGCTTTCTCTGTATATTTTTTAAAATATCGAAAAGACTACCTACAAGCTGTTTGAACTAGCAGCTTCACTCTTCTTGTAATGGGAAAGCAATTTATCACAATTAGCTAACTCATTCGACTCACTGGCAGACAACCAAAATTGTTGTCTGCTTTTTGTATGGAATTTTTCATTTTGCATATACTACTTTTGAGCCTGTTTACCAATGCAAGCCATTTTGGTGTTTTGAATTCCGACTAAGCTTTTTTGTTGCATAGATTATTACATCTTTGACAACACTGGTTAAAAGCGCGTTTTCTGGTTATTCGTAGTTCTAGTCCAGAATAATTTTTCTCCTATAAAGGACAGTAGGTACGACTGCTCGTCCTTTTTTACTTATATCGCATACTCTCCCTTTTGACAGCTATGAACCACATTGCCTTCTTCATCGAAGTAAGCAATTTCCCAATAAGGGTGGCAGTTGTACGCTTCTATTTCCCCATCGAACAAATTAGTTTTCTAGTTTCCAACGATCGTACCCCACTTGCCAGCTACATTTACTCGTATACCCATGTAAGCAAAATGTAGATTTCCGTGGTTCTACATTTTCTTGAAAGCTTTTTCCGCGCTGTACATCTGCTTGATGTCAAAAAAATCTTCGTTCTCGCACTTTGCAAACTTCATGAATTCTGTCATTGGCATTTGATATCTCTTTAACTTTAAGGGTATATTCTCATGTCTTACCCAATATGCAAGAAGATGCAGCGAAAACATTCACGAAGAGTATATTTTAATATGTGTTTGCAAAATGTTTGCAAACACATATCGAAATGCTCAAAAGCATTGATTTAAAGGCATCTATAGCACATTGAAATAAAACATTACATATAAACTCATATAATTTTAGTGTACCTTTTTTGAGATTGGAATATATTTTGTAAAATATGCCCCTACTAGCAACAATACAATTGAGACTAGCCAAGTAAAAATACCGCCAAAACGAAACCAATATGCAAACAAATTTAAGATTGCAATTAAAAAGCAACAAATAGAAGTTAATGCACTTTTTAATCCTTTTATCCCTGCTTTTTTTCTTTTTTGATAAGTTATATACATCGAAACGACTAAAAATAAGATAAGAACAAATGGTAACATGGCTTGTAGCAATATCAACCCCTCCTGTCTATTTTCACTCCCTTCATTTTACCATCTTATTCCTTTTTAATCTTTAGGAGTCATTTCATTTTTCTCTTCTCTCCAAAAGTCAGCATAAGTTTTATTTTTAAAGTTCACATTCACTTCGGAAAACGGAAGGCTTTCTCCAACTTTCAATGAGTACCACTCGTTTAAAAGTGGCGATCCGAAGCAAATATTCAATGTACGATCCTGTAAATCAATTAATACAGAATGCAAAGTCCCAAACCACTCTTCATAATTATGCACCGTCACCCCAATAGGATATTCTTCTTCTACCAATCCTTTTAAAGATTCCATGCTCACCTGTTCATTTCGATTTAAATGCTCATGTAAAATGTGATATCTTTTTGTAGATTGTTCTAATTTCCTATTATTTAATTTCTGAATAGGTGAACTGACTGCATGGTTTGTTGATACGGTAAAAGCTTGACTTTCCTCATTAATTGTTGTTATTGATTTATGCCCGTCAAATATTTCAATATGTGCTGCGTTTAAAGGATCCGCTACAATTATATTAATATTACTTGCTATAGGCATTTCTTTTATTAAAGATGTAGCTTCATGCGTATTTCTACATTTCTCCAATATTACTCGAATTACCGCAAAACATTGCAAACCATTTACCATCGGTTTTCTTAAACCTTCAATATTCCCTACAGGTTGACCACATGCTGAAAATGTAATAGATAACCCATGCTCATTAACTCCTTCTGTTCGGCCAAAATATTGAGTAGAAAAACCACTATGTGCATATGCACCTTCAACATGCGTCGAACAAAAACGCATATCATCTATTTTGGGTGATAAATCAAAATTTCTTAATACATATGTATGCTTTAAATCAGTTTTTTTAGGTAATACTGCACAATGACTACAACCTGCTTTTAATAGTGTCTGATAATAATACATCATATTCCTTGAAGGAATTTTCAATACTTCGCAAAAGCCTTCAATTTCTTCATTAATTCCTGGACAATATTGTTTTAGTACATTTCTAGATTCTGTCCAATGATTATCCCATATTAAATTTTCTTGCTGTATAAATTGTGGAATAAGATATGGATGTTTCTTTACGAATTCTCCTTGTTGCTTACCAATTTCATAATGATTTCCTTTTAGTGACGAAAAATACCCCTTTATTTGATACACATTAAATTCCCCCTCACATTGAATATATCCATATTATACTAAAATTTTCTTGTTCATTCTTGATGTTTTTCGCTCTTTTCCACATACATTAACGATCCTTTTTTCTTTTCAATCAGGTCAGTTAATAACTATTTGATACCTACTCAAAACATTGTTAAAATCACCGTAAGAACAAGTGTTTGAGAAGTTATTAGGATGAGCACAGTATTTCGAAACCAGTTAAAATAATATCAAATGGAATAAACTCTACATTGAACCTGTTTATTGGCGTTCAACTAATTATGAAAACGCGAAAACTTGTATTTCAAAGGGATGCAAATGGCCATATTGTTCAGTTGAAGAAAGAATTTTTTTAATCATCCATTTATTATGATAAAGGGAGTAATTGTATATGAATAAAAGCAAACCAGTTGATGAATTGACTATTGAAGACTTGAAACAAAACCCGATATGGGAATGGGCAATAGATGAAGAGGAAAATGAAGAGTGCGATGAAAAGTGGGTAAAACCAGTGGAAACTATAAATTTCACAGAAGAATCAAACGGTTCAATAGTACTGGCGAATTAATAATACATAATGATGAGAAATTCCCTATGATGTGTAGTATTGATATTGAAAATAACGAGGTATTAATTATAGTTCCATTGTTTTTTATAACGAAAAAGAAAATGAGTATTTTTCTATAGAAGATGTAGTGAAAAAGGTTGAGATGCCAATCTCAATTAATATTTATCTCACAATTAATGGAGAGCCTAGATTTTTAAAATTCTCAGCAAATAAAATTGATATTTATAAAAACACTATAAAAACTAACTTAAATTAAATTCAAATTGAAGTTAGGAGAATACTCATTAAGTAAAAAATGGGAAACCATTATAATTAACGGTTTCCCATATATCCTCCTATTTTCAATGTTTATATAAATTTATACTAAATAATCCCCTTTTCCACCAATGTCTCTGTGATTTGAACTGAGTTCCAAGCCGCACCTTTTAATAAATTATCAGAAACAATCCAAAGATGGAATCCTTTTGGCGTATCCGGATCTTTGCGTATTCTACCTACAAATGTATCTCTTTTACCCTCTGCATATAATGGCGTTGGATAAATTTGTTCACTAGGATTATCTTGTAAAATAACACCTGGTGCATTCAGTAGTACTTCTTTAATTTCTGCAACGGTCGCTTCTTTTTCAAGTTCAATATAAACCGATTCAGAATGCCCCGATACAACTGGAACTCTGACGCAAGTAGCTGCCATTTTCAGATTTGGATCTTCTAAAATTTTCTTCGTCTCTTGAATCATCTTTACTTCTTCGAATGTGAAATCGTTGTCTGTAAATATATCCACTTGCGGCAAAACATTAAATGCAATTGGATAATGTTTTTTATCTTTTTTCGCTGGTAATATAGTACTCTTCACTTCTTCACCTGTAAGCATTGACTTAGCCTGTTCTTTTAATTCATGAATCGCATGAATTCCTGATCCTGATACGGCTTGATACGTTGAAACAATAATTCGTTCTATACCAAATGATTTCCGAATAGGTTGAAGAGCTGTTACCATCTGTAGTGCTGAGCAATTCGGAACTGCAATGATCCCGTTATGTTTCCTTAAAGTATGTGCATTTACTTCTGGAACGACGAGTGGTACATCGTGTGCCATTCGGTATTCACTTGTGTTGTCAATTACAATTGCACCACTAGAAACTGCATGATTTACATATTGTCTAGAAATTTCTTCTCCAGCACTAAAAAATGCAATGTCTACACCTTCAAAACTAGTTGATTTTGCCTCTTGTATTTTAATCTCCCTGCCTTTAAATTTTACTGCCTTACCAGCAGATCGTTTTGACGAGAGTAATGTAATTTCTTCTATATTAAATTTCGTTTCTCTATCTAACAATGCAATAATTTTTTGCCCTACTGCACCTGTAGCCCCAACTACAGCTACATGATAGCTCTTTTCACTCATTTTTTCTCCTCCAATTTCACTTGAATAAATTTCTCCACAACTTAATTTTAAAAGAAATTTAATGATTTGAAAAATTGAAATACATGATATAATCATTCACAAATCATGATAATAAAAGAGGTATCGCTTATGGAAATGAGACATGTTAAAACATTTTGTGCCATTGTTAAATATGGCAACTTTTCTAAAGCTGCTCATGCATTAGGTTATGTGCAATCTACTGTAACAGCTCATATTAAATCATTAGAGAGCGATTTAAACATTCCTCTATTCGATCGATTAGGAAAAAAAATACTTCTTACAAAAGCAGGTCATCAATTTCATCCGTACGCATTAGAATTACTTACTATTTATGATAAAGCGCAAGAAATCCCTCAAAACAGTGACCATTTAGAAGGAACATTAACTATTACATCTAATGAATCATTGGCAGTGTATCGATTACCACAATTATTACGTACTTACAAACAGGAAAATCCGAAAGTAAATATCGTACTTGAGACAAATACCAATGGGCAAGCATTGAAAAAACTACATGAAGGAGAAACCGATGTTATCTTCATAATTGGAGAAAGTATAGAGCATAATGATTTTATTACGTGTAATTTATGTAATGAAACATTTGGATGGATTTTCCCTGCTCATTTCCCTTCAAACACTGATCCACTCCTTTTATTACAAAATACTCAATTTATATTTACTGAACAAAGCTGCGGCTATAGACCGATGGTAGATCGTTTTTTACGTCAAAGCGGGAATATTCCCGCTAAAACATTCGAAACTTCCAATGTTGAAGTCATTAAACAATCTGTGATGTGTGAGTTAGGAATTTCAATTCTCCCTTACATCGTTGTACAAGAAAGTTGTCAAAAAGAGCAACTCTGTTTTCAGCCCATCGAAACTCCAGCAGTCATTCAAAGCCACGTAATCTATCATAAATCTAGATGGATATCACCAGTTTTACAATCGTTTCTTACATTATTAGAGAGAATAGAAAAGTAAGCGAGTAATTACAAAAATGAGTAACTGCTCTAAAAAGCAATTACTCATTTTTGTTAAAACATTTGTGTTCATAACAATACAGGTGTTTCAAAATCAATATGTACCTTATTTATTAGTTTGTCCCCCACCTGCAATTAATTTACTACCTGAATATGTACCTTTTTGTATAAAAACTTGATTAATTAATTCTTTTTGCTCCTTTTCTGACATTACTCCTTTCCCTTCTCCTAAATTCCCACTTTGTAATTTCCAAATCTTGTTGTGGTCCACATCAACCTTTTCATATTTTCCTTGTTTCCATCGTTCTAAAATATCCACATATGTACTTTTTTGTGCAACATCATTACTATTTATAATTTCAAGTAAACTTTCAATACGTTCTTGTGTAATAAAGATATATCCCCATTTTTGATCTGCTTTCGCTTTTTGATGTGCCATTTCATGTAATGCTGTCTGTATGTTCTCATCTGTCCATTTGAAATTTTTATTAAAACCACTATTCGGCAATGAATAATTCCCGTTTTCTAACATCTTTGCATCTTCGGCTTTTACATTACTATCAGCTAGCACTTCTATTGCGGGGGCTGCTGGTGTTGTCTTTTTCGCAGCTGGTTTACTATTATTTAAATAATACAGCATACCATATGTTAAACCTACTCCAATTACTGCCATACCAGCTATAATTCCTATTATTTTAAATAATGTTTTCATCTTGCCTATTTCCTCCCATATTTCCCTTTTCATAATATCTATTTATCAAAAACAGATGTAGCTTCTCTTTTTTCGCAACTTGCTGCGATTCATTTTTCCATACTAATTAACATAAATATAACTATTACTTTCCAGAAATGTAGCAACTCCATCCTCATCATTACTTTTGGCAATAAATTTAGCGACGGATTTTAATTCTTCAACAGCATTGCTCATCGCTACGCCAATCCCACACTTCTCTATCATTTCCATATCATTGTAGTCATCTCCAAATGCAATTACTTCAGATACATCTCGATTTAAGTGCTGTAGAACATGCTGAATACTATTCCATTTTGAAACATCCGTATGCATAATTTGACACAATGTTCCGTTATCTGTAATGACTGCCTTGCACTCATCAGGCAACTCCTTAGTGAACTCCTTATTTATTGAGCCATTAGTACAAACAATTACTTTAGAGGCTTTTTCAAAGTTTAATTCTCTTATATCCATGACTTCACACGGCACATTACCAAAATAATCAGTAACATCAAAATTTGAGTACAGCTTATCATTTATTTCAAGACAAATCTGATGAAGATTATACTTTTTTGCTATTTCTATGATTCCTAAAATATCATTTTTAGAAATCTTCATTTCATATAAAATATCATTACCTTTAAGAACTAGAGCTCCATTATAACAAATGATAATCTCATTCTTTAACACGTTGGGAATATACTGATTTATAGCTCTTGGAGGCCTTGCCGTAGCAAAAATCAATTCGTCTCCATTATTTTTACATTCCCTCAAAATATTAATAGATTTCTCTGAAATTGTTTTATCACTTCTTAATAAAGTCCCATCAAGATCTGAAATAATAATCTTTTTCATGCTTATATTTATTCCTCCTTCACAAGTTATAACTCGAAGCATCGATTATTTGTTGAACCAATCGAGCTTTTACGGGTAGTAGACCTCCGCCTAATTTTTTGTCACAGCTGAATTTCGAGTCTTATTTCCCGCAAATAGCGGGATACATTTTCATTTATTACATATTTTCTATTTCCTGAATCATATATGCATTTCCTTATATTGTATTTCTTTTCTTTATAAATTGAAAGATTATTCCGTCAAAAAGTGCAGTCTTTTTCAAATGCTAATTCCACTCTAAGCATTTCGTTTTAAATTTATAAAAATATATGCTAGCCTAATAATTTATAGTAGCTGCATAAATATGAGCTTATTGTATGATGGTTTAACATCTTCAAACTTTGATGAAACTATCTACACTTTTAAAATGTATTCATTCTCTCACTATGAATAATTCTGTTTATGGTATCGATGTTTGTAGTGAACTACCAGTTTCTCCTTCTCAACTCTTTCTACCTAAATATACAAATACTATTAAGAAAAATGAAAAATCAAACTTACAACAATATATAAACTCACATATTCAATATGCATAAAAAAACAACGAGTACCTTATAAGGCACTCGTTGTTTTTTATGCACGACTCTCTTTTAACCACTTCGTAATAGCTTCTAACCTCGAAACATCAAACCGTCTTTTTTCACACACGTTCAAGCTGTTTAAACTTTTCACAATTTCTAATTCATTCGACTTTACACTTTTCGCTTCAATCAAATTACAGTAACCATCTGTGACGGTATTGAGATTTTCATAATAACGTTGAAACGATTTTGATATATGTAAATGTTTTTCAAAGTTCCTTCTTTTTTTCGTCTCATCAGATTCTTTCCGTTTTCTAAGCTCTTCATCATTCGTATATAAATAAAAATATTGATCGGGAAAACCAATTTCCTTATTGATCAGTTTTTCTTTATAAAAGTTTTCTATTAAAGATAACGGCTGATTAAATATATCAAAATGGAAACACCAATTATAACTAAGTGGCTGATAAATATCACCATCAAGTATTACAATTTCATATTGCTGCGACTTCTGCACTGCTATATTCCAGCGCTCTACTTGTTTTTCAAAATACCATGTATTATGTTCATTTTTCGGTCTTTCAAATAAAAAATTCACTTCAGGTATAATGTATGCACCATAATTTTTTTCTAGTTCACGACATGTGCTACTCTTACCAACAGCACTCGCTCCCTCAAACGCTATAATCCCCATATTTTCTCCCTCTTTCATTAGCTAATATCTCGTTGTTTCACTTTTCGCCCCCATAACTGTTTCCATAAAACGATTGAAGCGATAGAAAGCATTATTGTTGTAATGATACTACCTTCAATACCAAATGAGCCTCCCTGAAGCACTTCTGACCCATTTGTTACAGGTTTAAATAGTGGTGTTGAATATATCGTCATGCCACTAACTGCAAAACCATAGACATTATATTGTGCCCAATTCCAAATGGAATGCCATGCACAAATCCCCCAAAGACTACTGTCCTTTAATACGTAAAAAGCTGCAAATACACCAACTAATATTATATTCGATATTGAAAGAATTGTAATACCTGGATTAAGTAAATGAAGAAAACCAAATAAAAAGGACGTCACTATAATCCCAACCCATATACGACTTCTAACAGAAATAACTGGAAACAACCAGCCTCGTACAATAATTTCTTCCGTTGCACCTTGTATTAAAAAAGCAATTAAAGATCCTACAATACCAAATATGGCGGTTGCCGTAATTTGTTGCATTTGTAGTTTTACAATACCTGTTAATACAAGTACAATTACTGGTATTGAAATGAAGATAAATCCTATTAACGCACCTCTCAAATACTTTCTCATCCATTGCACTTTCCAAAAAACAATGGATGAAAATGACCTTTTCTCTACAAACCTAATCCATAAAAAAATAAAAAATATAGCCCCACCAAACGTTAATATCATCTCAATATTACTATAAATTGCCTTTACAAATGATGTATCTGCTTTCGGTAAAAACAGCATAAACAACATGAAAAATTCACCTAAAGTTAAAAATACAATTGCAAGTATAACAGCGAAAATAGGATGAACTTTTCTTCTTCCTTCTTTTGCTGCTTCAATTATTTTAAATTGTTTATTTAGCAATATTCTATCCTCCTTATTATTGTAATCATCTGTATTCTTGAAATATATATCATTTCCCTTAAACATATTTATTAAAATAAATGATTTCTGTTTGGAATAAATTCAGATTAGGAATAATATATAAATAAAAGAGATGTCTTCGTGCCTTTTACCAGTATCACCCAATTCATTCACTGGTATTACCAGCACTTGCTATTTCCCACCATTTGTTGTAAGATAGTAATTAAGGTCAATTTAGCACTATACTTTCTTTGCATATTATCAAGTATCAATCAGGAATGTTTTGTACTCCTTATGGATTTTTGATAATATGTGAACTTTTATTTTCAATCGAATAAGGCCGATCATATTGTAATCTTTTTAAATTTTAGGAGGCATTACCATGACATTAACAGGTAAAGTAAAATGGTTTAACAGCGAAAAAGGTTTCGGTTTCATCGAAGTTGCAGACGGTAGCGACGTATTCGTTCACTTCTCAGCTATCACTGGCGACGGCTTCAAATCTCTTGACGAAGGTCAAGAAGTTAGCTTCGAAGTTGAAGACGGTAACCGTGGACCTCAAGCTAAAAACGTTGTAAAGCTATAATTCAATCAATAAAAAGGTTGTTACCAGCTCGGTTAACAACCTTTTTAATATATAACTAAAAATTTTTACATAAAAGGAGTGGTTACATGTATCGCAATCGAAAGAACGATGTAGCAGAAGTACCACCAGAACAAACCCCTGTTTGGGAATGTGAATCAGAGGATTGTTTAGGATGGATGAGAAAGAACTTTTCATTTGAAGAAGAGCCTAAATGCCCTTTATGTAAAAGTAGTATGAAAAGCGGAGAACGTTTATTACCTAAAATAGGTTGATTTTTACAAGCCCCTCTTATTTTAAATAAGAAGGGCTTTTTTATTAATAATGAATATCCTCTACATCTGTTCGTACAATAGAATACATTAATGCATCGTGTTGTTTATTTCCTTGATGAATGTATCCACGTAACAGCCCTTCTTGTTGAAAACCTAATTTAGATAACATATTACACGAAGTTATATTTTCAGGATATGTAATAGCTCCAATTCTAAATAAGCCTAAATCTCGAAATCCATAAGTAATAATTTCTCGAGCAGCTTCAGAAGCATAACCATTCCCCCAATAACGAGGATGCAAATCATATCCAATCTCTGAGCGTTTACTCCAAAGTTGTAAATTATTTAATCCAATTGTTCCTACTAAATTATTTGTGTCTTTTAATACAATCCCCCAACGCATTGCCTTTTTCTCAAAGTAATTTTTTGAAAAAGATTCAATCATACGTGAAGCTTGTCCAAACTCAGTAAAAGAATTCATACCATAATAACACGTTACCTCATCTAATGAGAATATTTCATATATTTTTTGACAATAAGATTGTTCTATTTCAACTAAGCGCAAGCGTTCTGTTTCTAACATAGGAAATACCATAGGATCACTCCTTTCTCTCTACTCATTTATTATAGCAGAAAAAGTATTTATAATTAGGAAAGTCCTTAATGTCCCACAAATCAAATATTTCTAGCGATGTTTATCCTATTAATAATATATAACTTCGTTGTATTTATTAATTCCCCTCTAAAAACCACCCCTAATTTACACCCTCTCATGTTAAAATATAGAAAAACAGTAAATATTTCTTACGGAGGTGCTTAAACTTTATGTATATTTTCATTGGCTTATCCCTCTTGCTCATTTTACTCATTTTTTTATTCGCAAAAAAATTCACACCAAACTCATTTATGATGACAAGTTTTAAAGGAAATAGCTTTAAGACATTTTCAGTTGGTATATTAATCGCTGCCACACTCTCTCTTTCATACGGAATGTATCACGCAGCAACATATCAACCTAGATATTTAGATATTAAATTGCAAAATCAAAATTTCACTGTTTTTGGTAATGTCGGTGAGTTTGGTTATTTCTCAGAAAAATTACTAAAAAAAGATGCAGAAGTTGAACTGTATTTTGTCTCTTGGGAAACAATACAATTAAATAATCCAGAAATAATAGTAGACTACCCTTCAGGCAAACAGGAAACATGGAAGCCTAATATAACATTAATTCCTACAAATAAATTAAAAGAAAAACATAGTATTAAAGAACTTTATCGGCTCTCACCGTATTCATTTGAAGAATCTGGAAAAATAACATTAACTATTAAAGAGAATAAAGCCAATCATAAAAAGATTGCAATTAATGTTAAATAATTACAAATAAAATGTCCCTCCATTATGTTGGAGGGACATTTTATTTACATATGTATTCAATATTATTATTTTGACTGTTCATTCAATGTCGTAATTATTTCATTGGCAGTATTCTTTCCGTTTCCAATACAAGCACCAATTCCTACACCGTAATATGAAGCACCAGCTAAGTATACATTAGGATAAAGCATGGCCAATTTTTCTTGTAATGATTGAACAGCTTGATTATGTTCTAAATGATATTTCGGCATTAAATCTTTCCAATTTGTAACTTCAATTACTTCCGGTTCACCTTTAATTCCGAGGCTCTTTTCAATATCATATAAAGCAACTCGTACTAATTCTTCTTCACTATAACTTTTGATCGTTTCATATACTGGATTAGTGCTCTTATAAAACATTCTTACTAATAGCTTTTGTTTACCAGATGTATGTTTCCACTTCCTGCTTGTCCATGTGCAAGCATCACAATGTAAATCACTGTTTTCCGTTACGATAAAACCTGTGCCGTCAGCCGGTAGTTGTTCATCTAGTATGTCAAAACCTAAGTAAATACTTATAAGCGATGAATTTTTAAATTTATTAAAATGCTCATTTAACTCATTAGACTGTAATAACGTTTGTGCGATATCATGTGGAGCTGCTAAAACGACATAATCAGCTTGTATTGTCTCATGATTTGCAAAAGAAACCTCATACCGATCCCCTTTTTTACTTATCACTGTTGTTACAGCACCTTTATTAATGACAGTCTCCGTCAGCACTTCTTCTAAGCGATTAATAATCGTAGATAGTCCACTTTTAAATGATACAAACTTTTTATTTCCTGCTGACTGAAATTGTTTTTTATTCTCTTCAAAACCTTTAATAATACTTCCATATTTATTTTTATACTCAAGTAAATATGGTAACGTAGATGCCATTGTAAGCTCATTCAATTTACCAGAATATACACCTGAAAGCACAGGTGCAACTTGTCTTTCCACTAATTCTTTCCCTAAAAAGCTTTCTAAAAATACAGCAAGTGATGTATCCTTTGTAAACTCCTTATTTTTCGTAATAAAATCTTTTAAAGCAACGATTTTCCCTTTTTTTGAGACTAGCGTACTGCTAAATAATGATTCAACACTCATAGGAATCCCAAATATAGTGTCAGCAGGAATTGGATGTAATATGTTATCAGAGTATATGTAAGAAATACCTGTTTCGTTATATACCATTTCATTTTCTAAATTTAAATCTTTTACAAGCGGCAAAACATGTTCATTACGAGCTACAATAGAATCTGCTCCAGATTCCATAATAAAATCATTTTCTTCCACACTGTGGATTTTACCACCTAAATACTCTTCTTTCTCAATAAGGATTAAATTTAAATCTATATTATAATCCTTCTTTAATTTTTCTAAATAAAACATAGTAGAAAGTCCAGTAATACCTCCACCGATGACAACGACTGTTTTCATATTTGCTGCGCCCCTAACCGATACAATTAATAATTCCTTTATTATTATAACCAAAAATTATCATAGTCGACTAGCAGCTTGCGCATTCTGTAAGAAATTAGACAATATATATGAATAAAAAAGAACTATAACATATTCAACTCACGTCATAGTTCTTTCTATTTTAAAAACATAAACCAGTTTATTAATTTGTCAATTTCTTGGCTGAGTGCTATTACTTTTTCATGTTGAAGTCCATAATTTGAGACTAGATTCAATAATTCTTCTTTTTTCAATTCAATTATTTTTTCTAACTTCACTAATTCCATGTCGTCTTTATTCGCTCCAATTTCAAAATATATGTATTTTAGTATAGCCTACTTACATAATAAGTAAAAGTCTCATGCTAATGTAAAATCTTACATATTTGAAAAAACAATATACTACTAACAAAAAAAGAGACTTAAACTAAGCCTATTATTACAGGTCATTATAATTTCCTACCATTTTTTATAACTATGTTAGTTTATGAATGTGTGCCATTTACTATTAATTTAAAGTTAGACACTTTTACTCA
This sequence comes from Bacillus sp. RC51, assembly GCF_044908115.1. NCBI lineage: Bacteria > Bacillati > Bacillota > Bacilli > Caryophanales > Bacillaceae > Bacillus > Bacillus sp. RC51. The sequence goes on along the minus strand of NZ_JBIYCW010000001.1, from coordinate 879,582 downwards.
TTAATAATACAACAGAATTTCTCAAATGTTTTATCTTTATATACTGGAACCCTTGTTAAGTGATCAAAATAACTATATGAAAATTTAAATATGTGCCCAAAATCCCAATTAAATTCGCTGTAGTCTTTAAGCCAGAATGCATTATCTAGCGGAAGTGTATCAACTTGTTTTGCTTTTGTGAGAGGTAAACGATCTACAGGAGAATTCAATATTATTTGGGCATTCGGCATTAAATTGCGACTTTTTCTAAGTACATAAACTAGCTTTAATAGTGGTTTTATTCCTCGTTGAAATAATTCTATATGCCCTAAGTCATATAATATATTAATCGCATGTGAGAAGGTAAGCATATGACCAATTAAATCGTGATGTGATTCTGCCTTATATATAACATTAAATTTAGATAACTCATTTAAAATAAATTCAGATAATTGCTTCGGGTTTTTAATTTCGCTTTGAATCTCCTCATTATTTATAATTAGTCGCTTTACTTCTTTAGTTGTAAAACCAATCCAAGATCTACCGGGAATTGTTTTTTGAAACGATAATATAAGGTTTGCTATATTATTAATATCTTGCTCACTCCCCCAATGACTTAACTCCTTAATGGCTAGTAAACTTAAAGAAGCGTAAATTACATTATGACCAACCCAATGGAGTTCATCAATCGTTTGTTCCAAAGATTTGATTATCGTTTCTTCAGCACTTTGATAATCGACACCTTGTTTATTATCAATTGTTTCGCCTAACCTTTGCTTATGGAGCATCATTTTCGCTTGAGAATAAATGTTACAGGCAGTTTTTTCATCAATGTTATTGTTTTTCGTAAAAAAATAACTAGCAATGGCAGCTGCTCCGAAATGTGCATGCCAAATATCATTTGTTTCTTTTTTACATTGAGATATAATTGAGAGCCCATCTTTTAATACATTTATATTTCCCATTATTATCCGCTCTTCCCCCCTAATAAAAATGACTTTTCAGCATCTACAAAGTCGGCAAAAAGCCAGGTGAAAACTCTTGAAAAGTTTCCTCCTTTACAGCTATAAATTTAAATTGCCCCTGTCGCTCAACAAGAATTAAATTTGCTTCTAATAATATTTTGAGATGATACTTATTCATCCCTAATGCAGTCTCAATCTTCCACAATTGTGTTTGTTTTGATTATGAAATAAATAACGAACAATCTCTCGTTTTACTCCTGCCAAAGCCTTAAAAATTTTCACTCTTTGTTTATCTGAATTATTTGGTTTGATAGTCATGGAACTATCTTAATTTTTCGTCAAGCCTCTCATCTTCTTAAACATACAAAGTGAAAATCAAATGTGTATGTATTTATAGATAGTTGTTTTATTATACACGCGAATCTTTATGTAATTGATACTTTCTATTATGTTACCACTTAGTATGTATCCTTAAGCTACTTCCTTAGCTTAACGAAGGTGTTAATACAAATAAGATGTGATTCATTTCATCACTCTTATTCAAAAATCTATGTTTCACGTTCGGTGGAATACGCACAACATCTCCTTCTTCTAAAAAATATTCATTCCCTTCCAATTCCACATACACTTCCCCTTTCATTACAACTGCAATTTCTTCCTTATCTTCGTGGGAATAGTGACTTTCTGTTGTATTTGCATATCCGTTTAAATCCATCATTAACATTTCAATGCGAGCTTTCATAAAATCTGGTGTTAACACATCATAAACAATATGATCATTATTTTCTCGATATACTTTTTTCCGATCTTTCTTCTTAGAAATAAGTGAGTCTGTATCAATATCATTAATAAAAAGAGTAAACAGCGGTACATTTAATGCTTTCGCTATTAATTCCAATACATTTAAAGAAGGATTGGCATGTCCTCTTTCAATTTGACTAATAAGTGAAGTACTGATTCCTGCATAATCAGCAAATTTACGAATTGTCATATTATTTTTCTTACGATAACTTAAAACAGTTTGACCTAGTCGATAATGAATCATTGTTACAACTTCCTTTCGTCCATCATAATACATCTTTCGTTCCTTTTGTGCTGACATACTAAACAGTGGCAATTAATCCTTCCTTATTTCATCTTAGGCTTATATACTAACTTTTGTACATTATATTATATACAGTTCATTATAATAAACAATCAAACGGAGGGACAAACTTTGAAATCACCTATTCTTTCATATTTCATCTTATTTTTCGGTGTGTTCGCCTTATCTACTTCAGCAATCTTCGTAAAAATAGCAGATGCCCCTGCAGCAATCACTGCTTTTTATCGATTATTGTTTGCTACGGTAATTCTTTTACCGTTTCTAATATTTAATACAAACAATCGAAGCGAACTTTGCTCATTATCAAAAAAGCACTGGGGATTTGGACTCTTATCTGGATTATTTCTAGCAGCTCATTATGTACTATGGTTTGAATCATTACAGTATACTTCTGTAGCAAGTTCTACAGTTATTGTAACGTTGCAACCTTTATTTTCAATGGTCGGTGGTTATTTTTTATTTAAGGAACGGTTTACGAAAGGTGCAATTATAGGCTGCCTTATTGCAATTTCAGGAAGTATCGTGATTGGGTGGCAAGATTTTCAAATTAGTGGTGAGGCTTTATACGGCGATATTTTAGCTTTTATTGCTGCTGGCGTCATAACAGCTTACTTTTTCATTAGTCAACATGTTCGTAAAGACCTATCCCTAATACCGTACTCGGTAATTAGTTATGGCAGTAGTTCACTCTTTCTGGGTATATTTGCTTACACACAGCAGTCATCTTTCTTCAATTACACTACACAAACATGGTGGTCCTTTATAGGTCTTGCATTCATTGCAACGATTTTAGGACAAACAATTTTCAATTGGTTATTAAAATGGATGAGCGCTACTGTTATCTCGATGAGTATTTTAGGAGAGACAATTGGAACTTGTATTTTAGCCTATTTCATTTTAGATGAAACAATTTCTTTACAGCAAGGACTAGGAATTCTACTTATTTTCATTGGATTAGCAATATTTTTATTACAACCGAAACAATTGAATCACAATTTATAAAGTGAAACTTTAATCAGTGGGAGTTTTACTGCCCACAAATAGCGGGATAAACAAGAAAAGCATGACATTAGTTTGCCATGCTTTTCTTGTTTATTTATTATTGCGGAGATTGTTCCACTTGCTTTTGCTTTAGCCTTTGCTCCAATACATGAATCATAAAGAGGAAATGCTCTGCCTCTCTTGTAACATGATCAGCAAGCAATGGATTTATGACATTTCGAATTTGGCATGTTTGAATTAACTCTAATCCTGCTTTTTTGAAATTCCTTAACTCAACAGTAGCATTTTCACTATCTTTATTCATTTTTCCTATAATCGGATATGTCGGTTCTTTTTGATATAACATCGATTCAACATCTCTAGCTTGATTAAGAAGAATTTCAAAATCATCTCCAAATTTCAACGCTGTATGAACAAGATTTCTCTCCGATTGATCCAGTAATGAAGCAATAAAACGTGAGTGTTCCATCATAATTCGTAACCAGAAAACATTCTCGCTAATAATCGCATCTTGAATAGGATCCATCTTGCCTTCATTAAACTTTTGAAGTGTCCGCATAAAATATTCCGCTTCTCGTGCAACATGATCCACTAAAAGTGGAAAATTAAACCCTTTCACTTTACAATTGATGATTAAAATTAGTAAGTTTCTTTTATAATTACGAAAAGCATACACTAACTGAATGCTCTCTTCATTTAATTGCCTTACCGCTTGAACAGTTTGTGGAATAGTAAATGCTTTTTGCAGCTGCCTATCAAACTGATTATAAAACTGTTCTACTTGCTGAATTAAATTTTTATCGTTACGATTAAACCCCTCACCAAGAAACAAAGCATGCTCTTTCATAATACGTAACCAAAATCTATTTTCAGTTATAGATCGTTCAATAAATAATTGTTCTGTTAATGATTCAGATGGAGCTGCTTTCAATTCCGGTGGCAACAGCATAGCTCGCTGTGGGTCCATAATAAAATGTCCAGGAATAGGTTGGTCTGTCGACATTACAATCACTCCTTGTTCCTTGAATGCTCAATTATACTATGTATGAAAATAAATAAAATTTAAATATACTTATGCAATCGTTTTTTCAAGGTTTTTGAAATTTCCACATATGCATTCCCCTTGCACATAGAAATAGATTCTATTAAGTCATATGCTTTCCGGATTAAGATGATTCCTAATGCTTCATCCGTTAAAACATCCTTTAAATAAAAATTGCTCTTTATTTTTAATAAACTAAAAAAAGTATGGCGTCCTTTTGCCATACTTTTTTCAAAACAAATCGATATTTCTGTTCAATTTACCCCCCTATTTATTATGTATAATCAAACCATTTGGTCTAAAACGACTCATCATGATTTCGTTAACAAAGTTCCCATGAGCCCTCAAATTCCCAACCTTTACACCCTCTTCGATAAATCCAAATTTTTCATATAATACTTTGGCTCTAGGATTCGTTTCTAATACACCAAGTTCCACTCGTTCTAACATTAGCCAATTATCAGCTAAATCAAGCATTTTTGTAAGAAGTACTTTTCCAATTCCTTTATTGTGATACTCACTATCTACTCCGATGAATAAATCACCCGAGTGGGATCTTCGCCCTGGACTTTGGGTTAAACCGACAAATCCAACAACTTCTCCATCATATTCTGCTACAAATTCAAATTGATTCTGTGCTAAATTTCGAATTCTATTCTCCATTGCATCTACACGCATACTAGGTAGGAAAACCATATATGGTAAAACATCATCTTGAATGCATATACGATGAATTGCTCTAGCATCTTGTGTTTCTACTGCTCTAACGTTAATCTCCATCTTTTCCCCCTCCATTCAAATATAATATTCTAATATCCCATATTAAAATCCTGCCAACCCTTATTTCTTTGTGTTATTTTCATATAATTATTTCGATATAATATTCGCTTTTTGAACATCATCTCTTATATTCCCTCTCGTTCAAAATGAAAAAATCACTTAGAATATGCTAAGTGATTTTTTATTTAATTTTTTACCCTATTATACAACTCAAGCAAATTTTCTATTGGAATACCATTTATTTTCATACCAGTTATATCACAATTTATTATTTTAATATTTTTCAGGTTACTATTATGTATTGTACTACCTTCCAAATCACAGTTTTCAAATGAAATAGGTTCCTTCTCATCTCCAAGACTTGTATTTTGGAATTGCACTCCACCTAATTTCACCAAATTAAATTTACTACTAGAAAGATTTAAATCTGCATATGAGGAATTTCTAAAATTTATATTTCTAAACTTTGATTGACTTACATTACAATTACTCATATTCATATGCATTATATTACTACCAACAAATGCACTATTTTTTAAATTTACTTGATAATATTCTGTATTAACCAAATTACAGTTTTCGTATTGACCATTTTTCATATCTTTATTTTTAATTAGGTTCTCTCCAACTGCATCTACATTTTTTCTTTTTACATAGCAATACTCATCTTCAGATTTAAAAATTATTTCATAGCCCATTTTTTTATAAAAATGATGATTATTAATTTGTCTACTAGATGTTTCAAGATCCCAAATCCTTATGTTCGGAAATTTTTCTTCTATTAACTTAATAACCCGCGATCCAATTCCTTTTCCTTGAAGAAAAGGCTCTACAAAAATACGATCGATTCTTCCATACGATTTACCAGAGATCGTAACTATAATTCCCCCGATTACTTTTTCATCCATTATCACTTTGTAAATATCCAATTCTTCAATTGAATATTTCATCATTTCAACTGAAGAATATCCTGGCGGTTGAATGTTATAATCAATTACATCACCTTGGCCGTATAACCATCGCTTTGCTTCTTCATCAAATGTTCTTTTCATTATTTCTGTTAACTTTTCAGCATCTAAAATTGTAGCTTTTTCTATAGATATTATTGTCATTTTTGTTTTCCCCTTCATTGTTATAAACCGATAACTTTTGTGAACGATATAGTTATTAATTTACTTTTGTCTTTAATATTTTTCCCATTATTACATATGGGACATCACTTTTACTTGGGTGAAATGGCTCTAATACATCCATCCAATCCAATCTTTTATATAAAGAACGCGCTTTTTCATTGTTTATTTGTGTTGTTAAAATACTCGTTCTATTTGAAATCCCTTCTATTAATTCATTATGTAATTTCATTCCAAGACCTTCATTTCGATATTGTGGGTGAACTGCTAACTCTACAAATTCAAAACAATCTTGTAACCATTCGTCTGCTTGTTCTAGATTTAACGCTTCTCTCATTAATTGATTATAGTACTGCCCTTCTAATGAGCGATAACCATAAGTAAAACCAACTACCTCATTTTCATCATTTATTGCTATTATACCTTTAAAATCTGCATATTCTATATGTCTTTTCATTCTCTCAATCATTTCAGTAAAATTTGTTTTCTCAAATGCTTTACAATACAATTTTGCCATATTATTAATTAGGATTTCATCTTTTTCAATACGTATGAATTTCACTTTACCTTCCCCCTATTAAAACATTTGAACCCTTAAATAATTATAAAATAAAGAATTTTAAAACTAATCACTCTCTTTACTATTAAACTACAAATCAACCTATATTTTCCACTGTTACTTAGTATGAATGAATAAAAAGAAGAGAACATGTAATATACATATGTTCTCTTCTTTTTATTTTAACGCTTATTCATTTTCAATTTTATATAATTAATAATTAGATATTACTTAAGCCACTCGTTACAAGTATTAGCTAGCTCCTGTAAATCCTCTATAAATCGACTCGCATGATATCCATCACAAACCGCATGATGTACTTGCAATGAAACAGGTAGCATAACCCTGCTTCCATCATTGAAATATTTCCCACAAGTAATAATTGGTAATAAAAAATCACCATCATTATTAATATTTAAATTAAATCCTGTAAAACTAGTCCAAGGTATACCAGAAATCGGAAAAATATTTGGCGGAATATTTTCTTTCGTGAAGAAACCATGAACATTAGCATAACATCTCATATCCTCTTCATAGTTTTTATAGAAAATGTGGAAATCGCTAGAATAATCCGTCCATATACTTGAAAAAGATTTATCATCTTTATGAAAGATTGTATAACTAGGTATCATTTCCTCCCAATACCCTAAAACTCCTTCATCATTAAAACATGTTCGAAATTCTGTATGTTTATTTATCACTCTAGAAATTACATAAATAAAAGTCGGATAAAATTTAATTTCCTTTTGATGTATTTCCTCTAGCATCATCGTAATATCAACATTCGCTGTCATACTAAACGAACACTTTAATTTTAAATAATGTTCAAAATACTGCTCTCTATTCCAATTTTCTCTGTCAATTACATGAAACTTCATTTTAATAGCCTCCTAAAATTTTATTTTTATTTTAGAAGGCTAACTTTCTTGTTTTCACCACACTTGTTCACTCCTTACAGTTTAAATTTAATACTAAGCTTTTTATTTAACTATATAACATCTGCAGAAATTCGTTCACATATTTCTGGAAATCCATCCACATACTATTAATAAATCAAATGATGTTTGGAGGATTCAAGCATGAATGACAAAAATGTAAATAAAAAAGAAAATGTTATCGAAAACACTACATCTATTCAAAATAATAATACTGCAAATCTTAATATCGAAGAACAAGCAATGAACGGCTTATATGGAATGCCCGAAACAACCATTGAAGATGCTGATCACGTTGTAACTGATGATTTGACTTCAAAAAATTAATGAACTACATAGAAAAGAGCCAAGGAAAATATCCTTGGTTCTTCTCTATTATACATCCAATTTTTGTACTTCTTCTCTCTTTTTAGAAAGTTTCCCTGGCCAAAAAGCAAAGCGGCCTAAAACAACTGTGATTGCTGGTACAAGTAATGGTCTTACAATAAATGTATCTAGTAATACACCAATTGCAGTTACAATACCAAATTGGACAAGAACTTGAATTGGAAGTGTGCCTAACACTGCAAATGTTCCTGCTAAAATTAAACCTGCGGATGTAATTACACTACCTGTTTGTATAACACCATTTTTAACTGATTCTAAATGATTTTGTTTCTTTTTATTCTTCCATATTTCAGAAACCATAAAGATATTATAATCCTCTCCTAAAGCAACTAAAAATACGAATGCGTATAATGGGATCGCGCCTTGTATCGCGGGAGCTCCCATACCGAAATGCAGTAAAATCCAGCCTGCTCCTAATGCAGAGAAGAAAGATAAAACGACAGTTACAATTAAGTAAATCATCGCAACGATTGAACGTAAATACACGAGTAAAAGTAAAGCGATGATACTAATCATAACCGGAATAATAACCGCTTCATCCCGTTCAGTAATTTGCTTTGTATCATATAAGGAAGCTGTTTCTCCGCCAATCCATAAATGATTCTCAGCTCTACTAATTCCTTCATCTTTTAATACCTTTTCTACACTATTTTTCAATTTAGGGATTTGATCTAATGCTTCAATTGAGTATGGGTTTTCCGCTAAAGAAACTTCATACATTTGCAATTGATTATTTTCTTTTCCCTTCATTGGCTCTTTCACTTTATTAACAAAAGATAATTTCTCTATTTCTTGTTTAATAGGTAAATCTTTTCCGTTTGAATCAACTACAATCTTTACCGGTGCTAATTCTCCAGCTGAAAAATGATCAGTAATTAATGTAAACCCTTCACGTGATGGCATATCTTTCGGGAATGATTCTAATAAATCGTACGTGTATTGAATACGTGGTACAAATGAAGCCAATCCTCCTAATAAAAATACAGTTAGCATAATAATTGTCCACGGTTTACGTACAACAATATCCCCAAGTTTTTTACTAAAGAACCCTTTAGTATTTTTTACTTTTACTACTTTCTTTTTCTTTCTTGCAAACTCTTCATTCATCGAAGTTGTTCTCGGTATGAATGGGAAAAATGCAACTCTACCAAAAATCAATAAAAATGCCGGAAGAATTGTTAAAGCAGCAATCCCCATTATGGATACAGCAACACTAAATGGTACTGCAAATCGATGAAAGGCTCCATAATGAGCAAGTAATAATGTTCCTAATCCAAGTACGACAGTTAATGCACTCATTATAATTGCCCCACCTGATGCTTTTATCGCAAGTTGCAGTGCTTTATATTTACTTTCTTCTTCTAACAGATACTCCCTATATCTTGAAATTAAAAATAGACAGTAATCCGTTCCTGCTCCAAACAGTAAGACAGTCATAATCGAGATAGCCTGTGCATCTACTTTAATCCATCCATTGTCTGCTAAAAAGCCCAGTGTCGGACTGATAATTCCGTATGCAAAACCAACAACGAGTAAAGGTAAAATTGCTAAAATTGGTGAACGGTACAGTAAAATTAATAAAACCAATACTAGTAGTACAGTAGCAACTAATAATTTCACATCAGCTTGACTAAATAAACTTACCGCATCCGTTTGAATACCTACAGGTCCAGATAATCGAACATGTAAACCAGAGTCGGTAATTTTTTGTTTGAACGGATCTTCATCCACTTTACTATTTACTATTTTTCGTAACTCTTCTAAATTACCTTTTAATATATCCGTTCCAGCAGATTTATTAAAAAATATTGGTGTGACAAATGATGTACCATCTTTTGATGCACTTTTTGATAATACTTGCTCTGGAATTGTATCAAATGGTGGTAACAATGATTGTTCTTTTAAAGAGTCCGTTTTTAACTCTTTATAAACGTCCTGTATTAATTTGTAGTCTTTTGACTCTAATCCACCATCCCGATGCCATACAACTAACAACGGGTTTCCTGCATTATTAGGAAATTCTTTTTTCATAAGTGCTTCAGCTTGCTGTGACATAGCTGTTTCAGGTAAATTTTTCGGATTCGGTTCTTTCGTACTGTTTACTTGTGGTAACGTAAATGAAAGTACTAATGTAATAAGAATCCATACCGATAAAGTTATCCATTGCGTATTCTCCCCTGCTACAAGCCTCCCTAACATATGTAACGGGTGCTTTTTCATAAAACCCCACCTTCCTTTTTTCCTCCAACATTAATTATATATACTGGTCGGTTAATTAATCAAGAATGATTAAAAAATTATGTTATAATTATCTCAATAATAAATGTCAGGAGCGAATGTATTTGGATCAAAAACAACGTCCTCTCGGAAGGCCTCGTCAAAATAAAAATACAAAGTCTACAAAAGAAATCATTTTAGAAGTTGCAACTAGGTTATTTCTCACTCAAAATTATCAAGTTGTTTCGATGGATGAGGTCGCGAAAGAATGTGGTGTTACAAAAGCAACCGTCTACTATTACTATTCAACAAAAGCGGATTTATTTACCGCTACTATGATTCAAATGATGGTACGAATAAGAGAAAATATGGATCAAATACTCTCTACGAATAAAACCTTGGAAGCAAGATTATTGAACTTTGCTACAGTATACTTACACGCAACGATGGATATTGATATGAATAATTTTATGAAAGATGCAAAACTTTCTTTATCTGAAGAGCAATTAAAGGAATTAAAAAATGCCGAGGATAACATGTATGAAGTGTTGGAAAAAGCGCTAGATAACGCAATTCTCCTTGGAGAAATTCCTAAAGGAAATCCTAAATTTGCTGCCCATGCTTTCGTCGCTTTATTATCAATCGGGAATTTTAAAGATGAGAATCACAACCCTACTCTTGCAAATATAGATGAATTAGCAAAAGAAATCGTTTCGTTTTATTGGAATGGATTAAGTCATCAAAATTAAATTGATTATATTTAATAAAGAGCACATTTGAAATTCCTTCAAACATGCTCTTTATTAATTTAAGGGTTTTATTTATATACTAGCAATTAGATTATACTTTAGCACCGATTAACAAAAAATTCTTATCTACAGCTTTTGAATTTGTGCATTTATATTCCCCTTACTTACTCCACCATGGTAACAAACTACAGAATCAATTTCTAGATTTAAATACTTCTTCAAAGAATTTTGCGCTTCTTTTATATCCAAAGTAGTTGGGGCATGAATTCCACCTAAAATTCCGTTTACGCTATACATTGAATCCCCAGCGATAAGAGTTTTACTTTGTCTCAAATATAAACTAATATGACCAGGAGTGTGCCCTGGGGTATGAATAATAAGAATACCACCGCAATATGGAAGTTCTTGGCCGTCAACCAAAGTATCATCCACTTTTCCTTTCGGAGGATTCTGTACTTGTGCATCCTTCAACAAAGGTAACTCCCCCTCGATATACGGCTTATCTAAATCGTGAGCATAGACTTTTATATTACTTCCACAGTTTTGTAATAGTTCAGGAAGACTACCTATATGATCTATATCTTGATGCGTCAAAATCACGGCTTTTAGTTTATCAAACGATACTCCAACCTTCCCCATCTCTATTCGTATATCTTCAATTTGTCCAGGAAATCCAGCATCTATTAAAACTGCCATTTCATCATCCCATAAAAGAATTGGGTGAATAATATACTCTTGAAATTCAAGATGTAACATCTCTACCCCTTTAGCAATCTTCATAACTTTATGCTCCTTTATGATAAAGTTTGAACATATGTACAAGTACACCGAAAATATAAAGCCCCGCTATCTTATAATATGTTTTGTCATTCCAATAGAGAATGCCTTAAACCCTATAGATTCATAGTAAGATTGCAGATTTTCTACACACATAAGTTGGGGAATAACTTTGTTTTGTTCACAGTGCTGGATTAATCGTCCCACTATTTCTTTTCCAATGCCCATGGACTGATATTCTGGCAATACACATACACCGCAAATAATACCCGTTATTACACCATCTGATATTACTCGTCCCATCCCAATTAATTGTTGCTCCTTAAAAGCATATATCACATACCAACTTTGTTTACACATTTGCTCTAACTCGTTAACCGATAATTTAAGAGAATTCCATCCTAAAGATTCATACATAGTTAATAATTCATTGAAATCTTTAGGGGGTTCAATCGTGTAATTTAAAATAGTTTTCATGTAAATACTCCCTATCATCCTTTTTGTTTTATTCCAAAAAAATTTTGACCGTCGTTAAACTGACTAGAACAATACTTCAATAAGAAAAAGAAGGCATCTCACCATTGTGAATTACCTTCTTTTTTATAAATCCATCATTATATTATCAACCAAAAATCATACAGCTACATACGATAAGAACAAACAAAACTAATAAACTATTTGAGAAATAACCCATAGAGTACTACCCCTTTATTTCATTATGTAAAAGATTTTACCATAAAATTATTAATAGTATAATGACCGAAAAAGACATTGGCTTCATTAGTTTTTTATGTATAAAGTAATATTTTATAATCTTTCTATTCACCGCTCATAAAAAACTTTAACTTTTCCTCTACTGCATCTCTCACGATTTACATAACATTGATATTAGTAATAAAATAATTACTAAATTGATAAAGGACACGAAAAATAATGACTAATAAAGAATTAACAAACGAATACATGAATTTATTATTAAATATGTCAGGTACTTTTAAATTATTATCAGAGAAATCCACTGAATTTACACATTTAGAGCAACACATAGTTGAGTATACAAAAGAAGACCTCGATTTTATTAAATTCATATAATAATCTATAGGATAGTTAGTCCATTATGAGGGCAAATTATTCTTTTTATTTACATAATGAATGAAATAAGTAAACAATAAATATTTAGTTTAATCAGTATAATAAAGATATATAACTTGAAACGTTCGATTGGTTTTTGGAGGAGGACAAAGCCTCGGTGCGAAGGCAGTACTCCGCTTTCGAGGACATTAAATAAAAAATCCTAATTTGATTAGAGGCAGCCTTAAAGATAAACAAAGGACGAGAGAGTGTTTTAATGAGAGTTCACGAAATACCCATTGTTAATAAAAAGGCTTATCTTTTACTGAATGTGGAAGGAGAACATGCTTCAGTTATAGTTTGTCACTATTTGGATTATAAATCAGTTCTTTTATCTTTATCTGGATTCTCGCCCAAATTAATGACCTCTTCTCCTTTTCAATAGTTTCGAGTTAGGTCCGGGATTTCTAAAGGTCGCGTACGTTCCAAACAATCTCACCGCGCTCGTCCCACGTACTGTGATGCCTCTTAAATCCTATCTTTTCTAACACCCGGAAGGACGCAACATTCCAAGCGCCTACAGTCGACCAAAGTCTGTGGCGCCCCGTAGCAATCGCAGCGTCCAGAACAACAGATGCTGCCTCAGTCGCATAGCCTTTGCCATGAGCACTGCGGAGCAACTCGTATGCGATCTCCGGCTCTTCCAGTGTGGAACGACCGATAATCAAGCCACAGTATCCGATGAAATCACCTTCGTCTCGTCGGCGGATAGTGAGAAGGGAAATACCATTTTCGACTGCCCTCTTACGCATCTCGATAAGCTTGCTACCAACGGCGTCAAGGTTTGGCATATCCACACCACGTTCGCCAATTAATTTTCTCATCCAGACTGAATCGGATTCCTCCCACATACTCAGATCAAGTCGTTCAGTTTTCAGCTGGAACTCCATAGCTTTAAATAAAGCTGTCATAGTGGAAACCTCCTAGTTATGTCACTGCACTCATAATAGCTTCGCACCTCATCACCACATCAGGTTGGAAACCCGGCTATTTTCCAACTCTCGCGAGAATTTATAGCAACAGTGTACAAAAAATTAGTGTTATTTTATGCATGGGTAATTACCCTACAAAATAGACCTTTTTATCAAACTTTTTTCAAAACTAACTATAATATAAAGGCAAAAACATACTATACATATCAAATAGGTCCTTGCCTTTACTTTTATTGACTTCAACAACTATAAACTAAATTTAATTCGGACGAGGTCTTTTTTACTTATCTTTCAACTAAGCTAATTGCTAACTCACGTTTGTATCGAATAGATGTGAAACCTTCGCCTACAGGTAGCCCATAAGCTGGTCTTCCATCTTGGTATTTAAATCCAACTGCTTCATAAAATGGAATTCCCATATCATTATCTTTTGCAACTGAAACCCATTGTTCTTTTGCACCACGTTCAATTTGATTATTTGTAATTATAGAAAGTAATTCTGTACCAATGCCTTCTCTTTTTCTATTTGGATTTAAATATATTACAAATAACTCTGCTGTCTCTTTACCAGTGAAACCACCTCCACCAGCACCGAGTATTTCTCCATTATCACTTGCAACAAACCAGCCATTCCACTCTTGGCTAATATTTAATATTTCACTTCTCACTCTTTCTTCATTGTAAAACTCCTTGATCGTACTTTCTATGTATTGCTGGGGCAACAAACCTGGATATGTATTTCTATAACCGTCTGAACACACTTTAATAATCCCCTGTATATCTTCCACTCTTGCTTTTCTATATTCAATCATATTGCATCCTCCCCAATTATAAACAAACAATTCATTTATTATATAATTAAACATTCAAACAATTAATCCTATTCGTGTTTTTATACTATATTTCTAAAAACTCTATAATCGTTTCACATACATTATCTGTCTCTTCGATATCTGGAAAATGTGCACTATTTTCAAATATAACAAGTTTACTATTTTTCATATGACTCGTTATCCTTTTACTCATTTCCACACCAGTATTATAGTCATACACTCCAACAATGACACATGTATCTTGTTCCAAATCATTAATGCGCTCAATAAGCGGTACAATTGATTTCGTTTCAAAAATAACTTTACTCATCTCCCCTGTATTATTTAAATGACTTTCTTCCCAAAGACTACGATTTAACTTTGCAAATTCGTGATTTTTAAACAATAGCCGATCAACAACTTCAGTATCAACAATGTTCCAAACTTGATTATTTTTTTCTTTCAAGGAGATTTCCGACTTACTAATTATAGATATTTGTTCTTTCATTTTCCCTTCCGTTACTTTTAGGAACCCTTCTATCTGCACATTATACACTTCATCATAATCGTCTAATAATGGTGCCTGTAATACCATTTTCTCAACTGCTTCTGGGTATTTTAAAGCATACTCTAAACAAAGTTGTCCACCAAAAGAATATCCTAACAAATTTACCTTGTTTATATTTAATCGCTTTCTTAATTCCTCCAAATCTCCTGCTAAAGTATTTATAGAATAGTCATTATCATCTTGAGGTGCCCCACTACGCCCACATCCTCTTTGTTCATAATAAACTACCGTTAAATATTCTTCTAACCTCATTCCCAAAGTTCTCTCAAATACGTAATGATTACCGCCTGGACCTCCATGTACAATAATGAGAGGAACTGTATTATGAGCTGTCCCTGCAATTTTATACCAATGTTTAATATCAGATATATCTAAATATCGTTCACCATCTTTTAACATATAATTAATCACTTTGCGTCTCTCCCTTATGTATAATGCCCTTACTATTAGACTTTCATTTTTAACTAACTACTAAATGTATTTTATCCCACCACAAATCGAGATCGCATTCACTTATATTTTTTCTTTACATACTTAACTCTCTCCTTTAAATTGATATTAATTTTTTTACAGGTGAATAATCGCTACATTTCCCCATATAAATTCCAAACAAATATTACAACAAAAGCTGTACCCTTATACAAAAAAGGTACAGCTTTTTAACAACATACACTAAGAGGTTTATTATCATAACTAAATCACTTTCACATGACTTCAATAATTCATTTGTTTACATGCATTTCAAATTCTTGCGATACATTGAATCTATATTATTGTTTAATTTTTATAATCGAATAAAATAAATTTAACTACGCTACATTAACACCTTTATTCTTCAAAACAAACTTTCCAAATAAGAAACGTACAAGAGGTCCCATTATTATTAATTGAAGTGGGTACGCCATAATAAAATTTTTAATAAAGACCGAGAAATAAATTGAAATGAATGAGTCACCATGTAACCCATTATGTAAATACATCATAGCCATTCCGTAAAATGACATAAAGAATACCATTCCGATTACCATTGTTGTTGCCATCGCAATAATCATGTTTACTTTTTTTGATTTATCAAATGGTAATGCAAATACAATCTTTTTCGCACATGGTCCAACGATACATATTTCAATTAATAGCGCAATAATAAATCCAATTATTAGTTCTAATGCGATCTCCTTAATATGAATTGGCCCTCCTGCTCCATTCATTAATAAATTGTAAAACGTCATAACGATAACCATCCCGAGGCACATCATCATACCAAATTGGAGGTTTTCCTTTCTTGTTGTTGGCAATTTTCATCATCCCTTCTCTTTGAGTCTTTGTCATTATATCGATATTGGAAACTCCTTCGTAAGTGAACATTTTGTGAACATTTTTAAAGCGTTTACGTGCATTTCTTTCACTTTCCACTCGAATCCTATCCCACTCTATAACTTTATGATTATAAAGGTTTTATATATTTCAATGTTGAATTACTAAATTTAACATTGAATTACATTACTACTAGGAGGATAACCATGAATGACACAAAATTTTACGTATACCACATCGTTACAAGGAAAAAAATGAATATTGGACAAATCATTCATTTCGATAAAAATCAAACTAATACCCTCTATCACTTCTTTTTTGAAAGAGAACAATTAAACTCTAACGGTGAAGATGGCATAAACATTTTAAACAATCATTATAAAAGTGACGGATTACATATAAATAATGAAAATGCTAAAGTAGTTATGAATTATATAGATCAAACAATTAGAGCTGTTAGAGAAACGATTGTAGAAATGGTTAGACTGCAAGAATTTCCTGAATATCCGTCAAGGTTGTCTTGCTTATATGCTGCCAAAAGCTATGAAGATGCTTTGAAATGGAAAGCTTTATTTGATTCTTATAATCGAGATGTTTTGCAGATTGTTAAACTACGAGTGATCGGTAGTTCTTTTGAAGGTGACGGAAGTCTTTTACCGAAAGAAGATGGTATTCCTTTCGCTCAAAAAATGGAACAAGCTAGAGAGTATTGGAAAGGAAACGTTAGAAATGAACTTCCTGAGTTACTGATTAATGGGAGAATTGAAGTGGTGGAAATTATTGATGATTGTTCATCAATTAAAATTTAATTCCTGGTTAAATATTAAAGAATGGAGATTAAAATGATGAAAAAAGTGTACTTCAATCATGATGGTGGTGTAGATGATTTAATATCACTATTTTTACTACTCCAGATGGAAAATGTAGAGCTTACAGGTGTTTCAGTTATTCCTGCAGATTGTTATTTAAAACCAGCGATGTCTGCCAGTCGTAAAATTATAGATCGCTTCGGCAAAAATAATATTGAGGTAGCAGCATCAAATTCCCGTGCGAAAAATCCATTTCCAAAAGATTGGCGGATGCATGCATTTTATGTAGATGCTTTACCCATTTTAAATGAGTCTGGGAAAGTTGTTACACCTGCATCAAAAAAACCTGCACATCATCATATAATAGAGACTCTTCTACAAACTGATGGAAAAACAACTTTATTATTTACAGGGCCCCTAACTGACCTTGCTCGTGCACTATATGAATCTCCAATAATCGAAGATAAAATTGAACGTCTCGTTTGGATGGGCGGTACATTTCGTACTGCAGGCAATGTACATGAGCCGGAACATGACGGAACAGCCGAGTGGAATTCATTTTGGGATCCCGAAGCAGTAGCTCGTGTTTGGAATGCTAATATAATCATTGATTTAGTAACTCTAGAAAGTACAAACCAGGTTCCGCTAACTATAGACATACGTGAACAGTGGGCAAAAGAGCGTAAATATATTGGTGTTGATTTTCTTGGTCAATGCTATGCGATGGTCCCCCCTCTCGTTCACTTTTCAACTAACTCTACCTACTATTTGTGGGATGTATTAACTGCTGCGTTTGTTGGGAAAGCTGATCTTGCAAAAACAAAAACGATTGCTAGTATCGTTCATACATACGGACCCAGCCAAGGACGTACAGTGGAAACTGCTAACGGAAGACCAGTAAATGTCATTTATGATGTAAAACGTGATGCATTCTTTGAATATATTACTGAATTAGCTAAAAAAGCTGCTAATCACAACCAGTGTTGAAAGCCGTATAAACCCAGTTGATGAGCCAGCAAAAAAATTTAGAAATTGGTTGGGACTAAATATTTAATTATTAAAAAGAGTATTGAATTAATTTTCAATACTCTTTTTGTGCAGTTTAATTATATTCAAATCAGAATAAGCTTCAATCTGGTTTGAGTTAGGTTTTACAGATTAACCATTTCATAACCATTTACAAAGTACGTTATTGTTTCTAGCTCATCTTCATTTAATTCTCTATCTAGTTCTTGTTTATATGCTGCCTTTATCTTCTCTTCATCGCCTTTATGAGTTTCCGTATAAGTTCCTACTGTTTTTAATAAACGAATCTCTCGCAAAAATTCATTTCGATCTATAGCTTCCCCATGTGAAAGAATATAGGTTTCGGCATCAAATTTCTCTAATTCTTGTATCAGTTTAAACGTTCGTTTCGTTGTATAGTTCCGCTTTGCAGAAAAGATATCTGCATATATACAGTCTCCTAAAAATAAAATCTTTTCTTCTTTAATATAAATAACAACAGAGTCATGTGAATGGTCTCCGCCCACATGCTTTAACACACATGTCACATCACCAAGGTCTAATTCAAGTTGCTTCTGAAAGGTTAAGGTCGGCAGAATAATTTGAATATTTCTTGGTTGTTCAATGAACTCTTTTTTTATACAGTCCGCACAAAATTCAATTTCTGTGCCTTCTTTTACTCGTGTGTCCAACGCGTCATCTGTCCATTTATAAGAAACTAGTTTCTGCATCTCTCTTTTCGTTTCAGAATGCGCAATAGATAATGCACCTTGTAGTACAGGTAATCCAAAAATATGATCCCAGTGCCAATGCGTTAATGCTACAAAATCAGGATTTGAGATATTTTGCTCTTTTAGCATTTCTAAAAACAATTGTGCATGTGCTTCTGAATTACCTGCATCTATCATCAAAGTCTTTTCATTTCCAATGACCATTCCTAATATAGGTCTATCTGTTTCAGAAACAGGTGTCATATACCAAAATGAGTCTCCTATTTTTTTAATTTGCTGCATAACTATTGCCTCCATTTTATGAGTGTGTAACAATTTCCAGCCGAGAAAATTCTTTATTTTGTATTTTGATTACTAATAAATAACAATGTCAGAAAAAATCATTCTACATTTTTTATTATCTAGTGAAATACAAATACTAATTTTGACAAGGGAATCCTTTCTCAACATTTGTTACTTTTAATCTATTTTACGCTACGAATTTACATTTAAATTATATTACAATTTGTATAAATGAGATACATTTTACAATATCGAAGGGGTGTTGAACCTGGAATGCAAAGGAACCAATCATACCCTATTTCGGTAATGTGTTAACAGGTAAAAAGTTGATCAATGAATTTAATAAGGAGGGCTACCATGTTATCAGCTGAGTCAACTATCCCCACTGAGATGAAGCGTTTCAGTGGGGGCTTGAGTTAGAACGCTAGGTCTTTTCATCTATCACTAGACAGTTGACGCTCTAGCATTCATGCCACCTCACAGTAACACCCCAAGTATGTTTTTGGTTGGTACTAGAAACGAATAATCGTTTCCCCACTTGCACCACCCTTTCGAAAAAGAGCAGTTCTTCCTTATAGAAGAAGCCACCACTCAGATGAATCCGGCGTGTGCTACAGGCCCCGACAAGTCGAGTACACATGGATGGTTGACACATCCACTAAGCTATGCGCGAAGCAACAGCCTTACGTTTTTGCACTTCTAATAGAATCGGCGTTTTCACTTTAAGATTTTCATCCAATTCTACAACTCTTGATTTTTGCAATGTATTCAACGCACCATTAATATCAGCGTGAATACATGTTCCTGATTTACTTTGATACAGACCACGAGTGATTCGTTTGCCACTAAAGCGATAATGCGTCCTATCCTCCTTAGACCAAACTGGAATCTTATCTTTATCAAGAAAACTAGCTTTTGAAGTATAGCTTTCTTCTTGTTTTAAAAATCGTATACCTTCTTTTATACATTTATTCTCAATCGCTGCAATCAGTTTATGAAATGGGATTTGAACAAATTTTTGATTATTCTTTTTCCCCATATCAGATTTTTGTTTCCAACCAGTGTTATACCCTACGACAACCATATCTATGTTACATGCTTTCACTTTTTTGAACAACAAGCCGACAGTTTGTGAAATGTAACCATTTATTTGTCGTTCCCGTTTATGCCAAAGTGCAGCCATTTTGTTCGTTACAACTCGTTTAGAAAGTCCATTTTCCACATTTTTCAGTTGGAGATTACGTATCATTTTGTTGAAGTACTGGTTAATAGATTTTAGTTTTTTTCCATCAATTAAAAATGTGTCACCTGTATTTGTTACGCAACTTAATAATCTATCTACACCTAAATCGCAACTCAAAGCGTTACTAGTAGTCGTGGATGGTTTCTTCATTTGAGAAACGTGCATTTCATATGTGTAATGCACCTCAAAGAACCGACCTTTTTGTTTCGGTACAATCTCAATGTAGGAGATTTTTTTATTTCTTACATTTTTAGGCATACGTATTTTAATGGAACCGAATTTTTTCCTGAATGCAACATTCATTGGAATCATCCAATACCCGTTATCATCCACTTTTGGAACTTGATAGATTTCAATAATTCGTTTGTCAGTTGAACCAGAATAATTCGGAAACTTAGGACGACCTGCGAAGGTTTCAGGTTTTTTCTTCCACTGTTCCAATCCTTTAAAAAAGCTTTTTACTTCTGTAAATAAGGATCTACGAATCGCTTGAACAGAGTTTGATTGAATGCCCCAGTAATTCATATCGGCTTGCATGGCAGTGTCCACTTCTTTTACAGTAGCCATCTTGTTATTATTCAAGTAACTTTGTTTAATTGTGTATAATCCAACATTTCGCAACGCTTTTGAACTATGTGACATGCTTTGCAGTAAGCGAAATTCTTTCGCAGTAAGGCAAGCTCGTCCGATATTCTGTTTCTGCGTGAATCGTTGTATGTTTTCTCTTTTCTTTTGTTTACGTAATACTTTCACTGCTTTCTTTCTAGCCATTGTTTTCACCACCTTTCTCAGAGGGTTTATTAAAATCATTAGTTACTTTTAACAAATCAATATTTGGAACAAAATGTGAACATGGTCTTCATCGTAATTCCTTTTAGCGCAAGTAACCGAATGATTATTATTATCCAATTTCGTTGTCTTACGATATATTCCCTCCTTATCTAAGGGCAGATTATATCGTAAGACAAAAAGAAACAAATATTCGCCCTCAAAAAATTGTTATGAACGAAACAAAAGAGTTCAGCCTACCTTCTGACGGCAATTCATCTACACCTGAATTGTTGGGTTTCACCCGTAACACAAATCAGATGGAGTCTTCTTGCCAAAAAGGATAAAAGCAGCAACTATACAGTTGCTGCTTCCAACATTTCTTTTTGTATTTCAACACGTTTGATTTGGTGAGGGTCTTTAGAAAGAATTTTAAATGCATATCCTTCGCTATTTACTGTTTGTCCTTCCTGGATATCATAATTCTGCATCAGAATCCAACCACCAATCGTGTCAACATCACTATCATTCATATGTAATCCTAGTAAATCATTTAATTCGCTAATTAATACTTTACCTTCTACGACAACATGACCTTCATTCATTTGCTGGATGGGCGGACGCTCATCTTCATCGTATTCATCACGTATTTCTCCTACAATCTCTTCCAGTATATCCTCAATGGTTACAATACCAGCCGTACCGCCGTATTCATCATATAAGACAGCCAACGGAATACGTTTCTTTTGCATTTGTAGTAAAAGATTATGTATTGGTATGGTCTCAATTACTTCAATTACTGGACGCGTATACGATTGAATAGAACTGAATTCTTTTGTTTCCTTATTCATATAACGGATAAAGAAATCTTTCACATTCACCATACCAATGATTTCATCTTTATCTTCCCCAAATACTGGGTAACGTGTGTACTTTTCATCACGGATTATTTTCATATGGTCTGCTAAAGAATTATCTACATGTAGCCCTATAATTTCTGTACGGGGGACCATGATTTCTTTCGCAATACGATTATCAAATTCAAAAATATTATTTACATATTTGTATTCAGCTTGATTAATTTCTCCACGTTCATAACTTTCAGAAAGAATCAATCGTAATTCTTCTTCTGTATGTGCTACATCATGCTCTGATGCAGGTTTTAAGCCGAACATTCCTGTTATCATCCTTGCAGAGCCATTTAACAAGCGAATAAACGGATACATGATTTTGTAGAACCAGATAAGCGGAGCCGAAAGTAATAAAGTAACCTTCTCAGCCTTTTGAATCGCGAATGTTTTTGGTGCTAATTCACCAACTACAACATGTAAGTACGTCATAATAGTAAAAGCAATTCCTAAAGATAATACACCTGCAATGGAAGGATTGATGTTCCACTTATCAAATAAAGGATGTAAAAGTCTCTCAATCGTTGGTTCACCTAGTGCCCCGAGTCCCATTGCTGTAACTGTAATCCCTAATTGACAAGCTGACAAATACTCATCCAAGTTTGATGTCACTTTCTTCGCTGCCAGCGCACCCTTCTTTCCTTCTAATACAAATTGATCAATCTTTGATCCTCTTACTTTTACAATAGCAAACTCAATTGCTACGAAAAATGCAGTACATGCGATTAAAACCACTACCATGATTAAATTAAATATGTCCAACTAATTCCCTTAGCTTCCTTGAAACTAAAGGATTCACCTCCTGATATATTTTCTCTTTCCAGACCTACTTCATACACATTGACATGAGATTGTATAAAATCTACATTCTCAAAATGATGAGGGGTACTCTGAGAAAATCGAGGTCATTTAGCCACCTATCCGAGTCAACATCTGAGTCCAATACATTTCCACCGCCTTGATTAAATTATCTATATGTTAGCATGAGAAATAAATCCCAGTCAACGTTTACATTTTGTATACCCTGAAATTCAAACAAAAAGCTTCTCTTTCCTGTTACATAAAACCTCTTAATGTGTGCATCAAACACTATAACATTTCCTTCACTTCCACTAACTATATTATTTTTTTGTTCATTATTTACATTCCTTCTCACATTAAAAATAAAGCGAAGAAACATTTATCTATCTTTTTTAAAAATATTTTGACAGACATATTAGTAATAACTAATACAATTGTTCAACTCAAATGATTTAGATGTGAAAGCGAAGTTCATACATGGCTTTGCCGATAAAATCATGTTACAAATGCTTCAATGTATCATAGGTGGGGAAAAACAGTTTCTTATTTAAATGTCATCCTCTTCTTGTTTTTCAAAATCACTCCATGTCCAATTGGTCCAATCATTATTTACTTTCCCTACAGTTATCAAATTCACATTATTTAATTCAATCGCTTTAGCTAAACTTTGAAAGAATATGCTCTCACTCGGTTTTTGATCATCACTTATATCAGGATGTTCCCATTCTTCTGTTTGATAAAATAGATTTGGTTTAAATTCTGCATTGGTTTCATCTAATATGTCCGAGGGATTTACCCAGAATTTCTCCTTATATTTAGAAGTTAAAAAACGAATAAGTTTGGTAGGATGAAATGAATCTGTTTCAATTCCTAAACACTTATACTCTTCTACAGTTGGTGTTAAAGTGATACGTTCTCCTTTCAAAAGTAACTCCATATGAAAAGGATCTACAAGGAAATGCTCTTCATCATCGTACCAATATTCTTCATTTACAAGCGTTAAGATTTCATCGAAACATGAAAAGAATCCTTGCTGTCTCATGCTATTACTATACACATAGAAGTTATTCGATATCTCAAGGTTTGCATCAACGCCCACAACCTCAAATACAATGAGCCACTTGTCTTCCTCTCGAAAAACAGATATTCTGGATTGTGCTAAGTCAAAATTATAGTTATCAAGTACTGGAAAATCAAAATCTTCCGCGTACCTATCTAGTGTTTCAAGTATTTTTTCTGCTTTCATAACATTACTCTCCATAAAGTTAGTATAGTAAATTTTTATTACATTCGTTTTTCTTTATTTAACTCATAAACATTATCTAAATACCAGGACATTTTTTATGTCTCTCTAAACTGGCAACCATCCAGTTTTGTTTATTTGTATATTATATAAAACTCTAATGGCTCAGTAAACAACATTTGATTATGACCTTATCCTTCATTTTCTTTATAATTGTATTTTCACAGTCCCCACCATAGCACTCCACTGCAGCTCCTCTTATTCTTCCTTACAATTAAAACAAAAACACATAGTCTATTGTTAATATGAAATACAGTTTGATTATTTTTTCTAATAACTTACTATATAAGAAAAGACGCGTTTCTATATAAACGCGCCTGATTGTTATATTCTTAGGAACACTTCTTTATGTCACTTATCAACTAATAATCAGCATCCCTATCTTTTCTTTCGGCAAACTACCACCATAGAATAACAATCCTCCTGCAACTCATTCCCATCCCAATCATTATATATATGTAACAATTCAAACCCATTCGCTACTAGTAATCTTTCTAATTCTTGTGGATACGTATACCGAAGATCTATTGTTGTTTTCAGTTCCTCTACTAGCGCATTATCCTCATAAAACCTTCTTGTTGTTATGTAGTGCTGTATTTGTTGAATTGAATCATAATTCATCTCAGTATATAAATCACATCTTCTTCCCTGTTCATCTGTAATAGTTGTCCAATATTCTTCTGTAGGTGGTTGTATTAATTCTTCCTTTGACGGAAAACGTGTATCAAATATGAATATACCATTATCAGTTATTACATTATGAATCGATGCTAATAATTGATTTTGATGTGTATTAGTAAGAAAATGTTGGAATCCATGTCCTACCATAAATGCTAACGGAATTGTCTCTTCGACGCTCAATTGCAAGCAGTCTTGCTGTAACCACTTTATATTCTTTAAACTCGCAGATTTACTCTTCGCTTCAGCAAGCATTCCTTCATGTATATCTATACCAATCATTTGATACCCTTTTTCGATAAAAGGAATAGTGACTCTCCCTGTTCCACATGCAATATCTAAAATCCATTCATTTTGTATATTTAGTTTTTGCGCCCATGATAGTAAAAACGGAAAATCTGAAAAACTTTTATTTTCTATATCATATCGTTTTGGATTTTCATATTCAGATAAATTCCATTTTGTTTGCACTTACATTCCCCATTTCATTTTAATATGTAAATTATAATGAATTTACAGTTTTTTCTCTATAATTAGTCATAATAATTTGGACTAATCTCCCTCCCCCATTAGTAAGCTGAAAACAAGGGGATAGAATTGGAGTGTGATGATATGGAACGTTTATGGATTCCTATAATCGTTACGTTTTTTTCGTTCGGTGGATTACTATTAGGAGGTGCTGTTGGAGTAGCAACACGCCAACTAATTGAAGAAAAGATGCATCGCTTATACGCATTATGTGGTGGGATTTTGCTTGGGCTTTTATCACTTGAAATTATTCCTGAAACATTTTCAAGCTATGAAATAATTGGGCCTATGCTCGGTATAGCTATCGGTATTTTAGTTATGAGCTTATTAGATAACTATTGTCATCATCCGATTATACATAAGAAAGATCAACAAGCATGGCAAACCTTCCTTTTTCTTTCTTTCGCTATATTCATTCATAATATGCCGAGTGGATTTGCGTTAGGAACAGCGTTTATAAATCATAATGACTCTGCCATTCCTTTCTTACTTGCGATTGTCATTCACCATATTCCAGAAGGGTTAGCTTTAATTATTCCATTTCTTTTTACAAAACATAAATACATTTCATTTTTATTAACAACTTTATTACTTTCTCTTATCCTAGGGACCGGTACTGTTTTTGGCATTATGATGGACGGGAAAGCTCTCCATTTACAAGGACTTATTATGGGAAGCGCAATTGGTTCTCTTGGCTATGTCACAATTCACGAAATGCTTTGGAAAGCAAAAAAACAGCTACCTTTCCTTCCGTTTCTATCGTGGTCTATTAGTGGATTTTTACTAATAACAGTCTTCACTCTTTTCACTGGTCATCATTAAAACAAATAAGTTATATCATTTGTATATTTTTCCTTTTTCTCCAAAACATAATAGTATCTACCTATTATAAGGAGGAACGATTATGTTTGGAAAAACAGCCGGTGAAGCATTAGTGGATCTTTTAATTGACTGGGGTGTAGAACACATATATGGTATGCCTGGAGATTCCATTAATTCTATTATTGAAGCTTTAAGAAAAAAACAAGATAAAATTAAATTTATTCAAGTTCGCCATGAAGAAGCTGGTGCGTTAGCAGCGGCAGCCTATGCGAAATTAACAGGAAAACTTGGTGTTTGTATGGCTATTGCAGGACCTGGAGCTATTCATTTATTAAATGGTTTATATGATGCGAAACTCGATCAAGCTCCCGTATTAGCAATTTCAGGACAAGTCGAAAGTGATTTACTCGGAACGGATTTTTTCCAAGAAGTAAACTTAGAAAGAATGTTTGATGATGTCGCGGTTTATAACCAACGAATAATGTCAGCTGAACAGTTACCTGCTGTAGTTAATCAAGCGATTCGAATGGCATATACAAAAAAAGGTGTCTCTGTTCTTACAATTCCAGATGATGTTCCAAAATTTGAAGTGAAAAATGGTGCACGTATTACAAACTCTTCCTTTACATTACCAGAAATATTTCCGCAAGAAGAAGATTTAGCTGTAGCGAAACTCGCACTTAATGAAGCGAAAAAACCTGTTATTTTAGCCGGAAAAGGAGCTAAACATGCGAGAGATTCTTTACTTGCATTTGCAGAACATATCGGTGCACCAATCGTACTTACATTACCAGCTAAAGGGATTGTTCCTGATGAACACCCTCTTTGTATCGGTGGATTAGGTTTAATCGGGACGAAACCTTCTTATGAAGCAATGAAACATGCTGATACTTTAATTATGGTGGGCACTTCTTATCCGTTCACTGGTTTCTTACCCGAAAAAGCAAAAACACTTCATATTGATACAGACCCCGCACAAATTGGGAAACGTTATACGACAGATATCGGCTTAGCTGGTGACGCTGATAAAACATTAAAATGGTTAATTGAAAATGTAGAAAAACACGAGGATCTTTCCTTCTTAGAGCATCATCAAGAAATGATGAAAAAGTGGGAAGAAAAATTACACACTCAAGAAGAAGATTCTTCTACTCCAATTAAACCACAACGAGTTATGCATGCACTGCAGAAAGTAGCAGAAGATGACGCAATTCTTTCAGTCGATGTCGGAAATGTAACAGTATGGACTGCAAGGCACTTCCGTATGACAAACCAGAAATTTATCATTTCTAGT
The DNA here is from genome assembly GCF_044908115.1 of Bacillus sp. RC51. Lineage (NCBI taxonomy): Bacteria > Bacillati > Bacillota > Bacilli > Caryophanales > Bacillaceae > Bacillus > Bacillus sp. RC51. The sequence continues at coordinate 852,026 of NZ_JBIYCW010000001.1, read as the reverse complement.
TGGCTCGCAACACTTGGCTGCGGTTTACCTGGTGCACTTGCTGGACAAATTGCTTTCCCAGATAAACAAGTATTTGCCGTTTGTGGTGACGGCGGTTTCGGAATGACAATGAACGATTTCGTAACAGCTGTTAAATATAAACTACCAATCGTTGTCGTCGTTTTAAATAATAATAAGATCGCCATGATTAAATTCGAACAAGAAGTTATGGGGAATATCGAATTTGGTACAGACTTAACAAACCCTGATTTCGCAAAATATGCCGAGGCTTGCGGTGGTATTGGATACCGTGTAGAACAGTTAGATGATTTACTTCCCGCCTTTGAAAATGCAGTAAAACAAAGTAAACCATGCATTATTGATGTAGTTGTAGATGTAAATGAAGCACCAATGCCAGCAAAAATCACATTTGGTCAAGCAGCTGGTTATACGAAACATATGATAAAAGAATTATTTGAAGAAGGTAAGATTGATTTACCACCACTTTAAACAAAAAAGATAGCTGAAAACAATTTGTCTTCAGCTATCTTTCTTTATTTTTGTACCTCTTTATAGAAAGAAAAATCATTCATAGTAGGTTGTACTTGCTTCTCTACTTTCACTTCTTTATCCTTCCTCTTCGACATTTTTACACTTCCTAGTCTAATTGCATCTTGCATACTATTGCTAATTAGATTCCCTGATAAGATTGTCATACTATAGAAAGCGATTGGTATAAGTACAATCCATGTATGAGTAGTTAAGTGACGGAAGTTTTGACCAATTAGGCCAGTCCATTCCTTTGCTACACTATCTGCATCTATAGCGCCAAAAATTATTGTTCCGCCAAAAAATAATTCCAACAAACCAAGATGCAAGAGGAGTAATAAAGTACTTACAAATTGCTGGGCTACTAATAAAAGAAATGATGGTAACATATGCGGCCATACATGGCGTTTCAACCTCTGCCACTTACTTCCGCCGAGCACAGTGGCCGCCAACATAAATTCTTCTTTCTTAATACGCTTGACTTCTTGCGCTACATACAACATAACTGTCGGTACTGCAAGACATGCAAGAACTATAATTTGAAACGCAACTCGCAAATGAAACGGAGCAGCTGCCTCTCCACTGTCGAACATTAAAACTCCCCTTAATATAAAATAGGAAATCATAACCATTGGTACAATGCTGAATGGGTCAAAAAAGGACGAAATAATTGGAAAAGAACGCCGACTATACATACCGAGAAGTAAGCCTATGCCCCCTCCAATAATTACTCGTAAAATCGCTATAATTAAACTCGCACCAACCGTCCATTTCGCTCCCTCTATTATTAGTTGAAAAAGATCGCGGCCTTTCGCATCACTTCCGAACCAAAATTTACTCGATGGTGAAAACGGAGCAACCTCTAATTCTCCTTTTGCGTTATACATCATCGTTAGTTCACGAATATTCCCATCGAAAAACAACGTATTCCCAATACTAACAATCATAAGGACACTTAAAAAGGTTACACCAAACCAAAACCTTACATCTTTTTTAACAACTTGCCACATATTACGCACGCTCCTTTATAACATTTTGCAAAAGCGTATGTAATAAACGAAACAAGATAAAAATCGGTACATATAATATAATTAAACTTACTGTGAAAATTTCTATGTTCGAATGTTCTTTTACAAATACAAACATTCCATATGTGTTAAAAATCCATTCAATAATATATAAATTGGATAGCATAAATAAAATATTTGTTTTCGCATAATAAACTGTCGTCAATAAAACATTTCTTGAAATATGATGTGTCAAAATATGCCGTAAGCTTAACCCTTTACTCTTGGCAAACATACTATAATCTTTCTCTAATTCTTCTCTGAACCTTAATAACAAAAGTTTAATAAACAATAACGTTGTTGGTATTGTAAGACATATAATCGGTAACAAACGTACTCTTTCTTCCCCTAATCCAGCCAGTTTGATTGGCATAAACCCTGTTTTTTGAAAAATAATTACGACAAGAAGTTGCGATAATAAAATAAGTAAAATATCTGGTATGCTCTCAAGGGTAAGAAAAATCCCATTCCATATTCTTTGTTTCATATGAGTTCGCTGCAGTACAAAAACAACAAGTACATACGCTATACATAAAGAAAGTAAAAATGCTGAAAGAAATACTATCATCGTTTCAATATAATGGATCCAAATTTGCGGAAATAATTTTCTCGGCGCTTGAAAACCATATGTAATTTCAGTTGGGTGAAGTACTTTCTCACCAACATATATAATTGCATTCCAAAAACCGATTAAATCAATTTGTAATCCCTTAAATAACCGAGGGAGCGCACCTAGACAGATTATACATAAGATTGCAGCAAATAATTGTAAACAAGTAACCCCACACCACTTACCAATTCGAATGAACATAACTATTACCCCTTCTATTTAAATGAATATTCAGAAACTAAAACTATGTATAGTACCTATATCTTTTAATAAAATAACTCCTCTCTCGACAAAACATATCGATTCTCGTCATTTCTCTGAAGTTGTATTATATCTTTCGACTATTATCCAACATTTTCCTTCTTGATCGATTATATACTATAAAAAAGCACTTATTTTTAAAATAAGTGCTTTTTTATTTAATTTCATTTTACGAATGTATCACACAACCACTCATAAAACTTTTCCTTCTCTTCAAATTGAGGGTAATGTGCTGAGTTTTCAAAAGCTATAAATTCTTTTTGATTCGCTTCAATCCTATCAAAATACTGTTTAGCTGCATGAAATGAAGTATTATAGTCATATTTACCCATAAGAAAATAAAGCGGTAACTTCAGTTTAGTTACTTTAGTAGGTAATGGATTCTTTAAGTCTTTTTCTAATAAGACAGTTTGAGAGTGTGATAATCCAACGTTATAACGAATTACATCTAACAAGTTATATTCATTACTGAATAACATCCCCATGTTATCACCATCTGGATTTTCAATGAGTCTTGATGTTCCACCATATTTCGCAACATAATTTCGCGGGGTATATGTATCACCATTTTTAATTTTTTCAGTTAACCCTTTTAAATGTGAAACCTCATCCGCATTCCCAGCATTTTGTGCCTGTTCAATAACGTAGTTTAAACTATCCATCTCACTTTCTACTGTATCGCTCATCTGTCCAATGCCAATATATGCTTCATATTTTTCAGGAGCTTTGTTGGCAGCCTGTATTCCAATATATGTACCATAAGAATGGCCTATTAAAATTACTTTTTCTTTGCCTAGACGTTTTGAAACGTAATCCGTCATAGCTAATAAATCCTCCACGAGTAGATCTGATGAAAGGTTAGAATAGTCTTCAAAGAAATGATACGATTTTCCACTTGCTCTTTGATCGTAATTGACAACCGTGAATTTCTCTTCCAATAAGTCTTGGTATTTTTGAGCATATGGTATTTCCGAAGAACCTGGTCCACCATGTACAAAGATAATAACTGGATTACTCTTATCTTTGCCGCGTATCATAATTTCATGACCAGTTCCATTTATCTCTACTTGTTCTAATGTACTTATACTGTTTTTGACCCTTATTTGTGAGGTCCATGTAGGAAATACCAACGCTATGATTAGTAATAGTATAGTAATGACTCCGATAAGTTTTATTAATTTTTTTATCTTCCTCATACAACGTTTCCTTTCCTTTAAATTTATAAAAATATCAATTCCATCTAAATTTGTTTGTACATTATTAGTCTCCCATACACTTCTTAACTTTCCGCTACATAAACCCTTAACATTTCCTTAATTTTCTATATATTCATTACAGAAAGACTTGAAAACATCTCGCATACACGTATTTATGTATCACAAACACAGAAAAAGCCCTTGTTTTCATAACAAGGACTCAATTGTTTTCCTATTTCGCTATCTTTTCTTTCGGCATTACCATACCTTTATAAAGTTGGACAGTAATCCAATAATAAATGAAATAAATTACTATGAAAATCCCTATTGGCACCCACACTTTCACAAACGGGTCAACTAATATAAAGCTGAATAAGTTAAGCCCTACTAACACGTGGGAAATTCCAATAATTGCTGGGAAGATAAATAAATATGAGATTTCTTTATATATACTTTTTGTTAACATACTACGTCTCACACCAATTTTCCGTAACATTTCATAACGGCGTACATCACGAGAAGCTCCTGTTAATATTTTGAACATAAGAGAACTCGCCATCATTGCTAAAAACGCAATTCCAAGGAAAAATCCCATAAACATTGTTCCGCTCATGAAACTGTTCATAAATTGATAAATTGTCATTTTCGTAAATAAGTCTACTTTTGTACCTGTTGTTTTTTCAATTTGTTCTTTTTGCCTATTGTCAATTTCTGTCAATAATGGTTTATATTTTTTCATATCATCTACTTTTGCTAATGTCACAGTGTGTTCTGTTCCTTGAATTCCTTTATAATGCTCTTCATCAGCAATTCTTACAGGTTTTCCGTTAAATTGATTATGTGTAATTTGTATTTCTCTTACAACCGCATCTTCCCAATCTTTTGGCATACGAGGAAGCTTATTCGCTACTTCGGGAGCTTCCAAAGCAGAATATACGGGTTCAGTTAAAGGTTCAGCTACACGTTTACGAGCAGGTTCTTTTAAAGTCTTTGTATCAAAATGATCTGAAATAAGTGGTGGTTTTTCAGTTAAGTCGTTACGTAAATAATAAACCGCTTCTCCATCTACTTTATACTTATACTTGCTTTCTTCAACAATTTCCATTTCTTTTAATGCTGCTTTATCTTGTTCATTTGGATCATGAATTACGACATCATATACACGTGAGAAGTCTGTCATAATGCCTACATTCTTTTGAAACGCCATACCTGCTGTCATCGCACCTGCACCTAATGCAATTAACATCGCTACAGTGCCTAGTACTCTCGATAAACTAGTTACTCGAAAGCGTAACTGTGCATAAGTAAAACTATTTAATCCCGTTTCATTTCGCTTTTTATTCCCCTTAATTTTCATTACAAAAAGTGGCAGTAATGAGTTGAAAATGAAATACGTTCCTAATGTCGTAACGATTGTCGCTATTATAAATCCTAGTTCAGCAAACATTTGTATATTTACCATAAAATAGTATCCTGTACTTACTAGCAATACACCTAGTACTGTCATAATAACAGTGCGAGTCTTACTTTTCTTCACCTCATCTTGCGTTTCATCTTCACGTATTAATTCTAATTCTGTTTTACGTAATAATCGGAAACTATTCATTAAACCAGTAATGAAAAATAATATTAAGAAGAAAATAGATGTAACTAATATAGCTGGTGTGTACACAGATGCGTAATTACCTTTTGCTGAAATTTCCATTCCATTCATTAAAAAATTTCCTGCTACACTAGCAAGTACTATTCCTACTAAAATACCGATAATAATACTGACAATACCCATACCAAAAGTCTCAATAAATAATAATTGCGCTACTTTTTTCTTTTTCGCTCCAAGCATCATGTACATACCGAGTTCTTTTCTTCTTAATGTAAGTAAAAAAGAATTGGCATATATGATGTAAAAAACTGTAATGAAAGAAAGCAATATTGCACCAACCCAGAAGACGAGCCTAATACTACTAATGAGACTATTATCTTTTGTAAATTCACTATTCATCGCCATCGTTTGGAACATGTAAAAAATACTAATACTAATAACGAGACCAATAAGTAACACCATATAATCCTTTAACATTTTTTTCATACTATGACGTGATAATTTGAATAACATAGTCTCGCCTCCTTACTTCGACTCAGTTGCTGAGCCCATTTGGGCAAGCACACCTAAAATATCTTGATAGAAATTTTCTCGTGTTCCTTGACGATTTAACTCTTTATAAAGAAGTCCATCCTGAATAAATAAAATACGTTCACAATAGCTCGCACTAAATGCATCGTGTGTTACCATCAAAATACTTACATTGTGATTTTCATGTAAATCTTGCATCGCTTCTAATAAACTTTTTGCATTTTTACTATCAAGTGCTCCTGTCGGTTCATCTGCTAATACGATGGCCGGATTATGTACTAAAGCTCGTGCTGCTGCTGTTCTTTGCTTTTGTCCACCAGAAACAGCAGTTGGATATTTCGTTAAAATTTCAGTAATCCCTAATTTCTTTGCAACTTCATTTACCTTCCCAGTAATCTCACTTGAAGGTACTCCTTGTAGAGACAGTGGCAAAGCAATATTTTCATAAATTGATAAATTTTCTAGTAAGTTAAAATCTTGAAAAATGAATCCTAATTTTTGAGAGCGAAAATCAGATAGTGCATTTCCCTTCATAGAAGTAATATTTGTGCCAGCTATTGTTACACTACCACCTGTCGCTTGATCAAGTGTACTAATCACATTTAGCAATGTCGTTTTACCAGATCCAGAAGGACCCATAATCCCTACAAATTCTCCTTCTTTAATACTTAATGAAACACCCCTTAATGCTTTTGACTGATTCTCATTTCTTTTCCCATACGTTTTTTCTACACTTTCTACAGTAACTACATTTGTTGACATCTCTTTCACTCCATCCCTTTTGTATAGTATTAATTTCTCACATATTTCTTATCTTTTTGTCATATAAATCCTTAAGAGTTTTTTAACTTTTCAATCTCAAAAGAAATATGAATCATATCACTTCTTAATATTCTCATTTTTCTAAAATCAATTCATTCGATTTCCCTTACATTTACCTTACAATTTTGTAAGGTAAAAAAGAAAACACACCACTTTCTAATGGTGTGTTTTCTTTACAATCAATATTTTCTATTTTTAATTTCCTCTTCAATATTTGCCACAAATACATCTAGCGCAACAACTTCTGACTTCTCTTCTCCATATTTACGTACATTTATAGATTCGCTTTCCATTTCCTTATCACCAACAACAAGAACATACGGTACTTTTTGCATTTGCGCTTCTCTTATTTTATATCCTAACTTTTCATCTCGCATATCTCGTTCAACCCGAATTCCAGCTTGTGCTAATTTGTCTGCAACCTCATCTGCGTATTGTACATGCACTGCATTTGAAACTGGAATTACTTTCACTTGAACTGGTGCCACCCACGCTGGGAACGCGCCTCCAAAGTGCTCAATTAATATCGCTAAGAATCGGTCTAACGAGCCTAAAACTGCCCTGTGAATGACAACTGGTCTTCTCTTTTCATTCTTCTCATCTATATAATTTAAATCGAATTTCTCTGGCATTTGGAAATCGAGCTGGATTGTTCCGCACTGATGACTTCTATTTAAAGCATCTTTAATATGGAAATCAATTTTCGGTCCATAAAATGCGCCGTCACCTTCATTTAGTCTATATTTATAATTCAATGAATGTAATACATTTTCTAATGCCGCTTCTGCTTGCTCCCACAATTTATCATCACCCATTGAATCTTCTGGACGAGTAGAAAGCTCTACTTCATACTGGAATCCAAAAGTGTTATACACGTAATCAATTTGCGCCATTACTGATTTAATTTCATCTTCAATTTGTTCTGGAGTTACAAATAAATGAGCATCATCTTGGCAGAAAGTACGAACTCTTAATAATCCGTTTAAAGCGCCACTAAATTCATGTCGATGCACTTGACCGAACTCACACATACGAATCGGTAACTCACGATAAGAATGTAATTTATTTTTAAACATAAGCATATGGCCTGGACAATTCATCGGTTTTAACGCAAAACTTTTATGATCTACTTCTGAGAAATACATATTGTCTTTGTAATGTCCCCAGTGTCCTGACTTCTCCCATAATTCTTGATTCATCATAAATGGAGTACGCACTTCTTGATAATTGTACTCATTTTGAATTTCTCTTAAAAATGCTTCTAATTCATTGCGAATAATCTGTCCTTTTGGCAAGTAAAAGGGCATTCCCGGAGCCTCTTCCGAAAACATAAACAATTCAAGTTCACTACCTAATTTCCGATGATTTCTCTTTGCAGCCTCTTCAACAAAATGCAAATAATTTTCTAATTCTTTTTGTGAAGCAAATGCAACACCGTATATACGCTGAAGCACTTGATTGTTACTATCGCCTCGCCAATATGCACCAGAAACATGAGTTAATTGAAATGCTTTCAAATAACCAGTAGATGGCAAATGTGGTCCTCTACATAAATCTACAAATTCACCTTGTTTATAAAGTGTTACACTCTCATCATTAGGAATTGCTTCTAAAAGCTCTAATTTCAAACTATCATTCATTTCTTGAAACAGTTTTTTTGCTTCTTCTCGAGAGATTTCAACTCGTTCTATCTTTACATTTTCATTTATAATATTTTTCATTTCTTTTTCGATTTCCGGTAAATCTTCAACATTTACACTACTTGCAAGATCCATATCATAATAAAATCCATTTTCAATAACTGGCCCTACTCCAAGCTTCACATCACCATAAATTCTTTTCACAGCTTGAGCTAATATATGTGCCGCAGAGTGTCTTGCAATTTTTACCCCTTCATCTGAATCCATAGTAATGATTTCTACTTTCGCACTTTCTTCAATGTTTCGTCGTAAATCAAAAGACTGCTCATTAACTTTTCCTGCGACTGCTTTCTTTTTTAAACTACTGCTAATCGAACCAGCAATTTCTTCCAAAGTAATACCTTTCACAAATTCTTTAACGCTACCATCTGGAAATTTAATTTCAATCATCTGTTCTTTCATTTTTCATCTCTCCATTTCATAATAAAAAGCACACTCATCCCTAAAATAGGGACGAGTGTGCTTTTACCCGTGGTTCCACCCAGATTCCCATCGCAAACATGCAATGGCTTCTTTTACGGTAACGTCGTTTACACGGCACTAGATACTTCATTTCCCCAGTGCAGCTCTAAGGTGGTAAGTTATTTTTCTGCGTTAGGAAGTTCTCAGCTTTCCTTCCTTCTCTGTATAACCGTTTAAAATAACTCGTGTCCTTTTCTTCGCTTATTATGAAATTAAATATAAAAAAGCATATTCATCCCTAGTAAATAGGGACGAATATGCTTATATTCGTGGTTCCACCCAGATTCCCATCACAAAAAACATAATGGCTTCTTTTGCGGGTAACGTCGCTTACACGGCACTAGATACTTGATTTCCCCAGTGCAGCTCTAAGGTGGTAAGTTATTTTTCTGCGTTAGGAAGTTCTCAGCTTTTCTTCCTTCTCTGTATAACCGTTTAAAATAACTCGTGTCCTTTTCTTTGCTTTTGTAAAAAATCCATTTATTGTTATTTAATATATCCTATTCATTTTATTTTTACAAGTGTTAAAAATATATTTTTTATTCAAAAAAAAGAAACCAAAAACATTTTTGGTTTCCCCTTCTCTTTTTTACCAATCTTGTGGTTCGTAATTTAAGTCTGAAAATAGGCGTTTTTTCTCTTTTTTCGATAAATCTCTCCACTGTCCAACCGGTAAATTATTCAATTCAATATTCATAATTCTCGTACGTTTTAACGTATATACTTGATAACCTAGAGCTTCACACATACGACGAATTTGACGATTTAGCCCCTGTGTTAAAATAATTTCAAACTCATATTTTGATAACTGTGTAATCTCACAAGGAAGCGTTTTTGTATCTAAAATTTTAACACCTGCTGCCATTTTCTCTAAAAACTCCGGTGTAATCGGCTTATCTACTGAAACGATATATTCTTTCTCATGTTTGTTTTCAGCACGTAAAATCTCATTAACGATATCGCCATCATTCGTTAACAAAATTAAACCGTCTGAGTCTTTGTCGAGACGTCCGATGTGATTAATTCGTAAAGGATGATTCACTAAATCGATAATGTTACCTTTTACGGCTTTTTCACTTGTACATGTAATACCTACTGGTTTATTTAAAGCGATATACACATGGTCTCGAGCAATACGAAGTTGCTCTCCATTTACTCGTACGTCATCACCTGGATTTACTTGGTCACCAATTTTTGCAACCTTACCGTTAATAATTACTTTTCTCTCGTTAATTAACTTATCTGCTCCACGTCGAGACGCTTTTCCAGCTTCACTAATAAATTTATTGATACGCAAGTTAGGCACATCCTTTTCATAAAAAATTTCAAGCTCACACTGCTTCTACCGTACAATACAAAAGGGTAAGCCTCCTATTATAACTTAAATATATTAACATGAAAGGGTATATGACGTCTTCACTTAATTACATGTTTACAAGAAAATAAGTGGTCCTCTTTTCCTTTTCACCTCAAACTGTTTAGCAGTCAATAGATTAACCCTTGAATATAACATCATTTATTTACTTTTTTCATAGATAATATACCGATATAAGTTTGATTAATAATGCCTAAATAACTCACAATATGTGAAAAGCAAAAAGAATCCTTTTGAAAATATTCAAAATGGATCCTTCTTCAGCTAAAATAATACTAGTTTTTATACAAAAGTGTTCAATAATTATAATCTTTGATAGAAAACATCGTTCAACAAACAAAATAATCTCGAACTCCCTAATTTTTTACGCTTCAATATTTTCTTCACATACTCCAAAAAGAAGCCCTTGATTATCTATACAATAAGCAAAGTAGCCCATATTAGGAATAGCAGTTTTAGGTACAACTACTTGTCCACCATTTTCAATAACTTTATTTATGTACTCATCAACTGAAGATACTTCAATAGAATTAGTCGTCCTAGTAGCACCATCAGGGGATTTCATTAATCCACCATCGATACCGGGTCTATCACTCTCACCTGTAATTATGAACCAATATTCATGTGTCCCAGGCATTTTTTCAAACTTCCATCCAAAACTATTTGTATAAAATTGAATAGCTTCTTCAGGGTTTGGGACTTGCAATTCAAATCTTAAAACTCTACTCATTTAAATATCTCCCCTCTTATTCTTGTACAAAGTAATTATACAAGAACTAATGTTCTGTATCATTTTTTTCGAAACTAGCTACTTTAATAAGTTCTAACTTTATTTAGAAGCGGCAACAGACCATTCTTCCTTCCGAATAACTTTCTTTCCATTTATATTTTCGACATACTCATTTACATTTGCCAACTGATATAACTCTGGGAAAATTTCTTTCATATAACGTCCATGTACTATTTCATCTTGCCAATAAGTTAATACTATGTAACGATTTTCATTCTTTAAAGACTTCCCTACAACTCCACCTAATATCCCTTTTGCATTTTCCATTCCTTTATTCCAAATTGTTTCTTGCGTATGTAAAAAATTCTTTTCTTTTCCTTCTTTCACATCGCAAATTGCAACTCTTACAAATGACCCTTGTGCAATTACGTCTTTCAAAGGAGTTTCTGTTATATCATACAACGTTTGAAACATTTCAATATTACAGGAAATATATGTGCCTTCTTGATTACTATTTAAAAAAATTGTATCATGAGCATCATTCATGAATGATTGATATGCATTTCGATCTTCCCATAAAGTATATACACACGCTTCCCCTTCATTCCACCCACCAAATTGTCCATAGAATCCGTCTAAATACTGTAAATCACGCCATTTTTCTTGCGCATCAGAAAACAATTCCCTTTTCTCTTCTTCCACCTTGCAAAATATTGTTTTTAATAGCATTTCTACTCCCCCTTATGATAAGACCCATTTCCCTCTTGTAATAATTTGTTTACATAATAAAATTATGTAAACAAATTATATCTGCTGTTATACTCCATACACAAATAACCATTTTTAGTCACTCTAAATCTATCAAACCACCAAATTGATTTTATTTCAAATAATTCGGAATTTAAAGGGGGTATAATCCTATACAGATTACATCTCACTCTTAACTCATTTACTATTTCAAAATAAAAAATGATTGCATTTCACTAATTGTATCTCTATAATGTTTTTTATTGATTCTATACACAATCAATGCGTTTAAGTTTTTAATTTTATAATTCGGATGAACCATTCAGGAGAAGGTCTATTGATCTACCGACGGGGCAAAAAGTTGCTGAACCAACTTTGAAACTCTCAGGTCTTGTTTACAAGTAGAACTGCATGGGGACGAATCTCTGGAGAGACTCCCTCTCGCTTAATATAGCGCGGAGGAAAACGAGCACCGAAGGAGCAAATCCGCTAATCTAGCGGATAATCTCTCAGGTAAAAGGACAGAGACAAGCGAAAGAAAATGCCGATTTGTATCGGTTTATTTTTCTATCCCTTGTTTCTCCAGAGACCATTTCATTTCCTTGAAGTGGTTTTTATTTTTTCTAAAAAAGGAGAATACAGATGGAAACAGTAAGTAAAGTATTAGAACAAATTAATCAATATGTGTGGGGGTTACCAACTTTGTTGCTACTTGTTGGAACTGGTATCATTCTCACAGTGCGCTTAAAAGGTTTACAATTTAGTAAACTAATATACGCTCACAAACTAGCTTTTAAAAAATCAGAGGATACATCATCTTCTGGAGATATTAGTCACTTCCAAGCACTGATGACAGCTATGGCTGCAACGATTGGTATGGGAAATATAGCAGGTGTCGCAACTGCTGTGACAATCGGTGGACCCGGCGCAATCTTTTGGATGTGGATTACTGCTTTATTTGGAATGGCAACAAAGTATGCCGAAGCAATCCTTGCGGTGAAATACCGTGTTAGTAATGAAAATGGTGAATACTCCGGTGGACCAATGTATTATTTAGAACGTGGTTTAGGGAAAAAATGGCTGGCTGTTTTATTCGCTATATTCGGCACAGCTGCTTCTTTCGGTATCGGTAATATGGTTCAATCTAATTCAGTTGCAGAGGCAATGCGAATCAATTTTGCTTTCCCTCCCGCATTAACTGGTATACTCATGTCATTCTTAATCGCCATCGTTATTTTGGGCGGTGTAAAAAAGATTGGTAGAGTTACTGGATATATCGTTCCTATTAAAGCATTCTTTTATATAATCGCTGGCCTTATTATTATTTTCTATCACTTTGATCAAATTCCAGAAGCATTTTCACTTATTTTTTCTGGTGCATTTCAAGGTACTGCAGCTGCTGGTGGTTTTATCGGAGCAACAGTTGCATCTGCAATTCAAATCGGAATGGCACGTGGTGTATTTGCTAACGAGGCTGGTTTAGGAAGTGCTCCTATTGCTGCGGCTGCTGCCAAAACAGATTCACCTGCAAAACAAGCTTTAGTTTCTATGACTGGTACTTTTCTAGATACATTTATTGTATGTACAATTACGGGGCTAGTATTAATTACTACAGGCGCATGGAAATCAGGTAAAACTGGTGTTGAAGCTACAACATTAGCATTCCAATCCGTATTCGGTACTGCTGGTAGTATGATTCTCGGTATCGCCATTATATTATTCGCCTACTCTACTATTTTAGGTTGGTCGTATTACGGAGAGAAGTGTGTAGCTTATTTATTCGGACAAGGTGCTGTACGATATTATAAAGCAATCTTTATCGTTATGATTGCTATTGGCGCTAATTTAAAATTAGGTGTTGTATGGACATTTGCCGATATTGCGAATGGACTTATGGCGATTCCAAACTTAATTGGTCTTATTGGGTTAAGTAGTGTAGTTGTCGCTGAAACAAATCGGTTTTTACAAGCAGAGAAATTGAAAGAAAGTCATAAAAAACAGGCAAGTTAATTTGTGTTTACAATAACTTCAGTTTAAATTCCACTATAAATATTGATTTTATATAGAATAAACCCATACATTTAAAAAAAGAAATTGTTCAAAATGTATGGGTTTTAATTTTAGATTTCTTATGTTTGAAAAATTTTCTTTATTGTATGAAACGAATGTTTTGCTTCTTCATTTCCGATTCTCTATCAGCTTTTACAATCCCTTTTTCTTTAACTTCATGTTTATTTATAGTTTTATATTTTACATACGTATGAAATTCCGTTTTAAATGGAAACGATGTTATTTGAATTGTTTCTTCATCCACCCATTCAGCTTGAATAGGCTTCTCCCCCTTACTATTAAACATTTCTGTTCCTTCAAAACCCTCTTTAAATAAATCAATTTCATCTTTCTTTTTTACACCAGGTTTATTCATACATACATATAAAGAAAGTTCATCACAAAACTTTAATAATCTATAATGTTTATCAAACATCGCATATTGTTCTTTTGTTAACGTTTTCAAAATTCTTTTTTGTCGTTCCAATTCATGTTTATAAAAAGACATCATCTCTTCATCTTCCTCATTTAATGGAAATGATAAAAAGTGCTTACTACAAAGTAGCGCCCCGTATGGATTTGACTCTTCAATTGCATTCAAACCAATCGTATAAAAAACAAAGCGTAATGAACTTGGACAATCCATAAATGTATATGGAATATTTTTAGTATCATTCAAAATTGGTACTTTATCAAGCTCTATCCATCCTCTATCATGCTCATATATAGCATCAATTGTCTCTTTTAAGTATATTTTATCTTCAAAAAAATCTTCTATTATATGTCTTGCAATTTCACCAGCTAAAAAACCATGATCATGTTGACGAATTAATATACTTTCTTTCTCATTCTTTTCACGAAAAATCATCCGTATATTCCCCCTCATCCTCATATTACAGCTTGTTGTATGCATCAATTCTTAATTAATCCCTAATTATTAGCAGGGATTCAGTTTCTTTCAACGAAATTAACATAAATATACAGCATTCTTTCTAATCACAAAGTTAGCTTTATCTTTACTAACCATTATACTAAAACATTCATTCTAAAAAAATTTTTTATGAGGTGAAAACATGAACAAAACAGAATTAGTTAAAAATGTAGCACAATCAGCTGATATTTCTCAAAAGGATGCTTCTGCAGCTGTACAATCCGTATTTGACACAATTGCTAATGCATTACAATCTGGCGATAAAGTGCAACTAATCGGCTTTGGAACTTTTGAAGTGCGTGAAAGATCTGCTCGTACAGGGCGTAATCCGCAAACTGGAGAAGAAATTCAGATTGCTGCTGGTAAAGTTCCAGCATTTAAAGCAGGAAAAGAATTAAAAGAAGCTGTTAAATAAACAATAAACCAGCCATTTTATAGGCTGGTTTATTGTTTATTGTTTATTTCTTATTTAAGCAGTTCCTTTATATTCTCTGCATGATACACTTCACAAATATAAAATACACATTTGCAGTTACTTACAATTTGATATTTTCTAGTTGGATAAACATTCGCCGCAACAGAACATCCATCAAACAATTCGATAATATTTCCAGATGGCTGATATCCTTCATATAATACGTTTCTTCTTACTTCCATCTTTTCTATAAGGTTTTCAACAGGAATATTTCCACTCTCTAATTCACTCTTTATTGTATCCGGTAAAAACGAAGTGTCCGCAAAAATTAGATTTTCAGATAACACCTTACCTTTATAACTAACATTAGATACGCGATAAAGAAATGTTCCGTTTTTATCAAAGAAATTCTTTGCTTCTTTCGGAATGTATTGTCTATTAAGCGCTTCCTGTTCAAGTACATCAAACTGAACTGTATCTTTTACAAGTTTTTCTAAAGCTAGAATAGATGACGTATTTCTAGAAAACAACATATCTTTAATTGCCTGTACATTATAAGTTAATTCAGTTTTTCTATTTTCCGCTACTAACATGAGGAACACCTCTTCTATAAGAAATTTTATTAAAAATTAACGATGATTTAATAGCAATCCCGCGTCTAACTGCGTGATTTCAATCACTTCTTTACTGAATATTGCAATGGAAGCCATATAATCTAAACTAGGTCTTACATCTTCCATCATTGTATTTTCTGCTAACTCTTGTCTATCTTTAAAAATCAACAATTTTGGAGGGTCATTTGGAGCTGATACTGTAATTTTTACTGGTGGAATCAATAGTCCTTCACCTGTCGCTTTCAGCACTGCTTCTTTTCGAGTCCAATATGTTAAAAACCCTTCTAGTCGCTGCTCATCAGGTAATTTCATAACTTGTGCTATTTCAATGTCTGTTAATACGCCCTCTGCCATTTTCATAACATCTACATTTGGATTCATTTGCTCAACATCAACACCAACAGGTGCAGATTTAGTAAATGCAACAACAACCCACTCACCCGAATGTGAGACTGATATTTGCGGCATACCTTCTGGTAACTGTGGTCTGCCATGTTGTAATTTACATACTGGGCACATTCGATCAATTGGCACTTGAACTGGCGACATAGAAAGTACCTTTCCAAGTACTAATCTACTAATTACGCAACCTATTATAAAACGCGCACGGTCTGCCGAATGATGATATGAATTTGCTTTCTCTCGCTCTACATCATTTAGTAAATTGTAATGCGATGATTGTAAATCTGAAATTCTTGCCCACCATATTTGACAACTATTCTCATTAAGAGTTGGTACAGAATCTACAACTTTACTCTCTATCATGTAAACTCTCTCCTTTTAAATGCCAATATCACTTTATTTTAAAAGAGTATTAGCATGCTACAACTCATTCATTTACAACTTCTTTCTCTTTTTGTAATACAGATAACGGCTTTTTATTCTTCTTTGACATTACCTCTTTATCGGAAATACGTAAAGAAAATAGTAATGCTATGAGTAAAAATATTGCTGATCCAATTAATGCAGCTTGATATGGTAAGAAATCTGACTGTGCATTATTCTGTACGCTATTACTTCCAAAACCAGATAGTATACTAGCTAAAATAGCAACTCCTATTGCAGATCCTAATCGGTTTTGCACATTGAATATAGTAGTTGCTCTCCCCATAGAAGGTGGTGCAATATTGTTAAAAGCAGAAAATTGAACCGCACCGACAGATTGACCTAAGAAAATACCAATGCCAAACAATAGTGCCCGAATTTGCCATGGATTCGTATCATGATTTACAAAACTTAATAAAATAAAGATAACCGCCGTACTTACTAATCCAATAGAGATTACCTTTCGAGCTCCTAATTTCTTATATGACCATGGCACAATCTGTGAAGAAATCATTAATCCAATCGCCTCTGGGAATGTCGTAAGACCGGATTCCAGCGCGGAAACTCCTATTACATTTTGATACATAAGCGGAAAAATAAATAACATTCCTAGTAAACCAGCTGATGAAAACAACGAAATAAGACTCATTTTTCTAAAGACCGGTTCTTTTAATAAGCGTAAATCTAACATCGGTTGCTTCACTTTCAGTTCTACAATAATAAACAATGTAATGAGCACAATCCCAGCTATCCCAGTACTTATTATTTCTGGAGAAACCCAACCTTTTGACGGGCCTTGACTGAGTGCATAGATGAGCATCGCAAAACCTGGTGCTGAAAGAACAAAACCGAGAGAATCAAAACGACCAGCCGATTTTTCAATATGCTCTGCTAAAAATAGAAGTCCAAAGAGCAACGCAATGATACCAAACGGCAGATTAATATAAAATGCCCAGCGCCAAGACATTTGATCTACAAAGAAACCACCAATAATTGGTCCGATCGCTGGTGCTACAGCAATTGGAAGTACAATAAATCGAGAAATTTTTGGTCTTTCCTCTGGTGAAAATGTTCGGAATAACATCGCCATCCCGACTGGTGTTAAAAGCCCGCCACCAGCACCTTGAATGATACGAAAAATGTTTAATGAAGTAATATCATTCGCAATTCCACATAATGCAGATGCAATTGTAAAAACGAAAAGGGCAGTTAAAAATACTTTTTTCGTACCAAAACGATCGCCTAACCAACCAGAAATCGGAAGAAAAACAGCTAAGCTAACTAAATACCCAACATTTACTGTCCCCATTGCAGATGGGGGTACTTGTAGTTCTTTACTTATCGTTTGCAGTGCTACATTCACAATCGTTGCATCCATCGCAGCCATAAACATCGCTGTTATATAAACGATGCTTACAACTACTTTTGGATTTATTTTTACTTTCATTATTGTTTTCCTACTAATATTTTTTCGCTAATTTGATTTTTTTTTGGCTCTAAATCATTCCAGTTAACTTCAACGTAGTCTAAGCAAACTTGTCTGCTAGCTTCTTCATGTACGACATTCCATCCAATTGGTACATCGAGAAAGGCAGGCCAGAGAGAATACTGGCCCTCCTCATTCATTAATACTTTATATGTGTAATTATCATTTTCAAATGGATTCGTCATACTTTACTTACCCCTTTCTTATTCTGCAAATATTTCGCTAGCACTTGTCCAATTTCTGTAAGTGGACCTGGCTGACATAAATCTTTATGTCTACAATCAATGTCATGCTGCACGATTTCCCCGTCTAAATAATTTAGCCACGTATTTGGAGAAATAGGGTCAAACCAGTCTGGTATAACAGTAGATCTAAAGAATAAAATATCCCCGTTATAAACTTTTGGCACATATTTCCCTAACAACCCTACTGAATTCACATATGTCTCTTTCAAGTTTAAAATAGTCTCTTCCTCAAGACTTGCTAATGCACTTCCATCTTTGCGAAGTATTGCAACCGCACTTTCCATAGTAAGTGGTTTACCATCCATGTTATCTGGATCATATCCACCTAAAGCAAGTAATGCGATTAACGCTTCTTCTTCAGTAGGTGCTTCCGTATTCGGTAAGAAGTGACCAGGATACGAATCCAGCATAACGAGTAATTCTACTTCTTCCCCTTCATTTTGAAGTTGCGCCGCCATAGCATGAACAACATTTCCTCCAAGCGACCATCCGAGTAAACGATATGGTCCGTGAGGCTGTATTTCACGAACGTGTTTTAAATAATCCGCCGCCATCTCCTCTAAGCTTTTTGGAAGTTCTTCATTTTCAGCGATACCACGTGCTTGTACACCATAGATTGGATAATCTGTTCCTAAAGATTTCATAAGTCCTGCATAGCACCAACTTAATCCACCTGCTGGATGTACACAAAATAGTGGTAATTGATCTCCGCTTGCTCGTAATGGAAGCAACACATCAAGTGCACTTTGACCATTCCCCATTTCAAGTCTTTCAGCAAGACCTGCAACAGTAGGTGCTGCAAATAAAGTTCCGATATTCAGTTCAACCCCAAGTGCCTCTTTAATACGGCTCATCAGCTGCACTGCAAGAAGTGAATGACCACCAAGATCAAAGAATCCGTCATCAATTCCAATTTGAGACACACTTAAAACTTCTGTAAACAAGTCGCATAACATTTCTTCTTGCGGTGTTCTCGGTCCGCGGCTAGAAGATGATGCAATAAATTCTGGAGCTGGCAATGCCTTTCTATCTAATTTACCGTTTGGAGTTAAAGGTAACTCATTTACTACTACAAAAGCGTACGGAACCATGTAATCTGGTAAACTACCTCCTGCATGCTGACGCATTTCATTCGTATTAATCGTTTCATTATTTGATGCGACGATATAAGAAACTAATCGTTTATCCCCTGGTTGATCTTCCCGTACAATAACTGCTACTTGTTCAACTTTAGGATGTTTCATTATTACCGCTTCTATTTCCCCTAATTCAATTCGGAATCCACGAATTTTAATTTGATGATCTGCACGTCCTATATAATCTAACGTCCCATCTTGACGCCAGCGCGCTAGGTCCCCTGTACGATACATTCTTGTACCTGGCTTCCCAAATGGATCTGCGATAAAACGTTCAGCAGTTAATCCTGCTCTTCCTAAATATCCACGAGCCAGTCCTGCACCTGCAACATACATTTCTCCAACTACTCCAGGTGGCATCGGTTGTAAATAGTTATCTAGTACGTATACTTTAAGATCCGGTATACTGCACCCGATTAAACTATTTGCTCGTAAAGAGACGATGCTCTCATCTAATTCAATATAACTAACATGTACCGTCGTCTCCGTTATACCGTACATATTAATAAGCTTCGGTGAGTTATGAGGATGACGACTATACCAATCTTCTAATCGACTTAGTTCAAGTGCTTCTCCTCCAAACACAACATATCGTAAAGATAATTTCTGACCAATCTCTTCATTTTCACGATCGGCTTGCATCAATTGATAGAACGCTGATGGAGTTTGGTTTAAAACAGTCACCTTTTCCTTAACAAGCAGTTGTAAAAATTCTTTCGGCGAGCGACTTACAGTATGTGGTACTACGACTAGACGCCCTCCATATAATAAAGGTCCCCAAATTTCCCAAACTGAGAAATCAAAAGCGTATGAATGGAACATCGTCCACACATCGTCTGCGTCAAATTGGAACCAATGATCAGTTGCTCCTAAAAGTCTTACTACATTTTGATGAGGTATCATAACGCCTTTCGGTCTACCTGTTGAGCCTGACGTATAAATAACATAAGCAATATGTGAAGGAGATAACGGCTTAATGCGCTCCATTTCATCAATATTATCTTCACTATATTTCTCAATTTCTTCTATTACTTTCACATCATCAACTAAAATCTGTAGTGCCTCATCACATTCAACTTCCACATCTGAATTTGTTAAAACACATGATGGTTTCGCATCGCGTAGCATAAATGAAATACGATCTGACGGATAATCCGGATCTAACGGAAGGTATCCCGCACCAGCTTTAAGAACAGCTAGTAAGCTTACAACCATGTTTAAAGATCTCGGCATCGCTAAAGCAACGAGTTGATCAGGACCGATTCCTTTCGCTATTAACAAACGAGCTATTTTATTCGCTTTTCTATTTAACTCTTCATAAGTTAGCTTTTCATCTTCAAAGACGACAGCAATAGAATTTTGATTTACATGAGCCTGCTTTTCAAATAATTGTGGCAATGTCATTTCAGGTACAATTTGAAAACCACCATTCCACTTTTCTAAAACTGTATTTCGCTCTGATAAAGTTAATATTTCTAATCTACCAATTGATTGATCCGGATGTTTCTCTGCATCATCTAATAATAGAATGAATCGTTCTATTAGTTTTTGAACCGTTTCACGTTTATATAAATCGGTACTAAACTCTAACAATCCGTGTAAGCCATTTGGCGTACCATCAGCTCCATTACTTTCACTAATCTCAAATGTTAAATCAAATTTTGCAGAACCAACACTTTGAATTTCAAGGCTCGCTTCTAAATCCGGTACATCAAACGTTGCTTCTGGCGTATTTTGGAAAGCTAACATAACTTGAAACAGCGGATGACTATTTCGAGTTCGTACTGGGTTTAACACTTCAACAAGTCGTTCAAATGGAACATCTTGATTTTCATAAGCTGCAAGGTTTACCTGCTTCACTCTATCCAATAATTCTTTAAAGCTTGGATCTCCTGATGTATTTGTACGTAACACTAATGTATTTACAAATAAACCGACTATATCCGAGAGTACATCGTCGTTTCTTCCAGCAATCGGGCTACCTAATGGTATATCAGTTCCAGCACCTAATCTTGTAAATAGTGCACTAAGTCCCGCTTGCAACACCATAAACAAACTAACTCCATTTTTACGACCAAGCTCCACTAACCTACTATGCATACCTTCATCTAAATGAAAATGAATTGTTTCCCCGCGATAACTAGTTTCAATTGGGCGCTGGTAATCTGTAGGTAACTCCATTTGATCTGGTAAACCTTTTAACTCTTCTTTCCAAAAATCTAATTGTGTTGAAATAATACTGTCTGGTTTTGTTTCATCACCTAATAGCTGTTGTTGCCAGAGTGAATAATCTGCGTATTGAACTGGAAGGGTTTCTAGTTGAACACTATCACCTTGACATCGTGCTTTATAAGCCGCTGTAAAGTCTCTCATTAACGGTTGTAATGACCAGCCATCTCCTACAATATGATGTAAAAGAATTAGTAATACATGCTCATTTTCACTCGCTTTAAAAAGTTGTAAACGAACTGCTGGCTCAACATCAAGGTTAAAGCTATATTTTACCGCCTCTGAAAGTACACTTTCTAATTCATCTTTACATGTATTTGTTATAATCATTTTTAAATTCAATTTATCCATTTCTAGAATTCTTTGATATGAACTGCCAAGTGAATTCGGGAAAATCGTTCTAAGTGTTTCGTGTTTCTCAACTACATCATAAAAGGCACCTTGCAGTGCTTCCTCATTCAATTTTCCAGACATACGAATGACTAACGGAATATTATAAGTAGGACTTGGACCTTCTAAACAATTTAAGAACCATAACCTGCGCTGTGCAAATGAAAGTGGAACTTCATTTGGTCTACTTACTTTCTTAATAGCTGGTCTTGCGCTTTTTGCACGATCTAATTGTTTCGCTAATTCAGCAACAGTTGGTGATTCAAATAGCTTTCCGATCCCTAATTCTACACTTAACGTTTCACGAATTCTTGCCATTAAACGAGATGCAAGAAGCGAATGGCCACCCATTTCAAAGAAATTATCATCTATACTAATTCGCGAAACACCAAGTACTTCTGCAAATAAATCACATAGTATTTCTTCTTTCGGATTTCTAGCAACTCTCTCATTGTTCATTCCATTAAAATCAGGAGCAGGTAATTTCTTTCTATCAACCTTACCATTTGGTGTTAATGGTAATTCTTCTAGCACAACAAATGCTGATGGTACCATATAATTCGCTAAACTTTCTGAAACATAAGAGCGAATTTCTGAAAGATGTATCGTTTCCTTCTCTTCGGCAACGATATACGCAATGATTCGTTTATCATTTGGACGATCTTCTCGTACCATTACTACTGCTTGTTGTATATTTTCATGTTGTTGTAAAACCGTTTCAATTTCAGCTAATTCAATCCGGAAACCACGAATTTTAATTTGATGATCTGCACGACTAATGTACTCTAGCACACCATCGTTACGCCATTTCACAAAATCACCGGTGCGATACATACGTGCTCCTGGTTCTCCATAAGGATTTGCAACAAACCGTTCAGCCGTTAACGCTGGTTTTCCTAAATATCCGTTCGCAAGTCCTTCTCCTGCAATATATAATTCACCGATAACTCCAGGTGGAACAGGCTGTAACCCTGCATCCAAAACGTACACCTCTGTATTCCAAATTGGTCTTCCAATAGGAGGTATACCATTTTCACTGTCATCAATGTTCATGAAAGTAGACCAAATAGTCGTTTCAGTTGGTCCATATAAGTTAGTTATAGAGCAACCTAATTCTTTTAATTTATTTGCTAAATGAGCTGGAAGTGCTTCACCACCAACAAGCACTTTTAGCCCTTGTAGTCTATCTGGATATTCCATTACTAACGCCTGCCAAAGGGTCGGTGTAGCTTGCATAATTGTCGCTCTTTCTTCTAGTAAAAGTGTAGTTAACGCAAAAGGCTCTTGGATTACCTCTTTTTGTGCAATTGTTATACTTGCACCACTAATAAGAGGTAAATAAATTTCTAGAGCAGAAATATCAAACGCAAACGTTGTAACTGCTAATAAATGATCGTTTTCATTTAATGAAAACTTATGTTGCATGGCTAATAAGAAGTTACTTAAACCTTTCATAGGAACAATTACACCTTTTGGATTTCCAGTGGATCCTGAAGTGTAAATTGTATACGCTGGGTTTAAAAGTGATTCATCATTTTTAAATGGTATATTCATATGAGAATATGTTTTTAACACTATTTTCGTTTCTTCGCTATCTAATATGATTTTTTTAATATCATTTTCTATAACTAAAGAGGATGAAACAGATGAATGTGTTATGATATACACCGGTTTTGCATCATTTACTATATAACTAATACGTTCAACTGGGTATTCTGGATCTATCGGTAAATACGCTGCACCCGTCTTTAGAACTGCTAACATACTAACTACCATTTCTATTGATCTTGGAAATACTAAGGCAACAAACTGATTTGGTCGTATTCCTTCTTCTAATAAATAGTGTGCTAGTTCATTCACTCGTTCATTTAGCTCTTTATACGTAAGTTTTATCCCGTTACAAGTAACTGCTATTTTATTTGGATTTTTTTGTACTTGTTTTTCAAATAATATAGGTAGATTAATTAGCTCTTCAGCTTTCTTCGTTTCATTCCATTCCAATAAAACTTTATGATTTTCTTCAGGAAGAGTAATGTTTATTTTTCCAATCGGCTTGTCTTTGTGATAATTATTTATCACTAATTCTAATAGATTCATAAATCTTTCTTTATGCAATGCTAGTTCCGTATCGCTATATACTTCCGGATTCGCATCAAAATGAATCATTAACTCATTTTCATCGAAACGTTTATATACATTTATCGATAAATCATCAACAGGTCCTGCTGATAAATTATGTGTAATACCACGATTTCCAGCAAAGTTAAGCCCGTAATCAAAAGGCATAACATTCACTAACGGCCCAAACAACCTTTGATTTTCACCTAGTAACTTTAAGTCTCTTCTTAATTCCTCATGACGATATTTATGATGACGACGTACGTCTCGAATTTCTTTAGAAACTTGCTGTATTAATTCCGCAAGAGTTATATTTGGAGTTACAGTGAGACGAAGTGGAACTAAATTCATTACCATGCTTGGTGTATGAATAGATACAGAACCAAGACGCCCCATCATCGGTAAACCTAAAACAATATCATTTGCGCCTGTTAATTTATGCATGTAAATACTTGTTACGGCTACAACAAATTCGGGCCAACTCGTTAACGAAATATTAATATCTTCTAGTAAAGTTTTCGTACTAGCATTTGATAGATAAGCAGTTTCTCGTAAAAATCCATTTGATGTTCTCGGCGCTCGTTCTGCTAAACTTATAACTTCCGGTTCATCTGCAAACTTTTCTAGCCAAAAAGTACGATCTTCCTGAAATTGTTTAGATTCACGATACTCATTATCTTCTTGTACAATTTTTGCAAGAAAACCAAATGGCTTTTCATTCTTGTTTGTTTCTTCTATAAGTGATGTATACTCATTCGCTACCTTTTGGCTAAGAAGTGAAAATCCATAGCCATCCATCACAATGTGATGGATGCGCTGATACCAAAAGAAACGATTATTTTCAACTTGAATAAGTACTTCAGTAAATAATTTATCCTCTGTTAAATCCACGGGCATAGATAGATCATTTTTCATCCATACTTTAGCAGCTTCTTCAGGATTTTCCTCTTTACGAACGTCAATAAAATGCATATGAAACTTTGACGATTCCTCAATAACTTGCCATGGGCCAATTTCATCCTCTTCGAAACGAACATGAAGTGCTTCTGCTTCTTTTACCACTTTACGTACAGCTAACTCGAAAATTTCTTGATTAATATTTCCGTTTATTTCTATATATTCCCCAGTATTATAAATCGGATTAAGCGGATCTAATTGCTGCGCAAACCACATACCAAACTGCGCAGATGATAACGAATGACGAATCTTTTGACTGTTAGGCATTCTTTACTACCCCTTTATTATGTAGTCTATTTGTTACAGCACTTGTGCTGCTTGTGAAGATAGTAAACGGTACCAATCATCAACAGTTGGACGTTCTGCTAAATCTGCAAAAGTGATTTCTTTCCCTTCGCGACGCCATTTCTCTACTAAACTCATAATTCTGACCGAATCAAGTCCTCTATTTAATAAGTCTTCATCAACTTCAATACTCTCTACTGGCTCACGGAGTAGTTGTGCAACTAGTTCATGTACTTCCTGTAAAGTGATTCCTTCACTGTCATCGCCTTTTACACTTTGTAAATCTTTTAATAGTAAGTTTGTTGATGTCGTTACTGCACATCTATTAGATGCATACTCCAATGCTTGTTTATGATGCTCTAGTGAAAAATCAGCAACTGCATCTGCTACAAAAAATGGCTGGATACCATCCATAAAAGCTTCACAAGCTGTTAAAAGGCAGCCAATATGCGCATAAATACCGCAAATAATAAGTTGATCTCTTCCCTGTGCATTTAAAATTTCTAATAGATTCGTCTTTTTAAATGCACTATATCTCCATTTTGTTAGGAATATATCATCCTCATCTGGAGTAAGTTCATCGACAATTTTCTTTTTATCTGGCCCAGCAGGAATACCGTCACCCCAAAAGTCTTGTAATAACCCTCGTTGTTCCAACGTTTGTCCACCAGGTTGTGCTGTATAAACAACTGGTATACCTAGTTCCTTACATCTTTCTCTTATCACCTTAATATTTGAAATTAGTTCTACTTTTGGCGATTCTGTATCGCTATATGCATCAAGAAAGTATTCTTGCATGTCATGGATTAGAAGAACCGCACGTTTCGGATTTGGCGTCCAATTCACTTTATTTTTTGGTAGTTCTGATTCAATTGGCATTTTATATACTGAAATAGATGGGATAGCCATCTAATCACTTCCTTCCAAATTTTAATAGTTTTTTATCGTTTTACTGTAATAAGTTTTTCAGCAATGGCTTTACGTAATTCTTTTTTGCTTACTTTTCCAACACCTGTTTGCGGGAATGATTCAATAAATTCAATTCGATCTGGAATCTTATAAGCCGCTATACCACGTGCTCTTAAAAACGTTTTTAATTCACTTACAGTTGGAGATTGTCCGCGAGCTATAACAAAAGCGCAAGTACGTTCTCCTAAATAATCGTCAGGCATAGATACAATTGCTACATCATGTACTGCATCATGCGCTAATAGATGATTTTCAACCTCTTCCGCAGCAACCTTCTCACCGCCACGATTAATTTGATCTTTATCTCTGCCTTCTACAATGATGTAACCTTGTTCATTTACTTTCACAAGATCTCCTGTACGATAAAATCCATCCTTTGTAAATGATCTTGCATTATGCTCTTCCGCTTTATAATAGCCACGAATTGTATATGGCCCTCTTGTTAATAAACTTCCTACTTCACCGGGCTTTACATCGTTATCATTTTCATCAACAACCCTTACTTCATCGAATGTAGACATCGGTCTACCTTGTGTATGAATAATGATTTCTTCAGGATCATTTAATCTTGTGTAATTTACTAACCCTTCTGCCATACCGAACACTTGCTGTAACGTACATCCAAATGTAGGGCGTATACGCTTCGCAACTTCGGCACTAAATTTCGCACCGCCTACTTGAATAACTTGCAAGCTCGATAAATCGTCGTTACGAGAAGATACCGCATCAAGCCAAATCATTGCTAATGGTGGAACGAGCGCTGTAATCGTAACTTTTTCTTTTTCTATAAGAGCAAATGACTCATCTGGACTACCTCCAGTTGCCAATACTACTTTTCCAGCCGCATAGAAAGTTCCAAATGTTCCTGGAGAACTCATCGGGTAATTGTGTGCTACTGGAAGAACTGCCATATAGACGCTTTCTGCATTTAAATTACAAATGTCAGCGCTAATACGTAAACTATAAATATAGTCATCATGTGTTCTAGGAATTAATTTAGAAAGTCCTGTCGTCCCTCCTGATAATTGGAGAAACGCAACATCACTTGGCTGAACTTCTGGTAACGGAACGGGATTCATGTAAAGTTCATTTATACTCACAAACTCTTCCTCTTCCCCTACTACGATTACATGTTGTAAAGTAGGCACTTTTTCTTTTACTTCTCTTGCTAGTTTTCGGTAATCAAAGCCGAGAGCCTTGTCTGAAATAACGTAAGCACTCGCCTCACCAAACTCACAAAAATAACTAATTTCACTGCTTCGATGTGAAGGTAGTGCAAAAACAGGAAGCGCTCCAATTCGAAATAGTGCAAAGCATATTTCGAAAAACTCTATAATATTAGGTAACTGGATTACAACTCGATTCTCTTTCTTTATTCCTAAATTCAGTAAACCTGAAGCTAAGCGATCTACCTGTTTATCAAGTTCACTATAGGTTATTTGTGAATTACCACTTACAATCGCAATTTGATCTCCATGTTTTTCAGCGCGTTCTTTTAACATCGAACCAAATGTTTCTCCAAGCCAACACCCTTCTTCTCGATAGCGATTGGCAAATTCTTTTGGCCATTCCGTATAACCTATTAACATTCTTTCTTCCCCCTATTTTTCATTCAGCGAATTATCTCTTAACCCTAAAGCCTTCAACATTGTTTGGAACTTAGCTGATGTTTCTGCTAACTCATCTTCTGGCTTTGATTCAGCAACAACTCCAGCACCTGCATATAAGCGAAGTGTATTCTCTTGCACTTCAGCACAACGAATTGTAACAATCCATTCGCCATCTCCATTTAGATCGCTCCACCCTAACATTCCTGTAAAGAATTCACGGTCAAATGGCTCAATTTTTTGAATAGCCTCTCTTGCTTCTTCCATTGGAGTTCCGCAAACTGCTGGCGTAGGATGAAGAGCAATTGCTAATTGTAAAGAAGAAGTATTTGGATCCTTAAGTTCACCTTTCACTTCTGTAGACAAATGCCACATTGCTTCACTATGAATAACTGATGGTTTTTCTGGCACATGCAATGTATGACAGTACGGACGAAGCGCAGCAGCAACCGCTTCAACTACTACCGCATGTTCATGTAAATCTTTTGGAGAAGAAAGTAATTCTCCTGCTCTTCTTTTATCTTCTACTGGATCCTCACTTCGTGGTCTTGAGCCAGCCAACGGATTTGAAATTACTTGCATACCACTACGTGAAACAAGCAATTCAGGGCTTGCTCCAATTAACGTCTTATTGTTCTCGTTTTCATCTTTCGGTAAATTCACAGCAAATGTATAACCGTGCTTATTATGCTCTGCTAATTCGCGAAGTAGTTTTTGTTGATCAATTTTCTCGGAAAACTTAACATCCAACGATCTAGATAGAACGATTTTCCTTAAATCTCCATCCTGAATTTTTGCTATTCCTTGCTTCACACCATCCATATAAACTTCAGGAGCTGGAACCGGTGTCATTTCAAATGTTAGTTTCTCATTTCGTTTTATCTCATTTGTTGTCTCTAACTGTAAACGCTCAGTAATTCTACTATGTTCTGATACGATAAGTTGAACTTCTTTTCTACGATCAAAAGGCAAAGCACCAACAACGATAGGATTCGGATTTCCAGCTTGTTTTGCATTACTTAATACCGCTTGTACAAGTTCTGGAAAGCTTTCAATTTCACGATGTTTTACTGTAGTAAACTCTCCTTCTGCTAATATTGTTCGAGTTGGTGAAGTGAAAAAGAATGAAGATTCTGTCTTATAATCTTCTAAAAGTTCTTCTGACAGTTCCTTTACGGCTGTAAGTTCATTCATAGTATAATAACCTCCTGAATTTTTTATTAAGCTCCTAATGTAGCTCCGCCATCGACACATAAATTGTGCATTGTAATATGACTTGCTTTATCAGAAGCTAAAAACAATACTGCTTCAGCAATTTCTGAAGGTTGTGCAATTTTTTGTAACGGAATACCGAGTCTATATGTATTTTGAGAACCAGCAATTATATTTTCAGCTCCATTCTCATCAGCCCATAGTAATCTTTGCATTTCAGTTTCAGTAGAACCAGGAGAAACTAAGTTGCAGCGAATATTGTATGCTGCAAGCTCTAATCCTAAACACTTCATAAACATTGTCGTTGCGGCTTTTGATGCAGCGTACGCAGCCATTTCCATTCTCGGAGTATTTGCCGCATTTGAACCAACTGTAACAATTGCCCCTGACTTTCTTTGCATCATATGTTTACTTACTGCTCGAGACATATAGAAAACTCCTGTAGAATTTACAGAGAAGGTTTTATTCCAATCTTCATCACTTAAAGAGTGAATTGGTCCCATACGTAATACCCCTGCAACATTTATTAATATATCTATTGGTGCTATATCATTTTCAATACCGTTTACCATATCTTCAACAGCGGTACTATCACTCACATCTAAATGAAATGTTTTCATACGTGTTTCATTAAATTCATTTTCATTTAAGAGTACGTTTAACCCCTCTTCATTTTGATCAACCGCAATAACTGTAGCTCCTCTTTCTAAAAACATTTTGGCAACAACACTGCCTATACCTTGAGCTGCACCTGTTACTAAAACCGTTTTTCCATCAAATTCCCCTAAGTTCATTTCCTCTATCCTTTCATTTGAAAATTAATCTAATTAAACAAATAGCTATATTGATAACGATTATCACTATCAATGTAAAAAATAATACACTTACTAAACTAATTGGTCAAGTGTACTTTTCATCAAAATATTATTCATTGATAATGTTTTTCATTTAATATTCTTACATCGAAATGATAATCTTTCTCAATAAACTTGTCAACCTATTTTTATTTTTCAGATAAATTTTTTTAGTACTTCTCAATACAATTACATCTAAAAGCATTAATAAGTACTTACATTAAAAAATTTAATTCGTACTCCTCTTTTTAAAATTGAAGAAGATAAACTGTAGATACCTTCATTTACAAAGCCTTACCAAAAACTCAAGTATATATTTTCTCAACATTTTTCTGAAAATATCGAGAAAGTATATCTTGCAATTACCGATGCATGTCGTGTTTATAATTTAAGATTTAATAAGTATTTCGAATATAATATATCAATTTATGATATTCCAATATAATCCAAACGGATACTTTACTCATTTTTTTGCCTCTAGAAAATTCCACATGTTGTAATTCATAAAAAAGCACCCTATTAAATAGGGTGCTTTTTAGTAAACATAGTGTTAAAGAAGATTTATATACTTACGCTACACTGCGATACTCTTCTTCTTTTTCTTTTTTCTGCTTAGGCACTTGGATTAAAAGTGCGATAATAAATGATACGACACATAATACGCCGATCACCATAAAAGTTGGTTTGAATCCACCTAGAACTGCACCGATAAAGGAACCAGCGAGCGCTCCAAATCCAAATCCTTGATACACAATTCCGTAGTTTTTACTATGGTTTTTCATACCGTAGAAATCACCAACGATAGCTGGGAAAATAGTGATATTTCCACCAAAGCAAAACGCTACACTTGCTACACATACGAAGTAGATACCATAATTTAAATCTACGAAACTTAAAACCAAGACTGAAGCTGCCATAGCAACAAATGTACCAGTAACGATTTTTAAACGACCGATTTTATCTGATAACGGTCCTAAAATAATACGACCTAATGTATTGAAGATTGCAACCATAGCCACCGCATTAGCTGCTGTCGCTGCGCTAAGCCCTACAAGTTGAACACCAATGTCTTTTACCATACCAATTAAGTATAAGCCACTCATACATGATGTAAATAACATAATAAATAATAAGTATACTTGTTTTGTGCCTAACATTTCTTTCGTTGTATATTCCTGAGTTTTTGTTTCATGAACTGCTCCTTGATCTGCAGCTTGATGGATTAAACAAGCGCCAAGGACAATCATAGCTGTAACAATTAAACCCCAGTATATAA
This sequence comes from Bacillus sp. RC51, assembly GCF_044908115.1. NCBI lineage: Bacteria > Bacillati > Bacillota > Bacilli > Caryophanales > Bacillaceae > Bacillus > Bacillus sp. RC51. Next base: position 820,796 of record NZ_JBIYCW010000001.1, on the reverse strand, counting down.
ACGCTTGTGATACACCAACTGATTCAATTAACTGTGCGTTAATATATTTAAAAATTAAGCTACCCGAACCATATGCAGAGACAGAAATACCAGCAATTAAACCTTTACGCTTTGGAAACCACTTTATTAAATTGGATAATGAAGTGATATATGCTGTACCATCTGCATAACCTACAACAACTCCTGCTAGTACATAAAGCAATATTAATGAGGAAGCTTGTGAACTAAGTATTAATCCTAGTCCTAATGCTAGTCCAGCTATCATAATAAGTTTTCGAAGTCCCCACTTTTCTTGCAATTTACTCGCAAATAAAGTTGAAAACGCTAAGGAAAGACTAGTAATTGAGAAAGTTATAGCAACAGCGTTTAGACTCCAACCATATTTACTAACTAAAGGCTGATTGAATAAACTCCATGTATATATCGTCCCAAGTCCCATTTGTACTATGACTGTGCCAAGGACAACAAGCCATGGATTAACATTTGATTTTTTCATATCATTCCGCCTCCTCTTTCTATTTCAATGCTATTCGCTAAATATGCTTTTTTTATTTTTATTTTCGCCACCTCATTCGACTTAACAACTTCATTGTATAGGATGTTTTCGCTCATGTAAGCACTTACAAGACGGAGCGTCAAAAATATGGAATCAGTTACAGAAAACGAAGGGTGAAATACAAAAAACTACTTGTTAAATACGTAGTAGTTTTTATAATGTTTTACATCAATACGACTTATGTGTGTTTTCATATCCTCTTTTATACAAAGTTATGCGCCCTGTTACACCATGGCTGGACTTCAAAATTTTGATTATCCTATACAAACAAAAAAACACCATATTCTTTTTAACTCTCCAGCTTTATAACATGTTGCGTCTATATTTCTTAATACAAATCATTTAATAGTCTTGTAATCTGGCTTCTCGTTACAATGCTTGTAATCAAAAATCCCACCACTTCCACTTCCGTATATCTTGTTTTTCTAACGGAACATACAAAATTACAACGTTTTTTTACAATTTTCTACATAAAAACAGAAAATATATAATTCATTTACATAATGTTGCACTTTAATTTTTATTAAACAACAAATATTTTATTGATAAATAAAACTAAACATTCACTAATATATCTATACGTGGTTTAATATATATAATAAACAAACATTTCTGACTTTTATAAGGAGGTACTATGAAAGCAAACGTAGGCGATACTATACTATTTCAACGAAATAACTTAAAGATCACAGCATCTGTACTAAAACTATACACTGAATCGGTCTTAGTTGAAGTTACAGATGTAAGCGGTGGTACTTTTGAATTTGACCGAACAATTGTAAATCATAAAAACTATAAAATTTTAAATGCAAATAAATAAAACAATACAAAATAGCCCCTGCTTAACAGCGGAGGCTATTTTGTATAATAACAATTCATTAATTTATATATCCTAAAACACTAACAATCTTGCTTGCTTTTAAATTATTAATATAATAATAAATTTCTAACCCTCTTCTCTCAGCTCTTAGCACTTTACCTTTCATTTTTGATAAATGCTGCGAAACAGTCGATTGAGGAATATTTAATATTTCTGTTAATTGTGTTACATTACAAGTTTTGCGTGCACTTAATTCATTTACAATTTGTAATCGTATTGGATGTGCCATTATTTTTAAAATATCCACATCTTCTTCAGTTACTAAACTTTTTTTTATCTCGCTCGTATATGTTGTCATAAGACATTCCCCTTTTATTTGAATTCCTTTTTATTAAAATCTGCTTCTAAATAAAATATTATCTCTAATATACAATTAAGACCCTTATATAGAAATAATAGGATTTTGATTATTTAAAAACAGCAATACTATACAATTTCATCTATTTGGTACATATACATAATACAATTTCAATTTGTGCTCTATGTGAAGTTAGCATAAATTTATAATGAAGATTTTTCAAACAATTCACATCTAACTATATACTTCCTCATAATACTATCCAGTGATTTTAACATATTTTAGGCATTTGTATATACTATCTACAAAAGAAATGTTGTTTAGGGGGAATTCAAATGCCAACAATGTTACAAGAAGAAGTTGAAGAAGCGCGCGAAACATATGTCAGTCGTATCATATTGGTCGGCGGATCAGCTTTATTTCTAGTAGGTGGTGTTATATCAGCAATTTCGGCTTTTAAAACTTATAATCGCTTGGAAAATACGCCACCTTCTACAGATAACTCGTAGGTGAATTATGTAGTTTTGAATAAAAAACAAATGCCATCTCTATAATGAGGCGGCATTTGTTTTTTCGTAAGTTCTATACTAGAAAATTGCAAACAATACTTTGAGCATGAATTATAATTGAACTTACTTCACCACAAATCTCGTCTGACTACACCCATCCTTCTGCTTCGTTACTTCTAATACAGCTGGCATTGCGTTTTTCAGTTCTTGAACGTGTGAAATTACACCGATAAATCGGCCTGATTTTTGTAAGTCAATTAAGGCGTCGACTGCTTTCGTTAATGACTCTTCATCTAATGAGCCGAATCCTTCATCGATAAACATTGTTTCGATGGAAATACCACCCTCATACGCTTGAATTACATCTGCCATTCCAAGCGCTAAGCAAAGCGATGCATTAAATTTCTCACCGCCAGATAATGTTTTTACATCGCGTGTTTGGCCAGTGTATGCGTCGTATACATCTAATCCTAATCCACTTTGTCGATTTCTCTTTTCAACTCGTTCGCTTCGTTTTAAATAAAATTGTCCATTTGATAATTTACGTAGTCGTTCGTTCGCAATTTGAACAATTTGTTCTAAATACTCAATTAAGATGTAACGTTCAAAGGATATACGACTATCGTTATCCCCTTTCATTACTTCATATAAATCAACAAGTTCTTGGAATGCTTTTTCTTCCTCATGAATTTGTTCATCAATTCGTTTAATATTTTCATGTAAATCCGTAATATATGATACGGCGTTTTGAGCACGTTGTCGTTTTTCTTTAATAATATCAAGGCTAATTTCCAATTCTTTCACTTGCTCATCTAATGAAGAAATGTCCATATACTCTTTATCTTTTAAGTCTGCTTTTAATTCTTCAATTTGTTTTGTAAGTACTTCTAGAGATGAGTAATAACTTTGGATTTCTTGTTGTAACTTATCCATCTCAGCATCATTTAATTTGGATTCTTTATATGTTAATTGATCTGTAAATCCGCTTTGTTCTAGCTCTTTCATAAAGCGTGTGAACGTCTCTTCTTTCTTCTCTTTTGCACTATTAAATTGATTAGAAGCATTATCATGTTCTGCTTGAATACGTATATTTTCATTTTGCCAATGTTGATACGCCTCTTGTACTTTCTCCCATTCATCTTCCATTAACCTAAGTTCTTGCAGAGCTTGGTCAAACTGTACTTTCCAAGCTTGTACCGTTTGCAAGCTTTCCGGAATATTTTGCTTATCATGTTCATATGACGTACGAAGCTGCATACACTCCATTTCAGTACGGTGCTGCACAGTTTCTACTTCACGCTTTTGTTTCTGGAGTTCTTCTACTTTTTCTTCTACGCTTTTTATATTCACAGCAATTTGCTTACGCGTTTCTTCACTTGCTTTTAACGCATTAACTTCTGCTGCTAATTGCTTTCCTTTTTGAACGAGCGCACTATATGTTTCTACTAATTCTTCTGAGCTATAGCCTCGCTTTAGCACTTCTTCTATCACTTGTTCATATTGAACTCGATAGAAATTCCACTTTTCTTCTAATTGAACATGTAATTTTTCCGCAATATTTTTCTTTTCTCTTAGCTCATTTAACTCTTTTTCATCAATTGCATTACTTTGCTCTGTAGCTTTTTTCGGGTGGTCCATACTACCACATACTGGACAAGATTCACCATCATGTAAATGAAGAGCTAATATACCAGCTTGTTCACTTAACCAGCGGCGTTCCATATTTTCATATGTACTAACTGCCTGTTGCATCTTATGAAACGCACTTTCTTTTTCTAGCTCGTATTTTTGTTTTTCTTGCCATACATCATATGCCTGCTTTAATACTTTTGCATCTTCTCGCATATTCGTTAGTTCTTCTACTTTAGCTACATATTGTTCAAGCGCTGCTTCTAATTGCTGTAATTCGCCAGACATTCTTTGTTTTTCATTTTTATGCGCTTCTAGTTGTTCATCTAACTTTTGCATACCTTCTTTTAATTTTCCTATTTGAATTTCAGCATTTTGCAAATTTAACTTTTTCTCAGCTAATGATGCAATAATTGGCTGTAACTCTTCTAGTCTTTGAACTTGTTTTTTAGCATTTTCTCGCTCGGATGCCTTATTCTTTAATGCTTCATATTTCTCCTGAGCAAGTGCAAAACTGTTCATTATATGCTCTTTTTTTGCGATTATCTGTTTTAACAAACTTTCAGACTGCTGTTCATATTGCATCGCTTCCTCATACCATTGCTCAAATGGTAATAATCGCTTCGCCTGTTCCGCATGTTTAAAAGATTTTTCTTTCATTTCGATTACGGCACGGTTTTCTTGTAAAATACTGTACTTCTCATTCTTTTGTTCTAAATCTTTGAATTTCTCATTTACAGCTTTTGCTGCATGAAAACGTTCCTCTGCTTCTTTTAATTGTTTCGTTTCGTCATTTTGTTCTAAGTGTAATTGCTCAACCTCTGCATTGTACCAAATTGTTTCTTGTTCTAATGCCTCTACTACTTGATGTGTATTTACATGCTCTTGCTCCACTAATGCCTCTAATAATGCTCCATCACGTATTGGTAATTTAAATACATTACGGAAATATAGCTCACGTTCTTTTTGTTTTTCTTGTAAGACGTCTTTCCATTGTTTACGCTTTTGATCTAATATCTCACGCATTAATTTATAACGATCTGTTTTAAAAATACGGCGTAGTATTTCTTCTTTATTTTCCGTTTCAGATGTTAATAATTTTCGGAACTCTCCTTGCGGTAACATGACAATTTGGCTAAATTGATGTTTACTTAACCCAATTAAATCTTCAACTTTTTTATTTACATCCGTTACATGAAAACGATCGACACATGGAACTTTTTCCTCATCAATTACTTCATATAATTCGACTGCATGTCCTGTAATTGTTTTATTTCCTTGTTTTTTATGGCCTAGTTGTCGTTTAATTTCATAACTTTTTCCTTTTAATTGAAAAGTTAATTCCACACTTGTATAAACATCATCATCAGCAAATTGGCTACGAAGCATGTTAGTATCACTGCGCTCTTCTCCACTAGCTTCTCCATATAATACATAACAAATTGCATCAAAAATCGTTGTCTTTCCAGCTCCTGTATTTCCAGAAATAGCGAAAATACGATGCTCACCAAGATCTTTAAAATCGATTATTTCTTTCTGTTTATATGGACCAAACGCGGTCATTATAAGCTGAATCGGTCTCACCCTCGCTCACCTTCCCGTTCTTGCACTGTTTGCAAAACATCTAAAAATAGACGTTCTTTCTCTTCTGATAAATCTAGCCCTTTCATTTCTTTATAAAATGCTTTTAAAAGAGATAAATCATCCGTTTTATGTCTTGAAACAGTTACTTCATTTTCATCTGTGAACTCTCGTCTTTGAATAGATCTTTCAACATGCATTGCATTTGGGTATACAGAACGTATTTTTTCCATTGGCTGCAAGACAGGATTTTCATCTAATAATTTCACAAACACATAATCTTCACTCACTGGATGAAGCAATAAATCGTCTATTTTCGCTTCTACTGTACGCATTTTACGACGTGGTGTAAGTAAACGTTTTTCAATTGTTGTTTCACCTTTTTCATCCAGTTCCACAATATAATATCCTTTTTTATGCTTTTCTTCAGAAATAGAATATGCAAGTGGTGAACCTGAATAACGAATTGTCTCATTACGTACAAAATGCGCTTGATGTAAATGGCCAAGCGCCGTGTAATGAAACTTATCAAAATAATGGCTATTTACATATTCAGCACCACCAATTGAAAGTGGTCGTTCCGCATCACTCGTATTTTCCTCTGCCTCTCCTGAAGAAGTTACAAATGCATGTCCTACAAATATGTGTCTCGCTTCTTTATCCATCGTTTCAGAGAGTTCGTTCATAAAAATACGCATCGCATCATCATGAGAACGAACATCTTCATTTTTCAATATATGTCTAACAATACTTGGATCTGCATACGGAACGAGATGGAAATGAACCTCTCCGTATTCATCATTTAAAACAACAGGATTGTATGGAAACTGGAATTGTCCAACAATATGTAATCCTTGTTTTTTCATTAAATTACTACCAAAATGTATGCGGTCCGGACTATCGTGGTTTCCTGCAACTGCAATTATTGGTGTTTGTAAATCAATAACTATCTTTTGTAATACATCATTTAATAAGTCTACTGCTTCTGTAGGTGGAATTGCTCGGTCATATAAATCTCCTGCAATAATTACAGCATCCGGTTTTTCCTCTTCAACAGCTTGTACAAACTGATCTAACACAATTTTTTGATCTTCAGTCATATATACACCATGAACAAGCTTACCTAAATGCCAATCCGCTGTATGAAAAAACTTCATATTACCCTTCTCCTTTTAGTTTACTGATTGTAGTGAAACAAGCTGATAGTTTAGTGTAGTTTTTCCGTTCTCCCATTCTAACTTTTGGACAATTGCACTACCGATTCTTTCTTCGTTTGATTTATATAAAGGCAATATTTCTTGAATAGTAAATAGATGATAACCATCTAAAATTAATTGAAATAAATTATCTTCTATATGTAATCTTACTTCTTTTTCATTTGAAATAATTTTTGTATGCATCTCAAATTTCATGCTAGATACAACCCCTTTTTTCTAATCTCTACATTTTAATAGTATAGTGGTCATGCAAGATTGACAAGTAAATACACCGCGATGTACATACTTTTTTAATTATAAATATTTTATGTTTTTTTGTATAAAATACGGTATGTGAAATTATCATTTTACAAAAAATAAAAATACCCTTTCAGGCATCCTTATTTTTGTAAGTACTCTTTCATAACGTAGTACAATACAGTTATTAAGACAATCGCTACAAAAAACGCGAATACGGCCACAACATACCCATCTTTATTTAATAAAAAACATATGGAAATAGATATTATAAAAATCGGAAACACGAGACGTACCTTATCTTTCACTTCTTCTGTCGTATCTGTATGATGAAAATACTGTGTAATTCCTACCATAAGAGATGACAAAATAATTACCGACAATAGTAAAGGTCCTGGCATTCCGATCTCTCCTTTCTCTATTTCTAATTATATACAAACCCCTCGCTCTTTAAAAGTTAGATAATTCAGCCTTTTGATCTTTTCTACATCCACTCTTTAATGCATTGTTACGCCACGTATACTAACTCAATTTAAGTTATACATATAATAGCGCCTTCAACACTATGATTTCAAATAATTGCGCTTACAGTAATGTTGTAATATTCCTCTTCATTCTCTGAAATCCTGCAAATATAACTCGTCAAAATATGCGATAAATACTAACATTAAGCACCTAATTTAGACAAAAATTATAGAGGACATTTCAGCATGTATCAAGAAATAAGAATAGAAAGATAAGTAAGGGAGGATTTATAATGACTGAACACGTTTTATTTTCTGTTAGCGAAAACGGCGTTGCATCAATTACTTTAAACCGTCCAAAAGCTCTCAATTCTTTATCCTATGACATGTTACAGCCAATTGGGCAAAAACTTAAAGAATGGGAGCAAGATGAGCGTATTGAACTCATCGTTTTAAAAGGAGCTGGGACGAAAGGTTTTTGTGCAGGCGGTGATATTAAAACGCTATACGAAGCACGTTCTAACGAAGTTGCATTACAACATGCAGAGCAGTTTTTTGAAGAAGAATATGAAATTGATACATTTATTTATCAATACAAAAAACCAATTATCGCTTGTTTAGATGGAATTGTAATGGGCGGTGGTGTCGGTCTGACAAATGGAGCGACGTATCGAATTGTAACAGAGCGTACGAAGTGGGCAATGCCTGAAATGAACATCGGTTTCTTCCCTGATGTCGGTGCTGCTTATTTCTTAAATAAAGCGCCTGGATATACTGGTCGATATGTTGCTTTAACGGCATCTATTTTAAAAGCTCCTGATGTATTATATATTAACGCTGCTGATTACTTTATGACATCAGATTCATTACCAAATTTCCTTACCGCACTTGAAAATGTAAATTGGAAAAAAGAAGATGTACATACTCATTTAAAAGAAGTTATTCGTACATTTGCAACTGCTCCAAACTTAGATGGCAATCTTTCTTCTTCAGTAGAAGAAATTAATTCGCATTTTGCATTCGATACAATTGAGGGAATCATTCAATCGTTAGAGAAAGATCAAAGTCCATTTGCCCAAACAACGAAAGAAAAGCTATTATCCAAATCGCCTGTTTCATTAAAGGTAACATTAAAACAGTTTATTGATGGCCAAGAAAAGTCAGTTGAAGAATGTTTCGCGACAGATCTTATACTCGCTAAAAACTTCATGCGACATGAAGATTTCTTTGAAGGAGTACGCTCCGTTGTAGTTGATAAAGACCAAAATCCAAATTATAAATATAAACAATTAAGTGATGTTTCAGAAGAAGATGTAAATCGATTCTTTAACTTACTTAACGCTTAAACAAAGAGGCCATATATTGTAGCACACTCTCAGCTACTCTATATGGCCTCTTCTTTTTAGTTAAATAATTTTAAATATAATTTAATTTTATTTAACTAAAATGTATGTTAAACTAACGTTAATCGAATTTTCTAAAAACAACAAAGGAAGGCGGATAACATTATGGAAAATTTTTTTCTGTTTATTATTATGTCTATATGTCTTATTATTCTACCCGGTCCTGATACAGCAATGGCTACGAAAAACACATTGATTGCCGGCAAAATCGGCGGCGTAAAAACTGTTTTTGGTACTTGTGTTGCGCTTTTAATTCACACTTTAGCTGCTGTAATTGGTCTTTCAGCACTTATTGTAAAGTCTGCTCTTTTATTTTCTATTTTTAAATATGTTGGTGCTGTATATTTAGTCTATATTGGTATTAAAGCCCTTTTAGCAGTAAGAAACACAGAAGACTTAAATACAGATGACATTCCAATAAATAATGATAAACATACTTCTTGCTTTCGCCAAGGGTTTCTTACAAATTTACTAAACCCTAAGGTTGCAGTCTTCTTTTTAACTTTTTTACCACAGTTTTTAAATCCAAATCATAATACATTTATACAACTTCTCGTTATGGGACTTACTTATCTCATTTTAACAGTCATTTGGTTTGCTTTTTATATATTTTTAATTGATAAAATTAGTGCTTTTATGAAAAAACCGAAGACACAGCGTTATATTCAAGGGATTACAGGAATCGTCTTAATTGGGTTTGGTATTAAATTAGCCTTTGAAAGAAATAGTTAACACAATACAAACGAAAATACACTACTCATAATGAAGTAGTGTATTTTCGTTTGTATTATTTTGATAATGAGTGGGAATGCACCCCACTCATTATCATTTCACTTTATTAAAACCAGCGCTCAGTTACAACTTTTTTACGTGTATAAAATTGAACGCCATCTGTACCATTTGTACCAAGATCTCCAAAGAATGAAGCTTTGTTTCCTGCAAATGCGAAGAATGCCATTGGTGCTGGAACATTAACGTTTACACCAATCATACCAGCATCAATATTGTCTCGGAATGTTTGTGCATGTTTTCCATTTGATGTATAAATAACAGCACCATTCGCAAATTTCGATTGATTTGTCAGCTTAATACCTTCTTCTAAATCTTTTACTCTTACAATACTTAATACCGGAGCGAAAATTTCATCTTGCCAAATTTTCATTTCTTGATTTACACCATCAAAGATTGTTGCACCAACAAAGTAACCTTCTCCAACTTCTTCATTGATTTTACGGCCATCTACTAGTAAAGTTGCTCCATCTGCTACACCACTATTAATATAGCCTAAAACACGTTCTTTATGAGATTCACGGATTAATGGTCCAACATAATTATCTTCGTTGAAACCGTCACCTACTTTTAACTTCTTCGTTTCCGCTACTAATACATCAATGAATTCATCAGCAATTTCATCAACTACTGCTACTACTGAACATGCCATGCAGCGCTCTCCACTACTTGCAAACGCAGACCCAATTACACCTTGTACTGTTTTCTCAAGGTTGCAATCTGGCATTACAATCGCATGGTTTTTCGCACCTGCTAACGCTTGTACACGTTTACCATTTTTTGTACCAGTTTCATATACGTAGCGTGCCACTGGCTCAGAGCCAACAAACGAAACTGCTTGAATATCTTTATTTTCTAAAATACTATTTACAACATCTTTTCCGCCTTGTACTAAATTTAATACCCCTTTTGGAAAACCAGCTTCATAGAATAACTCTACAAGTCGCTCAGCTAAAAGTGGCGTTCTTTCAGATGTTTTTAATACGAATGTATTACCGCAAGCAATTGCAAGTGGAAACATCCATAATGGAATCATCATCGGGAAGTTAAACGGTGTAATACCAGCAACAACTCCGATTGGGTAGCGCCAAATCGATCCATCAATTCCACTAGCAATATTCGGAAGAGCTTGTCCCATCATTAAATTTGGTGCTGATGTTGCAAGTTCTACCGCTTCAATACCACGCTGTACTTCACCAGTTGCATCCGTTAGCGTTTTACCGTTTTCTAGCGTAATGATTTTTGCAAGCTCTTCTTTATTTTCTTGTAACAGTTGTAGATATTTGTATAGTTGTCTTGAACGATTTGGAACTGGCACTTTAGACCATGTTTTGTATGCCGCTTTTGCCGCTTCAACAGCTTTTTCAACATCTTCTTTTGGAGAAAGTGGAACGTAAGCGATGATTTTTCCGGTTGCCGGATTCGGAACCGCTTCTACTTCCGTACCAGTAGATTCTACCCATTCGCCATTAATATGATTTTTCACTCGTTTAATTTCAGTTGTAATCATTATATTCTCTCCTTTTTTATCATGGTTTTTATAAGTGCACTATTTTTGATTAGAAATTAATTGTTCGCTAACTTTCTTATATAAAGCAGCCATATCGTTTTCACCATATCCTGCCTCACTCGCTTCTTCATATACGTTTAATAGCATCTCACTTACTGGTAAGTGAAGTTCACTTTCTTTAGCTAAATCTACTGCAAATCCTAAATCTTTCTTTAATAAATTTACAGTAAAGCCTGGCTCATAATTTTCTGATGCAATGAAACTTTTATAATTACGCTCATAAATTCTACTTTGACCGTAACTTACATTTAAAATATCAAACATTTTATCTAAATCCATATTGTTCTTTTTCGCTAATGTTAAAGCTTCACTCACACCAGCTGTATAAAAACCAATTAATAGATTGTTAATTAATTTAACAGTTGTACCACTATCAATCTGCTCACTAACATGGAAAACATTCGCTCCAAGCACTTCCATGACAGATTCAGTTTTCTCATATACTTCTTTCGATCCACCAACCATAAACGTTAATGTACGGTTTTCTGCACCAATTACCCCACCGCTAACAGGTGCTGCTAAAAAGTCTACTTTCTTTTCCTTCGCCGATTCCTCTAATTGTTTGTTTAATTGTGGAGATACTGTACTTGTATCAATTAAAGCTACATTCGAGTGGCTATTTTCAAATAATCCTTCTTCCCCAAAATATACCGCTTCCACAGCACGCGGTGAAGGCAAACTTGTAAAAATCACATCGCATGTCTCTGCTAGTTTTGAGATTGATAGGCCGATAATTCCTCCTTCTTTTTCAAAGGAAGCTTCCGCCTCTTTATTCAAGTCCACTCCATATACTGTGTAGCTAGATTTAACTAAATTTTTAGACATTGGAAGACCCATGTTACCTAAACCGATAAAACCAATCTTTTTCATATCGCTTTCCTCCTATTTACACAATATATTTCCCGCGATTTATAATAACTTTCGCAATATCTCTCTTTTTCGTAAATAAGTTTGAGTATAAAGGCACTAATAATTGACGGATTTCAGCTAATATTTCTTGTCTATTTTGTTCTTCTGTGACAGCTGCTGAAAGAATGGAAATCGCCGATTCTTCTACTTTACGATATCCTTCTTCACAAATAACATCTGTTATCATTTGCTTCGTACGCTCTTTTTCCTCACCATTTTTACTAACTGCTTTCCTCGTACGTAAAAATGCTGATTCCATGACGTACACGTCCGTCAACATATTTGATAATACGCGTGAATATTCTTGCTCTTGCTCAATTTTTAAACCTGGAGTTTTAGAGAGCGTTTTCAAAGATTGTTTCAACAATTTTTTCGATAATAAAATGTAACGATGGTTTCTTTCTACATTTGCTACATCAATTTCTACTTCAGCATCTTCTATTTGTTCGATTTGCTTCATTAACATTTTTGCAACTGTTAATCTATTAATTTCATTCGTTCCTTCAAAAATACGACTAATCCTAGCATCACGATATAATCGTTCTACTTCGTATTCTTGCATATAACCGTAACCACCATGAATTTGTACAGCTTCATCTACGATATAGGCAAGCGTTTCAGAAGCGTTTACTTTATTCAGTGCACATTCAATTGCAAATTGGGACATTTTTTTCATAAGATCTTCATCACTCTCATGAATTGCTTCATCAATTACACCCGCTGTACGGTAAGCTGCACTTTCTGCTCCATATGTAGAAATAATCATATTGGCAATTTTCTCTTGAATCATCGTAAAATCTACTAATTCCGTTTGGAACTGTTTTCTCTCTTTTCCATATTGAACTGATAAACCGATTGCTTGTTTTGCTGTTCCAATATTTCCAAAAGCAAGTTTTAGTCTAGCGAAGTTAAGAATATTAAGAGCTACGTGATGCCCTTTCCCAACTTCCCCTAAAATATTTTCAGCGGGGATGACAACATCTTCTAAAATAAGCGTCGCTGTTGAAGAACCTTTAATCCCCATCTTCTTTTCTTCTAATCCTATTGATACACCTTCACATGTTCTTTCGACAATAAACGCTGTCATTCCTTTATTTGTCTTCGCAAAAACAACGTATACATCTGCCATATGAGCATTTGTAATCCACTGCTTCTCACCATTCAACTTCCAAGCAGTACCCTCTTCATTCAATACTGCACTCGTTTTTGCACTTAATGCATCAGAACCAGCATTTGGCTCAGTTAAAGCATAAGCCCCAATCCATTCTCCCGATGCGATTTTCGGTAAATATTTTTCTTTCTGTTCTTTCGTTCCATAATATATGTAAGGCAATGTACCTACACCGGCATGTATATTAAAAGAAACGCTAAATGCACCAGCGTAACCCATTTTCTCTGCTACAAGACCTGAGACAGCCTTTCCTAACTCGAATCCGCCATAATCTTCTGGTACCTCAATGCCTAATAATCCAAGTTCCCCAGCTTTCTCAAATAATTGACGAGAAACTTTATAGTTATGTTGTTCAATATTCTCAATTTGCGGGACAATTTCTTGTTTAACGAATTGTTCTGTCGTTTTTGCAATTAAATCTTCATCCCCTGAAAAATCTTCTGGTGTAAAGAAAGTATTATTCACATCTTTATTGAGTGAAAAAAATTCATCCCATGGTAACTTCGTTTTCTCCATCTGAATCCCCCTATCATTTCGGCCTTCGTTGCTCTTTGCATATGCTCGTCTACGATGAGTGGAATATCTTATTATTGAAAACAGAAGGCGATGATTTTTCACTTCAAGCAGTTCGTTTTGCCAAAGATGTATTTTCATCGCCTAAATCCTTCTACCTATTGATCTTCAGATAATACTGTTTTTGCAATTCCAGTATCTAACTCTTCAAAGTCATGATATGAAATTGTTTCATATAATTCACTTCTCGTTTGCATATTAGAAAGTGCATCTTTTTGAGAACCTGTTTCCTTAATTAGCGTAAACACATTCTCATATGCTTTTGCAGCAACACGAAGTGAAGTTACAGGATAAATTACTATTTGGAAGCCCATATCCACAAATTCCTCTGCACTATAATATGGTGTTTTTCCGAACTCAGTCATATTTGCTAGTAAAGGTGCATTCACTTTGCTAGTAAATAAACGGAATTCTTCTTCCGATTGAAGCGCTTCTGGGAATATTGCATCTGCCCCTGCTTTTACATATGCATTCGCTCTTTCAATCGCTGCATCTAATCCTTCCACGCCGCGAGCATCTGTGCGTGCTACAATATATAAACTTGGCGCAACTTCTTTAATCGCTTTAATTTTTTGAACTAATTCTTCTGTAGTAACAAGTTTCTTACCGTTTAAATGTCCACATTTTTTTGGTAATTGTTGATCTTCAATTTGAACAGCCGCTACTTTCGCTTCTACCATTTCTACAGCTGTTCTCGCTACGTTTAGTACTCCACCAAATCCTGTATCAATATCAACAAGAACTGGTAAATCTGTAGCTCTAATTAGATCTCTTGCTCTTTCAGCTACTTCAGTAGATGTCACGATACCTAAATCTGGTAGACCTTTACTTGCAGTGTAAGCAGCTCCCGATAAATATAGAGCTGAAAAACCTGTATTTTTCGCAACAAGAGCCGCCATTGCATCATGAGCACCTGGAATTTGCAAAATTTCATTTGCTTCTACTAAAGCTCGGAAGCGATTCGCAAGCTCCTCTTGTGTTGACTGTTTATTCACAACCCAAGCCATTATAAATTCCTCCTATTATTAAATTAAGAATAGATCTACAAATTCGTTTACATTCATATTTTCTAGTTTTTCTTCATTTAGACAAGCTTCATGGATTTTTTCTTGTTGCTTACTAGAATAATGACCTGCCATATTTGCAGTGAATTTCCGAACAACTTTTGGAATTGCTTCGTCTCTACGGAAACGGTGGCCAAGTGGGTATTCACATTCCACATTTTCTGTTACAGTACCATCTTTAAAATGAACTTGAACAGCGTTGGCGATTGAGCGCTTGTTCGGGTCAAGGTAATCTAAACTGTACTGTTTGTTTTCAACAACAACCATCTTATTACGTAATTCATCTACACGTGGATCATTCGCTACTACATCCTCATAATCATCCGCAACGATATCTCCTTTTAATAAACCTATTGCAGTAATGTATTGTAAGCAATGATCGCGATCAGCTGGGTTATTTAATGGACCTTCTTTATCGATAATACGAATTGCTGACTCATGAGTTGTAATTGTAATACGATCAATTTCATCTAATCTTTCTTTAAGTTCCGGATGTAATTTCACAGCACATTCTGCAGCTGTTTGTGCATGGAATTCTGCTGGGAATGACACTTTGAATAATACATTTTCCATTACATAAGATTCTAGCGGTCTTGCTAATTTTAATTCCTGTTTATTAAATAATACATCTTGGAATCCCCATCCTGGCGCAGATAATGCTGTTGGGTAACCCATTTCACCTTTTAGAGCAGTCATTGCAAGATGAACACCGCGGCTCGTCGCATCTCCTGCTGCCCATGATTTACGTGAACCAGTATTTGGAGCATGACGATATGTACGAAGACTAGAATTATCAATCCAAGCATGTGATAATGCATTAAAGATTTCTTCACGCGTTCCGCCAAGCATTTTCGCAACTACTGCAGTTGTTGCTACTTTTACGTATAATACATGGTCAAGACCAACACGGTTTAAGCTGTTTTCTAAAGCAAGTACACCTTGAATTTCATGTGCTTTAATCATCATTTCTAGTACTTCACGTACTTTTAATGGTTCTTTTCCTTCTGAAATACGAACGCGGCTAATATAATCTGCAACTGCTAAAATTCCGCCTAAGTTATCAGATGGATGTCCCCACTCTGCTGCAAGCCAAGTATCGTTATAGTCTAACCAACGGATCATACATCCGATATTAAATGCGCCTTTTACTGGATCTAGCACATAAGATGTTCCTGGTACACGTGTACCATTTGGCACGATTGTTCCTGGTACAACTGGTCCTAATAATTTCGTACACTCTGGGTATTGTAGTGCTAAAATTCCACATCCAAGTGTATCAAGTAATACGTAGCGAGCCGTACTGAATGCCTCTGCACTTGTAACCTCTTTATTTAATACATAGTCCGTAATTTCTTCTAATAATGCATCTTTTTGTTTAATTTCATTTGTTTTAATCATGCTATTCTTCCCTTTCTGTCGAAAATTCGTTATTATTAATGATGGGTGTCGGTCAAACACCCATCTGGCGGGCGGCGCTAACAACTCCCCAGTTGTTTTTATTTACTAAATGCATGTCGCTCGCCAATATAATTTACACGTGGACGGAACAAACGATTGTTCGCATGTTGCTCAATTACGTGTGCACATAGCCCTACTGTTCTAGAACTAAAGAAGATTGGTGTGTAAAGTTGAATTGGAATACCAAGCATCCAATATACTGGAGCAGCATAATAATCAAGATTCGGATAAATTCCTTTTTCCTTCTCCATAATTTTTTCTCCAGCTTCACACATTTCATATAGTGTATAATCGCCTTTCACATCACATAACTGCTTTAATGCTTCCTTCATCATAAGTGCTCTTGGATCCATCTTTTTCATATAAACACGGTGTCCAAAGCCCATAATTTTTTCTTTGTTATATAGTTTCTTCTGTAATAACTCTTCAAATTTCTCAACATTACCAGCTTCTAAAAGCATGTACATAACCGCTTCATTCGCACCGCCATGAAGACTTCCTTTTAAGGATGCAACTGCTCCTGTTAAAGCGCCGTATAAGTCGGATTGCGTTGATGCAATAACGCGTGCTGTAAATGTAGAGTTTGGCATTTCATGTTCACTATATAAAACAAGGGAACGATCAAAGATTTTCTCTTCAAGTTCAGTTGGTTTCTTTCCAGTTAACATATAGAAGAAATTCGCACTATATGACAATTCTTGAAGAGGCTCAATTGGTTCCTCATTATTTAAAATATGGTAGCTATTCGCTACAATATTTGGCACTTTACTTAAAAGCTTGTATCCTCGACTTTTATTCACTTCTAACGAGCGGTTTTCGATATCACTATCGTAACCAGCTAATGCAGACACGCCTGTACGTAGCCCATCCATAGGATGCGTTTCCTTAGGCAATGCCTTTAGAACATTGAATACACCTTCTGGCACTGCATATTCTTCTTTTAATTTCTTTTCAATTGTTGCTTTCTCATCCTCATTCGGTAAACGTTCTTCTAATAAAAGGTGCACAATGTCTAAATACTCTTTTGTTTTTGAGAGTTCGATTAAATCATACCCTTGAATTACAATTTCACCTTTTACTGTGTCAAGAAACGAAATTTTCGTTTCCGCTGCTACTACACCATCTAATCCCGGGGAAAATTTTTCTTCAGCTTTCATCATTATTTCCTCCAATCCTAATAGATCTTCGTGCACATAACTGTAAGCCTTTACAATAATATGAAACTACATTTCTATTTCAATGTATCAGAGTTTTTAGAAGATTTCAATTTATTTTACAATGATAAGTTTCCTATACTTTTACCGATGTAATAATACAATTTTTCAAAAATAACTTTCATCTTTTATAAAGAAAGGACAGACATCCTTTTACAATTTTTTAAAACGAAATATAACAATTATCCATATAATCCCACTAAATATACCTTTAATCCCTTTTTCTTCAACAAACATAAAAAACCGAGCTGCACTCATGCACAGCTCGGTTTTTTATAATATTTATTTCATATTCCCATAAATATAATTCTTATATAAAATTTATTTATTTTTAATAAAATTATTATTTTACATAATTAAATTAAATTTCTTCCGTTTCTTTACGATAGCTTACAACTAATTCATAGTTTTGAAAGTACGAAAGATCATCAAAATCTATAAAAATAAACTACCGTCTTTCTCAACTGGCACTATTTCCCGAACTGGTTTCTCAGAAACAATCCCTAAAGAATATCCGGGCTGAATTGAGCTATTTCCTCCGTACCTTACAATACATCAAATAGATTCATCATGCTTTATACGCAAAATCTTTTTTGCCTAATCGTTTTTTTACAAAAATAACAAATATAATTAAAGCTATTAATCCTGAAATTGCACTACCTGCGAATAAAATACGGTAACCAAACATTTGTGAAACAACTCCAAGTAAAATCGCACCTAATCCAATCCCTAAATCAAAAGCGGTAAAGAATGAAGCGTTAGCAACTCCTCTTTTACTAGGATCAACAATTGTCAGCATCGCTGCTTGTAAAGCGGGCTGTGCTGAACCGAATCCAACACCATATAATGCCGCTGCAATCATTACACCTATCAAACCATTTGAAATCGTTAGTACAACTATCGCTAAAATAGTAATACATAGTGCCGGAAGTATGATAAAAACTTCTCCATACTTATCTAATAGTTTTCCTGAAATAGGTCGTACAATTGTTAAAGCAATTGCATATACAAGAAAGAATGTCCCAGGATTCACATCAATTGATGACGCGAATAACGGTAAAAATGTTGTTATTCCTCCATATGCAAATGATAAAAAGAAAACAACAACCGTTATTGATAAAACGGATTTTTCAAACAGCTGAATTTTCCCTTTTTCTTTTTGTGGCGTGAATGGCATTTTCGTTATTAACGATAATACGACTGCCATAAAGGATAAAAGAGTTGCTAACAAGAATAGACCATGAAATGAATAATTTTGTACAACCCATAATCCAATCATCGGGCCAATTGCCATCGCGATTGTCATCGCCATGCCATACCAGCCCATCCCTTCACCACGACGTGAATCTGGAATAATATCAGTTATCGCTGTTCCAACTGCTGTTGTAGAAACAGCCCACGTCACTCCGTGAATAACGCGTAAAACAGCTAAAAGGACAATAGTCGATGCTAAATTATACGAATACATCGTTATCCCAAAAAATATGAGTCCGAAAATAATAAAAGATCTTCTACCATATTGATCTAACATACCTCCAATAATCGGTCGTATTACAACTGCCGCTATTGTAAACATTCCCATCATCAGTCCAACTTGTGATTCATTTCCACCAATCTCTTTAATAAAGAGCGGGAGCGTTGGAACAAGTAAATAAAACCCCGTAAATAAAAATAACATCGCGATAGTCATTTGTATAAATGATTTCGTCCATAATCGTTCCATTAAAATCCCTCCATAAACACGTAAAATATTACGATTAACACATCCATTGTATATGTTTCATATTCCTTTTCCCTCCGCTAATAGGCGTATCTTTTCGTAATAAATGGTCCACCATCAATTTAAGTTGGTCTTACGACTTTATGCCTATGTTTTAAGCAAAAAACCTATATATGTACCTTTATATGTTCTAGAAGAATATACTATTTTATTATTAAACTTAGGAGTGATCGTTTTCATGTGGGTATCACCAAGAATAACCGCCGTTGTCCCAGCAGCTCCCTCAATACATGTTCCTGCCGTTCATACAGCTAGTTCTGATGTTGGTATCGAACTTCCTGCCGCTTGGCAACAATATCAATCGACTGACCAAGTCACCCCTTCATTTTGGCATCATGGTACACACCCGAGTAGTACTACTTTTTATGGCCCTAGTTATCCAATACCGCCAACTCAAATTTTTTATCATTTCCCATCAATTTACTTTCAAAATTTCTATGGTACTTTTAACATTTAAAAATAATATTAACCTTTATAATATAAAAAGCACCAAAGGAACCGTTTTATCGGTACCTTTGGTGCTTTTATATACATTACTTATTGTCCATTATTGGCAGGGACTTCTCCTGTGTTCCCGCCAGTAGTTGGTGGCGTTGTTGCTGGTGGCGTTGGAGTTGTATTCCCTTGGCCTCCTCCACCGTTAGTCGGTGGGGTAGTATTTCCTTGATCCCCACCGTTGTTCGGTGGCGTTGTATTCCCTTGGCCTCCACCATTGTTCGGTGGTGTTGTATTTCCTTGGCCTCCACCATTGTTCGGTGGTGTTGTATTTCCTTGGCCTCCACCATTGTTCGGTGGTGTTGTATTTCCTTGGCCATTTCCATTATTTTGTTCATTTTGCTTATTTAATTCATCTTGTTTCTTTTGCTCTTCTTGCTTCTTAAGCTCTTCTTGTTTCTTAAGTTCATCTTGTTTCTTTTGCTCTTCTTGTTTCTTAAGTTCTTCCTGTTTCTTTAATTCCTCTTGATTTTTCTCTTCTTCAGTTTTTTGCTGTTGATCTTGTTTTGGTTGTTCCGTTGTATCCGGTACGCTAGTATTTGGGGATGAATCACGTTTTTCACCTTTTATACGCAATTCACTACCTTCTTGAATAACACTACTTGGCATTTTAAAGCGTGATTTATCTGTAGCCATCTCGCTCATCATTTCTTTAAAGATCAACTGTGCAATTTTCGTATTTTTACTACTAATATACTCGTCTTTACCATCTTTCGTATATCCAGTCCATACTGCCATCGTATATTGCGGTGTATATCCTGCAAACCAACTATCACGAGTTGCACTTTCTGGAATTCCATATTGTGCTAGTTGTTTTGAAGAATAGTTAGTTGTACCTGTTTTACCAGCTACATCTAAAGAGGCCACATTTGCCGATGTACCAGTACCTGATGTAACTACAGAACGAAGCATATCAGTAATCATATATGCTGTAGAATCCGCCATAACTGATTTTGGTTTTTGTCCAAAACTTTGTGACTTGCCGTCTGGATAAACTACTTTCTTAACAAAATGCGGCTTCGTATACTTACCGTCATTCCCAAATGCCGCATAAGCACCTGCAATTTCAGTTGGTGACGCTTCATTTGTACCGATTGCTGTTGATTCTGTCGGTGCTACATTAAATGTAATACCTAATTTCTCAGAGAACTCTTTCGATTTACTAATACCTACCTCTTTAGCTGTTTTAATAGCTGGGATATTACGTGACTTTGTTAGTGCTTCACGCATTGAGATTGGCCCTAAATGACTTCTATCTGCATTTCTAACTTCTTGGCCAGTTGAATACTTAAATGGAGAGTCATCAATTTGATGATAAGTAGCCCATTTTAAATATTCAATTGCAGGAGCGTAATCAAAAATTGGTTTCATCGTTGAACCAGCTGCACGATCTAATTCAATCGCCATATTATGCCCTTTAAATACTGCTTTATTTTCACCGCGCCCACTACCTATAGCGCGAACTTCTCCAGTTTTCGTATCCATAAATGTGAAAGCACCTTGGAATTTATCATTTGGATAATTAATAATATTTGTATTCAAAATATTATCAGCTAATTTCTGTGCTTTTGGATCCAATGTTGTATAAATTTCTAAACCATCAGATCCAATATTAACATCTGGTATTTCCTTTTCTACTTCTTTCACTACTGCATCCATAAATGCAGTATATGGCATCGCTTGTAGTTCAGCTGCACTCTTAATATTTTTATCCACTGGTACTTTCGATGCTTCTTCCATTTCTGCCTTTGTAATATAACCATGTCTATTCATTAAGTTTAGTACAGTATTTCTTCTTTCTGTTGCCCTTTGAACATTTTCTTTTTTCGTTGGGTCATAGTTATTCGGTGCTTTTGGTAAGCCAGCTAGCATCGCAACTTCTGGTAATGTTAAATCTTTCAATTCTTTACCGTAGTAGTTTTGTGCTGCTGTTGCGATTCCATATGAACGGTTTCCTAAATTAATTTTATTTAAATACATCTCTAATATTTCATGTTTTGAATATTGTTGTTCTAGCTTATACGCTAAATATATTTCCTGAACCTTACGTTTTGACGTTTTTTCCATCGATAAGAAGTAGTTTTTAATAACTTGCTGCGTTATCGTGCTACCACCTTGAGAGCCATAATCTCCTTTAAGACTAACTAAAACTGCACGAGCAGTACCTTTAAAATCTACTCCGCTATGCTCATAAAAACGCGAATCTTCTGTTGCTAAAAATGCATTTTCTACTAATTTTGGGATTTGATCATACGTAACATTCGTCCGCTTTTCTTTCCCATATTCATATACCAAATTCCCGTCTTTATCATAAATTTTTGAGGATAACGGATTAACAAGTTTTGCTTTCTCAAGTTTTGGTGCATCCTTAATCATTACGAAAAAGGTAGCAACCCCTGCCACTAAACCTACAATACCCAGTAGTAAACAACTGATTAAAAATTTACGAAAAAACGATGTTTTACCTTTTGGTTTTGTTTTTTTAGAAGCTGGCTGTTTTTTCTTTTGAACTTGTCGTCGCTCCTCTCGAGAACGATAATTTTCTGACATGTTACTTTCTCCTGCCTTTCAATTCTCCCGTTGATTTACTTGAAAATATTGAGGTCACTTTCCCAAATACATTTAATCAAGAAAGTATATTGACCTGGAGCATTCAATATTTTCCCAATTCACAGATTATACATTTTAGAATACTTCTTATACAAACTATTTTCACTTCTATTTTTTCTAATAATACTGCCCCTTAAAGCATAGAATGTAAGAAGTGGATTTTTAATACCTCGTATAAATAATATACCTTTTTTTCAAATGGTCAATATTTTCTTATTTATAAATCAAAGGTGAAATAAAAATAGCACAACGATATGTACTTCGTGTGAACTTCCTTGTAATTACGTATAACAAACATTTGATATATTGCATATAAGTATAATACTCCTTTAATTATTAGGATTTCAACACGACAATCCCCTTCTCTACAAGAAACCAGCTAAAATGAAAAATAAGGAGTTGCGTAATGATGGAGCTATCTCCCGTTATTTCAAAAAAATTAGTTGCTGTTGGCTATAATCCTTTTTCTATGATTTTACGTATTCAACTAAAGAATGGTATGTATGATTTCTTCAATGTGCCAGAAAGCATTTACACCGGTTTATTAAACGCACACTCTAAAAGTTATTATCATAATACTTATATTAAAAATTCTTACCGCTATACTAAAATTTAAACTTGATTGGCATACAAAAAAGAAAGGCGAATCAAATCCCCTTTCTTTTTTGTATGCCAATCGCAATTTATCTTCTATTTCTTTTATTAATTTCATCATACGCCTGAACTTGTTTTTTAAGTCGCCTGTCGGCTTTTTTATCATGTACGACAAGAACTGCGTGTATCGCTCCTGGAACCCAAAAAATTAAGGTTAAAATGAAATTAATAATCGCTTGAAACGGCTTTCCGCAAAATAAAACAGCTACCGGCGGAAGTAGAATTGCTAATAAGTACATCATGTCTGAAAAACTCCTTAATGTTTATTTTTCGCTTCTTCCCCATCCATCTCCTACACTATCAAACCTATGAAATCATGTTATTTCTAAAAGCGTATATAAGAACTCATCATTACAAAAATCACATATAATAGTATAACTAAATAAGAAGCCTCTCACTAACGTTAACAAGTTATTTTCACCTGTTCGTTTATATGTATATTCTACGCCTATATGAAAAAGCCTACAAAAACAATTAACACATCCATCTTGTCCTACTTCTAAAATTGAAATACTCCAAACTTCATTGAAATGAGTATTTCATCACCTTTTCTTAGATTCCAATCGTTGTTCCTCTACTATTTCGGTTAATCCAATTGCTGAAATTACAGTACCTATTGCCTGTATCCAAATACCTATTAGCCCTATTATACGTTGATCTTCTTTATCTATATTACTGTCTTCTTTTTCCTTTTCTTCTTTTGGTATATTTTTAATACCTTCATACGCTTGTAATCCCGCACCTAAACTTTGCATTGAATTCCCTAATACGATAATCCACTGTATTCCATTTATCTCATTCAATGCTACTTCTACTCCTAAAAAAGCGCCAATTGATTGCAAACTATTTCCAGTAATTATAAGGAAATCATTTTCTTTCATTTGTTCATTGAGATTAAAATACGTTCCTATTACATTTGAAATATTACCTAAAGCTAATAACTCAATCCCCGTTTTCGCTAGCGCTTTATTTTTATTATCTATAGTTACCTCTTGCTTCTCACATTTATCTTCATCCTTCGCATCATTAGTTGCTATAATTTGTAATATATATCCGAGAGCTTGTAATGAACTCCCTACAATAACGAGATCCGACTCAATCTTTTCTTCCCCTGCAAACCCTCTAGTTGTTCCAATTGCTGCTATAAGATTTCCTCCAACTTGAAACCATGCCCCTGTCAATTCTAAATCGCGTAGGTTCATTTCCCATCACCTATATTTAAATTTTCTAGTACATTCAAAACAAACAAATATCACCTTTAATTCATTATTCTATTTTTCATATGTAATTTTGTGCATCACATAATGTACTAATAATACAAAAGAGCACCTTTCAGGCGCTCTTTTTGACAAGGAGTTTCTCAATGAATGTATGCCGGACATGTCAATGACTCACCGTTTTTATCTATTGATATATTTAATATATAATGAATTGCTTTATGTGACCACATTTCAGGTGTAGGAGATTCTTTTACATATTGAGGTGCACATAAGTCAAGCATTGGAGTGCTAATACTGCCACCTGGATCTAAAGCAACTACTGCCATACCATTTGGTAGTTCCATTGCCATTGACTGCGTGATACCTTCAACAGCAAACTTCGAGGCACAATATGGCGCAAGTTCAGCCTCGCCTTCTCTTCCCCAACTAGAGCTCATGTTAATAATAATTCCTTCTTTCCTAGCTATCATCGCCGGGACGAACGCCCTAATGACATTTACTACCCCGTTCACATTTACACTCATTACACTTTCAAATTCTTGTGCAGTAACTTTCCATAGAGGTGCATTTTGATTAACAATCGATGCATTATTTATTAACATATCGGGAGCCCTATACTTATTAAGAATACGACTTGCCCATTTACTAACTTGGTGATGATTTGAAACATCAATTATTTGAAAATCATGTGAAGCACCGTAATATTTATTAAGCTCTTCAATTTTATTTTTTGAGCGTCCACACCCTACTATGTTCCACCCCAATTCATGAAACCTATCAACCATTGCACGTCCTAACCCTTGCGTTACTCCAGTAATAATTACAAGTTTCCCAATGTCGTTTCGCTCCAACTTCATCTCCTCCTTTCCATTAATATTACTCTTTTTATTCTTATTCAACTTCTCACTTAAGTATCAATTCATTTCATACTTTAGAAGTATTTTTAATATTACATATTACAAACAAAAAGAGTAACCATCATAGTTACTCTTTTTGTTTGTATCGCTATTATTTTTAAATTGTATCTTCTATTCCCTACATTTCTCACATCGATAAATATAGGTTACACCTTAATGAAAGTATATTTATGTTTACGGTTCGATTTATCCAAATACTTTTCAATCCACTTTTTCAACTTAACAGAGCCCACCTCTATCAATAAATTTCCACCTAGTCTTATAACATACTTTTATTTAAATTCTCAATCTCATTTTGCAACTTTTTAAATTGCTCAAAATGCATTGTTATAGATTGAATACTATTCCTTTCAACATTTTGCTTTACTAATAAAACGCCTGTATCGTGAAAAATTGCTTCAAGTTCTTTCCTTATAGATACTTTCGTAATATATGCGGTTTTAATTGCCGATAAAATTGCTATTTCATTAAAATGTAATTTTATTTCATTAGGACAAAATGCTTTTTCGATCAATGTGACATCATTACTATAAATAAAAGCAACAAGTTTACTTGATTCTGCATCTGTTAAATCCACTGTTTTTATAACATTATCCATTACATTTTGCCTCCTTTAATTCCATATATATTAATTATTCAAATTTGTTCTTTTTAAAATTCAGCTCTTCATTAATTTTAACATACTTTTTGCTCGATTGATTAAACAAAGCTTCAAACATTTTTCTATTCCGGAATATTTGTCAAATGAACCAATTAGACTGTACCTTCATATAGTAATGCAAACAATTACTTATAAAGTAGGTGAAAATTATGCCCTCAGTTGTTGGGAATTTAGTTGTACAAAATAGTAACGGATCTTTCAACTTAGGTGATTTCTACAATGTTTCCCCAAAAGAGAATACGAAAGCTTATAACGGCTCTGGCGCATCTAACGTTGGTTTCGTAGTGAACACTTTTAGTGGGGTTAGCGCGACTAATACATTTGATTCTGATCTAGCAGATCAAAACCAAGTTGGTACGGCCTAAACAGCTCTGTAATCATTTTTGTATAACATTTTAAAATTTGTCTATACTATACTCAGGCTGATACACAGCTATCGTCGATTTTTTGAGTGCCAATCTTTTTCTCCCTTTCCCTGGGACTAAGCAGCTAGCTTGCATCTAGCTGCTTTTTCATTTAGTTCTTCACCTCTTCAAAAAATTAGGTTTTTACAGATAGCCTGACTCACAGCCGAATTTTGAGGTGTAAATCTAATTGTCCGCAAATAGCTGGATAAATTAAAGAAGCTAAACTTCAAAATTCAGCTTCTTTTAGGTTACATCAATTATGTCCATTGCAGAAAATATATATGTTTTATAAAATGCATCTGTACATTTTACAATTTGTTGAATTGGATTTATATGAACCACTGTCATATAACTCGTAAGTATGTATCCTTCTTCAAAATATGTCACTAACATCTCTTCTTCAGACAATAATGAAGTTAATAATTTGTCTGAAATGCTGTCTTTCGCTTCATTTGTTATTAGCGGTCTTTGGACTTTTAATTTCTCTCCAATAATTTTTTTCATACTTAATAATTGCTCCGACATTACTGTAAACGGAACCCACTCTCTTCCTTTTTCCTGTACCTTTACATAATTCATTTTCTTTACTCCTCAATTTTCTACATCTATCCATTCATAAGAATAGAAATTTCACTTCTAGATACACTTTATCCATCTCTTATTTATATGTAGCGTAGCTTTCCAATTCAAAACTATTTATGAATTTGTAGAAATCTCCACTCCGAAAGAACATTCGTTCTAATTATACACGAACGAACGTTCTTTCGGAAGTGCAACATGTAAATTTTTCAAACAAAATGCAACTTTAATATATGAAGTTTATTCATACTCATTTATTACTCCCTTTTATTAATCAAATTTCTTTGCACTTCCTATCGCATCATAGAATACGTGTAGCAACAATAAAAGCGACTCCACCTAATGTGAAGTCGCTTTTATTGAACTAATTATATTTCTAATTTTACTTTTCTATCCTAACTAACGTTCTTTCTGGAATACAAATTTCAGCTATATCTCATTAACCATCCTTCAACAAAAGCATACACTTTTATTATGAACGAACTCACAAAGCTTTAGAAACTTATGATGTAAAACAATTCATCCCTCATAAGTTTCATACATATCGACAATTACTACCATTTATCCTGCTATTTGCAGGCAGTAAGATTCACACTCATTAATTTTTCACTTTCTTTATTGAATATGCTTGGGTTGCATTATAATATGTAATTCTCTCTCTGTTTCTGTTTTTTTCGGATTCCGATAATATTCCAGTTTATATTCTAATACTTCATACTCAACCATCCCAATCTTTATCCCTTTTGTTTCTTTTAATACAGCTAATAGAACGCTTACATTTTCATTAGATGATTCAAAAATTTCCCCCCCGCCTTCTCTCTTAAAAATAACTTTCATATATTCTCCCCCAAATTAATTTAATAATCTAGTAAATATAAAAATATTCATCCTATTTTAATAAATTGAAACTTTAATCAGTGGGGGTTTTGTCCATCACCCACTGATTATTAGCCTTCACCAATCGGGCTTTTACGAGCGTTGATGTCCCAACTAATTCCCTCGCATTCGCCGAATTTTGAGGTGGGAGTCTTACTGCCCACAAATAGCGGGATAAATAATTCTTATCATCATTAAGAACATCCTTTTGTACTAAATGTTCAACATGTCACTTCCTATAAAGTTAATTTATACTCCAATAAATATGATATGTACCATTCTTTAAATTATGTCCTCAATTCACTCTCCAAGAAAATATATTTATTTATATTTAACAAAATTAATTAACTAAAACATTATCATTTCAACATTTTGCGAATTTAATTGCTTATTCCTTTTATCTACATCCAAATTTTCCTATTGTAATTCTTAATATTTAAATGTAATATTGTATTGTCTTACTATCTATTTATAACTCACACACTAACGCGAAAAGGGAACTCTATATGAGTTCCCTTTTCTATTGAAAATAAAAAAACAGAAATATAGCATTATGCTAAATCTCTGTTTTTCTTCTAAACCTTATTTCTCATCTAAGAATTTAAATGTATCTTTAAACTCTTTATCTGTTACTTTAATATCTGCTTCTTTCAATAGATCATTGATTACTTGTTGTTTCCATTTACCTGTCGCATCTTGCAGTCTTTGTTGTTCTAAATCTTTTCGAATCGTATCTTTTACTTCATCAAATGGTTTCAATTCTTTTTTATCCGTCACTTTTATTATATGATAACCATAAGATGTTTTTATTGGCTCACTTACTTGTCCTGCATCTAATTTATACGCAGCTTCCTCAAACTCTTTCACAGTTTGACCAGGAGCAAAACCAGCTATTTCTCCGCCCTGTTCCTTTGAACCAGTATCTTCCGAATACTGTTTCGCTAAAGCAGTAAAATCTTCACCATTATTTATTTTCTCTTTTACTTCTTTCGCAGTTTTTTCATCTTTCACTAAAATGTGACTTACCTTCATTTCAGGTTTATGGTTATCTTTCACATCTTTATCTGTGACAGTCGCTCTAATCGCTTTTTCAAGTGCAATTTCTGGCTTCATTCTTTCTTTTAATTCATCTTCATTCTTTAATCCTACTTGCTCTAAAGCCACTTTAAACTTGTCACCCATTTGTTCCTTCGCTGCTTCTACTTGTTTTTTAGCTTCTTCATCTGAAACTTTATATTTATCTAGCAATGCCTTATTTAACATCATTTGAGATAAAGTACTTTTTCCATATGTTTGCCTTAATTCTTTACTTAACTCTTTCTCTGTCACGTTTCCTACTTTTGATGTTGCAACATTTTCTGAGGAACCACACGCAGACAATGTTAGCGCCACACATGCAATAATAGTTCCCATAAATAGCTTTTTCTTTTTCAATTCAAATACCTCACTTTGATAAATGTATATTAGGAACTATACAGCGCTATTGTGAAATCAATGTGTTTTCTGCAAGTATTTCTCTTCATGCCAGAGACAAGCTTTATTAAATAAAAAAGCCGGCATAAAGCCGACTTTTTAACATCATTTAATCTGCACATGTTCTTCTTTGATCCATTTGTTCCCACCTATATCTATATATCCATCTTGACGATTCCAAATACGATAAGGGACCTTCCCATCGACCGCACCTGTATCATTCCCGTTTGGCCCATCGTACGTTCTAATTTCATATCCAGGTTTGTACTTTGAATATGCATAAAACCATTGTACATTAAAATGTTCTAACTTAGCCCACTGTTGTTCACCACCTAAACAAATCATATCTTTTTCGCCACCTCCCCAATAACCTTTATAGATTAAATATGGGATTTTTTTCGTAAGTCTTCCTATAAACTGCGGATTCGCAGGATTTTCATATAAATTAATGCCGTATCCATCATCATATTTTGAAACTGCAATACCAATTCCATTTGGTTGCTTACTGTCTCCAATACTAGATTGATTTGTTTGATTTGAACCTATAAACCAAGAAAGATTTTTATTCCCAATTAATTGATTCAAATCACATTTTCCAATACCAGGAACATTTCCTGAATCAGTATATTGCCAAATATCACAAGGATATGCTGGCTTATTCCCTCCATAACGAGGGATCCAAATAAAATCAGCATCAATATTGCGAGCTCCAAATGATACATACGTGTGATGTCCTACATATAAACCAATTTTTTTTGCTCCTAATCGGCGTAATTCATCAATAAATGCTTGAGTCCCGCCTTGCATATCTACCATTGTTTGAACTTCTACATCTGCCACCCAAAATTTAGCGTTTTTATCGCCACGATTCCAAAAATCTTGCGCTTCTTTTTTTGCATCTGAAATAGATATAAAACGGCAAAATGCATAATTCCCAAATGGGATACTACGTTTCTTCATTTCTTTCACATAACCTTGATACATAAAATCGACCGTATTCGAACCATCTTGAACTCTAGCAATAACTAAATCTAGCTGAGACGCTGCAATATCCCAATTAATATTTCCATTCCATTTCGAAATATCTACAATATAACCCATTACTAATCAACTCCTTTTTATTATCTTATTCAAAGCTTGTATTATTGTTAGACTCATATGCCTAATACAAACTCTCCATAAAATAAATAAATATAATCTCATCATTTTTTCAAAATATATAACCTATCTAGAATATTTTTCTTTAAATTAAATAGACAAATTTAACTTTCTTACTATAAATATCGGGATAAAACTATAAATAGTGTGCATACTATATGTAAGCTATTTTAGCTTATACTCATAACTGACCTCCAATATTTTTCAATCTCCCTGTAACTAGGCAGCTAAATAATAAAAGCTGTCTAGTTATTTTTTTCTTTATGTACAAGAAAAAGACATTTTCGATTCAGGAAAATGTCTTTTCACATTTTAATAATACAGTTTTGGTGTTATATCCTTATTTTGTATATTCCCTTCAATAACAAATCGTACATCACCAGTGCTTGTAACGCAGCTTGTAGAGAATAAAATAGGGATATCGCACACAACGTCGTTCATTACATCATGAAATACATTGGCAGCAACACCTGTAAACGTTTGACAAAGGTTTGAAATATCATCGTTAAAAAATTGAATAACTTTCGCAGCAAAAACTGGAAAAATAACATTCGCTCCACCTGGTAGCTGTGGTTGTACAACAACTTGTTGAAAATAAGGATTATTTTCTAACGCTACTTGAAATAAATGTGCAATTTCAAATGCATCTAGTGGACATGGAAGCGGATTTACAATCACACTTTCTTCGTTACTAACAACAACCGTTACACTTACATTTCCAAATTCCACGAACGGTTTAAGAAGCGTAGCTAATGCTATCGCTTTTTCATTACTCATAGCTTGTACTAAAATAATAAAATTCCCACCAACTGGAATAAGTGGACCAACTGTTACAGTTGGATCAGCACCTATAGAATTTTTAAGCTCATTAAAATACGTAATCCACGGTGGTAAAAGCTCAACTTGTACATTTTCTTGCATTCTACCTCCTTATACAATTCTTATCACCATAATATGTAACAACTTTAAAATTGCATAAGGCATATATACTATTTTCTTACATTCATTATTTATAGTAATGAAGCAATTTAAGGAAAGTATTCTATGTTTCTTTCCTTTCCTAGCTTCAAGTAATATGCTTATTATAGATGCCATGTACTAATATGGCATCTATAATAAGCAACTACACTAAATTTACATATTATATTTAAATGTCTTCACATTCAAAAGAAGATTAACACATAAACCTTTTATAAATAAGGAGTTTATTTAATGAAAAAAATCCCTATCGTATTCAAAGTTCCCCCGAATTCAAAGCTAAAAGTTACATTCTACGGTCCTTGTAACGAAGTAATTACAAATGTATCTTTAATTAATCAACTACTCACCCCTACCTGCCAAACTGTATCTCAATATCCAGACTTTAAGAAATATATAACTGAAGTCCGATCATTATCAAATTATTAATCGTATAATTTTATGATTTATCGTTTCGAACAGTACGATAACGAAGTAATAAAAAGAGCCGCATCTTTCAAAAGAAACGGCTCTTTTTTCATTTCACAAAAACATGACTTCACTAAAAAACTAAAATAACTCATTAATTGATATTCTATTGATATTTTGTTGATATTTTACACATATTAATGAAATGAGCATATATTATCGTATGGAGATTCTCCACTCATAAAGCCTATCTTTTTTTGAGCATACTTTATTTGTATGCTCCTTTTTTATTCTTTACTTAACGGGCTATCCTGTTAGCATTTCCAAATATCCATCTATGAAAAACATTGAATATTCCAAAAAACTCTTTTCTTATTATGCACTATGAATATAAGTTTAATAATTTATCTGTAGCTACATTTTCAGTATCACTTAAATCGACAAAATAATGAAGTTGCCACAGTTGACTCTTCTTAGCTTGATTACTAACAGGCTTATCCCAAATAGGGTAAACCCTCATAGCCATTTTCCCTTTTTGGTTTTGAGTTTTTAATATTTTTTCTTTTAGAAGAATCTCTTTTGGAAAAATAAATTGTCCTAGTTTATTATCCGCTATACAAGTGATAACTAAAAGGTTAGGAGCTGAATCATAAGAAAATGCCTGATTGCTCATGGAGGCATTCTTCTCCCAAAAAGAAACAAATTGTCCCATCTTATTAGGCGTAATTTTTGATACCCTAAATCGGATGCTTCTATTATTTAGATGGAATACCCCACCTGCATATTCTGAATTTTGCTTTTCTTCTTTTCTTTTAGTAATTAATAGATTATTAGGTTTGTAAATCATTTCATCTAGTTTTTTAATTATATTACTAAAATTTGTCATGTAAACGCACCTTTTTTATTTTCCAGTATACCAAGAACATTCGTTCTTGTATATTAAACTTAAACAAATGTTGGCTTTGAATAGTCTTTCAAAGATTATTTTATCTACTCCATCCATAACTTCAAATTTTCTTTTATAGTATTTATTACATTACTCTTCCAATTCCTTGTATTTTTCATTATTATATTAATATAATAATATAAAACGAGGTAAATATTACATGAATCCATCCAAAATTGCCTTCGGCTCCATAGAGCAACCTTTATTCCTATTAATTTTATATCTTATCGCAATTCTTTTAACACTCGGCATTACATTTAATATATGTCATTCCCTTTTACTAAATTTAAATGCACCGAGATGGGTAGCACAACTGTTAGCTATCGTATTAACTCTAGGTGTTGCTTATCAAGTATTTATGAACTTATTTTAATATATTACCAATAACACCTTTAACTAAAAGGCCCTACCATAAGGTAGAGCCTTTTTTAAAAAAATAGTCCATAAATCACAAACATTATTATTGTAAATTATTGACCTGTACAAACATAAGAGTTTTGTGTATTCTATGGACAAGGAATAAGGTAAGAGTTACTCTTTGCCATTTTAGGAAAGCATCCAAAATTTATAAACACTTGGCAATAATTTTTGCCAAATTCCTCTCTCATCATTCTAATCGTCACCTTTCATTTTGGAAAAATAATATCCCCCACTTAAGAATCCTTGCGTTGCATATAACTCATGAGGTTGTAACATTCTCATTCCAATATCTAAAATTTTATAATTGTTCCCTAGATACGAATCATTTCTTATAAGGGCGCTCTGTACTTGCGCTCTTATATAAATACTTAAATTTATTCCCCCGCATATTTTTATAAATTGTATACAGTTCCATATGGAATTGTTGAAACAGAAATTCCGTATGGTGTAATATGATGCATTGGGTAATAATACTCCATAGATGGATAGTACGGTTGTATGCCTTGCTGTATTTGTTGCATTTGCTGCTGTGCTTGTAACGCTTGTTGAACAGCTTGAATTGTAGTTTGTGCTCCGCTATACGTAATACCCGCCGTACCATACGGACGCATTCTATCTCGGGTATCAAAATATGAATAAAACATTATTATTCAACTCACTTCCATATAAGTTATTACAAAGTATGTTATGATTCTTAATTTCAGTGAGTGTTAAAAACTAGTCCACTAGCTTTTATTCAAATAGCGTTTTTGTTCACCTTCCTTCTTTTGACCCTCACTCTTTCCCGAAATATTCCGGCGATTTTTCGCATTCAAGGCCAATCTTTTCACCGACAATCAATCGGTCTACATTTGCAAGCATCCACGGGTATTCAGGATGCTGCAGGATTGCATTTCTGCGTTGTACCTTTAAATCCCGTACGCTTGGAATCGACTTATGGCATCATCTTGTAACTTTTCGGCATCGATAGACATTGTCATGATACCTTCTTGCTCCTGTGGATCAGCTTTACCATAGCCATTGTGCATGGACATCTGGTTTTCTAGCATCTAGCTCACCTCCTTAAAAAATGCAGGATTTCCCTTTCCATTATCGAATTAGTAATGTTTGGAAAGGGGGTGTAACATGGCAGAAATTAAAGTAGGACTTACACAATTTTTAGACTTCACACTGAAAAGTAGTGCAGCTAAAACAAACTTTGTAAAAAATCTAAAATCTCAACCTGAATACCAACCAGCTTTTGATTACTGGAAACAATTACGAGACACTGTTATTAAATTTCATCAAAATGAACTACCTTTTGAATGTTTCGAAACATTAGTGCAAACGGTTGATCAAAAGAAAAAGCAAAACTATATCGATGTCATAAAGCAGTACAAAAAATTTATTAAAAACAACGACGTCTCTTGGTTCGATCCAGGAAAATCACATTGGATATCAGATAATTTAATCGTCCGCTCATCACCTGAACTCGGTTTGCTCATTAATGATGAGCCGCATCTTATCAAACTATATTTCAAAGGAAAAAAAGAGCGAATTGATAAATACAACATCAACTCAACACTGACATTATTAAATGAATCAACATTTTTAGATGAACATAACGATGTGAATTATACGGTTCTTAACATCCAAAAGAACAGAATGTATACGAATAACTCTATTAATAATGATCATTTAATAGCGCTTGAATCAGAAGCTAACCAGCTTTTTTATATATGGAATAAGGTGTAAAGGGTACTATCCATCTCTTTCAATACCTTTTCCATGCATAATTTGGGCACAATTTTCACAAATCCTATCAGTTCTATTTAATTGAAGCTCACCTTCTTGTTCCTCACAAACAATGCAGGGTGGGCGTTTTTGCGAAAATAGTTTCTTTAACCATTTCCGCATCCTAACTCACCTCCTCCGAAAGAGTGATATAATGAGCTCTCTCCACTAAATCAGCGTTACCCCCCTGGTTTTTTAACCGATGAAGAAGATCTTCGTTTTTTAGAACATGCAAAAGAAAACCGTTATTATATCGCTTATCTTCTTGCTATTACATGTGGAATACGTAAAGGTGAAATCTTAGGTCTACAATGGAAAGAGATTGCTGATTTTACCTGCCATTACTTTAATGGCACTAAATGACCATCTGCAAAAAATCTCTGAGGAAAAAGAGCGATATGATGAAAGCTATAATGACTACGATTTGGTCTGCCGTTTCAGAAGTTTGACACAGCTCTGGAAAAAGCTTATAAAGAAAAGTGAGGTTCCCGATATTCGGTTCCATGATCTGAGGATTATGTTAAAGCAAGGTATACATCCGAAGATTGTGAGTGAACGATTAGGACACAAAAAAGTAGGTATCACCTTGGACACCTACTCACATATTGTACCAGGACTTCAGGAAACTGCGGTGGATCAATTTGCAAACGAATTATTCGGAAAGAAAAACTTTTGTTAGAAGTTTTCGTTTCTAGGCAAAAACACCGCCTAAATAACCCCAAATATTATAAGTGAAAAAGGAGAAACAAACATGAAAGAAATCAAAGCTGAACAAGAATTCAAAGACATCATCGCAAGCGAGGAGCCAGTAGTTGTTAAGTTCTTTACTACATGGTGCCCAGATTGCGTGCGTATGGACAACTTTATCGGAGATGTAATGGAAGAGTTCAATAAATTTGAATGGTATTCTATTAATAAAGATGAGTTCCCAAGTATTGCTGAAGAGTATCAAGTAATGGGTATTCCAAGCCTACTTGTATATCAAAATGGCGAAAAGTTAGGTCACTTACATAGTGCAAATGCAAAAACGGAAGAGCAAGTTACTGAGTTTTTAGAAGCATACTAAGAAACGAAAAACCTCTGAAAAATCATCAGAGGTTTTTTCGTTTTCAAATTGTTCTTTACCTTTGTTCTCTTTCTGGAAAGTAAATATTATAATGCTTTCTCCTCTTCTTATTGAAGAATTTTGTTATCATTTCTTATATATTACTCACACGAGGAATTACAAAGAGTCATTTTGCGAAAAATATATATGAAAAAATTTTTGAGAATCGTTATTCTCGCCCTCTTTCCATTTGCCATAATCATCATTACTTGTTTAATAAAGTGAAACTTTAATCAGTGGGGGTTTTGTTCATCCCCCACTGATTATTAGCCTTCACCAATCGGGCGTTTACGGGCAGCCCCACTCCCACCTAACTTCTTTGCTCCAACTGAATTTTGAGGTGGGGGTCTTACTGCCCTCAAATAGCGGGATAAATTTCTACTTTGTACTTTTCAACATATTTTTCCTTAACGAAACTTTGTTATCCCCTTCTTAAAAAGCTATAAAACGTCAACAATGTTTGTATAGACCCACACGAGTTTCGTTTGATACTCTATGTATAGAAAGAAATTCCTTGTAGAAAGGCGAGTGATTAAAATGGATTCTCTTTCTCATAAAGAAGCTGATAAAGGTGCTATTGTCAGCATTATAGCCTACATATTTTTATCCTCTATGAAAATCATCATCAGTTATATTACCCTCTCTAGCGCATTACGTGCTGACGGTTTGAATAACTTAACGGATATTGGTGCTTCTTTAGCAATATTAATTGGCCTGAAAATTTCTCGTAAGCCTCGTGACCCAGATCATCCATATGGGCATTCGCGTGCAGAACAAATCGCATCACTTGTTGCTTCCTTTATTATGGCAACGGTCGGATTAGAAGTTGTTATTAGTGCAATTCAATCGTTTTTCAATCCGAAACAAGCAGCACCTAATGTACTTGCTGCATGGGTGGCTTTATTTTCTGCTGTCGTTATGTACGGTGTATACAAGTATACGAAAAAGATTGCAATGCGAACAAAAAGTAAATCATTAGAGGCTGCTGCAAAAGATAATTTATCAGATGCTCTTGTAAGTATTGGTACAGTAGTAGGTATAGTCGGAGCACAGTTCCAAATGCCTATTTTGGACCCTATTGCTGCTTTACTTGTCGGTCTTATTATTTGTAAGACTGCGTGGGAAATTTTCGTAGAAGCTTCTCATATGCTAACGGATGGAATTGATCCTGAAAAAATGGATGAATACGCTGATGCTATCGGGCATATTTCAGGTGTAGAACATATTGTAGATATTCGTGCTCGTATGTATGGGAACCAAACGTATGTGGATATTACAATTGAAGTAGATGCTCGAATGGATGTTAGCGAAAGCCATTGTATTACTGACAATATTGAAGATATGCTTCGAAAAAAATTCGGAATTTACCATGCTCATATTCATGTGGAGCCCATGCAAAAAGAACCTATTATGACATAGGTTCTTTTTTAATGAACGCCTTATGAAATATAATACATAAAACGAGCCAGCTACCGCCCGCTGCCCATCCGGCTAATATGTCAGATGGATAGTGCACGCCAAGATAAATTCGGCTAACTGAAATAGATAATACAACGAAGCTTGCTATAAAAATAATCAGCAACTTTTTATGCAATGAAATACGATCTTCTGTAATTGTGACGTATGCAATAAATCCTAAAAAAGCAGTAGCATTCATCGTATGACCGCTCGGAAAGCTATATCCAGTTGCTGTAACAAGCTGCGTCACATCAGGTCGTGCTCGTTCATACCATAGTTTGAGCATACTGTTCAAATAACGTGATCCGTAATAATTAATTGTTAGAAGTAATGCACTTAATATTTTTTTTCTAAGAAGAAAATACATTACAAGTATAATGAGTAACGGGAAATATATTCTTTTTGAACCGATAAAGGACACCCAAGTAAAATAGGTTGTCAAATACTCGTTTCGGAAACTTTGAATAAAGTGTGCGACTACATTATCAAATTTTTCAATACAAGCGGTATGATACGAAAGTGATAGTGCGACAAAACAAATGAGTAGTGTACAACTTAACAAGTATAAATGTCGGTATCGTTTCACATACATAACCTCACTATGCAAAAAAATGGAGCGGTTGTTTTAGTTTTCCTCTCCATTTCTTTTTTATGCATAGTTTATTAAAAAATATTATTGTTAATTTTTTGCTGCATCGTTGGAATATCTTCGTTTGTTACTGTAAAGCGAATAACCTTCTCATCAAGATCAAGCGCTTCTGCGAATAAACCAGCCAATCCACGTGATTTTCTATCTACTTCCATAATAATTTCTAATCGGTCGTGGGCACTTGGCAAAATTAATAATTCTAATTCATCTAATTTCCCATAATACTCTCCGGAAACTGGAATAAACTCAAATTCTTGCGCGAATGGAACTTGCTTACGTAATCGATACGGTAATTCTTCGCATTCTACATGACGCGCTTTAAAACCTAATTGATTTACACTATTTAATACACTGTTCAATAGCGCATTCGGCAACACTTGAATATAATCACGGTCACTTGGATCAATACTACGTTTAATATCAAGGCCTGTATGAACCCAAACCGTTTTCATTCCAAGTGTTAGTGGTACTTCAATTGGCATTAAAAACGAAAATGGAATTTCCACTTTTTCATTTGGCTCTACAGAAAATGGATCTGTTAAACGAACTCGCTCCAAATCATACGTTGCCGTTACTTTTTTATCATCCACTTCTCTTACATATGACGTCGACAACGTTAAGTAAATGCTTTCAATTTCTTGGCTAATTGAACCTCCAGTTATATGAACCTTCCCTACTATCTCTTCTCCAACTATATACTCATCTTTTTCAAGAACAGTATCTACTTTTGCACTACCAATACCAACGCTTGCTAAAAACTTTTGAAACATGAAGTCTCCATCCTTTCTAAAGCGTAAGCTACATCTTTTTTCAAATCTTGTACATTTTCATAGTAAGGCGCTTTCATTTGTAACATTCGCATTAGCATGTCGCGATTATATTCTTCCAGCGTTAACTCTTCATACCACGGTTTTTCCTTTTTTTCAGTCGATTCATAACTAGCATACAATAAAAATAATACGAAATGACCGAGCGCATAAAAATCGCTACGAAAGTGAACTTCTCGCATCAAAGCTTGTTCACCTTCATAAGTTATAGCACGCTCATCACCCTCACCTTTCAATTTAGCCAATCCAAAATCAATAATACTAATCTGATTTTCTTTCATTAATATGTTTGGAATACGTAAATCTCGGTGAATGATACCTTTACTATGAAAATACGAAACAATTCCTAGTACTTCATATAAAATTCCAAAAACTTCACGTTCATCATATACTTGGCCATCTAAGAAAATACAATCTTCGAAATTTTCCCCCGGCATATACTCCATCACCAAAAAGTTCTTTTTCTCCCATATGAAATAATCATGTAGGTTAGGAATTGACGCATGATTTAATGTTTGTAAAATCACTTTCTCTTGCTCAAATGATTTTCTACCAGACTCATATCTTTGTTTACTTTGCCTTAATTGTTTTAAGACTTTATATTTATTTATTTGCAAATCATTAACGATATATGTAACCCCATAACTGCCCATTCCAATTACTGATTCAATCTTATAACGCTCTGCAACGATTGTATTTTTTCGCAGTGGTCTATCAAATAAAGCTAGTATACGACGCCATTTCATCAGCTACTTGAAAAGAAACTACGGCTTTTACGTTTTCTTTTATAATGCTGATGCCCATAACCAGATGAACGTCGTTTATTATCGCTACTTGAATATGAGCGCCCTCTATGACGATAATCACTACTTGAATACGAACGATGTTTTTTCTTTCCTAATAAAGAATCAATAATTTTTTTGAACATCCCTTCACCTCTTGTATAAAATTTTCTTTTAATTATACCAACAATTCTTGTCTATATTTGTGACAAGTTTGTAAAGAGTAAAAAACGACGAGTTAAGCCCGCCGTTACTTTCAATCTTCCTCTTCATCAAAAACTTCATCAATCATGCATTTCTCTAATAAATACTCAAACGTAATATCTGCCAGGTCCTCAATTTCTTCTCTTTTTGGAACGTACCCTCTTTCAATTAGTCGCTCATAAAAAAACTCCGCAATCTCTTCCGTGTCAATTACGACTTCAATTTCCTTCATGAGCATCACTCCTTTATTTCTGTTTTATGAAAAAATCTCAAAATTATGTATATGAGATTAGAAAAATAGTTTTTCTTTTTTTATAAGTCATATCATGTAGGTAAAGGGCATACGATGTTAGTACAAGCTATCCAAAGGGGGAAATAATAATGGAATACCAATATGAAGTAGATCAAGAAGTAGGGCAAACAAAAGAAGAGTTCATGCATGAAGATCAATGGGCAGACTCTCTTATTAAATGGCTTTTTATTTTTTTAATAATTGTAGGCATACCTTATACTGCATATGTTGTTGTTCAATTTATTCTCTCTTTCTAGTTAACTATTTTTTCTCTGTCAATTTAACTAAATAATTTTGAACAACATCCATAACAATTTTATATTCTTCATCTTTAAATGTATCGAATAATAAATGATAATCATTATAAATATCTAATAACCCATCAATAATTTCTTGGCGATTCGTCTTTACACTTACTTTTTTCGAATTGTTAATCGACTTCAATTTTCCTAAATCCAATTTATTCATACCAGCTTTATCTTGTTTCATTTTCTTCAAAATTGCATTTGCCGTTTGTGCATTGGCAAGTAATGTTAAATCTGATTCATCAGCTTCTAACCATTCACCATCAGTAATTCGTGACAATTCATATATAGTATCTTCCCATGCATCATTTTTATATCTCCATACTTCTGTACGAAAACCAACAATACGAAAAACATCTTTATCATATCCAGTTACTTGCACGAGATCACCAAAAGTAAAGTTATAATTTAATTCAATCCACTCTGTGTCGCCCTTTTTCATTTCCTGCTCTGTTACATGCTGCAAAGTTTGTTCAACGTAAAACCCATCGTGATTATTTACTTCGTATACGTAAACTCCATCTAAAACTTTCATATTTGTAACTTTCCCAACGGTTCCATATAGCGTAATCACGACTATGTCCCCTACGTTATATTTAGGTTGTTTTTTCCTTGCCATCAATATCTCTCCTTTTTTAAACGTCGTGATTTTGATAACAGTATATGCAATCTACATAAAAACGCTTATCACAGAAGCTTATATTCATAAATTTTTTCAATAAAAAAGTAGAATTTGTATATAACTTAAAAAAGCTAGTATTTAAACTAGCTTTCACTTTTCATTTATGTTCTAACAGCAAGACGTATTGTAAATAAAAAAGCATAATGAATACTTCACTTCTTTCAAAGTAATGTATTCATTATGCTTTCATTTTCCTAAAACTTCATATCGTTATCTCTCTTGTATATATAAATCCCATGCATCATCAAATATAGACATACTTTCTAGCATTCCACTTAACTCTAAGTATGAACTAATTACATCATAGTCTTCAGATTGCTTCGGAAAACTTAAATCATCATACATCGCCTCTGCTAAATCTGATATTTCATTTTTAAATAAAGCTGCACGGTGCTTCATCATATAATGGTAAAATGTCTTTTTCAAAAATATTCCCTACCTTTCTAACTTGGGTACATTATACAAGGCAAAAAAGAAAAAAACCAGCATAAAAGCTGGTTAGAAGTCGAAATAATTCCTTTTTAATAAACGTGGTCTTCCCATTAACTCTTCGTATGTTAGTTGTTTTGGCAAATCTTTCGTATAAATTAAAAACAACTGATCTTCAATTTCTTTTACAGTATGGTCCGCTTGATAGTCCATTCCACATGAGGAACAAGTAATACATGGTGTCTCTTGGATTTCAATGGCTTTCGTACCATCTGGTAATTCCCAATATACAGTATTCAAGCTTTCTTTCGCTTCTGTACTGTCACACCACATACAATTCATACTACGTCACCCTCATTTTTTTTGTCATCATCTAACTTTGCTATTTGTGCTTGATATTTTTTATCTTTTAATTGATCACGCTTATCACGTTTATCTTTTAAAGAAGCATGCGTTTCATTGACTTCATAATCTTTGCGGCGATTCATACGTTGTAAATCATCTGGAACAAGATTAAATTTCTTATCACTCATCAATCCTGCAACGCCGATATCAGAACGTTTCTCTTCATAAGTCGGATAAATTTCTTTAAAGTAGCCTTCTGCTCTTCCTGGGATATAGTTTTCTGGTTCTGGATACGTTGTAATAACCCCTTCAAAGTTACGAAGAACAACTTTATCCGCACTTTGTGAAATTAAATAGTTTGGCTGAAGCGCAATTTTTCCGCCTCCACCCGGTGCATCGACAACGAAAGTTGGTACTGCATAACCAGACGTATGTCCACGTAAGCCTTCAATAATTTCAAGACCTTTCGAAACTGGTGCACGGAAATGACCGATACCTTCTGATAAATCACATTGATAAATGTAATATGGACGAACACGAATTTTCACTAAATCATGCATAAGTTTTTTCATAATTGGAACGCTGTCATTAATTCCAGCTAAAATTACAGCTTGGTTTCCAATTGGAACACCTGCATTTGCAAGCATTTCACATGCTAGTTTCGATTCTTCTGTAATCTCAATAGAAGTGTTAAAATGCGTATTTAACCATACTGGATGGTATTTTTTAATTATGTTACACAGGTTTTCTGTAATACGCTGTGGGAATACAACTGGTGCTCTCGTTCCGATACGAATAATCTCGACATGCGGGATTGCTCGTAAATTCTTTAATACATATTCTAAAATTTTATCATTAATTAGAAGTCCATCACCGCCAGAAATTAAAACGTCACGTACTTGTGGTGTTTCACTAATATAAGCAATCGCATCATCTAATTGCTTTTTCGGTACGCCCATTCCAATTTGTCCACTAAAACGACGACGTGTACAGTAAC
Source organism: Bacillus sp. RC51 (assembly GCF_044908115.1). Lineage (NCBI taxonomy): Bacteria > Bacillati > Bacillota > Bacilli > Caryophanales > Bacillaceae > Bacillus > Bacillus sp. RC51. The sequence continues at coordinate 777,844 of NZ_JBIYCW010000001.1, read as the reverse complement.
GACAATACATAGAACATTGATTCGTTACTAAAAATAGTACACGGTCTGGATAACGATGAGTTAATCCTGGAACTGGTGAATCTTCATCTTCATGGAGAGGATCTTCTAAATCATATTTTGTTTTATATAACTCTTCCGAAATCGGTACTGATTGCATCCGAATCGGACAGCGTGGGTCATCAGGATTCATTAGCCAAGCATAGTACGGTGTAATGTTTAACGGGATCGTTTTCGTTGAAATTTTAACGCCTTCTTCTTCGTCAGGTGTTAAGTTAATTACTTTCTTTAAATCATCTAAAGTTTTGATCGTATTCGTTAATTGCCAAACCCAATCATTCCATTGTTCTTCTGTAACATCTTTCCATAATTCAATATCCTTCCAGTGACGATTTGGTTTGTATACATCATGTAACATTGCTATTCCCCCTTTTTATACGCTCATCCTTTATATAAGCAATAATTATGCCAACTTCATATTCTTGATAAGTAAATGCTAGAAATACCCTATTATATAAGAGAATAAATATTTTTAAGTGCTGTACTAAAACGATATTTACTATCATATTCATTACTTGTTATATATGTAAACGCTCTTTTATTGGTGCAAACACACAAAAACCGCCGATTATTCGGCGGTTTTGTCGTACTTGCTCAGTTTATATTGAAGCGTTTGACGCGGAATACCTAACATTTTTGCTGCTTGCAAAATATTACCTTCCGTTTCAATTAACGCTTGATCTATTAATTCTTTTTCCGTTTGATGTAGAGCTTCCCTAAGTGGTAATATACTTTTCTTCTCCTGAATTTTCTCTTTCCTAAATGTTCGTGGCAAGCAATTTGCTGTTAACGAATTCCCTTCTGTAATAATGACAGCATGTTCAATCGTATGCTTTAACTCACGAACATTTCCAGGCCATTGATAAGCTTGTAATCTTTCTTTCGCTTCCTTATCAATTTGAAGTACACCTTTTTTATAACTTTTATTATATTCTTTCAAAAAGTAAGACGCTAATAAGAGTACATCCTCAGTTCTTTCGCGAAGCGGCGGGATATATAATGAAAACACATTTAATCGATAGTATAAATCAGTGCGAATTTTATTTTCTCTTAAACATACTTCTGGAGGCTGATTCATTGCAGTAATAACGCGGACATCTACTTTTCTCGTCTTATTATCACCAATGCGACGAATAACTCCATCTTCTAATACACGTAGCATTTTTGCTTGTAAATCAAGCGGCATTGAATTCAGTTCATCTAAAAATAATGTCCCTCCATCTACAAGTTCAAATAATCCTGCTCGTTCGATTGCCCCTGTATAACTACCTTTTGTCGTGCCAAACAGCAAACTTTCTAATAGCGACTCTGGCAAAGCTGCACAGTTTTGTGCAATAAACGGCTTATTTTTTCGTTTAGAAGCTTCATGAATCGCTTGCACAAATAGCTCTTTCCCCGTTCCAGTTTCACCATATATTAAAACATTCGCATCGGTTGGCGCTACTTTTTGTGCTAACTCTTTCGTCTGTTTAAAGCGGGAATCATCAGTTACAATTGTCTCGAATGCAACATGCTTTTTCACCGTTTTTTTGCTAGTCGATCGTTTTATTTTCGATTGTAGATCTACAATCGTATCAGTAAGCTTTTGAATAGTAGAATAATCTTTCGCAATTTCTACAGCACCAGCAATATTTCCATCTATTAAAATAGGTAACGTTGTATTGACCGTACAAACGTCTTCCCCATTTAAATTTTGGTAATGTTGAACTTGGTGTACGATTGGTTTTTTTGTATCTAATACTTTCATCAACGTACTTGTTTCTCTGGATAATGACGGGAATGCTTCTAATAAATGCTTTCCTAGCACATTTTCAATTTTAGATCCATCATGTTTTGCAGCAACTGTATTATAAAAGATTGTCATCCCATTTTCATCTACTGCATGTATGGCCTCATCTATACTGCCCAAAATCGCTTCAATGACTTCCTGTGTCGAAACTGCTAGCAATGTCATCCCCCCTTTTGCCGAAAATCCAGCAAATTCATCGCCGAATTTCCGGCACCCTCTGTGCGATTATAAGCATGACGATTCCGTTCTACTATTTTGATGAAATGTGTATATATTTTTATTGCTTATTTATGGTTAAGTGACACTTTAATCAGTGGGGCTTTATTCACCCGACTCCCACCTAACTTCTTTGCTTTACAGCCGAATTTTGAGGCGGGAGTCTTACTGCTTTCGAATAGCTGGATAAATCTTTCACCCATATATTCATATCTTCCAACTTATCAAAAATGTAGCAATTATTCGCAAGCCTTCCCGTATATGTATAGCCTAATTGATGAAAGGCTGCATTCATACCGAAAGATAGCGAGCGAGCAATTGTATAAGAACAAAAAATAGATTTTTCTTGGAGCTCTTCCTCCAATTTAATTAACAGACTTTTCATGAAACCATGTTTTCGATATTCAGGTAATGTAGCACAATTCGTTAATTCTGCATTACCTTCTTTCACGTTCATTTCAGCAGATGCTGTACTAATAATTTTCCCCTCGAATTCATAAACATAGTAAATTGTATCGTCTTCCTTCATCGTCTGCTTTACATAATTCCCATCATTTAAAGGTGTCGGATAAACTTCAAATACTTTTCCAAAGACAATTGCTAATTCTTCCGCATCCTCTTCTGTCGCTTTTCTTAACACAAATTCCTCTGGGACTATTTTTTCTTTCACTTCTTTTTCTTTTACACCACTTAAAATAGTATCTTCCTCAGTCCAATGAATACTATTTCGTCTTTCATCATTATGATATTTCACGAAGAAGTGCGCATCGTGCCCTTGAAAATAATGAGGTATCGTTGCTTCCAGTAAGAAACCGAAAGAGAGCCATGTTGAAACATGCTCTCCCTTTCCTTTAATAATACATTTAGTGAAAGAATGTTTCTTTGCTAATTCATCGATTGTTTGTATGATGCTTTCAACATTTCCTGTATAGTGATCAACTCTAATACGTTTATTAAAATAATCTAAAACCCCTTCTACTGTATAATGCTTTGTCTGTTCACTAAAAGATTCATAGTATTTCATTTTTTCACCTCACACCAATCTAGTAATGTACATGCAATTATTTTTGCGGCAGCAATCATTTTATCAACTTCTATATATTCGTTTGGATAGTGTGCTACTTTCGTCTCTCCTGGACCAAATACTATCGTGGGTACGTTAGCGATTTGTGTGAACAAACCTCCATCTGTTCCCCATGGCGAAGCTTCTATAATCGGCTCGTTCCCTTCGATTTCAACAAAGTTATGTTGAAGCGTTGTAATAAGTGGATGATTTTCTTCTAGTTCACCAGGAACCCATCTAGCCCCAAACCATTCTACTTCTACAGGATTTTTTACAAACCAACTATCCACATCTTTTAATTCACCAATCCAGCCCTCAAACTCTTCTTTTGCTGCCTCTATAGTCTCATTCGGCGCAATACCACATCTTCCTTCTAAAATTAATGAATCGGGAACAGAACTTGGCCAGCTTCCCCCTTCAATTTTCCCAACGTTAATTGGAATTGGAATCGGAATCCCCTTAAATAACGGATCTGTAATTCTACCATTTCTCTTCTCTTCTAATTTTCTCAAATGCTCTACAACAAACATACTTTTTTCAATTGCACTTACTCCCTCATAACGTGTACCACCGTGTGCTGCTTTTCCTTTTATATGTAGACGAAACCACATTGATCCTTGTTGTTTCGGAAAAAACTTCATATTCGTCGGCTCAGGAATAATAACGCCATCTGCCTTATATCCTCGTAAAATAGCAGCTAATGTTCCTGCCCCACCGCTCTCTTCTTCTATTACACTTTGAAAATGTATATCACCTTTTAGTTCAATACCAGATTCAATAATCGCTTCCATCGCAAGCATAAGTGAGACATTGCCGCCTTTCATATCTGTTGTTCCACGTCCATATATGCGGTTTCCTATTTTCTCTCCACTATATGGATGATGGTCCCACTGATTTACATCCCCTTCTGGCACGACATCAATATGCCCGTTTAAAATCATAGATTTCCCTTCGCCACTTCCTTTTAAAGTCGCTACAATGTTCGGGCTATCTGTAAAACTTATACGAGGTGATACGAAATAAGGGTGATCTTTCATTTCATTAAAAGCAGGCTCCCAAATATCAAGATCTAGACCTAACTCACGCAACTTTTCAATAACAATTGCCTGCGCACCACTTTCATCACCAGATACGCTCTTTTCTTGAATTAATCGTGTTAAAAATTTTACACTCTCTTCTTCATGACCCTCAATATAATCACAAACTTGTTTTTTTAATTGCTCCATATATTACAACTCCCCTCATTCAATTACTAGTAAATTTGAGCTTATATGAAAATCAGCTGTCGTATGTCGTTTTACATCTTCTACAGTATATGGACTCATTAATTCTTGTAAGACAAGTCCTCTTTGGGTCACTTCCATGACAGCCATGTCTGTAATAATTAAATCTACACATTTTTTCGAAGTTAATGGCAATGTACATTCCGAAACAATCTTTGCATTTCCGTATTTATCAACATGATTCATCACAACAACGACCCGCTTCGCTTTTTGCGCTAAATCCATCGCTCCTCCAATACCTGGAACGCGTTTTCCTGGTACAATCCAGTTCGCTAAATCACCATTTTCACTTACTTGTAACGAACCAAGTATCGTAACATCAAGTAATCCTTTTCGAATCATGCCAAACGCCATGCAGCTATCAAAATAACTTGCTCCTGTAATAAGAGATGTTGGTAAACCAGCTGCGTTACATAAATTCTCATCTTCATTCCCTTTACTTGGCGTTGGTCCCATACCAACAATACCGTTTTCTGCATGAAACATAACATTCATATCTTCTGGCAAATGATTCGGTACAAGCGATGGAATTCCAATACCTAAATTTACAAGCATACCATTCTGAATTTCTTTTGCTGCACGTCTTGCAATCTTATCTCTTACTTCTACGCCCATACCCATTTCCAATTCACTCCTTCCGATGGCACGATATAATTTACAAATACACCTGGGACGACAATTTCTTCTGGATCTAAACTTCCAAGTGGAACAATTTCTTCTGCTTCTACAATCGTTATGTCACCAGCCATAGCTACGTGAGGATTCATATTACGAGCGCTTTTATCAAATACAAGATTTCCAAATGGATCCGCCTTTTTCGCATATACAATTGCGACTTCAGCCGTTAAAGCTGTTTCAACTAAATATGTCTTTCCATTCATTTCAACTGTGCGCTTTCCTTCTTCTACAATCGTATCAACACCAACGTCAACTAAAATACCACCAAGCCCTACACCACCAGCGCGAATACGCTCTGCGAGTGTTCCTTGCGGAGAGAATTCAATTTGCAATCTTCCTTCATTTAATTGTCTTCCCGCATTTGGATTTGACCCAATATGAGAAGTAACTAAAGATTTAACCCTTTCATTCGTAACAAGACGACCGATTCCTACATCAGCAAATCCAGTATCATTTCCTATTAAATTTAAATTTGTAATGCCTTTATCTAAAACAGCTTGAATTAAAGATGGAGGGGATCCGATTCCTCCAAATCCCCCAAACATTAATGTCATATCATCATGGAACAAAGAAATTACTTCCTCTATTTCTTTTAATTTACCGAATGTATTTGTAATAGTTGTCATGCGATACTATGCCCTCCTTTTTGCATCATCTCTTCCACGCTCTTTACAAAAATTGAAAGTAATTCATCTAACTCGGAATATGTAGTTGTCATTGGTGGTGCAACAAGCAGTGCACTATCCTCTTTTCCTGCTTGCCCTGAAACAGCTTGGTATAAGAGCAGTCCATTTTTAGCAGCAACTGAAATAAGCTCCGATGCTTTTGTAAACGGTTGCAATTCTATTCCAATTAGCAATCCTTTTCCACGCACATCGGCAATGATTGTCGATTGTTGCTGAACTTTCTGCAAACCTTTTAATAAATACTCTCCCTTTTCTGCTGTTTTTTCAGGTAAATTATGTTTCTCCATATATTCAATAACAGCTAAAGCCGTTGCTGCAGACAATGGATTTGCACTAAGCGTATGCCCACTCATTACAGAACGTGATCCATGTAAAATCGGCTCCATAACACGGTCACTTACTATTGTCGCTGCCATTGGTGTATAACCCGCTCCTAGCCCCTTACCAAGCGTCATAATATCCGGTTCTACACCCCAGTGCTCCATAGCAAACCATGTACCAGTACGACCAAGTCCAGTCATTACTTCATCCGCAATAAATAATATATCGTAATGACTACAAATATCTTTAATTACTTTATAATATTCTTTCGGCGGGACAACCGCGCCTCCAGCAGCTCCGATAATCGGTTCAGCAATAAAAGCTGCAATATGTTCTGCACCAATTCGATCAATCGCTCTTTCTAGTTCAGTCGCACAAGAAAGTTGACATGTTGGATATACCTTTTGTACAGGACATCTAAAACAGTATGGAGCTGGAATAGTCGGATAATCTTCCAAAATAGAAACGAAACGTTGTCTGCGCAGTGGATGCCCAGACATAGATAAAGCTCCCATTGTAATCCCGTGATAGCTCATCCACCGTGACAAAATTTTATGTTTCCCTTGAATGCCACGCTCCTGAAAATGCTGAATTGCGATTTTCATAGCTGTTTCATTTGCTTCCGTACCACTATTCACAAAAAAGCTCCAGTTCAAATCTCCTACACATAAATCACTTAACTTCTTCGCTAATTTTTCAGCTGGTTCACTCGTAAACTGTGATCTATAAACGAAAGCGATCTCCTCTGCCTGTTTTTTAATAACTTCTGCTATCTCTGCTACGCCATGTCCAATACCTGCCGTAATCGCTCCAGACGAACCATCAAAATATTTATTTCCGTTTTGATCATACAAATACACACCTTTTCCATGTGAAATCATCGGATACGGCTGACCAACAAGTGGTTTAATTAAGTAATCGCGCATAGCGCTCCCTCATTTCTCCAATTTGTATATGTATATGAAGAAAATTGACGTTTCTTTCATAAAAAAGAATCCTCTGCAAAAGCAGTGAATTTATCAAAAAACTATTATAAAATATACAAATGACTGCTAAATATTATTTCGAAAACAGAAAATTCAGAACTTAAAATGAAGACCAACCTTACCTGTACGCTTAAATACCCCTTCCTAATTTAAGATAACAGCAAATTGAATATTTTTTTAATATAATATCAACTTCCCTCAATTGCTGACATTGTGTAAACTTCGACGGAACTCCCGTTATTCTCCTTCCTATTATCCTACTTTATATTGCATATTTTCAAACAAAATTCGACATTTTACTCCACCTCATTTATCGTAACTATTTCTTAACAAATAGTACCACCTATTTAGAACAATAAAAAAAGAACCGATTAACCATATTAATCAGTTCGGCACGACGCTCTTTTATCGGTATTACCTTATCCAACGCATCACTAAAATTAATAGCAATACTCATAATACAAATCCATAATTCGTCCCACAGCCTATAGCACCAAATCCTCCATAACTTCATTCCAAATAACTATGGGGATATCCCCATCCCAATGGTTCCACTCCTTCCATCAAAGTCAAACTACCTTTCCTTTATAATTTATGTAGGACAATTATCGATTTGTATGTGTGTTTGCCTATAAATAAAAAAATCCCCATTTTAACTTTTCTTTCTAGAAAGGCAAGTTTTTTGCATAACCTCTTTCTAGCTTCGCATATATTTGTAATGATGATAAAGGAGGAATGTTCATGACTCAATCCGAAATTGAAAAATACGGCCAAGAAGCTGCACGTTACGAACAGCTCGCTCGTTACTATCAATATAGCAATCCTAAAAAATATGTAGAACTCTATATGAAATACTATGATGCAATTACAAAACTTGTACAAGCATATGAAAAGAGGGATTCACAAGAAGCGACTTTACCGTCACATATGAGAATCTTCCACACAGCTCCCCATACACCAGCAGTTGATATTATAATAAACGGACAAAAGGTTATTAAAAATATTTCTTTTAAACAATTCAGTCCGTATTTATCATTAGTGCAAGGTAAATACCGTATTGATATTGTCCCTGTCGGAAACGAAACTCCAATATTTTCAGCATTAGTACCAATAATGGGGAATCACACTTATACCCTTGCAGCGATCAATAGCGATAATCATCTCCAATTACAACCCATTCTTGATAATACTCATTTACCATCTGGTCAAGCAAAAATACGGTTTGCACATTTTTCACCAGACACTCCAGTTGTAAATGTAAATTTAAAAGATGGGGATCATTTATTTGAAAATGTACTCTTTAAGCAAATAACAGATTTTTTACAAGTTAGCCCTGGTACAGCAGATATTGAAGTTTCACTTGCTGATACAAAAAAAGTATTATTAACCATTCCAAAATTCAACGTTGAACCAAATACAATTTACACAATTTCAATAGTTGGTTATTCAACTGAGGATCCAAAATTAGAGACCGTTATACTTACAAATTAAAACAGTCTACACCATTCGTATGGTGTAGACTGTTTACTTTTGAAACGTAATTTGAAATTCTGTCCAATCGTTATCCGAACGACACAATATGGATCCGTTATGTTTTTCTACAATTTGTTTACATACAAATAGTCCAATACCAGTTCCTAGCTTTTTAGTAGTTACAAATGGCTCAAAAATGGTCTCTACATTGTCTGCTGGAATCATAGGTCCATTATTTTTTATAACAATGCGAACAGCCTGATCTTCTTCAAATACATCAATGATAATTTTCCGCTCTTCTTTCACCGATTCAAGAGCATCAATCGAATTCATTAAAATATTTAAAACTACTTGCTTCACTTCACTCCGGTAACCAACGAGTGGAATAGGATACGGCAAATTCTTTTCAATCAAAACATTTGCATTAACTAAACTTGGATATAAGAATTGTATAATATCTTGAAATAAGTCATTTACCCAAAAACGTTCAGATTCATTCCACATTTCTTTTTTCGATACAAGTAAAAATTGCGAAATCCTAAAATTTAATTGATCTAATTCATGTGAAATAATATCTAAATACGATAGATTAGGGTGATCTGTCTTCAATAACTTTACAAATCCCATAATCGAAGTTAGCGGATTACGAAATTCATGCACAAAACTAGCCGACATTTGCCCTAGAATCGTAAGCCTTTCTTTATGTGTTTCATTTATATATTGCTGTTTTTCTTCTAAATTTCTCGATATAATTTCTGAGTATTTTAAAACGGTATAATAAATTAATTTGTCAAAACAAGTATGTATTTTGGCCATAATCGGTTTCAGTTCACGAGCACTTACATCCAATTCGCACATTGCTTCAAAAAGTTCATTTCTTCCCACATTTGCATTGTAAACAAAATCTCCAATATTCGCATCTGCCCCTGCACGCTCAATGGCAATTTTCTCACATAATGGCTGAAGATAATTAATGTCTTTATCTTCCATAATGAGTTCGATAATTAACTCTAATAAATTCGCTCCATTTTGAACTACCTCTTGTTTAAATGGATCTTTTTCGGAAATTATCATTTTGTTTTTCCAGTTCTCTACGAATTGGTGCCTGTTGTTTTTCAAGTGCGAACAAAATACTTCTTTAATATCCTTATCGATTGGAAAAACCTCCATTCCCTCCATTTCCATACGACGAATACCCTTTATATTTTGAATATTAACACAAAAAATACATTTCGTTAATAGATTGTTGTCACATTTTGTTAATTTCTGTTGATAAAATTTATTTTTCCTTTCTTATTTAAATAAGTTTTATTCATATATCCCTTTTCTCTTCTCATTTTTTTAATTATTTTCCTGTTCAAAACTACTTTTTTTTTGCATCCTTTTTAATTCTTGCGTACAATAAGAAGTGAAAGGTGTGAAAAATATGGTAAATAAAAATGTGGAAGACTATCTCCAAGAAGGCATATATGGCCAAAAGCAAAACAAACCAGAAGAACGTAATATGTACTTAACTACATTACGTGAGCGTGTAGAAATCGCTTTAACAATCGGTCAAGTAATGCAAAGTAATGTGTATACAGAAGTAACGGGTAACATACGTTCTTCTCAATCATTACAACTATTCCTAAATGGAAGCATTGCTTACCCACATTTATCAAAATACATTAAATTAGCAACTGAAAAAAATATTCCTTTTACAATTGTTCAAAATAAAGGTACTGAAACACCAATCGGTTTAGTACTCTCTCATAGCACTGCTGTAGATAAAGAACATATTTATGTCGAAGATGATATTTTCAAACAAGAAATGAAGTAAAAGGTACACTTGATTAAATGTAATCGTTCCGAGAAACGTAAAACAAACAATAAAAAACGAGTATGGAATCGTAAACATTTCCTGCTCGTTTTTTATTGCGGTGTTTAAGCTCGATCTACTTTATTTTTTAATACACACTAATTTCATTTCTGTCATTTCTTCTATTGCATATTTAATCCCTTCACGGCCTGTTCCACTCTCTTTCACACCGCCATAAGGCATATGATCTACTCTGAACGTTGGAATATCATTAATCATGACACCACCGACTTCTAATTCATCAATTGCACGCATTGCCTTACATAGATTGTTTGTAAATACACCTGCTTGTAATCCATAACGTGAATTATTTACTTGTTCTAAAGCCTCATCAAATTCTTTAAATGTATTTACAGTCATAAGTGGACCAAATACTTCTTGGCACTGAACAGATACATAATCTGGAACATTTGTTAATACAGTTGGTTCAAAAATCCTTGCATCACGTTTGTTACCACCGTATACAACATTAGCTCCTTCCTTAACTGCCTCTTCCACCCATGAATTTATACGTTCTACATCTTTTTTTGAAATAAGTGCTGATACATCTGTTTCTTCATGAAGCGGATCTCCTACTACAACGTTTTCCATTGCTTTCGTTAATTTTGTAATAAACTCTTCCATTTTACGTTCATGCACAAAAACACGTTGTACTGAAATACAAACTTGTCCATTATTCACAAACGCGCCCCATTTTACACGTTCAATTATTTCGTCTGTCAATTCAACATCTTCATCAATAATTACTGCAGCGTTCGATCCTAATTCTAACGTCACTCGTTTCAACCCGGCTTTTGCCTTAATTCCAATACCTACTTTCGGACTTCCTGTAAAAGTAATACTAGCAACGTTCTCATCTTTTACTAATGCCTCACCTACAACAGATCCAGGTCCAGAAATTATATTGAAAGCTCCCTTTGGTAAACCAGCTTCTTCAAATAATTCTACCAATGCATACGAAGAAAGTGGCGTTTGGTCGGCAGGCTTTAGCACAATAGTATTTCCAGCCGCAATTGCTGGGCCTACCTTATGTGCTACTAAATTAAGTGGAAAATTAAACGGTGTAATAGCACCAATAACCCCGATTGGTTGTCGAATTGTATACGCTATACGGCCACCTGCTCCTGGTGCAGCATCTAATGGTAACGTCTCACCATATATTCGCTTCGCTTCTTCAGCTGCAAACTTATATGTTTGAACAGTGCGATCTACTTCTCCCCGTGCAGCACGAATTGGTTTTGCAGCTTCTTTTGCGATAATCTCTGCAAACTCTTCTCTTCTCTCATCCATTTTTTGTGCAACCTTTTCTAAAATAGTTGCACGGTCGTATGCGGATAATTTTTTCATTTCTTTCATTGCATTTTTGGCCGAAACTATTGCTTCCTTAACATCATCTTCTGTACCTTGCGCAATCTCCGCTAATGTTTCTTCAGAATATGGTGCATACAATGGTTTATACGTCTCTACTGATTTCCATACCCCATTTATATATAAATGTTTTTTCATAGTGGTTCTCCTTCCGAATATATGTATACAATAATACATTTCATTTATTTCACCTGGTGAAAGGTCTGACTTGTGTAATTGTATCATAGCCCTAATACATCAAAAAACATTTTGCTCAAAAAAACTCTGCTACAAAGCAGAGTTTACGAACTAATTTGTTCTTGGAGCGAAATCTTTTTTTCATCTCCTACAATAACAATCGATTCTGAAGGTTTCGTTACTTCTAATCTCTTAATATAGTGTCCATCTAATTTTTTCACGCAAAATTTATAATTTTCAATCTCAATGGTATCGCCCTCGGAAATCTCAATATTTTTTGTTAGGATCCAACCGCCAATCGTATCGACATCATCGTCGTCAATAGCCAAACCTAATAATGCGTTCACTTCACTAACAAGTACTTTTCCCTCTAAAATCGTTTTCGTCTCACTAACTTGTTGGATTTCCGGTTGTTCATCAGTATCGAACTCATCTTGAATATCCCCTACAATTTCTTCTAAAATATCTTCAACGGTTACAAGACCTGATGTACCACCATATTCATCAATTAATATAGCGATATGTGTTCTTTCTCTTTGCATTTTTAAAAATAGATCATGAATTGGGATAGATTCAATAACTAAAATAATTGGCCTAATATATTGCTCCACTGTCTTTTCACTAACAACTCGGTGCTTCACAAAATCTGTAAATATATCTTTAAAATTCACAAAGCCTATTACATGGTCCTTATCACCATCAACAACCGGATACCTCGTATATTTTTCATGAGACATTTTTTGTAAAGCCTCTTCAGCAGGCATTTCTTTATTTAAAATATTCATCTCTGTTCGTGGTACCATTATTTCTTTCGCAATACGATCATCAAATTCAAATATTTTATTCACATACTTATATTCAGATTGATTAATCTCACCATTTTTATAACTTTCTGAAACTAACAACCGCAATTCTTCTTCTGAATGCACTTCATCATGCCCTTTTGGTGGTTTCAACCCAAGAAACTTTGTAATTAACCGAGCTGATCCATTTAAAATCCAAATGAATGGGAATGCAATACGATAAAACAAAATGAGTGGCTTAGCAACAAAGAAACTCACTTGTTCTGCTTTTTGAATCGCAAATGTTTTTGGAGCTAACTCTCCTACTACCACATGGAAAAATGTGATAAACAAAAACACTAAAATTATAGCTAAAATGTCTGCGAGTTGAGTAGGGACGTTCCAATTTGCAAACAACACATCAAACATGTGCTTTAGCGCAGGTTTACCCGACCACCCAATCCCAAGAGCTGTAACAGTTATTCCTAATTGACAAGCTGATAAATATTCGTCTAAGTTTGTAATGATTGTTTTGACAGATATTGCACGATTATTTCCTTCTGCAATTAAATAGTCAATTCGTGAACTCCTCACTTTAACAATTGCAAATTCTGCTGCAACGAAAAATGCCGTTAAGGCAATTAAAACAATCACTATACTTATACTATATATGTCCAAATACTTTTCCTTACTTACAGTGTAAGCAAGGAAGCCACCTCCTACTTAAATTTATTCAAGTGAAGTAAGCATTCTTATACTCTAATAAAATTCTACATTAGTAACCACCTTTTTATATATTATATGCATACATAAAAAAGATATTTATAATTATGATAATCTAATTAGCTTATTATCGTCAAACTATAATAAGCCCAATTTTCCGATAACTAAAAATGATTTATATAAATAGTATGTGCTAAACAGCTGAACTTCGTGAAAAAACACTTTCTTTGCCGATTCCACACTTCTTTTGTCACACCTGAAGGGAACTTGCTACATAACTAGAAATCATTCAACAGGATATATATAGGAGGGATTATTTTGGAATATAAAACACCATTTATCGCAAAGAAATTAGGTGTTAGCCCAAAGGCTGTTGTCCGGATTGCACAACAATTAAATCTTACGATTAAAAAAAATAAATATGGTCATTTTATTTTCACACAAGGTGATTTAGATCTAATGTTAGAATACCATCGCTCTCAAATGGACCAGCCTCAAAACTCTCAAACTACTCAAAAACCATCTTCAAATGATGTAGAAAAATTAAAAACTCAAGTAAACACAATTGTTCAAAACACATCATCGAATGATTTTGAGCAATTAACAGCTCAATTTACCACAATTACGAGAAGACTAGATCGAATGGAAGAACAAATGCAAGATAAAGCAAATGATGTCGTTACATACCAACTTTTACAACATCGCCGCGAAATAGAGGAAATGTTAGAACGAATTCAAAAACTAGAAGCTGCCCTAAAAAAAGAAGAACCAATATACATTACTCCTGATGCAAAACCAACATATGAAAGAGAAAAGAAACCGAAGCGTCGTAAAATGATTTTTAGTATATTTGGACTATAATATTGTAGACCCTTATTCTGAGAATAAGGGTCTACTTTTTGTATGAAAACAGATGCCTGTAATAAGTAACTCTTCTTCATACTATACATATTCATATATTTTCATTTTGTTAACATAATATTTTTACTGTATTCTGCAATAAGTGCCTGCGCATGAGCATTCCCTTGAATAATATCACGGAATTCTTTCAAAGAATACAGATGTGTAGCCCCTTTTCGAGCATGAATTCGCACTGGTACACCTTGTAAAGTATCATGAAACTGGAATGGACTATCTATCGGTTCGATTGGAAAACCGAGTGTAAGTAAATACATATACATTCTTTTTGTAACTGCTGCAATATACCATTCCGCTTTCGTCTCTAACGCATGCATAAATAAAATAGCTGCCAGCCTTTTGAAATGTCCTCTCCCCCGAGACGTTTTCGCAATACTTAACTTTCCTATTTCATACACATTTTTCAAATCTTTCACTAAATCATTTTTAGAAAACGGATAGAAAAACTCAGAATTTGATTGTTCAGGTACTGTAAACTTAATACATTCAACTGTACCAATATGATGTTCATCTTCTATTAATAAAAATCGTGATGGATTTAAATTACGTTCTACAAACATTAAGTTTCTTTCTTCACAAAAATCTCCCCACAGTTGCTCGAACCAAAAATGCTCTTCTTTTGTTTGAACACGCTGGAACATATTTAACCGCCTTTCCCATCGCCGCTCTGTTTTTGATAACGCTTTCACTTACTATCATATAAGAACAAATCTTCGTATGCAACTAAAAATATTTATGTCTTATTATATTCTGCAAAATGAATTAAATTCCTACTTATTAGTCATTCATACACATGTAAAAACCCTTAATTCCCAATACTGTTACAAATATAAAAAGATCCAATTACTCTAATAAAAAAATGATAATCACTATCAAGTTCGAACCGTATAATGTGTCTTTCCGTACTGCATATAATTCTTCTTAACCTAAAGAAATCCTTCATTAAAAAGGATTTCTTTTACATTTTATTACTTTTTAACCATTTCTCAAAAATTTGAATCATCCCATGCTTCCCAGCCAACTTCTCTTCTCCTTGTTTCGTTTTATATGGATATAGTTGTAAAAACACTCCACATCCAGATTCAATTTTTTTACTATGCATATGGCTACCTGGATATACACAAATCACTTCATAAATCGCTCTTCGCTTAAAAATTCGTTTACCATTCTGTTCTTCTACATACTTAATAGACCAGTATTTATACATTTGCTCCGTTGCTTTCGTATTACCTACAGGCTGAAAAATATTGTACATAGGGCTATATTTCACTTCGATAATAATAGAAGATTTATATACATACTTCTCTTCTTCCTTTACATAACAATCTAAACGAATATCCGGCTTCTTTGTGTCCTCTCCGTTATAAAAATTACTTCCTTTGCTTAGTGCAATAAGAGGGTGTGTTTCAATTAAATCATTAAACGCGACATGCACTTTTATATCATCTCGATGTAAAATCACTGTCGTTCCATCTTGTAATCCGTCTAAATAAAAATGTTCTTGTATTTGTTCACGGATAGGATTCTTATCTTCAAATCCGATTTGTTCTAATATAGAAATAACGATAAAAAAAGCGTAATACTCATACACTAAAAACGTTGGTTTATATACGAATAATAAAGATGGAGGTTGCTCGGTATGTTGCGGTAACAATTCTAAATGGTGGATTAATTGTTGATGCGGTATAGATAAAGTGTTCGAATTAATGGTAGCTGTTTCAGAAACTTCCCTCCAAAATGGAGAATACAATAAATGTCGAAAGTATTGTACGCTTTCATATACGATATGAGCTAATATTTTATATTCTTGCATTTTCACAGAACTTTTCCGTAAATCTGCTTCTTTCAGTAAATGTAGATTTCTATATTTTTGTTTTTCCCTATCCGTCACGGATCCATTTCGTTCAATCGTTTTAATAATTGTTTTAACAGCTTGAAATTCATCTGACTTTTTCTTCTTTTCTCCTTCTAGTATTTCAATAGTTTTACGTACAAAACTTTCTGCTTCAATTAAATAATAATAGAATTGCATCATTTTAAATTTAAGAAATGCATTTTCAATACTATTTTTTTGCTCCTTAAATTTACGGTTGTAATATTTCGCATAAAGCTTTCTTTCTGTCATAATGGCAGTTTTTCTCGTTGTCTTCCGCGCTTTCGTTTCCCATTCATATTCGTGTACAAATTCCGCATTCGATTCTACTTTTTTAAAAATTTGTTTTATTCTTTTCATTTTTTGTGGCAACTTTCTTAACAATACCAAATAAGAAGAATCTTCAATATCGCTAAGTGCTGAGAAAGTTTTCTTGTAATAACCTCTATCTAAAATTAACTCGTTCAAAATTGACTTCACATAATCTTGAATCATTTCAAATTGGTCATCAAAAAAGTTTTTAGGAACCACTTGAAACGCACCATAATAAGTTTTATCTTCTATACGCACTTCAAAATGGTATAAGCCACAGCGCCACGGATAAAAAAATTCAGTTTTTCCATGTTCATACACTAATACTCTTTGTTTTTTTTCATTTAATTCATATTGTGACTCTTTTATATTCTTTTGTCCCTCATATACTTTATTCCATATGAATGTAATATCCATTGGATTTTGATAATGGAAATGTAATTTCAGTGGTTTTAATTCCTGTACTTTATAAATACATTGAACTAATGCTGTAGTAGACGTACAAAGCCGGTTTAAAAGGATAAAATCGCCTTTCCCCTCAGTACCAATAATTAGCTTCAATACAAACGGGAGCGTTTCTTTCGTATCGACGATTGCTGTTTCATAAGGCTCCTCATTTTGCATAGCCATACAGCTCCAGTTCTCTACGCTTTTGTCTTATATAAGCTAAAGAATGTTCAAATGTAGATACACGATTTGCAAGCGGAGACTGTAAAAGTGGTATCAATGTCGCTCCCCTTTTTGCTTCCTCAAAAAGTAGAGGGCCCACTGTCATTTCTGTCCCCCTTAATTTCGTTAATACACGCTGCTTTATTTGCAAATCAAAACCTTCTTCCCTGCTAATCATATAGGACTGATTATTTTGGAACGGTATATTTTGCAAATACGTAGCGATTGCGCTTGCACATCGGAAAGAAATTCCTTTTGATATATCGTGTGATGATAATACATCATGTAACTTATCCAATAACTCTAATTCCTCTTCAGTATACACTTCGATCATCTCTTTATTCCTAAACCAATTGAGTCGAAATTCTCCCGTTGTTACTTTCAACGGGGGTTGCTGAACAACTTTCTCATGTTCTATACTCATCTCGCAAAACGGAATTTTTTGTAATGTAATCAAATTTGTTCGATCTAATAATCGATCGGAAAGCTCTTTCGTCGTTTCATCAAAATTTACAGTGCCTACGAAAATAATATTCTCACCAATTTCCACTGAAGGTGGAATTTGATTTTCTATTTCTTGTACTTTCTCATACAAACTCAAAATACGATTTTTCTTTTCAAGTTGAAGAACGGATAGAAACGGAGTAAACCAATGCTCAATATGTGACATGTTCATTTCATCGAACACAATTATATACAATTGATTTGGATTTTCTTTAGCCTTTAACAATGTCCGAACTAACTTCGTTTCACTTTCAATAAAATTACCATTCGGATGAAGGTAACCGAGAATATCATGTGGTTCTTGATACGATGGTGAAATCGGAATCCAAATTAATTCTTCCCCATAACGTAACCCAAGTGATTCTGCATAAGCTTGCACAAAGCGTGATTTCCCAACACCTGGTATACCACCAACAATTGTTAACATATTGGTTTTAATACTAATGTGAAAATTATATATATCTGTATCATCCAAATATAACCCTTTATTACGAACCATACTTTGTACATACTGCAAAAAAGAGGATTCACGCTCATCCCATTCCCAGTCATCCTTTTGCATTTTAATATCTTCTACTTCAACTAACTTACCTTCTTCAGCAATTCGTTTATTTAGTTGGTCATACACATTTTCACTTACAAAATATAAATGATCATCTACTGCTATTTCTACATGTTTCATCCAATCGTTTATTTCAATATATTTGCATTCTTTTCTTTGCTCAAAATATGAAATTGAACTTATTGATGATTTTAACGATAAATTTCCATATAGCCTTCCTTCATGCCACAATAATTCTGGAGGCTCAAAGTCTTTTGGTAATTTAGGCATAAGAAATGATAAATAACCGTTGCTTAACTTCCGTTCCAAAGACGCTCTCTTTTTATAATTTGAGACCTTTGGTGAAGGAATCAAATTATATGAAGATGCTATTTCCCGAGGCTCTTCTGTGCATATTAATTCCAGAAATAAATTTCCACGATCATAATAAAGACGAAACATAACCAGTTGCTTTTCTAATTTATGCTTCTTTAAATCAGTAAAGATTTTTTCATTCTTTTTATTACTGCATAATCCTTCAAACAAATATTTTCCAGTCGGAAATAACTCTTGTAAAGTTAAAGGTATTGAAGAAAGACATTGTACAAAGAAATTTTCTCCATTCTTCTCTCCCTCAGCTTTTGCAAACTTCCCAATAAACCTCATATAATACATTCGCTTTATAAAACTTGGATGAAGAGCTTTATGTAATTTCAACGTAGTCACCTTCTTTTTTTCATACTATTCTTATTGTATGAACTACAATCTAAAACTAGAAGTCAACTATCCCCACTGAGATGAAGCGTTTCAGTGGGGGCTTGAGTTAGAACGCTAGGTCTTTTCGTCTATCGCTAGACAGTTTGACGCTCTAGAATTCATGCCACCTTACAGTAACACCCCAAGTATGTTTTTGGTTGGTACTAGAAACGAACAATCGTTTCCCCACTTGCACCACCCTTTCGAAAAAGAGCAGTTCTTCCTTATAGAAGAAGCCACCACTCAGATGAATCCGGCGTGTGCTACAAGCCCCGACAAGTCGAGTACACATGGATGGTTGACGCACCCACTAAGCTATGCGCGAAGCAACAGCCTTACGTTTTTGCACTTCTAATAGAATCGGCGTTTTCACTTTGAGGTTGTCATCCAATTCTACAACTCTTGATTTTTGCAATGTATTCAACGCACCATTAATATCAGCGTGGATACATGTTCCTGCTTTACTTTGGTACAGGCCACGAGTGATTCGTCTGCCACTAAAACGATAATGCGCCCTATCATCCTTAGACCAAACAGGAACCCTGTCTTTATCAAGAAAACTAGCTTTTGAAGTATAGCTTTCTTCTTGTTTCAAAAAACGGATGCCTTCTTTTATACATTTATTCTCAATCGCTGCAATCAGTTTATGAAATGGAATTTGAACAAAATTTTGATTATTCTTTTTTCCCATATCAGATTTTTGTTTCCAACCCGTGTTATACCCTACGACAATAGTATCTATATCGAATACTTTCACTTTTTTGAACAACAAGCCTACAGTTTGTGAAATGTAACCGTTTACTCGCCCTTCTCGTTTATGCCAAAGTGCGGCCATTCTATTCGTTACAACGCGTTTTGAAATTCCATTTTCTATATTTTTCTGCTGCAAATTACGTATCTTTTTGTTGAAATATTGGTTAATGGATTTTAATTTTTTTCCATCAATTAAGAATGTATCACCTGTATTTGTTACGCAACTTAATAACCGATCTACACCTAAATCGCAACTCAAAGCGTTACTAGTAGTCGTGGAGTGTTTCTTCATTTGAGAAACGTGCATTTCATATGTGTAATGCACCTCAAAGAACCGACCTTTTTGTTTCGGTACAATCTCAATGTAGGAGATTTTTTTATTTCTTACGTTTTTAGGCATACGTATTTTAATGGAACCGAATTTTTTTCTGAATGCCACATTCATCGGAATCATCCAATACCCATTATCATCCACTTTTGGAACTTGATAGATTTCAATGATTCGTTTGTCCGTTGAACCAGAATAATTCGGAAACCTAGGACGGCCTGTGAATGTTTCCGGTTTTTTCTTCCACTGTTCCCATGCTTTAAAAAAGCTTTTTACTTCTGTAAATAAGGCTCTACGAATCGCTTGAACAGAGTTTGATTGGACGCCCGAGTAGTTCATATCGGCTTGCATGGCAGTGTCCACTTCTTTTACAGTAGCCATCTTGTTATTATTCAGATAACTTTGTTTAATCGTGTACAATCCAACATTTCGCAACGCTTTTGAACTATGTGACATGCGTTGCAGTAAACGAAATTCTTTCGCAGTAAGGCAAGCTCGTCCGATATTCTGTTTCTGAGTGAAGCGTTGCATGTTTTCTCTTTTCTTTTGTTTACGTAATACTTTCACTGCTTTCTTTCTACCCATTGTTTTCACCACCTTTCTCAGGGGGTTCATTAAAATCATTTCATTCCTTGTGATTCAATGTACTTACGGATAGAACCTATAGGTGCACCGCCCGTTGTTAAAAGACAATAACTTCGAGACCAAAACATTTCTTTCCATAGATCATGTTTTATCTTAGGAAAATCTCGTTTCACGAAACGAGAACTAACACTTTTGTAACTGTTAATCGCTTTTGACAAATCAATGTTTGGAACTGAACGGAACAAAACGTGAACATGGTCTTCATCGTGATTCCATTCTTCTACAGTAATTCCTTTTGGCTCAAGCTATATCGCAAGACGCAAAAGAAACAAATATTCGCTCTTTAAAAAATTGTTATTAACGAAACAAAAGAGTTCAGCCTACCTTCTGACGGCAATTCATCTCCACCTGAATTGTTGGGTTTCACCCGTAACACAAATCAGATGGAGTCTTCTTGCCGAAAAGGATAAAAAACCTGACGTCATCCGTCAGGTTCAAAATTAAAACGTATATTAATGAGAAGGAAATGCTTTTTTTTCTTGTAAAATGGCATTATGAGCGATTTTCATTTTAGCAAGTACGTACCGTAATCGATCTTCGGCATTTTCATCTTTATTTTGCTGCAAACTCGCCAAATTCTCTACAGAACTCGCTAAATTTTCAATCACGCCTCGAAGTTCAGGATGATGATTAAAAAAAGATTCTTGTACTAATACTTTCCTTAAATCACTAGCTAAATCCATAATTCTAGACAACTGTTCTTTTTCTTCCATTTTCATCCCTCCTGAATATCTTATGTATTAAATATTCTCTAGACAAGGAAAAAAGCCCTTTAAATTAAAAGGACTTTTACATTTTTATAGTTCCTGTCAGTAACATATAAAGTGATGTAATAGCTGCAATAACAATTGCCCACATCACATATCGCTCTTTGCCTGAAAAACAACGATTCCCTTTTTCTTTTCTTGCAAACATATACACGAGAATCCCAATACCATATACGATTGAAACAAGCAATAAATTCTTTAAACCAGCTGCATAAATTAGCCATACAGAGTATAGGGAAGCAATTAATGCTAACAATCCATTTTTTACTCTCGCAACTTTCAGCTCTTTCGTGATGACTAATTTCAATTGAAATAGCGCTGATAATAAGTACGGCAGTAATATAGATGTTGACGCAATAAAATACATAATTTGATATGTCGATTGTGAAAACAGAACGATTATAAATATAGTTTGGGCAACGATATTTGAAATCCACAATGCCATATGCGGCGTTTGTTTCTTATTTGTTTTCGTAAAGACTTTCGGAAACACGCCGTCTTTTCCTGCTACGTGAGAAATTTCAGAAACAAGTAAAAACCAGCCAATTAATGTACCTACAAGTGACGCAACTAATCCAATATTAATTGCCATTGCACCCCATGGCCCAACAACATGTTCTAATACATGTCCCATTGAAGGAGTCTCTAATACTGAAAGTTCTTTTCTTGTCATGGCTCCCATTGACAGAACAGAAATTAAAATATAAATAGACATTACTAAAATAAGTCCAAGTACTGTCGCTTTTCCAACGTCTCTACTATTTTTAGCTCTTCCTGATAATACAACTGCTCCTTCAACCCCAATGAACACCCAAAGGGTTACAAGCATTGTATTTTTCACTTGACCTAGTACAGAGGAAACTGAGATAGTTCCTTCGCCCCAAAAGTCATGTGTAAATGTATCCCAGCGAAACGCTGTTACCATCACGACAATAAATAATAAGATCGGAACTAATTTCCCAATCGTTGCGATAACATTCATAATGGAAGCTTCACGAATTCCAAATAAAATTAGAAAATGCAATGTCCATAATAAAAGTGATGCACCTACGATTGACGCAACATTATTTCCGCCTTTAAAAATTGGGAAGAAGTAACCTAATGTACTAAACAGTAACATAATTGTTGCAACATTTCCTAAAATCCCTGCTAGCCAGTATCCCCAAGCACTGTTAAAACCAATATATTCACCGAATCCAGCTCGTGCATAACTATAGATTCCGCCCTCAAGCTCCGGTTTTTGTCTTGCTAACGTTTGATATACGAGCGCAAGTGGAATCATTCCCATTGCTGTAATACACCAACCAATTATCGTTGCACCACTATTTGCTCCTACTGCTAAATCATGCGGTAAACTAAAAACACCGCCACCAACCATCGTTCCAACTACTAATGCGATTAACGGAAAAAATCCTAACTTCTTTTCTATTTGTACCACCCCATCTGTCATTCTAGGTGTTATGTTCGTTCAACTATTAAAGTCACCTTTTTCTCTAATAGACGTTTCTCTTATATTTTTTCAGGAAAACATTACTTATTCTAAAAGAAAATGAAGAAAAATGGAATACTTTTTTGAAAAAATGTATAAGTATGCACAAAAAAACCGTTCATTTTGTAATGAACGGTCATTTCATACATATAAAATTGTATATTTATTGTAAAATTAACGAAGTAACTTCTCTTTTTGTAAAAATTGTTTTGCGACTTCTTCGCTACTTTTCCCATTCACATTTACTTCATAATTCATTTTTCTCATTTCTTCATCTGTAATCTTTCCAGATAATTTATTTAATACTTTTTCGAGTTCAGGATATTTCTGTAACGTCTCTGTTCTTAATAATGGTGCTCCTTGATAAGGCGGGAATAGTCCTTTATCATCTTTTAGCACTTTAAGACCATATTGCTCCAATTCACTATCTGTTGAATATGCATCGATTACATTAACATCTCCCGATTGTATTGCACTATAGCGCAGTTTCGGTTCCATCGTTTTAACATTTGAAAACTTATAGTTATATAATTTTTGCATTCCTTTATAACCATCTTCACGATCAGCAAATTCTAATGTAAATCCTACTTTAGCTTCCTGTGCACTTTTTCCTAAATCAGAAATTGTATTTATGTTATTTTGATCTGCTATTTTTTTCGGCATGGCTAGTGCGTATGTATTGTTATACTCCATTGGCTTTAACATAACCATATTATATTTCTTTTCCATTCCAATACGAGCTTGTTCATATACTTCATCACGATTTGTACTTTTCGGTTCTTCTTTCACGAAAGTAGATAAAGCTGTACCTGAAAATTCCGGGTATATATCTACTTCACCTGATTTTAACGCTTCAAATACAAATGCTGTTTTTCCAAGGCCTGGCTTTAATTCCACTTGTAAATCTGTATCCTGTTCAATAAGTTGCTTGTACATTTGAATTAATATTTCTGGTTCAGATCCAAGTTTACCAGCAATAACTATGTCTTTCTTTTCGGTATTCCAAAGAAATGGAGCAGCTATCATTACTACAACTATACATATCGTCAATATAACGCGCTTAGAAGAGCGTTTCGGGCTCTCAAGTATGCGAAGTACTATATCAAAGAATAAAGCGAGTAACGCAGCTGGTACGGCCCCTAAAATGATAAGCGCATGGTCATTTCGATCTATGCCTAATAATATGAGCTTACCGAGCCCACCAGCGCCTATTAAAGCAGCTAATGTAGCCGTTCCAACAATTAATACCATCGCTGTACGAATACCAGCCATAATAATTGGCAATGCGAGCGGAAGCTCTACCTTCCATAATCTTTTCCAGCTATTCATCCCCATAGCTCTCGCCGCTTCTATAAGTGATTCATCTAATTCCCGTATTCCTGTATATGTATTTCGTAAAATAGGTAATAGTGCATACACAACTAATGCGATTATAGCTGGCAGTTTTCCAATTCCTACTAACGGAATTAATAGTCCAAGTAAAGCAAGTGAGGGCACTGTCTGCATAACAGCAGAAGTCCCTATAATAAATTCAGCCATTCGTTCTTTTCTCGTTAATATAATGCCGAGCGGCACTGCAATAATTACTGCAAAAAATAGTGAAATAAGCGATATTTGTAAATGCTCACTTAATGCACTTAGCAATTCTACTTTTCGTTCTTGGAACGTTTGAATAAAATCAGTCACTGTTTAGCCTCTTTCCTTCATTTGTTCAACAATGTAATTGACAATATGACGACTTGTTAACGCTCCAACATATTGACCATGCTCTTCAACCGGCACTGACTCTTCAGTTTGTAAGCGGACTAGTGCTTCTTGTAATGACGAATGTAAAGATAAAGCATTCCCTTCAACTCGTATACCCTCGTCTAGCGGCAATACCTCTTCTATACTCTTCCCCTCATACCAAGGTCGTCCACGATTTCCAATGAACTCCTCTACAAACTCATTTTTCGGGTTATGTATAATTCCTTCTGGCGTATCTAATTGAACAACTTTTCCTTCTTTCATTACACAAATACGATCACCAAGTGATAAAGCCTCTTGCATATCGTGCGTTACGAACACGATTGTTTTTTGAATCTTTTTTTGCAGTTGTACGATATCCTTCTGGAGCTGCTCCCTACTTAACGGATCTAACGCACTAAATGGTTCGTCCATAAGTACAATTTTCGGGTTTGCGGCTAATGCCCGTACGACACCAACACGTTGTTTCTGCCCTCCCGACAATTCATCTGGCATACGATCACGATATACATCTGGATCGAGCCCAACCATCTGTAGCAAGTCATCGACACGTGCTTTTATTTCCTTTTTGGTCCATTTTCTCATTTCAGGGACAACTGCAATATTTTCAGCAATTGTCATATGTGGAAACAGCGCAATCTGCTGCAACACGTACCCTATATTCCAACGTAGTTCGTTTATGTTATATTGTTGAATATCT
This sequence comes from Bacillus sp. RC51, assembly GCF_044908115.1. Classification (NCBI taxonomy): domain Bacteria; kingdom Bacillati; phylum Bacillota; class Bacilli; order Caryophanales; family Bacillaceae; genus Bacillus; species Bacillus sp. RC51. The sequence continues at coordinate 752,383 of NZ_JBIYCW010000001.1, read as the reverse complement.
TTTCCATCGATTAAAATTGATCCTTCCGTCGTTTCAATTAAACGGTTAATCATCTTCATTGTCGTTGTTTTCCCGCAACCACTCGGACCAATGAGAACAAAAAATTCTCCTTTTTTAATTTCTAAATGCAATGAATCCACTGCTTTTGTGCCATCTTCATACGCTTTTGACACATGATTAAATTGAATCACAGACACAACTCCTTTCATGTTGTTTCCTTTATTTTGATGGAATATAGCATTCATTTCAAATGATACGCTTTATTATACAAAAAAAGAGCTCTCATTTGAGCTCTAACGGTCGAACAATATTGTTTTCACAATTGCAGCATATTCACGCACATACGCTTTTTTCTTAGAGCGTCTCGGTGTTTCAGCAGCCAAAGCTTCCATCTTTATCCCTAAACGCTTTGCAATTATTTTCGTTCGATATAAATGATACGTATTACTTACAACTACCGCATGCTTTACATCATATAAATCCATACTAAACTTTAAATTTTCATACGTATTTGTAGAGCGGTCTTCAATTAAAATGCGATTCTCATCTATACCATGTACCATTAAATAGTTTCTCATACTGTGAGCTTCCGGTATATCTTCATCTTCCCCTTGACCACCTGAAACAATTACTTTCACCTCAGGGTGAGCATGTAAATATTCTAGCGCCATATCCAAACGATTTTGAAGAGATAAAGACGGCCTATCTCCAAATAACTTTGCACCTAATATAAGAACGTATGGAGAGTGATTACTCAATGTTTCACGAGCAACTTTATTCATTCGAAACGTCATATAAATGATGTATATCGGAGGTAGTAATAAGATTATAAGCAATATCCATTTGTTCATAAATAAGTTAACACTCCCTTTCTTTTTATTATATAGAAAAAGAAAAGGAGGCAGAAGTATTTTTTAAACAATTGATTTATTAGACACATTCGCTTCCGTTTTACGTTTTGAAATTACATAATAAAAAGCAACCCCTAATGATAGGATCAATATACAGCTCAGTACATAAAACGGGATCATTACCCCTGCTTTAGATACACCTGCCGTAAACAACATTAATAATACAATTCGAATTCCTGTGCCAATTAATCGAAATAAGCTGTCCACACGTCCCATTACTTCGTTTGGGATTTCTTCCATCATCAATACATTTCTCGCCACTCGTGTTCCAGCATTTCCAATCGCATGGAAAATCGCAAGTCCATATAATAACATAATGGAAGGCTCAATAATCATTGCGGTAATTGAAATTACATAAATAACCATCGTCATAACGATTGAAATTTCTATTTTGACATATTTCATCATGATTGGAATACTTATTCCCGCAATAACAGCCCCAACACCATACATCATACCTTCTATCGCGTATACAGAGGCATTAGCTTTGAGTATATCTGAAATATAAACTGGGATTAAATAATTTGCCATCATAACACCGATAAACGGCATATAAGTGGCAAGTAAAAACCAAAAGAACTTAGGGCGAGTTTTCATAAAGTGAATTCCTTCGAACAATTGCTTCTTAAATGTTACTTTCCCTTTTACTTCTTTTTTCTTTACATACGGTATACATAAGAACAGGAAAAATGCTCCTGCAAAAGTTAACATATCCACTAACAAAATCCATTTCAAAGAAATAATCTCAATTAAAAAGCTAGCGGCCGCTCCTGAAATAACTTGCGTTAATTGTCCTTGTATCTCCATCGTGCCACTTAAACTTTTATAATGTTCAGATTGAAATATTTCTTGGTTAAATGCAAAAATTGTAGGATAGAATAATAGATAATAGAAAGAACCTGCTATATAAATAATAATGTAATGAATAGAATTGTATGATTGCCCAGCAAATCCCCAAATGGCCATCATTCCTATAATGGCTATCCCGATACCTTCGTTACATAACAATAAAGATTTTCTTGAAAAACGATCTATGCTTTGCCCAATAAATGGCGTTAATAAAAACATTATGAGAGTCGCAACGATAGAAACATAACCAAACGTTGTCTCTCCTCCACTTTCCTTAATTAACAACCACGGAATCGTTATCATAACAATCCCAGAGCCAATAGCAGATAAACTATTGGCGCCTAGAATGTAATACAAGCGAGAATCATGATAAAGAGAGGACATATCACTCAACTCCTAATTGTTTTTTCACCTCTTTATATACGCTCATATATGCTTTTAATTCTTTAACTAAATCATGAATTAATGGTTTTGCATCTTCTCCAAGTTCACTATCTTGCACATGTAATCCATCAAGCACGACTTGTTTTGGAATTGCGTTTGCGTAAACGCCTCTAGCGACAGTGCGCATACTATTTAATGCGTTTATTCCCCCTTTACCGCCTCCAGCAACTGCTAGTAATGCGACAGGCTTATGGATGAATTCACTGCTACTTAAGTAATCTAACGAATTTTTCAGCGCTCCGCTCATCGCATTATGATATTCTGGTGTACATAGTACTACACCGTCTGCTGCTTTCACTAAAGCTTTTAATTTTTTAACTGCTTCCAATTCACGTTGTGATTCTTCCCCATTATATAAAGGCAATTCCGCTACTGCTAAATCGTATAACTCCCCTTCAAATTGCTCTGCAATATATTTTGCCACAACGCGAGTTCTACCGAATTTTCTTGGTGTACCGTTAATAACGACTAGTTTCATAATTATTTCTCCCCTTTGTTTTCAAGTTATATTTATATATTATCAGAAATTTCTATACAAAATACAGTAAAAAGGGGTAATAGCTTTCATAAAATAGTATGAGAAATAAAAAAAGAACTCATACTTTCGTATGAGTTTCACAAAACTAATATTCCCTATTTTTTCACAACCTCATGTCCACCGAATTGATTACGAAGTGCAGAAACCACTTTTCCGTGGAATGTATCATCTTCTTGTGAACGGTAGCGCATAAATAATGACATAGCGATAACTGGTGCCGCTGCTTGTAATTCAAGTGCAGTTTCAACAGTCCATCTCCCTTCTCCTGAAGAGTTCATTACACCTTTAATACCATCAAGTTTCGGATCATCTGCAAATGCCTTTTCAGTTAAGTCCATTAACCAACCACGGATAACTGATCCATTTGCCCATACTTTTGCAACATCTTCATAATTGAAATCAAAATCACTTTTATCTAGTACTTCAAATCCTTCAGCGATTGCTTGCATCATTCCGTATTCAATACCGTTGTGAACCATTTTTAAGAAATGCCCACTACCGACGCGGCCTGCATATGAATAACCATTTTCTACTGCTAAATCTTTAAATAAAGGTTCTAGTTGATCATAAATTTCTTTTTCTCCACCAACCATTAAGCAAGCACCGTATCTAGCTCCTTCCACACCGCCTGATGTACCGATATCTACGTAATGTAAGCCAAAGCTTTTCGCTTCTTCAGCACGGCGTAACGTATCTTTATAGAATGAATTTCCACCTTCAATAACGATATCGCCTTCCTCTAATAATGGATATACATCTTTTAGTACTGACTCAACAACTTCTCCTGCAGGTACCATTACCCAAATTGTACGAGGTGCTTCTAGTTCAGCGATCATTTCTTTTAACGTATGACGTGCAGTAATCCCTAGTTTTCCTGCCTCTTCAACAAGTTCATTATTTACATCGTATACAACTACTTCATGCTTGTCTTCATATAAGTGTTCAGCTAATGGGAATCCCATTTTTCCTAATCCAATTAAACCTAGTTTCATATTAATCAATCTCCCATTCTATACAAATATATTTAATAACGAAATTAGCCCAAGTGCTACAACAGATAATATTGTCTCCATTGCAGTCCATGTTAATAATGTTTCTTTCACAGTCATTCCAAAATACTCTTTAATCATCCAAAATCCAGAATCATTTACATGCGATAAAATTAATGACCCTGCACCTGTTGAAAGTGCCAGTAACTCTACATTAACTCCTGGTGTACTTGCCGCAATCGGTGCCACTATTCCTGCTGCTGTCATCATGGAAACAGTAGCAGAACCAGTCGCGATTCGAATAAGTGCAGCAATTCCCCAACCTAATAATATCGGTGAAATATGTGATTCTTTCGCCATCTCCGCAATTGTAGTTCCAATTCCAGAATCTAATAACACTTTATTAAAGGCACCACCTGCACCGATAACTAACAGTATGTTTGCAATTGGGCCTAAACAATCATTTGTAACTTGTAAGACTTTGTCTTTAGAAAACCCTTTTGCATAGCCAAGACTAAAGAAAGAATATATCGTGGCAATTAATAATGCGACTATTGGATCTCCAATAAAATGCAATACTTGTGCAAGTTGGCTTGTTTTATTTAATGCTACTTCCGCTATCGATGCACCTAGCATAAGAAATACTGGAAGTAAAATAGTAAACAATGTATTTCCGAAGCTAGGAAGTTCCTTCTTCTTATCTCTTTCAATAAATTGCTCCGCTATATCTAACGGTACTTCTTTATGTATACGAGCACCAATCCATTTCCCGTAAAGCGGACCTGCAATTATTGCAGTTGGAAGTCCGACAATTAATGCATACAAAATTGTCTTCCCTACATCTGCTTTAAATATACCTACCGCTGCCATAGCTGCTGGATGCGGTGGAACAAGTCCGTGTACAACCGAAAGACCTGCTACTAGCGGAATACCGATTGTAATAAGTGATACCCCTGTTTCTAACGCAATTGTAAATACTAACGGAATTAATAGTACAAATCCAACTTGGAAAAATACCGGAATCCCTACTATAAATGCAACGAACATCATTGCCCAGTGAACACGCTTTTTCCCAAAACGTCCAATTAATGTGTTAGCAATTCGTTCAGCACCGCCAGACTCAGCCATCATTTTTCCAAGCATTGTTCCTAAAGCTAAAACAATCGCCAAAAACCCTAACGTATTACCAAGACCTAATTTAATAGAATCGATAATCCCTGGATGTTGTGGTGAAGTTCCAATTAAGGGCATCCCCATTGCTAGCCCTACACCGATTGCTGTTAAAATTAACGCGACAAATGGATGCCATTTTACTACCGTAATTAGTAAAAGTAATATAACAACAGCCGCTAGTACGATTCCAACTACCATTTCTCCCAATCCCCCTATTGTTTACGTTGGAAAGCAGCTATACAATCAAATTCTTCTTTCAAACGATTGTAAAGTCGTTCATACATATAAAACATCTCTAAATATAAAGCCGTATTTTCTTTATTCGGTACATGGTGATGGACAATATCAATCCAATCCTTCACCTCTTCAAGCGAATCAATTTTCCCAATTGCATACAAAGCAAGTGCCGCTGCCCCAAGCGCAGATGCTTCATGACTTTCTGGAACAAGTAATTCTTTCCCCATCATGTCAGATAACATTTGTCTCCAAAATGCAGATTTCGCAAAGCCTCCTGAAACACGTATTTCAGTAAGTGGCCCTGTACAATCTCGAATGGCAAGTGCTACTGAATACACACTCATACAAACACCTTCCATAACTGCTCGTATAAAATGTTCTCGTTTATGCTGAAGGTTTATACCGAAGAATGTACCACGAGCATTTGCATTCCAGTAAGGTGCACGTTCCCCAGATAAAAACGGTAAAAATAGCAATCCTTCTGCTCCAGCTGGTACACTTTCTGCATACTTAATTAATAAATCATAAGGATCAATCCCAAGCTTCCTTGCAACTTCTTGCTCTGGACTACCGAATTCATCACGTAGCCATCTTAATAAAATCCCGCCATTATTCGTCGGTCCACCGATTACCCAGTGCTCATCTGTTAATGCGTAACAAAAGGTTCTTCCTTTTTCATCTGTATTAACACTTGATGAAATTGTTCGAACCGCACCGCTTGTCCCAATCGTAATTGCAGCTGATCCAGGTGATATTGCACCGACACCTACATTTGCAAGAACACCATCACTCGCACCAATAACAACTGGAGTATCTTCATGAATGCCCATCTTTTGTGCTAATTCCGGTTTCATTCCCGATAAAATATATGTAGTTGGTACAGGTGTTGATAATTGTTCTGGTGACATATTTAACATAGTTAAAACATCTTCATCCCAGTTTAATGTTTCTAAATTAAATAACCCAGTAGCTGATGCGATTGAATGATCAACTACATAGCGTGAAAATAATTGATAAATGACATACTCTTTAATGGAAATAAATTTATAAGCAGTTCTGAATAAATCCGTTTCTTCTTCTTTCATCCACAGTAATTTAGAAAGTGGTGACATCGGATGAATTGGTGTACCAGTTCTTCTATAAATGTCATGACCATTCATTTGTTGTAATAGTTTTTCTGATTGCTTTGTGCTTCTATTATCTGCCCAAATAATAGAGCGCGTTAACGGCGCACCGTTTTCATCTACAGCAATTAAGGCATGCATCGCTGTACTAATACCGATTGAAGAAATATCTTCCGGTGACACATTACCATTTTTAATGGCAACGCTTACAGTTTTATATACAGCAGCACATATTACATCAGGATCTTGCTCAGCCCATCCGACGTTCGGTTGAATAATTGGATAATCAATTGCATGTGAAGCAACGACTTTTCCTTTTTCAGTGAATACAACCGTTTTCGTACTTGTGGTACCGATGTCAACCCCGATTACTCTCCCCCTTGTTTCCATGCGAACCTTCCCTTCGTTTCTAGCAAAATACGATCTAGTAAACCGTTTACATGAATTAGTATATAAAATATTTTTTCGTAAATCAAGTTATTAGAAGAAAATTTTTTTCAAATCAAAATGTACCTCTCATCTTCTAAACCATTCTCTTTATCTTTTTTAAATAACCTTTTTAATTTATCAAACATTCTTTCCCCTCCACCTAAAGATAATAATATATAAGTTCTCGTTTTCTTAGCTTGATGGACATAGGGCGTGGCTCCCTACTATCACTTTTTTACCTTGTAAATATATGTTCCATACTATAAAATCTAATAGTATTTATACTTTTCGGAAAAATCAAAACAGAATATGAACTTTATTGTATAATGTTGTAAAAAGATATCGGAGGGATTTAATGTTAAATACAATATCTCAATTCACAATTAAGCTTTCATCAATTCTTTTATCACTCTTACTGTTATTAAATTTACCTTATTTATTTATCACTCAACAAGGATTTACCTTTCAACCAATTTACTTTTTTAATCAGATCGTTATTATGTTAAAAGAGGTTTTCTCCCCTGAATCATTAGTGGTTATCGGATCAGACCCGAAATTTGGTAGTTTCAAAAAAACACCATTATTCCCAACTGTTTTAGAACCTTACCTATATTCATTTACTGTATTATTTATAGCCTTTTTGCTTGCACTCTTTCTATCATCTAGTATGGCATTTTTTTATTTTTTAGCAAAAGATTATATAAAAAAATGGATAAACCGAATTGTGTTCATATTAGAAGCTGTCCCTGATATGATGATGATGATTTGTTTGCAAATATTTTTCATATGGGTACTTCAGAAATTCGGGGAATCTCCTGTCACCATTATTTCTTTTAATGAAAATCGAGCTTATTTACTCCCTATTTTATCTTTAGCAGTCTTACCTACATTACAAATGTTTCGGATGATGGTGTTATACATAAAAGAAGAACATGAAAAACATTACGTAGAGGTTGCATATGGAAAAGGACTTTCATCAAGTTATATACTATGCATTCATTTATTCAAAAATATATCTATCCACTTCTTTCATCATTTAAAAACGATTTTTGTTTTCTTACTTTCTAACTTATTCATCTTAGAATTTGTTTTTAATATGGAAGGCATTATTCAATTTTTATTTAAGAAGGCGTTTATTTCACCTCCAGCTGCATTTATCATACTTGTTATGATTATCTTACCGTTTTATGCCATTTTTCAAATAATCTCATTCATGATGAATAGATGGCAAAAGCAATTGAAAGGAGCAGCATTATGAAATCTATTTGGAAATCAAAACGATTTTTAATCGGCTTTACTTATCTATTCATACTTGTTTCAGCTAGTTTTATTTATAGTTGGTTCTTTAAAGATAACATCCCAAAACCTCCTCAGTTACTTTACAATGACAATAACGAATTACTTGGAAAGGCCCCCTTTTCGCCATCGTTAATGCCGCCTTTTGGATCTGATCGTTTTGGAGATTCTGTTTTCTTACAAATTGTAGAAGGAGCAAAATTCACCATTTTATTAGCCGTGGCAATTAGCTTCTTTCGAATTTTATTCGGAACATGTATAGGAATCCTCTTAAGTTTATACGCTCCAAAATTCAAGAGATTTTTCCAGTCATGCTCAGAAGTTTTTTATTATATTCCAACTCTATTTATCGCATTTATACTCATCACGCCCGTTAATATTGTAATCACATCAAACGCTGATAGATTAGACCCAAATATTTCATTTATGTTTTATCAAGTACTCGTACTTATTTTCGTCGCTCTACCTACACTTTCTTTATATATATCCTCAGAGGTTGATGAATTTATGAAACAAGATTACATTTTAAGTTCTCAATTGCTGGGTGCTAGCCGCTTTCATATTATCAAAAAACACTTACGAGTCTTATTACTTGATCGCTTATTTGTGTTATTCATGGAACATATCGTACAAACACTCATACTCGTTATCCATTTAGCGTTGCTTAACATTGTAATTGGCGGGATACAAATGCGGGAACTCTATGACGGAGTGCCCAAACCTGTTTCTCTATCTAATGATTGGGCAGGTCTTATTGGATTAAATCGTTATGAAATGAATCTTTCATGGTGGATTATTTTTTATACTCTCGTTTCATTCTTTATTACGATTCTTTTTATTAAGCTTATGACAATCGGAATTCAAGATGCACTGAAAGCAAGAGATTCGCAAGTTGTAGCAATTCAAACCGTTCCAAATCATAAAAAATTTGTTGAAAATAAAGATTCTTTTTCGTTTGCAAATAAAGTGAATTTTTAATCATGTCTCATCAATCAAGTATTAATTGGCATTGATATTAGTAGAATATAAAAAAGATGATCCCTATTGAATACGAGGGATCATCTTTTTTATGCCGTCTAACTTTTTTACATGTCCTTTGCTAGACTCATGCTTTTTATATTTAAAATGAATTATTTACAATCACAATTATGCTGTTTAAAATCGATTACCATACGTCCTTGAATTCTACCTTGTTCCATTTCTTCGAATACATTTTGTACTTTATCTAGAGAACACGTTTGAACAACCGGCACTACTTTTCCTTCTGCGCCGAACATAAATGCCTCCTCCAGATCCTTACGAGTACCAACTAGAGAACCAACTACTTCAATCCCGTCTAATACAAGTCGTGGAATGTTTAAATCCATAGTTTCTACTGGTAAACCTACCGCAACTACTTTACCGCAAGCACGTACTGCATCAACTGCTGAGTTGAAGGCTACTTTAGAAACTGCTGTTACTACAGCAGCATAAGCACCACCAAACTCCTCTTGAACAATTTTATCAGCAGGACCTTGAGAAATTGGATTGATAGTCATATCAGCACCAACTTCTTTTGCTAAGGCTAATTTGTCGTCATTGATATCTACTGCAATTACCTTTGCACCAAATACGTTTTTAGCATATTGGATAGCTAAGTTTCCTAATCCACCGCAACCATAGATTACGATAGGTTGACCAGGTTTAATGTCTGATACTTTTATAGCTTTATATGTAGTTACGCCCGCACATGTGATTGATGATGCTTGAGCAGGATCTAATCCTTCTGGTACCTTCACCGCATAATCAGCTGTAACAATACATTGTTCAGCCATACCACCATCTACTGAATAACCAGCATTTTTCACTTCACGGCAGAATGTTTCTCTACCCGTTACGCAATATTCACAACGTCCACAAGATTGGAACATCCATGCAATACTTACACGGTCACCTATCTTTAGTGAAGTAACATCATCAGCAATTTTAGTAACAATACCTACACCCTCATGACCAAGGATGCGGCCATCGGTGTTTCCAAAATCATGATTTGCAACGTGTAAATCAGTGTGGCAAACTCCACAATACTCTACATCTACTAGCGCTTCACCCGAATGTAGCGAACGTAATTCCTTTTCAATAACTTCAATGTTTGCTTTGCTGTTTTTATTAACTACTACTGCTTTCATATGTGATCTCCCCTTTAGTGTTTTAGAGTTTTAATGAGTTTATCTCACAACTACTGTCCTCACTATTTTGGCTAATTATTGTGCCAAATTTAAGTGTTCAATCATCATTACAGGTTCATCATAACATGGAATTTCATAAGATTATTGTGAAATATTGAACAATATTTGAATTATTAACCAAGTATTTTCTTACTATATTTGAAAGGAAAACTGAAATTCCATCATATTTACATTGAAATTTATCAGGCATTTCTTTTTGGTTTATATGCAAAGAATATAGAGGTTTAAAAAATATTTTTTAAGCTTGGGAGATTATAAGTAATATATTTCTATAGACAATTAGAACCATTAAATCTAGCGGATATATCAACAACTATTCACCAATATAAAAATCCTTCTATCATTATATTTAGGTCGTACACTTTAGACTCAATAAAATCAAAGACAGGAACATATTTGTTCCTGTCTTTTTATAATGTGGTGGGACCCCGCATCCATCTATTTAAGAAATTTCTCCTATAATCCCTAGTATAAAAACGGAATAATTCGCCAAGTCTTGGACTGATATTGTTTATATTGTTCACCAAACAGCGTAATAAGAATTCTCTCTTCAATTTTTATACGATACGAATACACAAGGAAAAATAAAATAATATTTATGATAATGGCAATGAATGAAGATGAAGATATAGCAAATCCTAAAAAGGTCAAAAAAGACCCTAAATAACCAGGATGGCGAACATATTTATATAGACCGTTTTGAATTAACTTATGTCCCCCTTGCATTCCGACATTCCTACTGTAAAATCTTCCTAAGATTTTCATTGAAGAAAATCTTATCCATACACCAATTAGCCCGATAATAACACCCAAAAACAGCAATGAATTAATCTTATTTACTGTAATGAAATACATAATCTCTGGAATGGTTAACATCAATGCAAAGACTACTCCGATAAAAAAACTAGAACCACGATTTTGTTTTTCCTCTTTAACAGGTGAACTTCTATAAAATTCTAATAATAAATACAGAAAAATAGGTAAATACGCTATGAGAAACATAATTCTTTTTCCCTTCAATAAAAGTATTTTATAATTAACTCACTTATTTTTATCAATTAGGTCACAAAATTTGGAGATTCCTTCAGAAATAGCTAATTACTCTTCCTTGTTCAATGCCTTTATTTTTGCGAGTAATGGCACAAAATAATCAGAGATTAACTTTTCAATATAGTCTTTAACTTGTTCTAAAATGTAAAGACATGTATATCCCCGATCTAATTTATCAGTTTTTCGTTCTACTAAATTTTATTTTTCTAATCGGTCTATTACTAAGCTACTGATGTAACAGGTACCCCCTCTGAATCCACTAGTAGGAAAGCTTTTCTTTTTACCAATGTTTATTTCTTTAACCCTCATTAAAACACTCTCCGAGGCTTTGTCCCCCTCCCAAAAGCCAAACAAACGATTCAAATTCCATATCTACATTATACTAATCGAATTGAATATTCATTCTTTTTATTCATTATGTAAATAAAAAGGATAATCAGCCCCGTAATGGACTAACTACCCTATAAGTTATTATCTAAATTTAACATTTGAAGAGCCCTTTATATTCGTTTCATCGAAATTGTTTCACGTATACTTTGTAAATTTTGTAGTGTTTCCTCTTGTCGCTGCAATGACAATCCCACATACAAAGTATCTAATAAACTAAGCTGCGCTAATCGTGACGAACTTGCTTCTGTACGAAATTCCGTCTCACGCGTCGAAGTATATAGTGTTATATGAGCAAGTTGGCTTAATGCCGATTTTTGATAGCTTGTAATCGCAATAATGCGAGCCCCTCTTGCTTTCGCTACTTCTAATGCTTCAAGTAATCCTTTATTACTGCCCGAATGAGAAATTGCAATGACCACCGCTTCTTTTGTCAGCAAGCCAGCTCCCATAATTTGAAAATGTGAATCCGTATGAGCAATACAAGAAATACCCGTTCTCATAAACTTATGATAAGCATCCATCGCAATAATACCCGAACCACCATTTCCATAAAACTCAATTCGTTTCGCTTCATTCAGCGCACTTACTGCCTGTTCCAACGCGTTATCATTTAACAAATGTAATGTATCTTGCAGTCCTGTAATATGTGAATGAAAAACTTTTTTAGCAACAGTGACCATATTATCTTCTACCGATACTTCCTCATGAATATTTTGCATCGGGGTATGTACAATCTCACGAGCTAATGTAATTTTCAGGTCTTGAAACCCTTGAAAACCTAGGTGTTTGCATAAGCGGAATATCGTTGCTTCAGAACTATTCGTAACTTCCGCTAACTCCGTAATTGATTTATGTACAACATCTTGTGGATGTTTCAAAATATGTTCGGCAATACTTCGTAATTTCGGTGATAAACCATTTAACGAAGCCTGAATCTTTCCAATCCCACTTTTTGTACCAGGCATATCGTATCTTCCCCTTCCATAGTAGCTATATCCCGTATTAACGGGCAGTAAGACTCCCACCTCAAAATTCGATGAATGCAAGGGAGTTAGGTGGGAGATCAACTGCCCGTAAAAACCCGATTGGTTCAACTAATAATCAGTGGGGATGGCCCCCCACTGATTAAAGTTTCACTTTATTGTACCTAATAATCGAAAGAAGAAACACCTTTATTTAGCGATTTTATTTGCTCCTATGTATTCTGCCGTAACATATGACACAATTATTCATACTTATTTCTAGTTTTCCCCATGCTTTACTGCGTATAATGCAGCTTGTGTACGATCATCTACTTCTAATTTAGCCAATACGTTAGAAACGTGTGTTTTCACAGTTTGTTCTGTAATATGAAGCTCTGCTGCAATCTCCTTATTGCTTCTTCCTTTCGCAATTTCACGAAGTACTTCTTGTTCCCTTTTTGTTAACATAGAAAAAGGATTCTCTTTTTCTTTCTTGACAGCTGATCGTCCTAATAGTGCTGGTGTTACTTTCGGGTGAAAATTTGCATTTCCTTGATATACCGCAACGATTGACGCAACGAGTTGATCTGGCTGCACTTCTTTTAATTGATAACCATCTGCCCCAGCTTCTAATGCTGGTAAAACGTAATCTTGTTCTGAAAAACTACTGAGCATAAGAATTTTTATTGTCTCATCGTATTGTTTTATACGTTTTGTCGCTTCAATACCATCCATTTTCGGCATTGATAAATCCATTAATACTACATCCGGCCTTTCTGTTTGGACGAATGTTAATGCTTCTTCACCATTTGCTGCTTCCCCAATAATTTCAAATTCTTCTCTCGTCTTCAAAAAGAATACGAGTCCCCTTCGAACGATATGATGATCTTCTACAAGTAATAATTTAATTTTCACTGACGTTCTCCCTCTCAAACCGGTAATTGAATTTCTATCTTTGTCCCCTTTTCCGGTTCTGCTTTTATTCGAAAAATCCCCCTCATTAATTCAATTCGTTCTTTCATACTTTTCAAACCAAGTGCTGACTCTCTTACTTGATCCTGTATAAATCCTATTCCGTTATCTTCTATGTAAAAATGCAACTTATTATTTTCTATCCTTAAATGAATACATACTTTTTCACATGAGGCATGTTTTTTACAATTATGTAATGCCTCTTGGCTTATACGCCATAAAACTTCTTCTATTTCATCTTCAATTAAAACCATTCCATCAATTCGAACTTCCACTTGAATCCCTAACAGTTTTCCGTAATTTTGAATCGCTTCTGCTAAACCTTTCTCTAATCCTTCAGGCCTTAATTGCCAAATCAAAAGTGTCATCTCTTGTAATGCTTCCTGTGATAATTCTCCAATATAGCTTAACATCTCTTGCAAGTCTCTATCCTTCGTCATATTTAGAGTCCCTTTCGCTGTTAGCATAATTGAAAATAACAATTGTTTAACAGAATCATGTAAATCACGAGCCAATCGATTTCTTTCAGCTACAACTACATATTTTCGTTCTTTCTCAACTAATTGAATACGTTGTATTGTCGTTCCAATTTGAAATGCAATCGCTTCTAATAACGCTAACTCCTCCTCAGAAAAATGTGTTTTATGAGGCGAGGCTACATTTAATAGACCAAATTTCTCTGATCCAGATCTTAGCGGGATTGTCGCATGATGTGTAACATCTTCTGTCTCGCCCCAATTACATTCAATCGCATCCTCTATTCGTTTACATTCAATAATATTTGTCGCTTTTTCCAATCTTCCATTCACAAAACGTTCTACACACCAACAATCTCCTTCACACATCGGCTTCTTTTCCTGCCACGTAAGAGCTGGGGGTAAGTTTTGGTCTACAAGCATACGATGCTTTCCACTTTCATCAATAAAGAATATCCACCCTGTTTGTAAATTCATAACTTGTAATAATGTATGTAACACTTTTCCTAACATTTCCTGTAAGTTTGTTGCTTCATTTAGTAACTCAGCAATTTCTTTTAATGCCTCTAAACGATGCATCTCTTTTTCATCTATGCTCATTCTCATCACCAACTACCATTATAACATTAAGAAATTTCAAAATACTACAAACAAAAAAGAACCGAATTCCTTCAGCTCTTTTTTCGGAGATATCCCATACAGTACATTCAAATTTGCTGATTTGCAAATCTAAATTCTAAACCAAAACAGAAATTAGCTAGTTTTCATTAACTGTCTGATAAAGATTGTCCCACATGGATATGCTGTAAACTTTCAGTGTTAACGAACATATTCGCTGCTGGCATTTGCACTTGATTTTTATGGAACATAGACATTAATTCAAACCTTACTTGTCTAGAAGTTTCAAAATAATCTTCCGGTTTAATCAAACCTGTAATACAAAATTCATATCCAACATATTTAAGGTTAGGATTTAAGTCTGTAACTCCAACATATTTAAATGGTTCAACAGCTTCATCATCTACTCTATAAAGATTTTGGTCCGATTTTTCATTACAAATAACACATACTTCTTCTAACAATTCCTTAACTCTTGTAGGATTTTCCTGATAACTTACCGTGATGCGTTCAATAACTCGCATCCACCCTTTATTAAAATTCTGTATCGTTCTAATCTCTCCATGTGGTATGGTAAGGAGTTTCCCTGACCATTCACGAATTTGCATAAAACGAATACTAATTTCCTCAATAGTTCCTGAATTTGTTCCGTTAAAAGTTACAAAATCGCCAACACGAAACTCTTTGTCCGCTAATCTTGCGAAGCCTAATATGACATCTTTTAGCATCTGTTGTGCAGCAAAACCGATGACAACTCCCGCTATCCCTGCACCTGCAATAATACTTTTTATATCTACAAATTGACTAATTAAATATATGATCAGACTGATGATAATGATATATCTAAAAATAGATCGAATAACACTTTGAATCGTCTGCTCTACCTCTTCATCAAAAAAGCTTGATTTTTTAAAAAACCAATCAATAATGCGATTTATGACAAAAGAAATAATGATAAGAACTAAAGCAAATAGTAAAAATCTTAAAAGTAAAAATTCCCTTACATAATTAAAAAACTCTTCAGTATACGTTAATAAACTCATCCATCCACTTCCTTACTAATGAAAATTTCATGCAGAGCTACTCTATTTTAAATACACATTTATCATCTCAACACTTGTTTTCGAAACATCTTTTATCCTGATCTTAAATCGTACTTTCTTAACTATGTATTTGTATTCATTGTTCATCTTCAACAATATAACCATTTCATCAATCTTTCAACTTCAGATGTCCTTTTCTATTCACTATAAATATACCCTTTTTAATACCCTAAAGGGAGATTACAATAGAATTTTTTATAAACGACTTTCTTTTAAGTCCGCAATACTCACCTCGTTACAAGGAATATTTTCACATTACATCGAATATTGCATTTCATACTATTTTTACTCACGGAGGTTACAAACAATGGGATATATCGAAGAACTAAGAGAAGTTGTTGGATCAAGACCACTCAATCTAGCAGGAGTTGCTGTAGCTGTTTTTAATGAACAAGGACAAATATTACTCCAACAAAGACGAAATGACATTTGGGGTGTTCCTGGAGGTTTTGTGGAACTTGGTGAATCCACAGAAGAAGCTGGCAGACGAGAAGTGCTTGAAGAAACAGGTATTGAAATTGGTACACTTCAGTTAGTAAGTGTATTTTCAGGTAAAGAGTTTTTTGTACAATTACCGAACGGAGATGAATTTTATCCTATAACAATCGCATACCTTTGTAAAGACATTACAGGTGGCTCGTTAAAAGCAGACGGAGTTGAATTATTACAGAATTTACGATACGGGAAAGCCCACGCAGGACTTTAGTCCGTCTTTAGACGTGGGATGAAAGCATCGTTTTTGCATAGCAAAACATGGTATACTTTATTCATAGTCATGCAAAAGACTCTAAAACGACTGTTCTCTGAAAATAGAATACATATGAGGTTGGGGTAGCCAATTCTTCTACTCCGTAAAATGTATTAAGTCGTCATGCAAAAGACGTAAAAACAGTTGAGAACGAACAACCTGTACGGTATGGTCACAGTACCGTAGCCTACGAACCTATATGGTCTGTTGTGGGAGTGGTGATGGCACACCGCAATCTTGCACGTCAGCGATACCAGAAATGGACTTCGCCTTTGGTAGCAAGAATCCCACTGACGTTAGTCAGCTGGCCCCTTTAGGGGTGGGAGTGTCAAATGTACAATTTTTTGATTTAAATGGGCTACCAGAAAACATTAGCCCGTTCATAAAAAAACTAATTGAGCAAAATGTCGTCTCAATTTAAACGTAAAAAGAGGCCTTTTTGAAGGCCTCTTTTTCACTTCACTTCACTTCTGCATTTAAACAAGATTTAAAATGTCCAAGTGCATATTCATGCCCTTGCGCATTAAAAGATGCTACTGCTTTTTCATAAACCACAATTTGAAACCCTTTGTTATAAGCATCTACTGCTGTATGAAGGACGCAAATATCTGTACATACACCTACAAGATGCACTTCCCCTATTCCTCTTTCTCTTAGCTTCATTTCTAGATCCGTTCCTGCAA
The DNA here is from genome assembly GCF_044908115.1 of Bacillus sp. RC51. NCBI lineage: Bacteria > Bacillati > Bacillota > Bacilli > Caryophanales > Bacillaceae > Bacillus > Bacillus sp. RC51. Next base: position 735,163 of record NZ_JBIYCW010000001.1, on the reverse strand, counting down.
AAGCACTGTAACGTGTTTTGTCCATATAGTATACATTCTCTGCATTTTTATATTTCTCGCATACATCTTGTAATTCACCAAATAAGTCTCTCCCATTTGTACCTGCTATATTATGAGGTGGAAACAATTTCGCTTCTGGATGATATACATCATTGTCTTCATGTTTATCGATCGCAAATACTACGTAATCACCTTTTTCAATAAATTGTTTCGTTACACTTACAAGTTCCTTCTCAATTTCTTGACCTGGTTTCCCGCATGTTAAAGCACCTTTTTCAGCTACAAAATCATATGTATAATCAATATTTATAAGAGCTCTTTTCATAACTACAATCTCTCCTTCTTCTGTTTCACAGTAAACAATAGAAAATTTGTTATTACGACATCGTATGTACTATTCGACATTTCAAATGAAATCCCTACATTTCCAACTCAATACTTACCTTAATCCGAGTTTATCATAAAGCGAAACTTTAATCATAGGGGGGTATTATCCTTCACCAATCGGGCTTTTACGGGCGAGTTGATCTCCCACCTAACTTCCTCGCATGTGCCGAATTTTCAAGCGGGGTTCTTATTGTCCGTTAAGGCTTGATAAAACCGATACACAATGACAAAACATACAGCTCCAATTAAAAAGTCATGAATGTGATAATTGAGCGTAACTTCAACCGCCTCTTGTAAAGTAAACCAAATGACCGAAAACATTATAATAAATAAGAAAATACGAATAACTCGTTTCAAACTTTCAATCCCTTCCTCTTACATGATAGTAAAGAATAAGTTCTTCCTATTCATTCGTACTAGAAAGTGAAACAAATTATTCTCAACAACCTAATCCTATCCAAATTAAAAAGTACACTACCACTTTAAGTAATGTACTTTTTATCCATAATTAAGACGCAGGCTTTGTTTCAAACGTTGCTTGATTAAAGCTAATGACTTTTCCTTTCGGGTCATTGTTTTCAAACTGAGCTGCGGTAATCGTATGACTACCTGTCTCAAGCGTCTTTTCTTTTAATTGTACTGTTGTCTGTGTTGTACTAGTTACTTGATGTTTATCTGCAAATATTTGATCTACAAATACAAATGTTTCTTTATCGTTTTGAAAATTGGAAAGTTCTAATTCGACTTGCTGAATTAAAGTATCCTTTTTTATGAATACAGTTGGTATATTGCCATTTTCAGAAGTACCATCTGGAGTAGTTACTTTTACTTTCCCTTCTCCGATTGGCACTGCTCCTTCAGGAAATACGACCATATTCTCATCACTTGCATTTACAACTTGTTCTTCCTGGTTTGACTGTGCATCCTCTTTTTCCTTTGGAGTACCACAGCCTACTAATAACAATACAGACAATCCAGCGATTATGAATTTCTTCAAAATTCATTCCCCCTGTTATTTCATTATAATTTATTATACAAAAATAACTTCTTGATTTTAAAACTAGTTTTTAACACTTTCATGAACAAATATTAGCTTGCTCACGATTACTGTACCATACTTTCATTTTAAGAACATTAATTTTTTTAAAGAAATAAATAGTAATTCCAATCTATTCATCATTTTAGCCCAATTTACTAAAAAAATATCCATTCAAAATAAAAAGACATTGTCATTTCAATGTCTTTTCTACATAACATTTAGAAAATAAATGTTGTAATCTCATCAACTTCTTTTCGAGAAAGTTTCTTCGGCTTATCTTTCGGAAACCCGAGTGAAATTACCATATTAATTTGTTTTTGAGGCCCAATTTGTAAATATTGTCGCAGTTCATCCTGAGCTAATAATACAGGTCCTGTCATTGGACAAGTGCCAAGTCCTCTCGCATGTGCAGCTAGCATTAAGTTTTGTGCTGCTAGACAGCTACTCTTAATTCCTTCTTCTTCCCATACTGAATCAGGAACGAAGGCAATTGGATCAAATATCTTTTCACGAAACTTTGATTCATATGGTGTTGCTAAACATACGATTAATACTGGCGCCTCAGAGAAAGCTGTCGCATATGGACCGAAAGAACGTGTAAGTAATTTCCCTGCTTTCTCTTCTCCATTTTCTGCTGCTTTTGCCGCAAGTTTATGTAATGCATCCCATGTCATTTGTTCAATTTCTTTAATTTTCTCTCGATTCATAATGACCAAGAACTCCCACGTTTGTGAGTTCGTATCACTCGGTGCATAACGAGCACAATCAATAATTTCTTTTATATCACTAGTGGATACTTCTTGTTCTGTAAACTTTCTAACACTTCGTCTACCGTGAATTACTTCTTTAAAATCTTCATAATTCATACATTAAATCCCCTTTTTACAGCGTTTTCAAAAATTGTCCTATGGTTGAATTATATCATGAAAAAAAGCTGGAGGAATACCAGCTTTTTTCCTCATTATTAATTTGTCACTTTAAACAAACTAATACTTTCTTCATATGCAGCTTGTAGTTTTTTCGTAATTGGTCCTCTTTCGCCACTCCCAAACTTCTCATCACCAATTTGAACAACAGGGAATATTTCAAGTGGTGTTGCTGTGAAAAAGCACTCATCGGATTCGTACACTTCCTGTAATGAAAATTCACGCTCTTCTACCTCTATATGTAACGCTTTCGCTAATGTAATAACGTAGTGACGAGTAATGCCGTGTAGAATGAAATTATCGGCCGGATGTGTAATTAATTTATCATTTTTCACCATAAAGAAATTCGAATGACACCCCTCTGTTACAATTCCATCTCGCACCAATATCGCTTCTTGGTAGCCTTGCTCGTTTATTTTATTTTTAATCATGATATTAGGAAGCAGATTTAATGATTTTATATGGCAGAACTTCCAGCGTATATCCTCTTCGACAGTAACCTTTATTCCTTGTTCCATAGTAGCAGTAGGTCTTGGAAAAGAAACGATATTCGCAAAATATGTTGGTTGTAAATCTTTTTCATACACATGATTTCGTGCTTGAACACCACGTGATATTTGAAGATACACATTCCCATCTTCTTGAAATTGATTTCTTTCAATCATTTGATGTAACTCTTCCACTAACTCTTCTTTAGTAAACGGTGGAATTAGTTTTATTTCTTCCATAGAATTAAAAAATCGTTCCAAATGTAAATCCAATAAATGTGGCTTCCCATCATATAACCTAAACACCTCATATATACCATCACCAAATTGAAAGCCCCTCTCCTCTAATGGGACCATCGGCTGTTCTTCTTTCGTATTCACAATTCTTCCGTTAAATAAAATCCAATCTTTATGAGTAGCTTTCATTCCTTCCCACTCCTTTATTCCATAATTGATTTTATTGTACAACTTATCCACACTTAAAAGAAGGAATTTTCTGTATTTAACTAAATTAAAAAGTACATCACCTATTTAAAGTGATGTACTCAACCATTCATTTATTTCAGAAAATATTTTTCAATATCATCTAACATTAAGTTTGCAGCTTTAATACCGCCTGCTGTATTCCAAATTACTTCATCCACTTGGAATACTTTATTGTCTTTAGAAGCCTGCAGCTGCTTAAAGAGTGGGTCTTCTGTCCATTCTTTTGCTAACGTGGTTCCTTCGTTATTCTTATCTGCATCTTTATCAGATGTGAAGTAGAATATGTAGTCCCCATCCATATTCGAAATTTGCTCTTTTGTAATTCCTTTTATCGCAAATTCATCTTTATCTTGTAGTGGTGGTCGCTTAAATCCAATATCATTTAAAACAGCACCTGAGAATGAGTTTTTCTGATAAATACGAACGTCACCTGGTACGAAGCGAATAATAGAAACTTTAGAATTCAATTTATCTCCTAACTTCTCTTTCATTCCTTCAATACGTTTTTTATAATCTTCAAGAGCCTTTTGCCCTTCTTTTTCTTTATTTACAGCTTTTGTATAGAGTGTAAAGTTTTCCTTCCAATCCCCGCGCAATGTTTCAGCGTATACAGTTGGCGCTATTTCGTTCAATTGCTCATATATTTTTTCATGACGCATTTTATTCCCGATAATTAAATCCGGCTTAAGCTTCATAACTGCCTCTAAATTAATATCACGCTCAGTTCCTACAACTTTCGTATCTTTTAAATCTTTCGCTAAATGAGGATACCATTCATCACCAGCACGTGGTTTTGTAGTTCCAACTGGCGTTACTCCAACAGCTAAAAGTGCCTCCGCACCCTCATTTGTTAAAACAACTACTTTTTTAGGTGTACCATTTACTGTTGTTTCACCCATTGTATGCTTTACAGTATACGAATCTTTTGCTTTAGCTGATGGATCATTTCCTTTTTTCTCTTCTTTGCTACACCCTGCGATTATTACCATAAGTATCATAATGCATAACATAAATATTTTTTTACTATGTACCATATGTCCCCCTAGATGAAATTGATTATCATTAACAATCAAAGGTTAATGTATGTAATATACATTTTAGATTCTATCCGCTATTCAAATGTTTATTTTTAAAATAAAGTATATAAGTATGAAAACAATAAACGTTCTTAAAATGCGTATCTACGTTATACATAAATACGCATTCATATTACATTATAAATTTATTTCCTAATATTGATTATATTTAATATATGATGGATCATTATACACCCACTGATTTCCACCAAGGTTCAACCAACCGTTTTGATTAATATATACTAAATAAGATTCCGGATTATTTAATTTACGAATAACTGAAGAAGATGTTGATGGACCACTTCTTAAATTCACATTTGTTCCTTGTATATATGCAACACCAATTGCGCTTCCATCACTATTGCTCGTCTTTACAAAATTAATATACGAAGGGTCATTATACACCCATTGTCCATTTCCTAAGTCTAACCATCCGTTACTTTCCTGATATACGACATACGATTCTGGGGCGTTTAGTTGACGAATAACTGAAGAAGACGTTGATGGGCCACTTCTTAAATCCACATTTTTCCCAAGTATATAGGCAATCCCCTTCGTTTGTGGGTTTGGAGGTTGTGGATTTGGAGGATTCGGATTTGGAGCTACTCCAAAAATAGCTGCTATTCCGTTTGCATACGCTTGGCTTAGATCTTCGATAAATTGTGGATTTTTCAATAAATTAGCATCAAACGTTGTATCAATAAAGGCAGTCTCTGTTAAAATTGCATCCATTGCAGTCTCTCTTAGTACCGCATAATTTGCTTTTTTGGCTCCTCGGTCACGAAGACCGTATTTTGTTAATACAGGATTGACTGCTGCATGCATCTTTTGTTGCTTTTCATATGCGGAACTACTATTAGATAGCGCGTTGTAAATATAACTTTCAAATCCAGTTCCACCGCCACTATTAATGTGAAATGAGATAAAATAATCTGCACCAAATGAATTAGCAATATTAGCACGTTCTGATAAAGAGATAAACACATCACTATCACGTGTCATTTTAATATTGATTGGATAATTTGCAGATAAAATATCTCGCACACGTCTAGCAATTTGAAGTGTTAACTCTTTTTCCACTAAACCATTACCAACAGCACCAGAATCATATCCACCATGCCCTGCGTCTATAACAAGTTTCATATATCTTTTTCGTTCCTTTCTTTATTGTAATAAGCTTTCATTTCTACTCGTCCTATTTTATGATAATTGTACAAGTTCCGTTACAAGTACAAATAAAAAACCCCCTTATGTAAGGCGGTTTCTATCGCTTTGCTTTAGCCAATTTAAAATGAATATATACGATTGATAATGGATGTAACGTATGCAAAATAAAAGAAATAAAAGAAATATCCCACCGCCGCTATATAGCAACCCAAACTTCAAAAAGATGTTCAAAAGAGGTGGGAAATACGTTATGTTTTGCAATACAAATAGCATACAAAACAAAATTAAAAATACGGGAATATATTGTAATTCATATGGTCTTCTCTTCTTATACATTCTTTTCCGAATAAAAGTCTGGCATAGTTCTGCTACTATAAAACAACCTCCAACTAATACAAGACCAGAAGTTATCGTCATACGTCCACCTACCTTATATTCATATCATCACCTAATCAATATTCACTATATTTTCTTTACATATATTCCATTTCCCTCAATAAAACCAGATCCCTCTATGAAAGATTTAGCTTGTTCCGTAAACATCTCTTGCAATACTTTTATTTCTTTCACATTTCTCTGTTTCATCATTTCTTCAAATGTAAAATACGTATTTGTCCCGTAGCCATAACCTTGATAATCAAAATGAATAATTAACTGTGACAAAATAGCACTCTCTTCTTGAACGCTATAATCTATTACACCAATATATGTATCATCAACTTTTACACAATACTGAACCTTTTTCTCATCTAAGGTGTGTGAGTGAAACATTTCTTTTACAGCGCTTTCATTTTCTGTATTTACTTTCTCGAACGTAATCATATGTTGTCCACCCTTTTACTATTATTGTATCAATAATAAATGCAATTTATGAAAAAAACCTTAAGATCGAATGCGACCTTAAGGTTTTTTATTACACTAAGCTATACGCACGCTTTGTTTCTTCGTGGAACTTATTCGTATCGTATTTATGCTCAACATAAATTTGATGCCATACCATAAACGCAAGTACAGTCCAAATTTTACGGCTATAATCGCCTTTATCTGCACAATGTGCTTCCAGTAAGTTTAATACATACTGTTTGTCGATTAAATGATCCGTTTTGCTTTCTTTAATAATATTTATAGCCCAATCGTGCATTTCATCTTTTAACCAGTGACGAATTGGTACTGGGAATCCAAGCTTTTTACGATCTAATACGTGATCTGGAACAATGCCACGTGCTGCTTCACGTAAAATAGCTTTCGTAGTTCCGTTAGCAATTTTAAATTCAGTCGGAATTTTAGATGCAACGTCAAATACTTCTTTATCTAAGAACGGTACACGAAGTTCTAATGAATTTGCCATCGTCATTTTATCAGCTTTTAATAAAATGTCGCCGCGTAACCATGTGAACATGTCAATGTACTGCATTTTACTTACATCATCATAATCTTTAATTTCGTTATACAATGGTTTCGTGATATCCATATAGTTAACACTTTCATCGTAATACTTCATTAATTCAGCTTTCTCTTCTTCACGGAAGATTTTCGCATTTCCATAGTAACGCTCTTCAATTGGCGTACATCCACGCTCTAAGAAGCTTTTTCCTTTAAACCCTTCTTTAAGAGCACCACTTAATGCCTTTAGAACACTCTTTCCTGGGCTAGGAATGTAAGAGAACATTTTTAACGAGTTTGGCTCACGATAAATGTTATATCCACCAAATAGCTCGTCTGCACCTTCACCAGAAAGAACAACCGTTACATGTTTACGCGCTTCTTTCGCAACGAAATACAATGGTACAGCTGCTGGATCCGCTAAAGGATCATCCATATGCCAAATGATTTTTGGGAACTCATCCATAAATTCTTGCGCTGTAATGAATACGTTATGGTTTTTAACTCCTAATTTCTCAGCAGTTTCTTTCGCAACATCAACTTCACTGAAACCGCGTTGTTCGAAACCAATAGAGAATGTTAATAGATTTGGATTCATTTCTCTTGCGATAGAAGCAATAATAGATGAATCGATACCACCAGATAAGAAAGAACCTACTGGTACATCACTACGCATATGTACTTTTACAGAATCGTATAATACATCACGAATTGCTTGGATATGCTCCTCTTTCGTTGCGCTTGAAGCGTTGAAATAAGGATTCCAGTAGCGATGGATTTCCATCTCTTTACCGATTTCTTTTACGAAGTAATGACCAGGCTCAATTTTGTTAACATCAATTGTTAATGTTTCTGGCTCTGGACCATATTGGTACGTAAAGTAGTGTTGTAGTGACTTTGGGTTTACCCCTTTGTCTTCCATTACATGCATAATACTTTTCTTCTCAGATGCGAAGAATGTAGTATCGCCTTGTTGTGCGATGTATAAAGGCTTAATACCGAAGTGGTCACGTGCACCGAAAAGTGTCTTTTCTTCACGATCCCAAATCATAAATGCGAACATACCACGAAGGTAGTCTACACATTTTTCTTTCATATGTGCATACAATGCAATGATAACTTCTGTATCAGATTGTGTAGCAAACGTTGCACCTTTTTCAAGTAACATTTCACGTAGTTCTACATAATTGTAAATTTCACCATTAAAAATAATTACATATCGATCATTTTCATAAGTTAACGGCTGATGTCCTGCCTCTAAGTCAATGATACTTAAACGGCGGAAGCCAAATTGTACATGTTCATCACGAAAATATCCTTCGTCATCTGGACCGCGGTGGAAAATCATCGTGTTCATATTTTCAAATTGATGTTTTTCTGTTTCTGAAAACTCTCTAGGGTTTTCACATAAACATCCTACAAAACCACACATACTTCTTACCCTCTTTCAGTTTTCATTCTGTCTCAATACTACTATATCAACCCTATTTATACTAGCATAATCAACTGAATATGGCGACCAAAAACTATAAAAAACTCACTCCATTTCACATTTTTAACATTTTTTTATGAAAACATGAAAACTAGGCACTCACCTTTCTCCGCTTTTGTCATATGATATTGCAAATTGATTTCTAGGAGGTAATACCATGAGTGAAGAAAAAAAAGATTCTTCTCGCCCACCAGTTCGTAATTATTTAAAACAAATTGATGATTTTTTCGAACAAACGCCTCTTCGTGGCGTAATTGCTGATTTAAATCATTTTTTCCAAAAAGGAAACCGTTTATTAACATTCCCAGTAGATTTATACGAAGTTGGTGACGAACTCGTCGTTACAGCCGAACTACCAGGTATACAAAAAGAACAAATTCAAATTGAAATACAAAGCGAATACTTAAAAGTCTCTGTAAAAGAAGATATACTTGAAGAGACGGAAGAAGAACAAACATCTCATAACTATTATCGCCGAGAACGTTCCATTTCAGAAGCGTCAAGAATTATTAAGTTACCATATTTAATTAATAAAAAAGCAACGAAAGCTTCTTATCAAAACGGTGTATTAGAAATTCGCGCACCGAAATTACCACAACAGCATGACATATTATCCATAGACTGAATACTAATAAAAGAAGGGTGCTTAGCACCCTTCTTTTTAATCAGCTAATCGCTTCATATCACGTATAATATCTTCGTATGGCGTATTGCTAATGCCACTATATTTTTTCATTACTTTTCCATTTTGATCGACTAAGAAAAATGATGTACCGTGTATTACTTGCCCATTCTCTGGTTTATCTACAAGCGATTGGAAGTTATCTTTTGAAAACTTTGTAATATCCTCCAGTGAATAACCTGTTAACAAGTTCCAATTACTTGTATCCTCTGTAAACTTTTGAATGAATGCTTTCAAATTTTCTGGTTTATCAAGTTCAGGGTCTACACTAAACGAAACAAACTGAACGTCTAATTTCTCTTCCTTAGCCATTTTCTGTAATTTCGCCATATTAGCAGTCATTGGCGGACAAACTGTTTGACAGTTTGTAAACATGAAATCAGCTACCCAAACTTTCCCTTTTAAATCTTTTGTACCAAACGGCTTTCCTTCTTGATTTGTAAATTGGAAAGTTTCCAAATCCCAGTTTAACGGTTTACGGAGTTTTGCCCCTGAACTGCTACAACCTGAAAGTACAAAGAGACAAAATACAACCATAAGACCAATTAACTTTTGATAACGCTTCATTATTAAACCTCTTTTCTCTATCCTTAATTTATGTAAGTTATGTATATCATAACAAAAGTAAACACTATGAGAAAATTGTTTACATCATTTGTTCACGAAATCGTACGAATTTACGTATGTTACTTCTTTATTTCAAGCGAATTACTAGACAAAATATATTTTACTACTATTATTTCTCTAACCATTATTTGCGAAACGAAGTTCATTGTTAAATTTGTAAATAAATTCCCTATTTTTTTACAATTACTTAAACATTAATCCATGTTAAACACTGTATTCCTTAACAACATTTCGGTACAATACAACTACAACGATTTTAAATGAGGTGATGTTCATGGCAAAGCGCTATGAAAATATGGATAATGCAAGTACAAAAAAATCAATTCGCTCCTTCTTACGTTGGCGTAAAGAGAGAAAGCAAAACAAAAAAGACTTTTCTTTTCTAGTAGAACAATCACCTGTTAAACAAAGTAAATTTCTACTAAATAACTTTGAAAAAACGACTGTCACATGGATTGGTCATTCAACTTTTCTCATTCAAACGAACGGCTTAAATATTTTAACAGATCCAGTATGGGCAAATAAATTAAAGTTAGTTCCACGACTTACTGAGCCAGGGCTCACTATAAAAGAACTACCTAAAATCGATATCGTTCTTATTTCACACGGTCATTACGATCATTTAGACTTTTCATCTCTTCGTCAACTAAATGATGATACCTTATACCTTGTTCCTATTGGGCTAAAAAAATTATTTACTCGTAAAAAATTCACCAATGTAGAAGAATACAACTGGTGGGAAAGTACAACAATTGATGAAGTCTCTTTTCACTTCGTACCTGCCCAGCACTGGACGAGAAGAACATTATTTGATATGAACACCTCTCACTGGGGAGGATGGATCATTGATAATATGACTTCTTCAGAAACCATTTATTTTTGTGGTGATAGTGGTTATTTCCAAGGATTTAAAGAAATCGGCAAACGTTTTTCAATCGATATTGCACTTATGCCAATTGGTGCCTATGAACCAGAATGGTTTATGAAAGTGTCTCACGTTTCACCAGAAGAAGCTGTGCAAGCGTATCTAGATATAAAAGCTACACATTTCATTCCCATGCACTACGGTACTTTTTCTTTAGCAGATGAAACACCAAGGGAAGCAGTAACACGACTACGAAATAACTGGAATTTACGAATGCTACCGTGGGAACAGCTACATGTTCTCTTTTTAGGTCAAACTTTCACTTATAGCCCTATTGTCCCAGTTAAAGAACCAGCAAAAATCACAGAAACTTCTCATGTATAATAGTACTAATTTTTGCCAGTAATTTATCATATACTTTAAAAAATTGAAAAGGGTGTTTTCCATGAAAGATTATTTACAGACTCGCTATATAATTAGCGGTAGCGCCTGTATTGCCCTTCTCATTTCTTATTTTCTGTCCTGAAATAATAAAAAAGCTACTTGAAAATTCATTTCAAGTAGCTTTTTTATTACTCTGCTAAATACATAAAACCAATTGCTCCTGGTCCTGTATGAGTACTGATAACTGGTGTTGTATAGAAAATCTCTGATTGAGTGAATCCATTCACTTTTTCAACAGCAGCTTTTACACTTTCTGCTAAAGGAATTGCTTTAGCATGTGGAATCGCAACAGCTTTCACCACTTTTCCAGCAGTATCTTCCTCGAATAGTTTAGCCAACGTTTTTACAATCTGCCCTTGGCTACGTACTTTCGTTACCGGATTATATACGCCGCCTTCTAAACTTGCAATTGGTTTAATATTAAGTAAAGAACCAATAAGTGCCTTACCTTTACCGATGCGTCCACCTTTTACTAAGTTTTCTAATGTATCTACGACAACATATAAACGAGTATTCTTTCTTACTTCATCAATACGTTTTAAAATATCTTCTAGTGAGCATTCTTCTTTTGCCATTTTTGCCGCTTCAATTACTTGATATGCTAAAGCATGTGTAATAAATTGAGAATCAACAACTGTTACTTTTGTATCTGTCATTGATGCAGCGCTATTCGCTGTTGCGACAGTACCGCTCATTCCACCTGTCATATGAATGGAAAGTACTTCACTTCCATCTTCGCCTAGCTTGTCATACATTTCTACAAATGTACCCATAGCCGGTTGTGATGTTTTTGGTAATTCTTCTGATTTAATCATTTCTTCAATAAATTCATCCGGTTGTAAATCAACGCGATCTAAGTATGTTTGTCCATTTACAGAAATAGATAATGGTAAAACATGAATATCATACTTCTCAATTATATCTTTTGATAAATCTGCCGTTGAATCTGTTACAATTTTAATTTTTTGCATATTATATTCTTCCCTTTCCAATACGCTCTCCCTGTTATTATACTAGCATTCCCGATGCTTTCAACAATTTCGAATGAATTTCACCAAATTAATTATATTTTTATACCTAAAATAAAAAAGACAGAGCCTATCTAACTCTGTCCCTGCTGTATATTATGCATTCTTTTCAAGAGTATTTGTCTTATATACATTTGAATAATCATTCCACTTCAAACAACTTTGTAAATATTCACGGAAAGAGTACGAGAATCTTGGGTTTTTATGTTTTTGAATTTTCGCAATAAACAATTGAAGACGAGACTGAATTAGAAACGCTAATGGATGCTGTGTTTGTAGGACAGGGATTTCAAATATTTTAATACAATTCCCTGTTGCATGAGTGAAATAAAAACTTTTCGTAATCACAATATCAATCCTCTTTTTCGTTGGATTTTTGAACTTCCTCCACTTTATTCTTTAACACGTTTTTTAGTGTAGGTTTCCTATGAATACTAAAATATCCTTAAGCTGCCCCATTTAGAAGTTAATACTTCATTTATATCCACCTAATTCGAACCCTGTCCTATATATCCTTTGAGACGGGAGTCTTATTACCCATATATAGCTTGATAACTTCAGTATAAACTTATAAAAATGAAAAGTTTGTCTAAATTTTGGAGATTCTATAATTTTTTCCTTCTATATATTGTATACAATTATAGCTAGAGTATAACAAATAAATTAAAAAGTGCCTTTATAACGAGGCACTTTTCGACTGTATTTCTTCTCTTTTCTGTTTTCGTTTACTAACTATCTTTGATAAAGCGATACTGATTTCATAAATACAAATAAGCGGTACCGCTACTAAACTATGTGATAAAAAATCTGGCGGCGATATACATGATGCAATTATAATCAACACGACATAAGCATATCTTCTTATTTTCTGAAGAAATTCTGCCGTTAGAAGACCTATACTCGTTAAAAACATAACAACTACAGGTAATTCAAATATAACAGCAAACGGAACTGTTAAATTTAATACGAAATGAAAATATTTTTCCGTTGTAAACATCGTATTAAACATCTCATTACCAATTGTAGTTAGGAAATGAAATAAAAATGGCATGACGATAAAATAACCGAAAGATAGGCCTGCTATAAATAATATAGACAATACCGGTATATACATTAATGTCATTTTTTGTTCATTGGGATGTAAACCTGGTTTTACAAATAACCAAATTTGTATCGCAGCAAAAGGAATTGTACAAACGATAGCAAATACTGTAGCAATCGAGAAAAAAATCCACAACACATCACTTGGACCGAGAACAGTTAATTTCATTGGTAAATCTTTTACAAGCCAAAAATAAATATCCTTCGTAAAAGTAAATCCAATAATTAAAAATAATACAAAGGATAATACTGTATATATTACTCGTTTGCGAAGCTCAACAATATGTTCTACTACGCTCATTTCCCGATCTTCCATCTCGTTCACCACACTTTATTTATCCATTCCGAGAAAAACTTCAGCATATTCTTTTATTTATTTATTTTTTTCTTTCTCTTGAAATGCCTCATCAGTCAATTCTTTTGTTGATTTTTTAAATTCTTTTAACGTTTCCCCTAAAGCTTTCCCAATTTCCGGTAACTTTTTTGGGCCAAATAAAATTAACACTGCTACTAAAATTAAAATTAACCCTGGAAAGCCAATATTTGAAAACATTTCCCCATCCCCTTCATAAGTAGATTCCTTGTCCTACTATTCCATAAGTTCATTTTGTCAAAAAATTTCGCAAACGTCAATGTATCCGTTGTCTTTTGTCAAAAAAATTCGAAAATATAATCAATTGAATATCATTTTCTATTCCTTTTGTATATGATATGGTTAAGGAAAATATAACTTATCTCAATACAGTGAAAGGAATTAACATTATGACGCAAAAAATTAAAAGAATGACCCAATTTGTAAAAGAAGAAATTGCGAATGCAATTACCCATGGTATCGGTGCCATTTTAAGCATCCCTGCCTTAATCATATTAATTATTCATGCTTCCAAACATGGCACAGCATCTGCTGTTGTTGGTTTTACCGTTTATGGCGTAAGCATGTTCCTACTATACTTATTTTCTACACTGCTACATAGTATCCATCATCCAAAAGTAGAAAAGTTATTTACCATTTTAGATCACTCCGCCATATATTTATTAATTGCCGGCACGTATACACCATTTCTACTCATTACACTGCGTGGCCCGCTCGGTTGGACTTTACTCGCAATTATTTGGACCCTTGCGATTGGTGGAATTATTTTCAAAATCTTCTTTGTTCGTCGCTTTATTAAAACATCAACATTATGTTATATCATTATGGGTTGGCTCATCATCGTTGCCATTAAACCCCTTTATGAAAATTTAACCGGTCACGGCTTCTCACTACTATTAATAGGCGGCATTTTGTATTCTATCGGAGCTATATTCTTCCTTTGGGAAAAGCTTCCGTTCAATCATGCCATTTGGCATCTCTTCGTACTAGGCGGTAGTACAATGATGTTTTTCTGCGTACTGTTTTATGTCTTACCCGCAGCATAAAAAAAGTTTCAGCTTGTTTAAGCTGAAACTTTTTTTATTACTTATGTAATTGAGATGCAATAATATCTTTTGTATGCTGGGTTAACTCTTTAGCATCCATATTTGCATATTCTTCAGGTGTAATTGGCTTAGAAATCGTTACTGTTGCATGAGCTGGTTTCATACGATTTCCATTCGCTTCAAACATTTTATATGTACCATCTAACGTTACAGGTAAGATTGCTACACCAGATTTTACTGCTAGGTGAAAACTACCCGCTTTAAACTCTCCAATTTCGCCACCCTTACTTCTCGTTCCTTCAGGGAAAATTACGATAGAATGTCCATTCTTTAATAGTTCAATTCCATCTTTAATTGCCTTAAGAGATTGACGGCGATCGCTGCGGTCCATGAACACACAATTCATTAGTTCCATCCATGTTGGTACAACCGGAAACTTTTTAATTTCCGCTTTTGAAACGAATCCAATTGGCTTATTTAAGTAACCTAGTAAAACAGGAATATCCATATTACTTTGATGATTACTTACAACTAGCACCGGCTTGTCTTTTGGAACATTTTCAAGTCCCTTTACTTCTACAGTCGATCCAGTTACACCCACCATTTTCTTACCAAACCAGTTTGTTGTTTTATACACAACACTATCTTTTTCTTGCGGTGACATCGCATTTGCTTTTCTTTTTATACGCCACAACCTTGGTGTAATCGCAATTACGATTAAAATTAAATAAAAGATTTTAAAAAACGTTTGAATCATACAGAACCCCCACCTATTATCATTCCGACCTTCATTATACTAGACAAACGAAGGAAAAAGAAGAAAAAATGTCCAAACAACAAGTGTTTGGACATTTTGAAGTTTTCTATATTAGAAACGTTTTGCTAATTCGCGTGCACTTGCAATTGCTGCTTCTTTAATGTCTTGTGCTTTTTCAGGATTTGCATTCATTCCTTCAACTGCAATATATTCAGTGTCTGATACACCCATGAATCCTAATACCGCATTTAAGTGATTGCGACCGAAGTCCATAGATGCGTATGCTCCTTCAGAGTAAACGCCGCCTGTAGCTTGAATATGAAGTGCTTTTTTGCCTTCTAGTAAGCCAACTGGACCATTTTCAGTATATTTGAATGTTTTACCTGCGATTGATAAGTTATCTAAGTATGCTTTCACTACTGCTGGGTAGCTGAAGTTCCACATTGGAGTCACGAATACATAACGATCTGCATGCATAAATGTTTCTAAGTTATTGTTCATTGCTGCAACTTTTTGTTGCTGATTTTCACTTAAAGTTTCGAATCCTTCGCCTGCTGCAAATTTCCCCCAAGCAGCGAATACGTCTGCATCGATTGCTGGTACAGTTGTATTGAATAAATCAATTGTTACAACTTCGTCTTGTGGATGTTCGTTTTTATATGCTTCGATGAAAGCTTCTCCTACTGCCATACCGAAAGAACCTTCTGCTGAATTTGGATTTGCTGTAATAAATAGTACTTTTGTCATTGTATTATCTCCCTTTTTTAAATTTATCTTTAGTTTGAGATTTATTATTTTATAGTAAATAACTTACCTTATGTAAGTATAATACAAAAAGTTTTAATGACTGTCAATAAAAATAGCTACTTTTTTTTCGTAAGTTAATAAGTTATATTATTTCAGTTAGTTTTTGTATATAAATATTAAGGTTTTAATCAAATAAAAGACTATCTCCATATTTCATGGAGATAGTCTTCTTCAATTATTACTTTTGAAAAACATGTTTCACTTTTTCAGCCGGAATATTACTTCCACCTCTACCTTTTACATCTTCAATCATCATTGTAATGACCATATCAGGTGAATTTAAATCAAACGCAGCGAACCAACCTAGTTCTTTTCCTTCTGCCTCTTTTGATACTTTTAATTCTGCTGTTCCTGTTTTACCAGCAAGAGTCATACCATCAATTTTCGCAATTTTCCCCGTACCATCTGGATCGTTAATTACTTTCGTTAAAGCCGTTTTCAATATATCTTGATTTTCTTTAGAAATCACGTTCTCTTTCCAAGTTTTTGGTTGTTTATCTGTTTTAATAAGATACGGTGACGGAATCTTTCCATCATTTACAATCGGTGCATAAGTTAAAGCTAAATGAAGAGGAGTCATTAAGACTTGTCCTTGTCCATATCCTGTATCTGCCATTTGAATATCATTTTTCATGCCATCATTTGCGATTTTAGAAGCTGGGAATCCGTATTCAATTGGTAATTTCTCATCAAATCCGAATTTTTTCGCCTCAGCCATAAATTTATCTTTTCCAATTTTCAAAGCTTCTTGTGCGAAATAAATATTATCCGAGTACTTCATTGCCTTATCAAAATCAATCGGATTTGCATCTTTTACACGTGTTACGTAATAATTGCCCCAAGAAGAATCTTTCGTCCATTTCAGTCCTTCTATTTTCAATTCTTCTTTTGGATCGATTGTTTTTGTTTCAAGACCAATTGCACCTGTAATTGGCTTAAATACAGAACCTGGTACCGATAATTGTGTAAATCGATTCGTCATCGGTTTTTTCGGGTCATTATTCCAAGCCTCGCGTTGTGCTTTTGATGTTCCTCGTGCAATTAAATTAGGATTATAAGCTGGACTACTTACAAGAGCAATTGTTTCTCCACTTTTCGGATTAATTGCCGCACTTGAACCAGCTTCTCCCTTCATTTCATTATACGTTTTTTCTTGAACAACACTATCGATAGTTAAAGTTACATTTTCTCCATCAACAGCATCTGTTTTCGCTAAATTTTTAATTTCTTTTCCTTGTGCATCTTCCATGAAGACACGGCCACCTTTTTTCCCGCGTAGCTGTTCTTCCAATACTTGCTCTAATCCAGCTTTACCAACTGGATCATCGGCTTGATAGCCTTTCTTTTGAAGCGTTTTTAAATCTTCAGCATTTACCTTTCCGATATAACCAGTTAAATGAGCTGCCGCTTCCCCTAACGGATATGTACGAACATTTACTGGTTTTGTTGAAACACCTGGTAAATCGATGTACGTATTTTGCGTTGCCCCATCAGGTAAAATTCCAATTGGTACGAGATACCCTGGTTTTACCCATTTAGCAGCTAGTTTTTGATCAATTTCTTCTACAGACATATTTAACAACTTCGCTACTGTTTCTTTCGTTTGCGGAGCAGTAGCGTCTAATTTTTCTGGAACGATTCCGATCTCAGAAGCTTTCCCATTCGTCGCAAGACCTTTTCCATTACGATCGTAAACTTCACCACGTTTTGGTTGCGTCGTTTGCATACGCACTTTACTATCTTTTGTCATGCCAGGGAAAATAAAATCAGGAGTCCAATCTATTTTCCAAGATTCTTTATCTCCATCTTTTTCTTTCACCATTTTTGCTTCATGGCCAAAAGAGATATTACCACCAACTGTATCCATACTTACTTTAAAAGGAACAGGGCCATTCTCTTTCTTATCCTCTTTTACTTCGCCAGTCTCTACTTTTAAGTTTTTCACTTCTATACCTGCATAAATTTTTTCATATTTCTCTGTGAAATCTTTTTTAGAAATATTCTTTTTTGCATTTTCTGATAATTGATCATACATATCAGCAAATTTTTTCTTATTCCATGCTTTTGCATATGTATCAAACGCTTCTTGTGGTTTTTCTTCTTTACCGCATCCGACTAGCATTAATGCAAAGCAAAGAAAAAGAATCCCCCATATTTTTCTCAACCGATTCTCCTCCTCTTTCTATATGAATACTTTTGAAAATTTTAGCATTTTTCACATGCTACCTTTCATTATAGCACTATTGAATATCATCTATAAACTTACATTTATAAATACAAATAAAAAAATTGATGCGAATACTCACATCAATTTTTATTATTATTGTTGTTTCTCGTATACATGGTAATAATACGTATACGGATTTTTTTCATCCGTTAAACCTTTTTCTACAAAAATCTCTTTCCAATTTGTCATATCCATTTCTGGGAAGAATGTGTCCCCTTCAAATGCGTGGTGGATTTTTGTTATATATAACTTGTCTACATAAGGTAAAAAGAGATCATAAATTTGCGCTCCGCCAAAAATAAAAATCTCTTCTTCATTTTTACATAGTTCAAACACTTCCTCTACAGTATGAGCTACTTCGCAGCCTTCTACATGATACCCTTCATTACGAGTTACAATAATATTACGTCTTCCAGGCAATGGTCTACCAATTGCTTCATAGTTCTTTCTCCCCATAATAAGTGGGTGACCCATCGTCGTTTTCTTTACATACTGTAATTCACTCGGTAAACGCCAAGGTAAGTTATTATCTTTACCAATTACTCTATTCTCGTCCATTGCGACCATAAATGAAACAATCATCTTGTCATCTCCTCTACAATTACACTGCAACCGGTGCTTTAATTGCTGGGTGCGGATCATATCCTTCAATCGTTAAATCTTCCATTTCAAAATCAAACACAGATTTTACATCTGGATTTAATGTAAGTTTCGGGAATGGACGTGGTTCACGTGCCAATTGCTTTTCTACTTGTTCAAAATGATTTGTATAAATGTGTGCATCTCCAATTGTATGAACAAATTCTCCTACTTCAAGACCACATTCATGTGCAATTAAATGTGTTAAAAGTGAATAGCTTGCAATGTTAAATGGAATGCCAAGGAATATGTCACCGCTTCTCTGATATAACTGACAAGAAAGCTTTCCATCTGCTACATAAAACTGGAATAGCGTATGACAAGGCGGTAAAGCCATACTTGGTACATCTTCAGGATTCCAAGCAGAAACAATTAGCCGGCGTGAATCTGGTGTTTTCTTAATCATTTCAATTACATCTTTTAATTGATCAAGTGTCTCACCAGCTGTCGTTTTCCAAGCACGCCATTGCTTTCCGTATACGTCTCCTAAATATCCAAATTTCGTTGAGAATTCATCGTCTTCTAAAACGTTCTTTTTAAACAATTCCATTTGCTCATCGTATTGCTTCTTAAATTCCTCATCTTGTTGTGAGCGAAGACCGAAATCTGTCATATCAGGGCCAGTATACTCATCGCTTTCTACCCAGCTCTTAAACGCCCATTCATTCCAAATATTATTATTATGTTGCAATAAATAGCGAATATTTGTATCACCTTTCATAAACCAAAGCAGCTCACTTGCTACTAGGCGAAATGGCACTCTCTTTGTCGTTAATAGAGGAAATCCTTTACTTAAATCGAAACGCATTTGATATCCAAATACAGATACAGTACCTGTCCCTGTACGATCTTCTTTCTTCGTACCGTGCTCCATTACATGACGGCATAAATTTAAGTATTCATATTCAACATGTTTCATATGTAGAAAAACCTTCTTTCAATCGTATATGAGATTTATCATAACATGAAAAACATCGAATTTAATAATCCAAATTAATAAAAATTCTTTCAATATTTCTTACAAAATTATTAACTTTCAATATTAAAAAAGGTTTTCACTTTTCTATTACAGAAAGTATAGTGCGGAACATAAAATTTATATTTGGAGGTTGGAAGCATGTCTAAAATCAAAACTCCTGTTTTAAGTACGTTACAACATAAGGTTGAGAAGATGATGAAGGATTTACACGTTCCTGGAGCGGCTGTAGCTGTTATAAAAGATGGTGAGGTAATTATTTCAGAAGGTTTCGGCTATCGTAACATAGAGAAAAAAGAGGCTGTTACTCCGCAGACACGATTCGCAATCGGTTCTGCGACGAAAGCATTCGGTACGCTTTCATTAAGCTTATTAGCACAGCAAAAAAAGTTTAATTGGGATACTCCTGTCCAAACTTACGTACCTAACTTCTCTCTATCCGATATGCTCGCTAACTCGCAAGTTACAGGACGAGATTTAGCTTCTCATCGTACTGGGGTAAGTCGTCACGATGCTCTTTGGTACAGTTCTTCCTTAACTCGAAAAGGTCTTGTTGAAAAAATAAAGCATTTATCACTTGATGCACCGTTCCGCACAGCATTTCTTTATAACAACTTAATGTATGCGACAATTAGTTATATTGTGGAAAATATTACAAATCAAACGTGGGAGCAATACGTTGCAGAACATATTTTAGAACCTTTAAATATGAGGCATACAAACTTCTCTGTTACAGACTCACAAAATACAGATGATTATGCTTTACCTTATATTGAAAATGACGGTGAAATAAAAGAAATTCCATTCCGAAATATCGATACAGTTGGAGCGGCTGGATGTATTAACTCTACCATCGAAGATATGGCAAAATGGGTTTTGCTTCATTTAAACGAAGGAAGCACAGGAAATCATGATTTGATTTCTACTGAACTACTCCAAGACATGTATACACCGCATACTCCAATTCCAGATCAGCCAATGTTATCAACGAGTGAATCTCCATTAAATAGCTATGGACTCGGTTGGTTTATTAGTGCTTACCGCGGTTATAAAATGATTCATCACGGCGGTAATATTGATGGGTTTTCTGCACTTGCATCATTTATGCCAAACGAAAATATTGGTATTATCGTACTAACAAATTCTGGACAAACTTTACTTCCTACTTATATTACAAAGCATATTTACGATGAACTTCTCGGACTAGAATATATCGACTGGCATGAACGCGCTGTAGAAGATAGTGAAAAAATGAAAGAAATGATGAAAGAGGCAACTACATCACTTCCCGAACCAATAAAAGGGACTATCCCTTCTCATGCATTAGATGACTACACTGGAACTTTTGAGCATCCCGCTTATGGAACACTGAAAGTATACAAACAAGATGATTTCCTACATGTACAATTTATGGATATGGAATTTCAGCTAAAACATCATCATTACAACATCTTCTCAGCATCAATTAGTTTGTTCCAAATGAAAATGGGGCTTTTATTCGCTTATGATATGAATGTAAATGGTGAATTCCCGACTCTTCAATTACACGTACCTGCAACTTTAAGTACTCAGCCTCTTACATTTACGAAAATTAAATAACAAAATAATAGAGGGAAGATTACTCTTCCCTCTATTATTTTGCAATCAGAAATTCACCTTGCAACCTATAATCCTATTATTGAATTTAACAAATAAAATGAGGATAACCCAAATGCTAAATTATTTATCGTTTTCTGACAGAAGACTCCTTCCTCAAAAATGTGAAGGTGTGAAACACCAATTTTAGGTGGGAGATGAATGTCAGTAGGCGTAAGCCTACGTTTTTTTGTATACTGTAGATATACGATGAAAAAGTGAGGTGCAACCTATGTTAGTAAATAAAGCATATAAATTTCGTATCTACCCGAATAAGAAACAAGAAATATTAATTGCTAAAACAATCGGTTGCAGTCGCTTTGTATTTAACTATTTCCTTGCTCTTTGGAATGATACGTATAAAGAAGCAACAGGATACGATTTGTTTAAAAGAAGTAGATAGTATCGCTCTTCAATCCACATTAAAAAACCTCGCAGATGCTTTTTCACGTTTTTTCAAGAAACAGAATGATATGCCTCGATTCAAGTCTAAAAAGAATACAGTTCAATCCTACACAACTAAGCAAACAAACGGAAATATTGGAATTGTAGGCAACACAATAAAATTACCGAAACTTGGCCTTGTTCGCTTTGCTAAAAGTCGTGAAGTAGAAGGGCGTATCTTGCATGCAACGATTCGTCGTAACCCAAGTGGTAAATACTTTGTATCTATCCATATAAATTTTTTCAAACACATAAAAACAGTAACTGAAATAGCGACTCCAACTGTAACATCTGAAGCAAAATGGGCTCCTACCACAATACGACTCATTGGTACTAGTATCTTATTAGTTGGTTCATATAAACTATTGGATATTTGTAAGTCTGTAAATGCAAAGATACATAGTAAAATAGCGAAGCTGGAAATTAATATCACTTTTCTATTTCCCATTATTTCTCCTACTTTCCACTATGCTTAAATATAAAATTCCCCATCTCAATTGCTAAATCTTCACTTTGGGGATAAACACCTACATTATCTCCATAAGCGTGCCCTAAACCACGATAAAGGACTGTTTCAGTATCCACTCCTTTTTTAGTCAATTTAGCTGCATACGCTAAACATTCTATCATTAAAAAATCATGCTCTCCTACCGTAATAAATGTACTTGGATAGTCTGGGGATACATCAACATATGGACTTAAATACTTCGAATGAATTTCTTTCGTACCAAGTACTTCTGACATACCTCCAACCATTGAATGCATTATATTAAGCATTTTTTCTAATCCTTTTTTATACTTAGGAGCAATTTCATATTTATCTATACTCCAAGAATAAAATTCATCTTCATAGTCACACATATTAAGTGTAGGATACAAAAGCAACTGTCCCTTCACGTACTTCCTACCATCTTCCATATCTTTAGTTGTACAATACTGTGTTAAGTTCCCTCCTGCACTATCACCTGCCACAAAGATATTATTCTTATCCCCGCCTAATGTATCAGCATTTTCATAAATCCACTTTAAAGTAGTGTAGCAATCTGTATGCCCAGTTGGAAAAGGATTTTCCGGAGCTAATCGATAATCCACAGAAACGGCTAGTATATCTGTTTTTTCTACTATCAATTTCACAAGTTCTTCTACTACATCTGGTGATCCTGCCATAAATCCACCACCATGAATAAAGTATAAAACTGGCGCATTCTCTTGTTTAGAAACACTGTTATAAATTCTTATCGGAATATCATATCCATCTTCCGCTTTCACTGTTTTATGCGTAATATTAACGTCTTTAGTGACAATTGGAACACTCTTAATTCCATTAAATTGTTTTCGCATATTCCTTACCGATTTTTCAGAAGCGTCCATTTTCATCATATTTTTAGGCATAAACCTCATTACATTCATTTGAACCTTCGTGTCCTTATAAAGACGTGGATCCATCGCTCCTTTTTCATCACAATCTGGTATGTTTTTTACTAAAACTTTCGCCCCCTGTACATTAATGATTTCTTGTTTTTCTTGAATTTTTTCTAATAGGTTTAAGTCATATTTTCTAGTCATCTAGTATTCATCCCCTCTTATTTTAAACGCTTTCATTTCTTCAGATTAGATAAATCTCTATTGAATCTCACTTCGTTTACTATTACTAAATAAAAAACGTTCCATGTACAAAATGTAACATGAAACGTTTTTTTATTGTTGTTCATATTTGATTCGATTATTGTCATTTTTTGATATGATATTTTTCCTATACTGTAATGGTGTATATCCGTATTTTTCTTTAAACTGTGAAATAAATGATTTTACATTTGGAAATCCGTGTTTCACTGCTATATCTTGTATAGAATTTGTACTATTAATAATATCTTCATACGCTTTATAGAGCCTGTATCTCGTTAAAAAAGTGGTGAAATTTGATCCGAACGATTTTTTGAACATACGGGAAAAATGTTCTTCACTTACAAAAAAATGTTTAGCTACATCTTTCAGTTTAAGTTCTTCATCATAATGTTTATAAATATACGTAATCATTTCTTTCTGTTTATTTCCAAGTTGATAATTATTGTCTATACTCTCTCCATCTTTGCAATATCGCAATAGAATATAAACAATTTCATAAATTAAACTATTAATTTTTATGTAACTTAAATCATCAGAATTTGTGACTAACTCCTTTAATTCATAAAATATTTGCTGGAGGTTCGTTTTCTGAACAACTGATTCTTTTATATTAAATCTATATTTATCAAAATCTCCATTTACCTCTTTAAGAAATTCATAAGAAATAATTAACATCATTACTGCACAACTTGTATTTTCAACTTTTTCGAATTCATGAACATCTCCACTATTCACAAAAATAAATTCGCCAGCGGATACTTTCTTTTTTTGCCCATTCACATACAAGAAAACCTCTCCATATACGACTAGGCTAATTTCAATACTTCTATGCCAGTGAGGAGGAATATAATAGTGAAAACCAGTAGGTAACATTGTGTCCTCTATATATTCAACCATTCCTGGAATTCTATCGCGTACTTTTATTTCTTCATATTTACCTTGCCTGATTTTCAATAGTCCACCCCCTTTTTATATTATAAAGTGAAACTTTAATCAGTGGGGATTTTGTTCATCCCCACTGATTATTAGCCTTCACCAATCGGGCGTTTACGGGCAGCCCGACTCCCACCTAACTCCTTTGCTCAAGCCAAATTTTGAGGTGGGAGTTTTACTGCCCGACAAATAGCGGGATAAAGTAGACGTCAAGGTTTTCATTCCTTCATAAAAAAACTACATATATATTATGTAAAGAGACCGTCTCATGAGTTATTTACAAATAGCAGGTGTGAGATTCCCCACCTGCTATCCTTATTTTTTATTCATCATTTCACTATCAAACCAGATTGGCTTTAATAACTCAAAGTTTTTATGATCCTCTAAAACTATAGTAAGGCGCTCTAACGTATCATCTAACATATGCGGTGCTGCTCGTAAGCTCCAGACAACTGATGAGAAAACTGTCATGCCAACGTACACCGCATATAATTTCCAGAACTCCTCTGGAATTCTACCATTAAAGTATCCTTCTATTTGTCCGATTGAATACGGGATACTAATGTCTCTTGCAAATAATGCAATTTTCACGAAATCATGAAGTGGGTCACCCCAATCATAGCCATTAAAATCAACAACACCTACATATTTCCCATCCCGCACAATTATATTTTCTAAATGAAAATCATCGTGTTGAAATCGATTTGGGCGATTTTGTACATACATTTCATTATCATCTATAAACTTTATGATTTTATCATCATTTTTTATTTTTATTCCACATGTTTTATATGCCTCTAAATATTTTCGATGTTTTTTCATTGCTCTTTCATACCATGGAAGCATATCCTTAGGAGCTTCATATGTATGCATTTTTGCTAAATCTTTTCCTGCCTCTATACCAATATTATATTGTTCTTTTGGTGAATACGTAGGCAATAGCTTCTTCGCATCTTCCCCTTCTAAATATGAAAAAATGCCATAGCATAAACCTTCTTCTGCCAACAAACCCATTTCAATTGGTTTTTGTGCTTGCACACTACGTTTTTGCATTTCATTTAAAATTTGAAACTCTATTTTCTTTCTTTCATACTCTTTTATATCGCCTGTCCGTAACAAATACTTTTCATCTTCAATAGTCGTAATGATATATTTTTTATCAGGAGAGAAACCTTTAGAGATTTCTTCAATATTTGCTGCATCTTTTACTATTTGTATATTGCTTTGCCGTGCTGTAATTGTCTTCATGTTTATTCCCCTTACATTTCTACATTTGGTGTATACGCTACTTCTATAATAAATCCATTCGGATTGTAAAAAGTAATAGACTCATCTAAATTCGCTATCCCAAATTCAATATGATGAATACCTTATCGAAGTATATTCATATTAAGAATGTGCGCCCTGTACAACTTGTACAATTTCCATCGGCGTATTGACCATAAAATCTGGTTCATCTTTTTCTACTGTTTCAATGACATCATATCCCCAAGATACCCAAATTACATTCACACCAGCCTTTTTACACGCTGCTACGTCTCGCTGTTCATCACCAACGTATAACATATCTTGTTCTGTTAGCTTTTTCGACTTTAAAAATCTTTTAATCATTTTATCTTTACCAAACAAATTTTTAGAACAATACACTTCTTGAATATTTTCTATGCCATTACTATGTAAAAATGCCCTAATATGCTCTTCTGAGTTCGAAGATATAATCGCAATCCCGTAGCCTTTTTTATGTAGTTCATCTAATACATCTTTCATCCCATCGAATAAAACGAGATCTTTTATGGTAGGTTGATATAATTTATAAAACTCTAACGCCAATATAGGAAGTTTATAAAGTGGTACATCGAGTTTTTTACATCTTTCAGAAATAGTCAATTTTCGTAAAGGCTCAATTCCTTCCTCACTCACTGTCTTATATCCATGCTTTTCAGCAAGTTGATTATAGATTGGTACAAATATATTTTGTGAATCTACTAATGTGCCATCAAAGTCAAAAACGATATATTTTTGCATCCCCATACTCCCTTTTTTCTTTTTTCCTAAACATATGATGTTATTCAACAACATAAATGTCGTATCCTTTCATAAAGAAAAAAAGAACAAGATTTTCTCTCGTTCTTTTTAAGACAACCATTTCGGCGGTACATTCGTATTCCAATAAATATTTCCTAACTCATGGTGTCCTGAATATCCATCATCAAAACGATGATAGTGGAAATTAAAATAATATCCATCTTGCGGTGGATGATCTCTCCTCACATGAAATCGCAGTAAGTCATTTCCTGATTTCGTGTCATAAACATGAAAAATCTTTTCATTATTTCCACCAGCTGGTTTTTGAGAAATCGCTAATGATTGTAACGATTCTTCTGGCACATCATTTGCAAGTTCCGCAATTGCCTCTTCAATTTTAGGTAATACAACATCTTTAAATTCATCTTCAATTACAGGCCCAATTTTAGAGCCGAATTTTTGCATAGATTGCTTCTCTGCTTCTTGCATCGCATAGTTAACAAAAGTATCGGTGGTTAACCTATCATTTGTTTCTTCATATGTATAGGACGTACTCTCCAAATTTTGTTGCCCAGCTGTGCTCGTAGGCTTGTCCGCAGCTTTGGCATTATCAAGTAATATGGAAGGAGGCGTCACTAAACCAAACGTAAATACGGTAATTAATGCGACTAAGGTTTTTCTAAACCAATTTGGCATTTATGTTCCCTCCCCTTTCACTCATTATATTTTATATAACGGTTGTTTCTTCTATTATACAAAATGATTGTAATTTTTGCACTTTACAATTTTGTTAACGTTCACATATTTTTCACTTGAATATGAAATTGTAAGATTTCATACACTATAAATACAACAACAATGAGGGGGCAATCAGATGACTTTAGATGTCGTGTACTCAGCCGCAAGCATACTCCTTTTAGTATATTTTATTTACCAGTGTGTTACAGACTAGAAAAAGAGCCATTTCCGGCTCTTTTTCTATGGTAAAAATACAATCCAACCAATGAATACTATAAAAATAACCCCAATAATTATTGCTGGCAATAAATAAAACTGTGAGAGAATGACTGTTCCGTACATAAATACGACTGGAAGGAGCAAATAACGATCCGCCTTCCACCTTAATAATAGTAATTCTCCTTCATCACAATATAAATGAAGAAACATTTTTTTCGTAAATTCATTCCAATAATCGCGCGCATAACGAGAAATTCCAACTAAAGCAAATGCAAGAATAATAGCTGCAATCCACCTCGGACTCATGATAATACTGACAGTGCTTATACATACAATTTGAATATAAAATATTCGTGCACTACTTGTACGGAAAAATTCTTTTAAAAAGGATTCAACAATACGAGAATCCTTTTTCTTCCCTAAAAACTTTTTAGAACGAGGAAACATCCACGGTTTTTTATTCGAACTACTCGGTTTAGCCGCATGACCACCAACTTGCATAATCCCACTCGTCCAGCGCATACTTTCTTCTTTCTCTTTCTCAACTTCTTTAAAAAAGCAATTTTTATAATTTAGTTTTTCTTTTATCAATACGATAATTAGAAAAACTGCTAGACCTATACATAGTATAGAATAAAAGGAATTTTTATAAATAAGAAACAGACTCACTCCAAAAAAGGATAGACTTATAGAAAATATTACATTTTTTATAATCCATAGTAGCCATCGTTTCCCCACGCGTACATGAATAAACCTCGTTAACAACGACAACATACATCGGAATACCGTAAAGAATAGCCAAAATAATACGACTTGTACCTTCGTCACTCCAATACTTTTCATCAACACCGGTAACATAGCAACTACTACCACTACATTCGTTATCGCTATTCGAATAAACGTATATATCATGCCATACTGGATTAACTTTTGCATGTGAGAAGGGTACGAAATTAAAAATAAACTATCCGCTTGTTCAAAAAATGAACGAACTCCTCTTGAATATGTAATCACATAAAATGCGAGTAGGCCTAATCCGAAATAAACCGTCTCTCCCATCGATAGTTCTTCCATCCATAGTGAACGGTAATAAATCCCTATAAATATAAGTGCTGGAATAATTATATATAGCGCAACTGTCCAATCGGTTATAGAACGTATGGACTTCCATTTCCGCTGGAGTTCATGGCGCAATCTTTTATAAAATTGTTGTTTAATCATGCTGTTCACGCCTTACGATTACATCAAAACAGTCTAACAATGAACTCCCTGGCATTTCTGCTAACGTTTGAATTGCCTCTAAATGGCCATCTGCGACTAATGTACCTTTTGAGATGAGTAAAAATCTTTCACAAATTCTTTCAGCAGTATCTAATACGTGCGTACAAAGCAAAATCCCTGCGCCGCGTTCTTTTTCTTTATATAAATAACTTAAAAACTCTTTCGTAGCTACTGGATCTAAGCCGATAAAAGGTTCGTCAATTATATAAAAATCCGGTTCTGTTAAAAACGCTAATATAAGCATCGATTTTTGTTTCATACCTTTAGAAAATTTTGATAAATACTCATGTTTATGTTTATCCATTCGAAACATATGTAATAAATCTTCAGCTTTCCTTTCCCAGCCTCCTACTTCGTTCTCGCGAGCAGCCATTAATAATTCAATATGTTCCCAGAGCGTCAAATAATCATAATATGTCGGATGTTCCGGCACGTATGCATAAGGATTTTTCTTTTCACCAAATGATATTTCACCATTCATATTTACAAGTAAACCGAGCATCGTTTTAATCGTCGTACTCTTCCCAGCGCCATTCGCACCAATCAGTGCAACTAATTCCCCTTGTTCAATCGAAAAAGCAATATCATGAATTGTCTTTTCCCCTATATCATATCCAGCAGAGCGGATATTCACTTCTAACATACATTCCCCTTCTTTCCATTTCCAATACAATCAAGGAAAAGAATAACATATAACTATCTATATATCATTATAAAATATTTATCTTCGTAGCAGGAATAAATACTTTTTAACAGAATACTTAATGTTTGATTACATTTTATTGGAGTGGATAATATGTCTTTTCAAATTCGTGAAGCTACGATAGACGATATAGATGCACTTTGTTCTTTAACAAAAGAATTAAAAGGTTCCTCTATTTCCTATGAAGATATGAACAACCGATTGCAATTCGTACAAATGAGTCCGTTTGATTTTTTATATGTTTATGAGGAAGAAGAAACTATATTTGGATTACTTGGGTTTCGTATACGTGAAAATTTAGAAGATGTAACTCGTTATGGAGAAATTTCAATTATTAGCGTTGATTCTACAATACGGCGGAAAGGCATTGGACAAGTATTAATGGATTATGCAGAGCAATTAGCAAAGACACATAATTGTATCGGCACATGGCTAGTCAGTGGAACAAATAGATTAGAAGCACATCCTTTTTACAAAAAATTAGGATATGAAGTAAATGGGTATCGATTTGTAAAATATTTTTAAACTACTGGTACGAAGAAAGGACTATAACTATGACAAACATTGAAGCAATATTCATTGATCGTGACGGAACAATTGGCGGTGATACTACAATACATTATCCAGGTTCTTTCACATTATTTCCTTTTACAAAGGAATCTTTACAAACGTTAAAAGCCCAAAATATTAAACTATTCTCTTTTACGAATCAACCAGGTATCGCGGATGGAAAAGCAACTGCGAATGATTTTACGAAAGAATTAAAAGAGTTTGGTTTTGATGATATTTATCTATGTCCTCATAAACATGGTGATGGATGTGAATGCCGCAAACCGAGCGCAGGTATGCTCCTGCAAGCAGCGGAAAAACATGGGCTTGATTTAACAAAATGCGCTGTAATCGGTGATCGCTGGACGGATATTGTTGCTGGGGCAAAAGTAAATGCAACGACTATATTGGTTCAAACTGGCGCTGGATATGATGCTTTACATACATTCCGAGATAAATGGGCACATATTGAACCAAACTACATCGCAGAAAACTTTGAAGATGCTACAAATTGGATTTTAAATCATCAATAAAAAAATTAAATGAGACGTCTTCACATTGAAAACGTCTCATCTAACTATATATATTTCAAAAAGTTAATTCATAATGGAAATAACGATTATCTCTCAAGTATCCATTTTCAGCGTATAATCGCTGAGCTGATAAATTATCAATCTCTGTTTGTAATTTCACACCTTTTGCGCCATTTTCTAAGGCAAATTCTTTTGCAGCTTCTAACAATTTTTTACCTGTTCCGGCTCCGCGCTTCGCCTTTTGTACAAACAGATCATTTAAAATCCATAACTCTTTCATCGAAATAGAAGAAAATGATGGATATAGTTGCGTGAATCCGATATATTCTCCATCTTCAACTGCCACGAAAATAATGGATTCTTTTCTCTCGATTCGATTTCGTAAAAACACTTTTGCTCCTTCAATATCGGAATCTTGTCGATAAAATACGCGATAGTTATTAAAAACAGATGCTAGTCCATCTAAATCTGCAATTGTTGCCTCATATATTCTCATTTTGTTTTATTCCCCTTCCAATATTGTTTCATAATATCCGTTACCCATTTAGGCTGTAGAATTTCTTCTTTCGGCATAAACTCTTTCATTATCGGCTTTATATCCAATATAGGGGTGCCATCAATAGCATCTAACCCCTCAACAATAATTGATTTATCTTCTCTTTTGATCACCTTTACAATTGTAGCTCCTATGCGATTCGGACGATTTTTCCCGCGCTGTGCAAAAATGCCTACTTTAGGATAATCATTATTATTTCTAGGATGTCTAGCAAAATATTGAATTTGTTCATCAGTTACTTTATGAAAATAAAAGACAACTTCAATATGAGAAAAATCTTCAATCCCTTGTATACTTTCCTCTGTATACATATCAGTTAAAGTAATATAGGATCTTACTTCTCCCCACTCATCATCTTTTATTTCCTTTCTTTCATTATGTACAAATGCGATTGGCTGAACTGAAAACATCCGCATTCCCCCTTAAATGTAACCACTTACATTATAAAATATTTTCTGAATGTTTTCCAGACAAATGAGTTGAGTTTACATAATATAATTACAATCTATTATCTAAAGCGAAATTGACTGCTTCAATCGCATGTATATGCGTTGTATCAAATATCGGAACTGATATGTCTTCCTGCTTTATTAATAACCCTATTTCTGTACACCCTAATATTATTCCTTGCGCCCCTTTTTGCACTAACTCTTCTATAACTCTTTTATAATACTCTCTAGATTGAGATGTTATCTTTCCTAAACATAATTCTTTGTATATTACTTCATTTATTTTTTCTCTATCTTTTCCTAATGGTACTATTACTTTTATATCATTCTCTTCTATACGTGATTTATAGAAATCTTGCTCCATCGTATATTTTGTTCCAAGCAGACCAACTGATTGAATACCTTTTCTATTTATTTCTTTTGCAGTTGCATCCGCAATATGTAATACTGGAATGTTAATATTCTCCTTTATTTTCTCAACTACTTTATGCATTGTATTTGTGCAAATGATTATAAAGTCTGCTCCTCCTTTCTGCAATGAATACGCCGTATTCCCTAATACTTCTCCTGCTCCCTCCCAATCTCCGCTAGACTGGAATCGTTCAATCTCTTCAAAATTCACACTATTAATCAGACATTTTGCTGAATGTAATCCACCTAATCTACTTTTTATTTCTTCATTTAAAATTCGATAGTATTCAGAAGTTGATTCCCAACTCATACCACCTATAAGACCTATCGTTTTCATAGTAAAACACCTACCTAAACTATTTTTATAAAACCAATAACAATATTTTATTATGTATATTATACACAATAAAACAAGACTTTAAATTTATAATATAAAGTCTTGTTTTAACTATTTCCAAGGAAATTTTATTATAATATTCTGAAATTAAAGCCCTGATGTTTTTATAGCATCTTCATATTGATAATTAAAACACTCTCGATACAACTGTTTGATTTCATCATAAGAAGGAACTCGTGGATTATTTCCTGGGCTACCACTTGCAATTGCATCTTTCGCCATTTTAGAAATAGCATTTTCAAATTCAACTTCGTCAATTCCGTATTCTCTTAAATTAGGAATACGAAGATCAAAACAAAGTTTCTTAATTTCAGCAATCGTGTAGTTCGCTACTTCTTCATCAGAATGAGAATACAAATCTTTGTTTAAGCTACGTCCTACTTCTGCTAACCTTTTTATTGCACTCATTTTTGTAAACTCTAAAACTGTAGGTAATAGTATTGCATTCGATATTCCATGTGGTACATGGAATAATGCTCCCACTGGACGGGACATACCATGCACTAATGTAACAGATGCATTCGAAAAAGCAATCCCAGCTTGTAATGAAGCAATCATCATTGCTTCCCTTGCTTCCATATTATCTCCATCTTCATATGCGATACGTAAATATTTCATAATGCTTTCAATAGCTGAAAGAGCAAGAACATCTGTAAGAGGTTGTGAAACTTTAGAAATATAAGCTTCAATTGCATGGCATAATGCATCTACTCCCGTTGCTGCAGTAATATGAGGTGGTACCGAACTTGTAAAAATCGGGTCTATTATAGCAACATGAGGGATAAAGCTTGGATGTTTTATCATCATTTTCACATCTGTTTTTTTATTTGTAATTACTGCTACACTTGTTACTTCCGATCCAGTACCAGAAGTCGTAGGGATTGCGATTAGCGGTAGTGGATTGTATTCTATTTCTATATCCTTTTGGACGTAATCTTCAATTTCTCCACCATTTGTATATAACACTGCTACTGCTTTCGCAGCATCAATACAGCTTCCTCCTCCAATACCTATGATAAAATCGCATTTTCCTTCTTTACAAATAGATAACGCTTCCAATACGTGTAAATTTGTAGGCTCAGTGTTTACTTCATTGTACGTAATAACAGTAATCCCTTTCGCATTTAAGTGATCCACACATCTTTCAACATAACCGAAACTCTCCATAATTGTATCACTGACAATAAAAGCCCTTTTCCCTAACTTTCTTGATTGATCCCCTAGTTTTTCAAACGAATTTCTTCCATATAATACAGACTTCGGCATACGAAACTCAGCAACTTCTTGCAAGTACTCCACCCCTTCTATTTATAATAAATATTTGCAACTACTCAGCCATGCATTTCATTCAGAAGTTTGATAAAGTCTATTATTCCAGTTAAAATAAGCCCCCTTATTAATATACTTTGTTTTAAAACTTTGCGCGTGGCAGGAAAGGCCCTGACCGCTCCTATAAATAGCCAGGTCCTCTCTCGACCAACTTAAAAAACTTTTCTGCCGATTTTTCATAGAGTGACTGAGTAGTTACAATAAATATTTTATTATGTAAAATATCAATCTAATAAATATTTTCTTTTCGTATATTAACTAGTATTAATAGATCCCTGTTAAAGTATAGAATGCGATGACTGCAAATACAGCAATCGTTTTCAAAATTGTAATAGCAAATATATCCTTATATGACTGTTTATGTGTTAATCCTGTTACCGTTAGAATAGTAATAATTGCCCCATTATGTGGTAATGTATCCATTCCGCCTGATGCCATTGATACAATGCGGTGCATAACTTCTAATGGAATGTTATATTGCGTTGCTGCAGCAATAAATTTATCACCCATCGCACTTAACACAATTCCCATTCCGCCTGATGCTGAACCTGTAATTCCAGCTAAAATATTCGTCGTTACTGCCCCATTTACTAATGGATTCGTGAAAGTTGCAGAGATGCTATCTCTCATTATCGCAAAGCCAGGAAGTGCGGCAATAACACCACCAAATCCAAATTCAGCTCCTGTATTCATTGTTGCAAGTAGCGCTCCACCAATACTTGTATTCAATCCAGCTTGAAATCCAGTTACTACTCGTTTCCAATATAATAAAAGCGTTGATAAAATCCCTATAATAAGTGCCAATTCTACAGACCAAATCCCAACTACCGCACTTAATTCAACCTTTCCAAATGCTTTCATACCAATAGCTGAGAAATCAAAACCATCTGGATACCACTTTGGTATCATGATTGTGAAAACTTTATTCATTACACCTACTAAAATAAGTGGTACAAACGCAATTACTTGCTGTACTCTTGTAATTTCAATACTGCTTAATATCGGCATATCTTTTTGTTCTAATTGCAAAGATGCTGCCATTTCAGAATTCCCATCGTTAAAACCAAAATACCCTTCTCCTGCTGCTTTTGCCTTCTTACGCTTACTCTCTAAATAAAGTAAACCTAACGTTAAAACAAAGATTGCGCCTAAAATACCAAGTATCGGTGCTGCATAAATATCAGTTTTAAAAAAAGTTGTAGGTATTACGTTTTGAATTTGTGGCGATCCAGGAAGCGCATCCATTGTAAATGTTGCTGCTCCAAGAACGATTGTGCCAGGGATTAAACGCTTTGGAATATCCGCTTGTCGAAACAACTTCGCCGCAAACGGAAATATAGCGAACACCACTACATACACACTAACACCGCTATACGTTAAAATAGCTCCCATTAAAACGATTGCTAAAATTGTACGTTTTTCTCCAACTAACTCTACAATCGTCTTTGCGATGGAATCAGCGATTCCTGACATTTCTACTACTTTCCCAAATATTGCTCCAAGTAAAAACACTGGGAAATATAATTTGATAAATCCTACCATTTTCTCCATAAAAATATTTGAAAAGAAAGGTAATACAAAACTAGGCTCTGTCAAAAATACCGCAAATAATGCAAAAATCGGTGCGAATAATATTACAGAAAATCCTTTATATGCTACAAACATGAGTAAACTAAGTGCTAATAAAATAATAACTAGCTCCAATTATAACCCTCCTTTTAAACTGAAAATTCAATCTTTTTACGGCGGACTTTTACTCGTATTTCGAACCCTTTTATTTCATGACATTCCTCCTCTTTTTATCCCGCTATTTGCGGGCAGTAAGACTCCCACCTTAAAATTCAGCAAATGTGCAGAAGCTAGGCGGGATATCAACTGCTCGTAACAGCCCGATTGGTGAGGGCTGATAATCAGTGCCGGATGGACAAAACTTCCACTAGTTAAAGTTTTACTTTATTACAAATTTTTCATGCTAAAATTGTCTAATTATAGTATTCGATTACATATGTAAAATCCCTTTAAACAAAAACGATTTCATCGTCATATGTTATAAAGGGATTTCTAGGTTCTATTTCTATAGTTTTATCGTACTATTCTCTATACAAAAGCTTTGTAACTCTTCGACATCTTTCACTATATGAATCGCCCCAGCATCACTCAATTCAATCTCACTACCATATCCATACAATACACCTATCGAAGCAATTCCGTTACTGTTCGCACCGATTACGTCATGCTTTCTATCACCAATCATCACCATTTCTTCTTTTTTGAGTTCTTCATTTGTTTGTAAAATATGAGCAATGATTTCTTCCTTTTTTATTCTTGTCCCATCTAAATTACTCCCTACAATCTCTTCAAAAAAAGTTGTTAACTGAAAGTGCTCTATTACTTGTTTCGCAAATACAGTAGGTTTTGATGTTGCTACAAACAAACGATTATCAGCATCCTTTAATTCTTGCAATAGGGTTGTAATTCCATCGTATACTTTATTCTCTAATAAACCACTTTGCTTTAAATACTCCCGAAAGTAAAACACTGCTCGTTCTACTTCTATTTCGTTCATATTATATCTATCTACAAAAGATTGTTGTATTGGTGGGCCGATAAATGAATCTAACTCGCTTATATTTACTTCTTCAATCCCGATTTTTTCTAACGCGTATAGAACAGAATTTATAATCCCTTCTTTCGGATCCGTTAATGTTCCATCTAAATCAAATAGAAATGTTTTATACATATTTAATTCCCCCACTGATTTTATATGTACCCCATTAAAGCCATGCTCCTACTTAGCCCTTTACTATACTATCACCATTTAACTTTTCAGAAAATTACTTTTTCTTATCCTTATACTTTCAGTTACAAAATCACAAAAGATATGATAAAGTGAAAAAGTTATACTCAATTTAATAGAAACTGGTGAATCAAATGTCAATTACATTAATTTTTATAATGGCTTTCACAATTGTTATCCACGCGGTTGAAACTAGCTCTTATAGTATTCGATTAGCTGGTGTTCGTTTAAAAAAGATTGTCGTTGCCTTATCCATCGTAGGAATGGTACTACTTATTTCAAGAACATCTAACTTACTACAAGCTTTTTTAATTGGTGGTATTGTCGATGAAGCAAAACTAGATTCTTCTATTGATTTAGAGCATATTATACGGCTCGTTCTATTATCGGCTTCTGTCGGTACATTGCTCGCGATTATACTCTACCCAACTTTGACAAAGCTATTTGGATACGTTATTCAAAACTTTGAAACGGATGGTTCATTCATTCGAATGATGAAAACAAATAACATTCAAAAATTAAAGTACACAAAAAAATATGTACGCTTTCCAAAGCTTGAGATGATTCATCGAATGCGTATTGGCGGAATTCCGAAGCGAATTATGCTTATTAATATGTTTGCCACTGCCATTTATACAGCTGGTGTTCTTTCCGCACTATATGCTTCTTTTTTAAATCCGACTTATGCAACAAATGCAAGTACAGCTTCTGGTCTTGTGAATGGTTTCGCCACTATTTTATTAACAGTGCTACTCGATCCACGCATTGCCCTTTTAACAGAACGTGCTTTACAATCCGAAAAGGGTGCTGAGGCAATGAGTAAAATGTATGGTTGGCTAATGATATCTAGACTTTTCGGCACATTATTGGCACAACTACTATTTGTACCAGGTGCTTACTGGATTTTATGGATTATTGAACTGATGCATTAATTTACTAGAAAGGTGAATATATCAATGAAGATAAAAACAGAGCAAGATATAATTCGTTTTATAGAAAACGACGAATGGATGATGTATGTATTAAAAATGGCAAAATCACTAGAGCTACCTGATTGGTGGATTTGTGCTGGGTTTGTCCGTTCTAAAATTTGGGATACTTTACATAACTACGAAGTAAGAACGGCTACGCCAGATGTCGATGTCATTTATTATGATCCATTACATAAAGATGAGGCGTACGAACAATCATTAAAACAGAAGCTGGCGAATATGGATGCCTCTATCCCTTGGTCAGTAAAAAATCAAACTCGCATGCATGTAGTGAATGGAATGCCACCATACTCTTCTTCTGTTGATGCTATTTCTAAATTTCCTGAAACAGCAACCGCTTTAGGAGTTACGCTTGACGAGCAAAACAATCTCATATTAACAGCTCCATGTGGAATTGAAGATGTACTTTCATTACAAGTGAAACCTACACCTCATTTTCTGGAAACGAAAGAACGAATACATATGTACAACAAAAGAGTTAATCAAAAGAAATGGCAAAGCAAATGGCCTAACATTACAATCACTTATCCCGAAATTTAAAAAGAGTGCTTCTCATTATTAGAAGCACCCTTCTTTTTTATTTCAAAAAATGCATGATTGTTTCTGCGAATCTCTCTGCTTCTTCATAATGCGGTGAATGACCACTTTCTCCGAATACAATATACTTCCCATTTGAAGCATCATTATTAAATATTTCAATTTGTTTTTCACACGTTACTACATCGTATTTTCCTACAATTAATAACATTGGATTTTGTATATCTTTTATTTTAGATAATAATGACGTATGACATGCTCCCTCTGATTTTAATCTATCAAAATGGATTTTGGAGCGATTTGAAAATACTTCCCACTCTTCATCACTATATAAACTCTCGTCTATCTCATCCTCCTTATAATTGTAAATCTCCATTCTTTTTTCTTCTAATTCATCGCTTAATCTTATATAAGCTTCTAACAACTCTTCTGAACTAGCATTACTAGATGAATAAGCAATGCACTCTTCTGCCGCTAATTCTTTTCCATACTTTTTTAATAAAATTCCTGTCTTTTGTAATAGAGCCCTACTTGTTAATGCAAAATCGAAAGTCGGACCTTCAAATATTATTTTCTCTATTGAATTTGGATACATCGACGCATATAACAACGCTAAATATCCACCGAAAGAGTGCCCGATTACAGACCATTTCTCAATTTGTAATAGTTTTCTTATTTCCTCACAGTCTTCAACTAAATCATTTAATCCAAAAGATTCTTCCTCAGTAATTCCTTCTGATCGACAAACTCCTCTTTGATCTATCATAATTACATATAAGGAATCTTTTAATCGTTCCGCTTGATGAAATGAAAAATCATAACAGCTTTCACCTGGGCCACCGTGTAAAAATAATACTGGTTTATTTTTAGGACTTCCATGTGTTTCAACGTATAGCTTTTTCCCTCTAATGTTCATATATTTCCCAACTTCAATCAAATTTGTTTTTATTATCATCACCTTCTTTTTTTACTGAATATTATAACATTTAAACTTAAATAATCCCTATTACATTTAAAAATACGATAACTATCGCAAGTGGTGCTACAAATCGAAGTAAAAATGCCCAGATAGTAAATACTATCTTTCCATAATTTCCACCTACAAAAAATTCAGCTTCTAACACTTTCTTTTCCATCTTGAATGATACGAAAATACTAATAAATAATGCTCCCAGCGGCATTAATATATTACTAGATAAGAAGTCTACTGCATCAAAAATATTCTTCCCAAAAATCGTAATATCACTCCATACTCCAAATGATAAGGCAGATGGTATACCTGCTAGGAAAATGCAGAACCCGATGATCCATGATAGTTTAGCTCTTCTTTCTTGTTCACCATTTGCTAATGCTGAAACAACCGTCTCTAGTAGAGAAAATGCCGAGGTTAATGTGGCAAATGTAAATAGCGCAAGAAATACAGTTAAGAACAATCCTCCGAATGGAATTTGGCTAAATACAGATGGCAATACGATAAATAGTAAGCCTGGCCCTTCTGTCGGCTCCATGCCTAACGAAAATACTGCTGGAAAAATGGCAAGACCTGCAAATAAAGAGACGAATAAATTCAATCCAACAATTGTTATTGCTGATTTTGGTAAACTTTCTTTTTTATTTAAATACGAGCTATACGTAACCATAATCGAAATCCCTATACTAATCGCAAAGAATGATTGGCCCATTGCGAATAAAATACTTTCTGAAGTAATCTTCGAGAAATCTGGTTGTAAGAAAAACTTCACGCCTTGCATCGCATTATCCAGTGTTAATGAACGAATAATAAGAGCGACAAATAAAACGAACAATGCTGGTAGCATATATTTACTTGCTTTTTCAATTCCATTTTGTACACCTTTTGATACAACCCATATCGTAATGAACATAAATGCAAAATGACCGATAATGGCCCAAGTCGGATTTCCAATTGTCTCTGTGAATAATGCACTATAATTTTGTCCCGGAGTAATAAGCTGTCCTGTTACTCCCCTGAAAAAATATATTAAAACCCAGCCACCTACAACACTATAAAATGATAGCAATATAAAACAAGTTCCAACGCCAAGACGGCCAATCCAGTGCCATCCTGTATTTGGTGCGATACTTTTAAATGCTCCAACTGCTTGTTTCTGTGTACTGCGTCCAATCATAAATTCAGCTATAAGTAGCGGTAGTCCAATTAATACAGTAAATAATATAAAGATTAAAAAGAATGCCCCTCCCCCGCTCTTTCCAGCGATATAAGGAAACTTCCATATTGCGCCAAGTCCAATTGCTGATCCTGCTGCTGCCATTATAAAACCTAATTTCGAAGTCCATTGCTCCGTCTGTTTCATCCTATTTTCCTCCTGTTAAAATCATTTTATATTAATAAATAAATATTATTGATCAATCTGAATAAAACCTCCATTTCTTTTTCTATAAAATAAAAAAATGGCCCAACGTCTCTATATAAAGAGACGCTAAGCCATTTACTTAACGCGGTACCACCCTTATTGATTCCATTATGAATCCACCTTAGTAGTAATCGTTTGATTACAAACCTAATATCGAAGGTTAACCGTTAAGATTTACTAAGAATGTGATTCCGTTCCACCTTACTGCTCCTAGGCGAGTTCAGGATGTCATTTGACTATGTCGCACCAACCCATAGCTCTCTGTACAAATACATGACCTTACTACTCCTATTCAATGCATTTTAATATTTAGAATATATTTTCTTTTGAAATTAATATGAAGTATATCGGTTATATTTATAACTGTCAAGGGCTATGTTAATTTTTTGTCGAAAATGATTTTTATAAACTTTCAATGTAAAAATGAAAGAACAGTAAAAAAGCATCTTCGCGATAATCGCGAAGATGCTTTTTTATGGTATAAGACGTGTACAATCTCTCGGAAAAGCACTCGCTTCTCTAACATTTGATAATTCTAAAAGCTTATACACAACTCGTTCTAATCCAATTCCAAAGCCACCATGCGGTGGACATCCGTAGCGGAATGTATCTAGATACGATTGAAATTTCTCTGGATGTAATCCTTTTTCTTTAAAAGATGCGAGTAACGTTTCATGATTGTGAATACGCTGTGCACCTGACGTTATTTCTAATCCTTTATATAATAGGTCAAATGAATCCGTTACGGCTTCATTCTCCTTATTCGGTATTGTATACATCGGTCGCGATTCTTTCGGATAATGTGTAATAAAGACAAATTCACTTTTATATGTTTCCTTCACATATTTCCCTAGTAACTTTTCACCTTCTGTATCTAAATCCCCTTCAGGAGATTCTTTCCGATACTTCATTTTCAAAATTTCTTGCGCTTCTGCCAATGTGATTTTAGGAATTTCTGTAATGACAGGTACTGTTATTTGTAATAGTTGTAGTTCTTTTTCACATTTTCCTCCTACTTGTTGAAACATGTATCGTAAAATATCTGTTTCTAATTGCATTACTTCATGAAAATCATGAATAAATCCAAGTTCTACATCTAACGATATATATTCATTTAAATGTCTTGAAGAGTTATGATGTTCAGCCCGGTACACAGGAGCAATTTCAAAAACACGTTCGAGTCCTCCCGCTACCATCATTTGTTTATAAAACTGTGGTGATTGAGCTAAATACGCTTCTTTTTGGAAATATGGAAGCTTAAAAACATTCGCTCCTCCTTCTGCCCCTTGCGAGACAATTTTCGGAGTAAATATACGTGTGAAATCGTTCTCTATTAGGAATTCACTAAAGCTCTGAACGAGTATAGATTTCACTTTAAATATCGCCGCGATTCGCTCATGCCTTAACGATAATACTCGCTCATTCAATAATTGATCTAGGCCAACTTGTAACTTTTTTTTATTTATTTCAAATGGGAGTGATTCTGCTCCATTTAGTACTTCCACTTCATGTGCAAGTACTTCAACACCTAATTCTGTTTTCGGTGTCTCTACTATTTCTCCAATTATTTGGACCACACTTTCAACATCAACTTTGTATCCGGCTAACTCGTTTTCTAATACACATTGAATAACTCCCGTTCGGTCCCTTAATAATAAAAAACTAACATTCCCTAGATGACGAATCTTTTTTACCCATCCTTGTAGTAATACAACCTTCCCGCCATGTTCCGTACATTCTCGTGTGAGTGAACGCTTCATTATTTGATCCATTATATTTCCCTCCATTAATTTTATTTTTATTTACGTTATTGTTGTCATCGTCATCATCCACGGTCACTCACCTCCTTTCAAAGAATACAAAAATCCGCCCCTATAAATAGGGACGGATTTTTCCGCGGTACCACCCAAATTGTCATAATGACCATCTTAGCCCTGATAACGGTAGGTACCGTTTGCTTTTACTAATTATCACGTTCAAAGCAACACTCACAGGTGTCTTTCCATCATGCGGTATCGCAATCTTCCCAGCAACCGATTGCTCTCTGTAGACCCTTGCATCATGTACTTTTCCTAATCATCACTTTTTATATTTACAGAGTATTCTATCTCTTTATTTTATAAAACGCAAGCCCTTTTAGAAAAATATTGCATTTCACTAAACAGACCCCTTCTAAAGATATGTAACATGAACATTGAACTCTATACAATTATCATTTGACAGCTTAGAAATATTTTATCCTTATCAAATTCTTTCAATTGAACTTTTTTTCCATTTTATTACATAAAACACGAGTTTCCCACGCATATTATTATTAAAGTTTTATCGGAGGTGTACATATGAAAAAAACAATTAGTTTCTTTCTCCTACTATTATGCTTAGTTGTAGTTAATGAAGCATATGCCTATTCACCAAAATCTTTACCAATCTCTCAAAATTCTGATCAATGGCAAGTAAATATTGATGAAGTAAAAAGAACGAGTGAAAAATTGTTACAACCCAAAAAAGGTGTATTTCAAACATATCATTTCTCTGTAAAAAATCTTGGAAAAAGTGAAGTGTATAATGTACAAGTTGAAGTTTTTCGGAATGAACCAAATACGAAAACAAAATATGAACTCTTTTCCCTAAAAGAAAGTCGTCTAGCGGGCGGAAAAACTGGATTTGAACACGCTAATTTTCCAGTTTCTACAAAATCGGATAAGGTTGACGTGATCATTACGTGGCAAGAACATCCTTTCCGCTCTATGAGAAACGGTCAAAAAGTTGAATCTAGAAAATTTAAAGAGCATTTTGTTTTTAAAGAAGCAGTAAAGTGAACTTATCGGTATATGTACATTATTACCGCTACCAATAAATTTTCTAGTACCAGTTCTTAAGCAAATTAAAAACGTCGTGGCTTATAAATGCCACGACGTTTTTAATTAATTCGTACTAATTCCTCTCGCTGCCCAAATACGATCGATTTCAGCAGCATGTTGCCCGCCGTATAAAAGAGCATCTGCTTGCTTAAT
Organism: Bacillus sp. RC51; assembly: GCF_044908115.1. Taxonomy (NCBI): domain Bacteria; kingdom Bacillati; phylum Bacillota; class Bacilli; order Caryophanales; family Bacillaceae; genus Bacillus; species Bacillus sp. RC51. The sequence continues at coordinate 691,586 of NZ_JBIYCW010000001.1, read as the reverse complement.
CGCTTTCGCTCCATCACGGAATTTCGCATTTGGCGTTAATGACCAATGTGATTGTAAAATAATTTTTGTTGCTACATCACGTCCAAAAGATTGCGCCATTTCGTATTGACCTTGAGCCCAAATTTCCCCATCATTATGCACTTCATTCGTTATATCTTTCGGGTATACTTTATTCGTATCTAATCGGCGTAAGCACGTCGGATCTGAACTAGAATAAGCAGTCGCATCCCATTCTCCAATACATGCTTTCCCGTATCCTGTTGTCGATACTGCATCTTCATAAGTAGCACCTAAGAAGTCTCCAAATCCTTCTCCCATCGCTCCACCTTCTGGTGAACTTCCGAATCCTGGCACTTGATTATCTTGAATAGAATGACCATATTCATGCGCAATAATGCCAGCATCTTCTGCATCATCTACTCCACCAGTACCGAAAGTTAAAGCTTTCGTTGATGGAGAATAGAATGAATTATCGTCAGTTGTACCATTTACATTCACTTTAATCGAACGTTTATTAATATTTTGAAAACCTAATCCTTGAATGTAACGCTGTAATGTATCAATATGATAATATGACATAACATCTTCAAAACTATCATTTGCACGTGTATAGTTAAATTGTAAGTTTGTAGATTTCGTCTTCGCTTTTGAAGAAATCGTAACATACTCACCAATTAAAAATCCTGTACCATCTAAACCTTTTAACGTAACAGTTTTCAATTGATTCGTTAATGCTGTTGAATCTGCATCATTATTATCTTTTAACCCTGCTAAACTTCCACTAGATACGACAGGGTTAGGTAAAAATACTTTTCCTGTTCCTTCTGCTTTTCGGTTTATATCAACTTTTTTAATTAACTTTCCATTTTCCGCATCAATGAATGTTTCCCATGCACCGAATGGATTATTAGAATGGACTACCACTTTATATACAGGAATAGCGACTCCCTCTTCAACAATATATCCGAATTCTTTTTCTGTAGGAGCCCATAAGTTTTGCTCACTTTCTCCTCCAACATACGCCATCGATTTTTGTTCTGCATCTTTTTCACTAATTTTTTTCGTAACTTCCTTCACACCTGTAACAGGCTGATAATCTGAAATCGCAAGTAATCCTTTTCCCTCTCCGTTAAGAGTAACTGTAATTTGTTTTGAAAATACAGGCGCACCATTGACCACTTGTTGGAATCTAACATATGAAGCTACTGACGTTTCTGTTGTAGAAATATATTGCAAGTCTGAAAGGTCTGCCTTCAATCCATATTCCGTAGCATGTCCCTTTAAATATTCAATTGCTTTTTTCTGTGGTGAATAAGCTTCTAACTTTACTTGCTGTTGTTTTTCCAGTGCTGAAACAGTAGAAATTGTCCCCATTACTAATGGCACAGTCATTGCCATTGCCACCATTTTTTTGTTTAACATAGAACCACTCCCCCTAATAAATTGAAAACTTTACCCCATTCCTATAAGGCTATTCCTGTCCACAAGTAACGAAATAAAGTGAATCTACGAGTAATTCTATACAAACAATTCTATTACCTTTACATTTTGGGTAAGTGAAATTTTCTCAATATTTATGTGTGAAACGAGAAAAATACTGTAGAAATATATTTCTTTTGTAAATTTCTTTACCTTATGCTTTTTAAAGTAATGTGTAAAAAAATAAGTTATTTTTTACCTAACGATAGGTTGAAAATAATATTAATGAATGATACGATTTATGTAACCTTTCTTATTAGGAGGACTTATCATGAGCAAAAGTGAAGAAACACTCTCTTCCATAGTCGAAGCAAGTTATCGACTATTTGCCGGACACGGCATTGCCAAAACGACCTATACAATGATTGCTGAAGAAGTTGGTATTGCCAAGCCATCTATTTATTATTACTTTAAATCTAAAGATGCATTAATTGAAAGTATTTTTAATGAATTATGTGCAGCGATGCAGTTCTCCTCATTCTTTCATACAGAAGAATTTACGAAAGAGAATTTCATTGAGAAATGTGTTGAAATTGGCTTTAAAATGATAGACGAACAACAGAAAGATCCTTATTTTAATCGTGTATTACAAGAATATGTATTACTATCTTCAAGAAACGATATGTACAAAGATCGATTACTAACTGTACAAACAGAATATTTAAACGGATTTGAATCACTCCTAACAAAAGCAAATGAACTTCAACTCATTCAAAATAAAAATCTAGTTTCAAAAGCTCATATGTTAGCATTAGTTCTTGATAATATTGGGAATTTTATGATGTTACATTTAGATATGGATTATAAACAAATATGGATTGAAGCTGTAAATAGCATTTTTGAAAGCAGGGATTGAAGTGAATACAAAAAAGCGCATTATCGGCTTAGATTTTGCTAGAGCGTGGGCAATGTTTGGAATGTTAGTAGTTAATTTCATGGTGATAACAGGGGCGGAAGGAAATGGACCTCCTCTGTTAAAAATCTTTATGACACTTTTTGAAGGTAGAGCTTCTGCCTTGTTTGTTATACTTGCTGGGATTGGCATAACTTTAATGACTAAATCATCTGTTGCTAGCCAAGAGAAAATAAAAATCAATACCAGCCGAATATTGATTTGGAAACGATCACTATTCTTATTTATTTTAGGATTATTATTGTATGTAATGGAATGGACGGGTGATATTTTACACTACTACGGCGTTTACCTTTTCATCGCTGCATTACTAATTACTGTACGAAGAACTATACTAATATGGCTTTCTATCATTATTTTACTTACTGCACAATATCTCCAACTTACTTTCAACGCCTTCGAAGGATGGGGAGGCACAATCCCATTTATAAACTATATAGACTTTTGGACCTTAACAGGTTTTCTTCGCAACTTATTTTTTAATGGCTATCACCCTATTTTCCCATGGTTTTCTTTCTTCTTAATCGGTATGATAATTGGCAGGTTAGATCTTCATAATAGGAAAATTAGACATTGGTTGTTCTTACTGGGTTTAACAGTAACCGTAATTGTAGAGCTATTATCAAAAGGGTTAACACACCTTTGTATCCCATACATTGGTGAAGCAGCCTCTACATTTTTGTTTAACACAGGACCCATTTTACCCAATATATTATACGTCGCATCCGCTACAGGATCTGCTATTGCTATATTAATAATTTGCCTCTACATTGCTGAAAAATATGAAAATAATTGGTTTGTTACTTCCATTATACAAACAGGACAATTAACATTAACGCATTATGTAAGTCATGTATTTATCGGTATTGGCGCATTGATTGTATTAAATCGTATGGAACATCAAACACTACTTTTCGTTTTATTATTTGCTACTGCATTTTTCATTTTCAGTATTTTATTTAGCGTATTATGGCGAAGGAACTTTTCTAGAGGACCTATCGAATGGATTATGCGGAAAATAACTGATTAATTTATCTTCATACAAAAAAGGAAGTTGGAATGATTCCAACTTCCTTTTTTCTTTAATTAGCCGCGTTTAATTTAATTCGGATCTTTGTCTCACCTAAAGAAAGTTCATCGTCCTCATTCGTTAAGTGACCAAATGTAAATTGCTTGACGAGTAAGTTTTCTTCTAATAAATCTTTATGATTCGTTAACGTTTGCTGTAGTTCTTCTTCTGTATCAAGAATTACATCCACTCGTAAATTAACTGGTAAATTCAACTGCTTACGATATTCTTGAACTGCACGAATAAATTCACGTGCTACTCCTTCTTGTAACAATTCTCCCGTTACATTCGTATCTAACATTACCGTATATTGACCGTTAGTCGTATTTGAAAATCCTGATTTCGCAACTTTCTCTACTAATACATCTTCAGCTGTTACAACTACTTCTTCTCCTGGTGCTACTTCGTAAACTGCTCTTTCTGTAGATACAAAGTGTTGTACTTCTTCTTTTGATAATTGTTTTAACCAACCATTTACTGCATTCACACTTTTACCAAACTTCGGCCCAGCTGTTTTAAAATTCAGCTTTAATTGATAGGACGTGTATTTCGTTTCATCGAGTTCAACATGGAACGCTTTTACATTTAGCTCATCCATGATGATATCACGATAAGATTCCCAATCCATATCATTTTCATTATGCGCTAGTAATACAAGTTCTGCTAACGGCTGTTTTACTTTTAATGAATGTTGATTACGATTACTTCTTCCAAGTTCAACAACTTGTAAAACAGCATCCATTTCTGCTTCTAACTCAGGCTGGATAAGTGATTCGTTTACAACCGGATAATCTGCTAAATGAACGCTTCTTCCTTCTAAATTCAGATGAATATCCTCAGCTACAAACGGTGTAAATGGTGCAATTAATTTACTAATTGTCACAAGTACTTCATGAAGTGTCTCATACGCAGCTGCTTTTTCAGCATTCATACCAGACTCCCAGAAACGATTACGTGATCGTCTTACGTACCAGTTACTCACTTCATCTACAAGCGCCGTGATTTCACGAGCTGCATTCGTAAATTGATAATCATCAAGTGCTGTTCTCACTTTTTTCGTTGTGCTATGCAATCTTGATAATACCCATTCATCCAATTTCGTTCGCTTTACATCATAGGTTTCATTCGGATTATACTCATCTAAATTTGCATATAAAACGTAGAAGCTATATACGTTGACTAATGTATCTACAAATTTAGATTTTGCTTCCAGTACTGTTCTTTCAGAAAAACGCTTCGCATTCCACGGAGCACTGTCAACAAGTAGAGCCCATCTTAAAGCATCTGCACCAAACTGATTTACTAAATCAACTGGATCTAGTGCATTTCCTTTACTTTTAGACATTTTCTGTCCTTCCTCGTCTAGAACATGCCCTAGTGATAACACTCGTTTATAAGGTACTTTTCCTGTATATAGTGCTGATACTGCTAATAAACTATAAAACCATCCGCGTGTTTGATCAATGCCTTCTGCAATAACATCTGCTGGAAACTGTTCTTCAAATAACTCTTTATTTTCAAATGGATAATGATATTGTGCAAACGGCATGGAACCACTATCAAACCAAACATCGATTACTTCTGGTGTACGATTCATTGTACTTCCGCATTTTTCGCAGCAAACTTGCACTTCATCTACATACGGCTTATGCAATTCTAAATCTTCAGGTGTTTCTTTCGTACTATGCTTTCTTAATTCGGCAATGCTTTTCGGTGCGAATTGATGATCGCAGCTTTCACATTCCCATACGTTTAACGGTGTTCCCCAATATCTATTCCGGCTAATATTCCAGTCCACCATGTTTTCTAAAAACTTACCAAACCGTCCATGCTTCATATGGTCTGGATACCACTTAACAGAATCATTATTTCGTAAAAATATTTCTTTAATCTCAGTTGTTCGGATTAACCAGCTTTCTCCTGCATAATAAAGTAATGGTGAATCACAGCGCCAGCAATGCGGATAGCTATGTTCATATTTCTCTTTATGATATAGCAAACCTTCTTTAGCTAAATAACGAACGATATCAACGTCACATTCTTTTACAAACTTACCTTTAAGAAATGGTACTGCATCCGTATACTCACCTTTCTCATCTACAACATGTAAGAACGACAATCCTTCACTTTGAACGACTCTATAATCGTCCTCCCCATATGCTGGAGCGATATGAACGAGTCCTGTACCACTATCTGCAGTTACAAAATCTGCTGCAATTACGTGGTACCCATTTGTAACTTCCTTCATCGGAAACGGTGCTGTATAAGATGTGTTTACTAATTCTTCGCCTTTATGAACGGATAATACTTCATAGTTTTCTTTTAGTACTTCTTGTACACGCTCTTTCGCAACAATGTATACATACCCTTCTTGTTTCGCTTTAACGTATTCCATATTTGGATGTACAGCAAGTGCAACATTCGCTGGAAGTGTCCACGGCGTTGTCGTCCATCCAAGGAAATATTCATTTTCACTATTTTTCACTTTAAACTTAACTGTCGCGCTTAAATCTTTCACTGTTTTATATCCTTGTGCAACTTCATGTGAACTAAGAGATGTTTGACAGCTTGGGCAGTACGGCGAAACTCTATGCCCTTTATATAACAAGCCTTTTTCATGAATCGTCCCTAAAATATTCCATACACTTTCGATATATGGATTCTCTAGAGTAACATACGGATCATCCATATCTACCCAATATCCAATGCTCTCCGTAAATTCACGCCACTGCTTCTCATACGTGAATACACTCTCTTTACACTTTTGAATAAATGGCTCAATGCCGTACTCTTCAATCTCATGCTTACCTGAAATACCAAGTTGTTTTTCGACGCCTAATTCTACAGGTAATCCATGTGTATCCCAGCCAGCTTTTCTTAACACTTTATATCCAGCCATCGTTTTATATCTCGCTACTAAATCTTTAATTGCCCGACCAAGTGCATGGCCGACGTGTGGTAAGCCGTTCGCCGTTGGTGGTCCTTCATAAAACACAAACGATTGTGCGCCTTCTCTATTCTGAATTGATTGCTCAAAAATGCCCTGTTCGTTCCACTGCTTACGAATACGTGTTTCTCTCCCTACAGCCGACTCTTTTACATCTACTTTCTTCATCTACAATCACTCCTTTGAATGTTTTAAAAGCACACAAAAAACCCGCCCCTATGAAGTAGGGACGGGTTTACCCGCGTTACCACCCTAATTCTATTAGCTTTTCACTAATAGCACTTAGCAACGTACTAATATACGCGTTCTTTGTAACGGTAGACATCCGTCCGAGCTTACTTTATTCAGCCACGGCTCCTCGGAGATGATTTTCAAATAACGTCTGCACACCGGCTTTCAGCAATACACCGGCTCTCTGGAGAACAGCTCACTATTTTACTCTTTCTCGTCTTCAGATTTGTATACTTTATTAAAAGTTATTTTATGCCATTAAACAATTAATTGTCAACTAATTCGAAATATATTTTTATTTATACCCTTTTTCTCTATTCTTATACAATTACTTTTCAAATTCTCGCAATCCTGCTAAATCTTCATCTTCCTCTGCAAGTTCAGCGAAAAATCCTGTTTCATCTTCACGAAGCACAATTTCAAGTTCATCTCTTGCCTCTTCATTTCTGTTTAATAATGTTAAATAACAAGCATGATCGTATCTTGCTAGCAAGTCAGTAGCATCAATTGCTAATATTTCACTTGTTATTTTTTCTGCCTTTGTCGTTTGCCCAGCTCTATGATACGAAGATGCTAAAGCAAGAAGAATTGCTGTTTCATTTGGATGATGTACAGAAGCGTCTTCTAATAACTGAATCGAGTCCTCAATTCTCTCTTGACTTTGATATATTTCTGCTAAAGAAAGGAATCCTCTACTTACAAATGGTGTTTTCTCAATTAATTGCAAGTAAATTTTTTCGGCTTTTCTTTCTTCGCCTAGCTTACATAATACATTCGCTTGTAGAAGAAGTGTATCATAATCATCCGGTAGCTCGCGAACCATTTGTTTCGTTAATTCAAAAGCATCTCGTAACATATCTTCTTCTTCACACTCAATGAAAAGATTTACAAGTTGCTTCGCTACATCATAATCCCACTTATTTTCTAACGATGTTTGTAAAACCTCTATAGCTTCTTTATTCATCGCCGCATTCTCATAAAATATTGCGAAACGCTGCGCTGCCATACTATTTTTCGGATTTAAATTTAAGGAGATTTCAAATAAATCGATAATAACTGTAATCATTGAAATTTCCTTCGCACGATTTTTCATGCGATAAAATGCTCTTGTAAATATAGATTTTTTCGGTTGCTCATTTTGCTGTCTTTCTACTAATCTTTCGGCAACCGCAGTAGCTGCATACATAAACGCTGTACTTCTTTCTGCTTTTTTCACCTTTAACGTATGAAGTACGTCTCGTATTTGGGATAATTTTTTATGTTGCTCCATTGCTTTTACGTACACACCAAAAATACGTTCACTTTCCAAATCTTTATGCATTACTTTCAGCGCAACTTCGATTGCTTCTACACTCTGCTTTTTAACTAGCAATTTCGCATAATGATATAGTACTTCCACATGCGCTTCATCTATTTTCATTGCGCATTCGATATATTCTTTTTCTTTATTTACCTCATTCATCGCACCATATACATATGCAATTGCATCTAAACGCCATATTTCTGGTACCTCTTCTGCTAATTGTTCTAGTTCAACTAGCAATTCTTCATGAAGATTCAAATCTACTGAAAGCTGTGCCAAATATTCCATATTAATATGCAAAGGCTCTTCTTTCATTGCCTGGACCATATGACTTTGTTCTTTAGAACTATTTTCTTCTTTTTCATATATTTCTGCTAGTTGCACATGTACACCTGTGAAATTCTTATCCATTTCTAAACATGTTTCATACGCATGCTTCGCTTCTTGAAATTGCCCTAACGCCATGAATGTTTCACCGATTCGAAAATACGGCAATGAATCCTGTTTTTTCTTAAGTGCATCATTATACCGTTTTATCGCCTGATCATACTGTCCAATAGATTCATATAAAATACCAGCGTAACAACCGTATTCAATTACTTCCGTTTTCTCTTTTTCTAACGTTCTTAAAAACGCTATGCCTCGTTGCACAAAAGCTGTGTCTTTTATTCGATTTACATACTCATCCAACACGCTCGCTATATTAGCGTATACGCTTCGTATACCGTTCTCTAATTTAGAAAGTGCAAGTTTTAACTCTTTTTCATCCTCGCCTAATGCCATTTCAGCATCCCATAGCACCATACCAGCATTCATAAGGAAATCTTGATTGTCTTCAAATTGCTTATTAATACTGACAATATAGTTTTTTGCATCCTTATATTGTTCCTTTGCCATATAAACTTGAATTAAACCGAAATGAGAATATACATCTTCATTATTTTCTTCTAAAGAACGCTTATATATAGTTTCCGCTTCTTCAAGTTCATCATTTTGAAAATGAAAATCTCCTAAACGAACATATAAAGACGCCTGATCTTCACAATTTTGAATTCCTTGTAATAGAATTTCCTTCGTATTTTTCTCATCATCCAAATCCGATTCATAGATTTCCGAAAGCTTCGTATATAAATAGGCTGCTGTTTTATCTAATTGAATCGCCACTTTAAGTCCTTTTACCGCCAAATAGACTTTCCCTAAATACTGAGCACATCTTGCACGTTCATACCATATGTGCGCTTCATATTTATATTCTTTTAATAAATCATTAAAGAATCCATATGCTTCTTCATATCGTTCTAAATCTATTAAAATTAAACCGTGATTTACAAGTGTAAACCTTTCTGGACTACGTTCTATAGCTGTTAGAGAATACTCTAGCCCCTTTTCGGATTGATCCATATACATGTATGATAATGCTAAGAAACTCCACGCAACTGGTTGATCTGCATCCAATTGTAATGATGAACGAAAACTAGCAATCGATTCTGCATAATTATCTTGCTCAAAAGAGAAACGTCCATTTATAAAATGATACAACGCTTGATTGCTTTTCTTCTCCACACTTTGAAGCATCTGTCCTGCTTTTTCCATATCCTGCAGACGAATAAAACACTGTGCACTATGCAATTTCACAAAGTCAGAGCTCGGAAACTTTTTCATTAATTTTTCTATACAAAACTGAATAAAATCTTTATCTACTTCAGCATCTAAATGTTTAATCGTATATAACCAAGTGTTTGGATTTTCACTTGTTTCTTTTAAAAATAGTACTAACTTTTCAATCCCCTCTTTATCTTGCTCACCTAAATGATCTGTAAGAGAAAAGATTGTTTTATAATAAGTGTGTTCTTCCACATTTAAAAATGAAAGTTGTTCTATTCTATCTTTCGGTATAAACGTAATAGCTAAACAATCTGTATAACGATATTTTTCTTGCAACTTATCATATTCCACAAGAATCGGTTCCAAGAAATTCGGATCTTGAATATAAAAAGCTTGCAGTACATCGTCATAACCAGAAAGCACTTGTACATGGGAAGCGTGCTCAATATCTATACTTAATAAAACGGGAATACCTTGATTGAGTAATCTCTTATAATTTTCCTCATTCCCTTGAAAATAACGATATTCGTAACCTTGCTCTTCTATATATGTAACTGTATCTGAAAACTTAGAACCTGTTACATCAAAAATATGTTGTGCAATTTCATCTTGCGTACGTTTTTCTCCCCATACCCCTAACATCATTTCCAAACTTGTCGGAACGCAATAGTTATCCTTTTGTACAACCGGAACTATCGGTAAACGAACCTTTTTTCCATCAGGATTTTTTTCTATATGATGATATAGAGAATTTTTCAAACTCTTTTCACTTTTCAATAGCGCTTGCAAATCGTGAATATTATTCATTTTATAAAATGCTTCTGCACGTAAATGTATAAAATAAGTTGTATATGCATGATGCGGAAGCATATGATTAATTTTATCTATTACCGCTAACATTTCTTCATAGCGCTCTAAATCTAATAAATATTTTACTTTTTCAAAATAGAAATATGGTACTTGAGGGAACTTTGCAATCGCATCATTAATGAGTTGTAGTGCTCGCTGCTGTTCACCTTTATATGCATATAATTGCGCCAATAAGTACGTAGCTAACTCTTCACAATCTTTATGCTGCTGACCGTATAAAAGTTGTTCCTCTGCCTTCTCCCACTCACCAGTCTGTATATATAAGTAACCCCATTTATCAAAAACTGCACGTGTACTATACTTTTCCGCCTTTTGCATATAGGCATAGGCCTCTTCATTTCGCTTCATATCTAACAAACATCTAACTAACGTAAAATATGCTTTCGTTAAAACATCCGCATCAGTTTCTTCTTCATTTACCTCTTCCAAAGAATCTTTTAATAATTGTTCAGCATCAAGAATTTTACGTTCATCAATTAACTCATCACAATATAAAGAGAGCGTTCTCATATTTGGAAACTTTTTATACGTATAACGAATTAAAAAGGAGCTATATTGATGCATCAAACCTTCATCAGCAAGACGAATTAATGTATCAAACTCCTTGGGTGACGAGACGTTAGAAAGCCAATTCTTCACGTATGATAACTTATTCGTTTCTTTTATATGCGCAATTTCATTATTTATCTCATGTAATCCATCTACGAATCTCTTTTCTTTCAAACAAATCTCTAATTGCTTAAAATCTAGCATGCATTCACCTCAAATTATTATTTATACTGCCATTTGCAAGCAGTATTCTAACCTACTTGCTTAGATTTTACACATCATATAGTATGCATTCAACTAAAACCTCATATAATGAACGATATTATTTAATATTATTCAAGTTTATAACTAAATATCTTAAAAACGATACTTTTTCTCGTTATTTTGTTTAATTTGATGAAATAATATGTATTATTCAAAGATGAGTTTTATCTTCTTTTTTGAGGCTTCATTCAGTGGATGAAATTATATTAACGATTTCCTGAATATATCAATCGTAACTTACAATAGATCAACGATTTGATAAGATATATCGATTTACCGAAAAAAATGACAATCATCCTATCTTTTATTTCACTTATCAAATTTTAAATCCATAAAAACACCGTAATGATCACTTGGAAATACGTGTAATGAAGTTAATGCTAAATCTCCAAATACAGATACATTTTCTATATTTAGAGATTCAAACGAATCCTTCTCTTGTATCAAAATCCAATCATATCGTTCTTCTTGCTTTTCATCCCCTATTAAATTTGTATTCTTTCCATAATCTAAAGTTGGCTGAGCAAGAATGTTATCTTGATTTTCTTTAAGCTGAGCCACGTCTATCCATTGATTACTTATTAAGTATTGATGCACCCCTGAATGTGGTTCATCATTAAAATCACCACATAATAATTCGTAGCCACTAACTCTGTTTTTAATCCAATTATTCACCGTATCCAATTGCTCTTGTCTTACCTTACTAGATTTCCAATTTAAATGAACATTCGTTATCCCGATCTTATACTCTTTATATTTTAACATGATTCGAATGGCACAATAATTCGATTCCTCTATATCTGTTTCCCAAATAGCTTCTTCAGCTAAGATAGGAACTTTACTTAAAAAAGCTAGCCCTTCATCTGGAGAATCTGGATACTCTTTAAATACACAAACCGGATATCCAGTTTGATCTGCTATATACTGCGCAACATTTTTCTTGGGTCCATAAGTAACACAACTTCTAACTTCCTGTAGAGCAAGAATATGCGGGGAAATATTGCGAACCTCCTCACAAATGGCTTCTAATCTCTCAAACCAAAAACTCTCGTGATTCCATATATTGAAAGTAGCAATTCGAATTACATCACTACAATTTAACATTTTATTTCACCAAATGTAATTTTCATATTCGGAGCATATACTAAAAATGCATGTATATGAAACACTTCAAAAAATCGTAGTTCTGCTTCATATTGAGCAAGCGCTTCAGCAAATGTTAATCCCCGACTCATTAAACGTTCTATAAATTGCTGTTTATCACCCGGATTGCCTGCAATCCCCTCTTCTTTTAGAGAATTATATAATCCTTGCTTATCATTTTGATTTAAATTAGAGTCTAAAAAATTCACTTTATCACTTACTCTACATTCAATATTTTTAACACCTAATTCACTTAAATACATAGGTATTTTCATACCGATATTTCCATCTTTACCGTTTCTCTGTGTGTCCCTTTCAAATAATTTCTGCAAAATACCTATCTGGATAATTTCCGATTGATTCTCTCCATCTAATACGTATGAAGACATATTTGACATCCAATGTGGTTCAAAACAGATTATTTTACCACCTGGTTTAATTGAATGTATCATCTTCTCTAGCATCGTTTTTGGGGAACTCATATGTAATAAGAAAGCATGACTGACAGCTATATCATATTTATTTTCCAATTCAATTTCTGTAGCATCTCCTTCAATAAATTCTGACTCATGTGGAAGCGAATGAATCAACTCTCTCGCTTCAGCTATTAATGCTTCCCCGCTATCAATGCCTGTATACTTTGATCCCTTTGGAAGCAATGGCAACAAAACTAAGCCTAAATAACCATACCCACAACCGTAATCAACAATATGTACCGGTTCAGAAATCTTCCAAACTGTATTTACTAAAAAACTTAAATAATCGTCATTGTAATATAAATCTCTCGTATTTCTTAAATACGCTAGCTTATTATTCCAATCATACTCTTTCAGGTCCAGCACCTCCTTTTATATACAAAACTAAAGTTCTCCATTTAATAGTCACATTCCTACACTTCTAATAAAAAAAGCTAGTATACCTTAAATGATACACTAACTTTTCCACTCACATAATTTAACAATTACAATCAGTATAATCGGTACAAGCTAATGTACTGCAATCACAGTTTCTATGTTCGTCATTTCTTTTTAGGTGAAAATAGAGTAACACAATAAATATTGTACAAATAACAAAAGCAATTATTGCTTCTATATTTCTTTCATAAATGAGAAAACTAATCCCGCTTCCTCCTGAAATAAGAATTAAAACTAAGTAGATCCAAAACATGTAAAGTTCTCCTTCCGTTAATATATGCTTTTAGATGTTATCCATATAATGCTAGAGGCAATAAATAGCCCCATACCATTACCGCTTAATAAACCAGTCGTTACTCTTAGTAAATTTGTGCTGCTTCTCCATTTCCATTTTTGGGTGAATCCATCAATAAGTAACGGAATTTGAGCGGAAAATGATAGTATTATTGCAGGCAGAAACGAAGGTGTCATATAAAAATAAATTGGAAACATTAAAATACCGATAAACATGCCTGTACAACGCGCACATAAAGGTATGTATTTTTGTAGTTTAAGAAAACTTCTTTCCGGTAGTCTATGACAAGGAATATGTAAAATGAAAGCTCGAATCAATACGGACCATCCTCTCTACAAATATTTTAATTGATTTCGCAACATAATTATAGAGTTCTTACACTTCGCAGCGTATAACTCTTTATAGATAAGAGTTTATTTAAGAAAATACAAAAAGACAAGACAGGCCAACAATCGCCTGTTTTGTCTTTTTGTTACTCTATATTACGCTTTAATTTGATTTGTAGTTTATTAGTAAAGTAATGTGAATATTTCTCTCGGCGCATAAGCACAAAATTTTCATTTTACATCTCCTCAGGTGCCTCCACCCCAAGTAAACGTAATCCCTCTTTTAATACAACCGTCACAGCGTAAGCTAATGCGAGTCTACTCTCTTTCTCTTCGTTCTCTTCTAATATACGAACATTTCCATAATATTTATTGAACGCTTGTGCTACATCTAATACGTATTTTGAAATAATAGATGGCTCATTTTTGTTGAAGGCCGCCTCAATTACTTGCGGGAATTTATTAAGTAATTTTACGACACTCCAGCTATAATCATCTTTTAATGCAAACGTACAAGTTTCAAATTCTACACTTTCTTTTCTTAAAATTGAACAAGCACGCGCATGTGTGTACTGTACATATGGTCCTGTTTCCCCTTCAAATTTCAACATATTTTCTAATGAGAATTCGATATTATGCATACGCTCATTTTTTAAATCGTGGAAGATAACTGCTCCAACACCGACTTGTTTTGCCACTTCTTCTTTTTGTTTTAAATTCGGATTTTTCTCTTCAATATTTCGTTCCGCAAGCGCAACAGCTTCTTCTAACACTTCTTCTAATAAAATAATTCTGCCCTTACGTGTCGACATTTTCTTACCATCTTTTAATATGAACCCGAACGGTACATGTTCCATACCATCGACCCAGTCATAACCAAGCTTTTTTAATACAGTGAAAAATTGATTGAAATGTAAGCTTTGTTCTGGGCCTACAACATATAACGCTTTATCAAATTCGTATGTGTTTTGACGATACAATGCCGCTGTTAAATCACGTGTTGCGTAAATGGTAGCACCATCTGATTTTCTAATTAGGCAAGGCGGCATACCTTCTTTTTCTAAATTAACGACTAATGCGCCTTCTGATTCTTCAAGTAAATCGTGCTCTTCTAAAATCCCAATAAAGTCTTCCATTTTATCGTTATAGAAAGCTTCTCCTTGAAAGTTTGTAAATTCCACACCGAGAAGTTCATAAATACGAGAAAATTCTTTTAAAGATTCGTGACGGAACCAATTCCAAAGTTCGACTGCTTCTTCATTTCCTTCTTCTAGTTTTTTAAACCATGATCGTCCTTCTTTTTCTAGTTCTTTGTTCTCTTTTGCTTCTTCATGAAACTGAACATATAACTTAAATAACTCACGAATTGGATCCTCTTTAACAACTTCTTCATTTCCCCATTTTTTATATGCAGTAATTAATTTTCCAAACTGTGTGCCCCAATCGCCAATATAATTAATTCCTACAACTTCATACCCACATTTTCCGGCGATATGTTTCAGCGAATTACCAATCATTGTAGAACGTAAATGCCCCATTGAAAAAGGTTTCGCGATATTAGGAGAGGAATAATCGATAACTACCGTTTTTTCACATCCAAAGTGATTTTGACCGTACTCTTCTTTCTCCGCTAAAATTGTTTTTAATACTTCATCACTTACTGTTTCACGATTAAAAAATACATTTACATAAGGACCAACAGCCTCTACTTTCGTAAAGAACGGATCATTTAATTTCTCCGCCAATTCCTTCGCTATAATAGCTGGTGATTTTTTATATTGCTTCGCTAGTGAAAAGCATGGGAACGCTGCATCTCCGAATTCATCTTGTTTTGGTGTTTCGATTAAATCTAAAATTTGATTTTGCGTTAATTCATTCGTAAAAATATTCGATAAACTTTTCGCAAACTGCGTTTTATAATTCATACTATAACCTCCTTATTTTTTAAAACACAAAAAACTCGTCTCTAAAAAAGAGACGAGTTTTAACCCGTGGTACCACCCTTGTTGTTCATTTCGAACCACTTTCCCGTTTATAACGAGGACAGGGGGCCTCGGCT
The DNA here is from genome assembly GCF_044908115.1 of Bacillus sp. RC51. Lineage (NCBI taxonomy): Bacteria > Bacillati > Bacillota > Bacilli > Caryophanales > Bacillaceae > Bacillus > Bacillus sp. RC51. Next base: position 675,619 of record NZ_JBIYCW010000001.1, on the reverse strand, counting down.
TACTCTACTATTCGTTCAAGAAGCGTCTCCGAAGTGCGCTTCATCTTTTTCTTCTGCACTAGGCTCACACCATCCCTAGCTCGCTTTCCTTCTGAAAAAGACTACTCTCTTCATCACAGACAGTATATTTAATTATTGCTTATTATACATCTTTTCAAACAATTAGCAAGGGTCAATTGCACCAAAGTGAAACTTAGCACTTTTTCTTTTGTATACGTGAAAATTATGTTTTTCAAATCTAGAACTACGAAAATGATCTTTCAGAACGACACGCTTTCTCGCCACACGCTTCGCTTCCGCAATTGTTTCGTCAGTAATATCATGATACAAAGCGAAGTGTTTTAATCCTTTTATTCCATCTGATTCTATGACCGTTTCTTCAAACATCGGATCAAGGTAAACGACATCATAACTATTATCTTCACATTGTGTTAAAAATGCGTAATGCTCCGTTTGCTTCACATCGATTCGTTGCATTGCTTCATCGATTTCAGAAACGGATGAAGACCATGTTTGCAAGCCTTTTCCCATGATGTAAGACATATATTCGTTTCCTTCAAGCCCAGTTACTTTTCCACTTTCACCAACAACATAACTAGCTACAATACTATCTGATGCCATACCGAGCGTACAATCTAATACTGTCATTCCGCTCTCTAATTTAGCAGCTTGTACAAACGGATCGTGCTCTCCGCGCATTAACCTTTTCACACGAAACATTGCTGAGTTTGGATGAAAGAAAAACGACTCTTCCGTACCTTTTGGATAAATGGCTAATCGATTTTTCCCTACGACAAGTACATCTTGTTCATACTGCTCATGCAGTTTATGTACTGGTATGTCATTACGTTTAACGAAAGAAAGATTTAATTCTGCTGCTACCTTGTTTGCATAATCTTTCATTTCTTTATTTGTTCTTCCTGCTGTTGTTACTATCATTTTTTCACCTCTATATAAAGAAAAGAGGGAGATTCACTCTCCCCCTACTTTAGCAATTCTTTTCGAAAGCTTGTTCTAAGTTTGTAATAATTTCGTCCATTGTTGCGCCTTCAATTTCATGACGGTGAATGAAGTGCACAACTTCTTTTCCTTTTAGTAATGCCATAGATGGTGAAGATGGAGGAATTTCTCCGAAGTATTCACGCATTTTCACAGTAGCATCTTTATCTTGACCTGCAAATACAGTTACAAGATGATCAGGTTGTTTTTCAGCACGTACAACCGCTTGACCTGCTGATGGGCGTGCTAAACCAGCTGCACAACCACAAACAGAGTTTACAACTACTAAAGTTGTACCTGATGCATTCTCCATAAATTCTGTTACAGCTTCTTCTGTAGTTAACTCTTCAAATCCAGAACGCACTAACTCTTGGCGCATTGGAATTACCATTTGACGCATGTATTCTTCATATGCATTTGACATCTTGTATCTCTCCTTCAACTTTCATTCCAAATTTATCATATCACGCTCTATTAATAGGTGCAAAAGAAAGATAACGATGATTTCATTTTTTTGTAGGGATTTCACAAACCCCTTCACGACAGTGTCCAACTGGGACAAGTTTTCTATTGTTGGCAATATAATCGTATACTTTACTTCCAAATCCAAGTACGATAGATAGTTTTATAAAAGGTACTGCAAACCAATAAGATGGAACGGCCTTTGCTAATACGTTAATGCTATGAATTCCGTCATACCACTTATTATTTTTTAAAATATACAATCTTTGTTCCATCTTACTTTGTAATTCTTGAGAAAGTTCATACTTCTCAACTACATCTTCATCTCGAAATGAAACAAATTTCATCTTACCCTTTTTATCTAATCTTTTCGTACGTTCTGCAACCGCCGTACACATTGGGCACCAACTATCATAGAAAACAATCATAAACTATTCCCCTTTACGAGACTCCGTCATTTGCTTCCATACTGATCCTTTTGCTTCTTCGCCGCCTTCAATACGTTCTAAAGCTAAACGTGCTTGCATCGCCACTTCAAACTCCGGATCATCTTCTGCTGCTTTTAGTGCCGGAATTGCACTTTCATCACCAAGTTCAAATAAGAACATTGCTGCACGCCAGCGTACTAATTTACTTGAATCTTTCAGAGATTTAATCATAACGAACATCGCTGCTGGATCACCTACGTCCGATAAGCAATCTCCTGCTGTACGACGAACACTTACTGAACGATCTAATAACGCTTTATATAATAACGGCAATACTCCATCACCTTTTACCATACCTAAATACGCTGTTGCTAAACGGCGGATAGATACTTTCTCATCATCTAATGCCATTTTCAATACCATCATATCTTCTTCCGTTGGATCCATTTGTTCTAAAGCTGCAAAACGGTTTTTCCAGTCAGAATCTTTCATCATCTCTTCTGTTACTTTATATGGCTCACGCTTTTGAATCGTTACTTCAACAGCACCTGCTTGATCTAATAATTCTTTAACCGTTTCATTTACACGTTCTTCTGAATAAGCAGCAACAAGTTCTTCTACTACTTCTTTCCCGATTTCTTCAAAATTACCGTAACGTGTACTTTGCTCTACCCACTTACGCTCTTTCACAACGTTAGGTGCAGACATTTGCACTTTCATAATTGATTCTTTAAAACGATCAGGTAAACCAACACGCTCTTCTGAGGTTCCATCTGTTAACTTCACTTGCATCGGAATTGTAAAGAACATTTGAACAAACACTTTCACTTCTCCAAAATGAGAAAGTTGTTGTTCTTCGCTTTCTTCCACTATTTCTTCACCGAAAACAGCACGAACTTGTTGTAATAAAACTTTCCAGTCATACTTCGCATTTCGCTCCACTGCTAAAAAGTCTGCAACATGATACACACCTTTAATGCCTTCAATCTTCAAAATTTCTTGCACTTGCACTGGTGCTTGTTCTTTATTTTCATTTGTATAATTATTACGCGCTCCTGATGGTAATACTTCATTCAAAATAACTTTCATTGTATTTGGACTTGGCGTCGGTTCAATTGCTTTAATCTTCACGTAAAAAACTCTCCTTTATTGCGTGTTCTTAGCTGTATTGTAACATGTTACCCCTTTATACTCCTACTCGGATGCTTAATTTTATTGATTTCTTCCCATCATCATACTTTCTCTTTCCACCTAATTAATCCGAAACTATCATTAAAATTCTAATATTATTGCGATGCACTCTCCCGCCTTCTCTCTAAAAATGTAATATTCTCAATCAGAACTTCAGTTCTATATACTCTCTTTCCTTGTTCATCATCGTAATTACTCGTATGAATACGCCCTGTAATTCCAACAAGTGAGCCTTTCGTACAATATTCTGTTACATTTTCAGCCGACCTTCTCCATACAACACAATTAATAAAATCTACTTGTTGCTCACCTAAACTATTTCGAAAACCTCTATTCACCGCAACACATATTCGTGCATAAGCGACACCTTGTTTTGTGTAGTATAATTCTGGCTCCTTTGTCAATCTACCGATTAATACAACTCGATTCATCATAAGTTATACCACCTCACATATTTTTCTTCATTGTAAAGAAAAATGTTGGAAGGGTAAAAAGCGCAAAATGATATGTTTGTAAGCAAAAATTATTACTTTATATCTTACAAATCAAAAAAAGAAACCCTACATAGTTTAAACATCTAAGGTTTCCAAAAATATTATACTTCACTGCAAGATATGTAATATCCTCCGCGGGCCATCTTTATTTCAGCGCGGTACATTACATTTTCTAAGTAGAAAGTAATCGGTTTAACTTTACTCTCAAATTTCAATTGTTCATTACATTCTGTCGCATGTCCTTCAATAGCTGAACGAATGACTTCTGCTGACGGATATGTTAAAGCGTTATCTAGTTCTATGAAAAAACTTTTAGAAAATAGTTTTTTCATAATCCCTTTTTTCTCTTTCATCATATTCCATCCCCCTTCAATTTAAGTCGCCAACATCCATATTTTCAATTTATCTTTAAAAACAAAAAAAACTGCACATTTCATGCAGGATTTTTTTATTAGTCATTTTTCGTAAAGTAAGAAACGAAACGAAGAATTTCTAAGTATAACCATACTAGCGTCATCATTAGACCCATTGCACTGTACCACTCCATATATTTTGGAGCTTGACTACGTGCGCCACTTTCGATTAAATCGAAATCTAGTAATAGATTTAATGCAGCAACTACAATAATAACTGCACTAATGATAATACCGATTGTTCCACCTTGGTGAATATATGGAACTGTAACACCGAACATGTTTAGTAAGAATACGATTAAATACATAACCATAATTCCCATTGTCGCTGCGATTACACCTGTGCGGAATTTATCAGTTACTTTTACTACGCGTGTTGCATACAACACTAGCATTGCAAATAGAATTGAAACTGTTAGTAAGACAGCGTTTAAAACGATAGTATCGCCAAATTTCATTGTATAAATCGCTGAAATACTCCCTAATACAACCCCTTCTACCGCTGCATAGATTGGCGCACCGATAGGTGAAATGCGCGGGAAGAATATAGACGCAAATGCGACGATTGCCGCAATAACTAAAGCGCCAATTAATACTGGCATCTTCATCGTACCTTGCGTCATCTGTATGTATGAATAGACAGACGTTGCAAGCAGCAAGATAAGCATGATAAACGTTTTGCCTACTGTTCCGCCAATAGTCATCGCAGAAGTATTTGCTCCCTCTTTACGGAATGCCTCTTTTTTCAACATTGGATTAGATGTTCTCATTTTTTCCCTCCTAAAATAGGTTCTACCAATAGTGTAAAGTTTTTCTCTTTACTTTTCAATATATGCAGCTTGTTTTTATTTTAATCCTTCAACGATGTCGGATAGTTCACTCCATCGTTCCATCGTTTTTTCTAGCTCTTCTTCTATCTTCTGCCCTGCTTCAGATAATTCTTGGGCCTTTGTGAAGTCAGATCCAACATTCGTAAGTTCTTCTCCAATTGATTCAAGTTTCTCTTCTAGTTGTGCAATTGTATCTTCAATTGTTTCCCATTCACGCTGCTCATTGTAAGAAAGTTTACGTTTACGTTGTTGTTTCGGGGCCTCTTCTACTACTTTTTTCTCCTTTTGAACTTCTGCTTTCTCAATGAGTTCTCTCGTTTTTTCCATTTCTAAATACTCTGTATAACTACCTAGGAATTCACGCACTTCGCCTTCGCCAGTAAAGATGAACAATTCATCTACTACTTTATCTAAGAAGTAACGGTCATGCGATACAGTTAAAACGACACCTGGGAAATCTTCTAAATAATCTTCTAGCACTGTTAATGTTTGTGTGTCTAAATCATTCGTAGGCTCATCAAGTAATAGTACGTTTGGTTCTCCCATTAAAATACGCAATAAATATAACCGTCTTCTTTCGCCACCAGATAGTTTACCAAGCGTTGTTCCATGTGAATGCGGTAGGAATAAGAAACGTTCTAGCATTTGAGATGCGCCAATTACTTTTCCGTCTGTCGTATGAATAACTTCCGCAATTTCTTTAATGTATTCAATCATACGCTGGTTTAAATTCATCTCTTCATTTTCTTGCGTATAATAGGCAACTTTTACAGTTTGTCCTACTTCAATTTCACCACTATCAGGAGAGAATTTTCCTGCAAGCATATTTAATAGTGATGATTTTCCGCTTCCATTTGCTCCGATGATTCCGATACGATCACCAGGCTTCACAATATGATTAAAGTTATGTAGTACTGTTTTATCACCAAATTTTTTCGTTACATCTTTTAATTCAAGTACTTTCTTTCCTAAACGACTTCCACTTAGTGCAATATCAACTGATTGCTTCGCTGCTGGTCCTTCTTGTCCCTTCAGCTCATCAAAACGCTGAATGCGCGCCTTTTGTTTCGTAGAACGGGCTTTTGCACCACGGCGAATCCAAGCAAGTTCACGACGATATAAATTTTGGCGTTTTGATTCTTGTGCCGATTCTTGCTCTTCACGAAGTGCTTTCGCTTCTAAAAATGTACTGTAGTTTCCTTCGTAGCTATACAGTTTACCGTTATCTAATTCAAAAATACGGTTTGTCACACGATCTAAGAAATAACGATCATGGGTTACAAGTAATACCGCACCTGTATATCTTGCTAAATATTCTTCTAACCATTCAACTGTCTCATGGTCAAGATGGTTCGTAGGCTCATCCAAAATTAATAAATCAGGTGTTTCAATAAAACATTGCGCCATTGCAATACGCTTTTTTTGTCCACCAGATAGGTTTCCAACAGTTGCTGTAAAATCAGTAATTCCTAATTTCGTTAATAACGATTTTGCATTCGCATTTGCTTCCCATGCACTCATCGCATCCATACGTTGCTGCACTGCAAATAATTGTTCCTGTACTTTTTCATTACTTGGATCTTTTTCGATATTTAATAACGATTGTTCATAATCACGAAGAAGACGAATTAAAGGTGTATCACCATGGAACACTTGCTCTAATACTGTTAGTTTTTCATCAAACTCTGGTTGCTGTGATAAATAACTAATTGTATATCCGCGTGAATGCGTCATATCACCTGTATCAGGAGTTTCTAATCCTGCAATAATTTTTAATAACGTTGATTTACCAGTACCGTTTACACCGATAATTCCGACACGTTGTCCTTCTGTAATACTACATGATAATCCATCAAATAACGGTTTTTCTCCGTATGATTTCGATAAGTTCTCCACAGTTAACATTTTCATATTTGTGCATTCCACTCTTTCATAAATTGTTCAATAAACTGTTCCATATAACGATGACGAACTTCAGCCTCTTGTTTTGCTGCGTTCGTGTTCATTAAATCTTTTAGTTTTAAAAGCTTTTCATAAAAATGATTTAAAGATGGATCATTATTTTTTCTATATTCATCTTTCGTCATCACTTCTCGAGGAGGGATAGTTGGATCATACATTAATCTCCCTTTCGCTCCTCCGTATGCAAACGTTCGAGCTATTCCAATTGCACCAAGAGCATCTAAACGATCCGCATCTTGAACAATTCTACCTTCAAGTGACTCAACTGTGCCACCATGACCGCCCTTATAAGACATATTGGCGATGATACGAAGAACATGCTTACTTTCCTCTTCTTCAACACGTAACTCTTCTAACCAATCAGAAACTTTTTTCATTCCTGCTTCTTCACTCTCATTTAACTTCTCATCTGCTACATCGTGAAGTAATGCTGCCATTTCAATTATAAAACGATTTCCCCCTTCTTGCTCGGATAAAGAAATCGCCAATTTATGTACGCGTTCAATATGATACCAATCATGCCCACTCGCATCTTTTTCTAAAATATGCTTTACGAAAGTTATTGTTTTTTGTATTTTTTCTTGTTTTATCATTTTATCTTCACCCAGTTACTTATTGTAACACGCCCGCATTTTTTCATCACATATTTTCTTGTCCGCCCATACACTAGGTGGTAGGCATCATTATGAAGGAGGAATAAAAATGTTCTATAATAACCAACCGCCTTACCCACAACAGCCTCTTTATCCTCAACATCAGGAACAAAGATATGCTGAACAATATGAGGAGCAAGAGACACAACATCAAGAGCCACAATACGAACAAAATCCATACGCAACACCGCAAAATCAAGAAACTGAATATCCTCAAAACCCTTATGACACACGTCCAAATTATGAATATCCTCAAAATCCATACGTAGCACAACCTAGCCAAGAACCTCAATTTCAAGGTACTCCATACGAGACGCAACCACAATATCAACAAAATCCATACCAACAACAAATGTATCAACCAAACTATGACGCACGTGTCTCACCACCTAAACCACCAACAATTGATCCGACGCAACCACAAATTTTACCACCTGGGCCGACTTTAGATATTACACAACCACAAATTTTACCACCTGGACCTATTACAGAACCAACGCAACAACAAATCCAACAAGTTGTCGGTACACAGTTTTTACCTTTAAAGAAACCTGTACTTGATTTCGTAAAACCTTGGGTAGATTACGGCTTGAATGAAGCGAAACATACATCACACAAACATGCTTTAACAGAAGTTGCTGCGATTATGTTCTTAGTTGGTAAAGGATTCAACCCAACGATTGCTCATTATATTGTAGAATCTTGGGAGAAGAATGAGCAGTTTTAGAATTGTTGATTTTAAAAAACATAAAAACCTCAAAAATGCCAAATCCCTTATGTCACAAAGGATTTGGCATTTTTAAGTTTCTAGAAAAACCCGCTAAATATAAAGAGGAATTAAAAGTCATAAATCCGGTACAATACTGTATCCACGCCCAAGGAACTGTAAAATGAAATAACGTGTATAACTTTTTGGAGTCTATTGACCTTTTCAAATCCCCTTATATTAATGCTCGCTATTAAGACCTTCTCCTTCTAGGACCTACAATTAATTTGATTGCTGTTCTTTCTTGATTATCGATAGTAACCTCTTGAAACGCTGGAACAAGCACCAAGTCAATGCCACTTGGAGCTACAAAACCTCTTGCAATCGCAATTGCTTTAATCGCTTGATTTAAAGAACCAGCTCCAATCACTTGGATTTCTACTTTGCCACTTGCTCTTAGTACACCGGCTATTGCACCTGCCACTGAATTCGGACTTGATTTTGAGGATACCTTTAATATATTTTCCATGTACGTTGCTCCCTCTATTATTTAATCTCTCTTTTCTTACTGTTTGAAATATAACTAACGTATCTTTAACTATTATTCAAAATAAATACAAACAATTCTGTATAATTACATTCATTCGATATTTTTTGCCTTCTTCCTGCACAACTACATAAATAAAAAGCGACGACTAAGTTAAAAACTTAATCATCGCTTTTTCCATTTCTCTGTTTCACTAAAATGCTGTCCTTTAAATACTTCTCTTCTTTACTTTGGCGATATACTATCTTAAAGTTTAAATACTTCAACATTTTAAAACCTTGGATAGAGTTATCTGCTAAATATTCATCCTTTTTATTTTCCAAAATTTATCACATAGAATATTCTAACTCCATTTTTTGAAAACTATATCCCCTCATTAGAGTACTTTATATTATGCCAGTTTTTTATCCTAAATCTATTACCTTATATATGGACAAGTATACACGCCAATTGCTTTTCGATTGCATAAACTACTATGTGTTATACATTTATTAATAATAGGAGGTAATATATTGGGTTCATACTATCATTCTTCAAGTTCATATAAAAGATCTTCATGCCACTCTTCTTCTAGTTCATATAAAAAATGTTCGTGCCATCAATCTTCCAGTTCGTATAAAAAATGTTCATGCGACCATTCACATAAATCATCTAAGCCTGCTTACGGCACTTTTTGGCAAACTGAGTTTATAACTGTTCCTTTTGGCGGTTCTTTTCCGTTTAATCACGTTGGCCCTTTGGCAGGAGGAGTTTCCTTATTAAATCCGACTACTATACAATTTAGTAAAGCTGGTGATTATAGAATTTCTTTCATTTCAAGTATTAACACTACGTTAAATCCTGTATTTCCCCATATTCCAGTCATAACTATATTTTTAAATAATAATCCACTTGCTAATAGTCAAGGTGATTTCGCTTTTCAAATGAATACTTCATCAAATAACGAATGCCTTCAACTAGCTGGCGAAACTATTGTTACGGTGCCTGCTAATTCAACTCTTCAACTTAGAAATAATAGTGGTTTCAATCATCAAAGTATTGTAACTTGTGATAATGGTATAAATTCAGTTGAATTAACAGTTACAAAACTAAGTTAATACTATTCCCTCACATTCAGATACTAATTTAGTATCTTTTTTTATTGCATAACGTTTTTTTGATTCCCATCGTCCTCTTATACAACATAAACTCCTATTTCACTTTTCTATTCATCTAATAAACATGAAAAAGTGCCGAAATCCTTCTGCCACAAGAATTCGGCACTTTTTTTATTAAAACCGATTCATTCTTTCCTACTTCTCCACATAAACCGATTTAACTATCGTACGATTATAAGGTTGTCCTTCCTTATTCATTCCTTTCATATCAATTGTAACGTTATATACACCTGGCTGTTCTATATTTTTCAAAGCACCTGTAAATGTAGTTGTATTAATGTTTTTCGATTCATTTGATTCAGAAACTAATTTTCCATCTTTATTAATTACTCGTACTGTTACTGAAAGATCGCCTTTCATTTCTGGAGCTATAGGTGATTTTTTGAGTTTATACTCTGCTTTATTTACTTTAACCTTTGCCGGCATTTGAAGGACGAACGGAGCATCTTTTTTGTAATCGGTCACGATTAAATATGCATCTTTCTGCTGCTTCGCCATCATTTTAACTTGCCATTCTCCTTCTTCCATTTTATCAAATTTAAATGTTCTTATAGTCGCTCCTTTAAAGAAAGATTCACCTTCACCAGTAGATACAGCACTATCTTTATTTGTATAAACTTTTCCTTTTGGAGATATTAGTTGTATTTCTACATCCGAAGAAGCTGTTAAAACAGAAATTACCCCTTCTGCCTTTTTATCAACTGCGATAGTTTGCCCTACCCACTCATTTTGTGACAACTCTCCTCCTAAAATAGCTTGATTAGAAGTTGTGTTTAATTGTTCTACCTTATCCTCTGAACTATTACTCGGGGCTAATAAAGCTGGTACTGGTACATTTACTGTCCGTAAATATGGTTCAATTCGTGCGAAAACAGCTGAACCTTTTCGGATATTATCATGATCAAACCGTGAATCTGTAAATAAATGTGTTCCATATGGTAACTTAGCACTCCATTCGTTCACCAATCCATCATTAGAACCGTATGATGACAAATACAACCCGCCCATAGATAGTGCTGAAAAAACAGGTCCCCAGCTTGTCCCAGTAGCCGTATAGTAACGGTTTAATTTAGCTGCAGGATTATTATCTATTGTAGAACGAAACTTTGCCATTTCACCTATTTGCAATGAATATGTCCCATCATCTTTTTGACCTAATATAGAGGCAAGCCATCCTGCCCACCAACTATATGATAAATCCGCTAAATTGGATCCGTAATGCGGAGTGGCAAGAGTAATAACATTTCCAACAAATCGATTCGCTCCATATCCAACTAACGCAGCTTGTGTATCAATACCACCTTTACTGTGAGCTACAATATTTACTTTTTTGCCAAAATGATTATAAATCTCTTCAAGCTTTTGTGCTAACAATTTTCCATTGTCCCATTGGCTAGCTGATCCTTTCCCCGCGGCATCATATAATTGAATAAATACAGTTTGATAGCCTGCTTTCAAAGCATAATCGTACATATCATTCATCTCATGATATACTGTCTTTCCATACCAACTATCCGCATTACCATTTCTTCCTTGTACAAAGAGAATTGGTGGTTTATTCTCATCATAATTAGCAGGTTTCTGGCCTAAAAACCATTCTCCAGGAGTAAATACTTCTTGATTTGGAAAGCCAGTCTTAAACTCTGTTACAACCTCCGCGTGTACATTTGCACTAAAAACCAGCGGACTCATAAAACAAAGTACAATAAATAATGCGATACTCCTTTTCATAATTCCCATTAACATCCCCCTTTTTCTCCTGAAAGAAAACGCTGCCATTCCTTTGAACACCAATTGTTGTAAATTCCATTTAATCAATTACTTTTACGTTACAATATAATAAGAAATTAATAGCCGCATTCCTTTCTTATCAAACGTTATTCTCTCAACATTTCTTCATTCCTTTTTACAATAAGCGTTTTGAATATTTCTCAATAAAGCTTTCTCTTTACAAAAAAACTGCGTATAAAAGGTCTCTTTAATAACCTTTTATACGCAGCTTCTTTGTTTAAAACTCGATGATGTACTCATCATCATATTTATCGTATTGCAAACCCGCTCCTATTTTGAATTCTGTAACTTGATCTCTTAGAAATGGTGCATCTTCTATTTTACTAGTTGCTATTTCAATCCCATATTTTTTTGTTAAATGCGCTAATTCTATTAAAAACCATTCTCTTCGTAATACGACTGGAATATCATACGTTCGTCTTTTCATATATACTAGCACCTCTTTTATTTTCATTATTGAAAAGAATATCACTTCTACTTTCGATACACTTTTTAAAACTATCGTTCATCATCAAAGGCCAATGAAACATTATAGTATATGCATGTCCGTTTTAAACGTGCTATGGCAAAAATAATATTAAAAAACTCATTTAGTTTACATAAAAAAATTATGTAATAGTAAAAGGGTAAGGCTTGTCCCTCATCCTTTTACTATCAAAAGCTAAATTAAGAACATCTTGGTACACCTAAAGCTAAGAATAAACCTGCTACTCCTGCTGTAATTGGCACTTTCAACGTAATAACATCATCTACTTTTGTTACTAAAAAGTAAGCATTCCCTTCTTGTAACACGCAATTCACTAATAATTGAAATTCCATACAAATCTCCTCCTTTCAATCGATATACTATAATTTATGAAATCTCTTTCAAAAAGTAATAGTAAATACATCTATTTTTCCTTATATATAAAATAAATGTTTATACATCTATTAAAATATTAATTTTCTAAATTAATATAAAACGTGTAATATCCAATAAATCCCTATATAATCTATAGAGAAAATCTTACAAATGGAGGTATTAAAATGGCAGTTTTGAGTAATATTGGTGCAGCTTTATTTTTTATTGCTTTTATTCTTTTAATTTTATGTATCATTTCATTCTTTAAGAAAAATGGAAAAGCAAAACAGTATGGTCGTCCAACTGTTATTCTTTTTATGATTTCATTTCTCTTAATAGGAATGGGCACTACAAAATCTGAACACCCAGTCATCGATTTCTTTGCTACTTTAAGTTTGATTTTATTTATTTTTTTCCTTGTTCTAGCAATCTTATCCGTAATTAAAAAGACAGGTGTAGCAAAAAAACAATTTATTATCACAGCTATTTTATTTGTCATTTTTGTTGCGCTATCAGGTATTTCAAGTCCTTCTTCTGCAAAAACGACAGCAACGAATAAACAAGTCGCTTCTAATAGTGAAGAGAAAAAAGATGACGAAAAGAAAAAGGAATTAGAAAAGAAAGAGGCGGACGAAAAAACTCGTAAGCAAGAAAATGAGAAACGCCAAGCTGAAGAACTAGCTCGTAAGCAAGAGGATGAGAAACGCCAAACTGAGGAACTAGCTCGTAAGCAAGAAGATGAGAAACGCCAAGCTGAGGAACTAGCTCGTAAGCAAGAGGATGAGAAACGCCAAGCTGAAGAACAAGCCCGTAAACAACAAGAAGAGCAACAGCGTCAAGCTGATGAGCAGGCTCGTAAACAACAAGAAGAACAACAACGCCAAGCTGATGAGCAAGCTCGGAAACAGCAAGAAGAGCAACAACGTCAAGCTGATGAGCAGGCTCGCGTACAACAGGAACAACAAAAAGCACAGCAAACTCAAACAAAACCTGCTTCAGGAAATACAAGTAACGCATATTACAAAAATTGTGATGCAGTTAGAGCTGCTGGGAAAGCTCCTTTATATAGGGATCAACCTGGCTATAGCTCTAAACTTGATCGTGATGGCGATGGAATTGCATGTGAAAAATAGTAGTAAAAAAGAAGCTTCTAGTAAGCTTCTTTTTTATTATGAGAAACTATTACGACAAGTCCCCCTCCTCTTCCTTTTATAAAACTCATTTTTTTATTCTCAAAAATGACACATAAAAAGTGATTTCAATCACCTCATTATTTTTCATTTATCGCTATTCTTAATTTAGATATTACATTTAAACTTTATGGAGGCATTCATATGGAACATACATTTACTGAAACTTCAATTGTTGGTGAGATTGTTACGCAATTCCCGAAAGCTAGCGACCTTTTTAACATTTTTTCTTAAAGAAGTCTCCTTCCTAAAGCCTGTGAAAGACGATAGTCTAGCAGTATATGGGAGATGAATTTCGGTTTGGCGTAGCCCCAAAAATGGTTTCTCTATTTATTTTGCCTCTGATATAATCAGTCTTATAAGAGGTAAAGTTTTGTATAACAATGAAAGTAGATAATAATAATAATAATGTAATGTTCAGGTTGTGTGATCACCGTCATAGCTTATGGGAAATGAAGCGAAAACTGAGGTGAATGGAAATGCTAAAGCATAATAAGGCGTACAAATTTCGTCTGTATCCAACAGAAGAACAAGCACATCTGATACATAAAACTTTCGGATGTGTACGCTTTGTATATAACAAAATGCTAGCTGAACGGAAAGAAATATATGAAAAATACAAAGCGAACAAAGAAGAGCTGAAGAAACAAAAATTCCCTACTCCTGCGAAATACAAAGTGGAGTATGAATGGTTGAAAGAAGTTGATTCCTTAGCATTGGCCAACGCACAATTAAACTTGCAAACTGCGTATAAGAACTTTTTTAGTGGTCAAAGTGAGTTTCCTACATTCAAAAGTAAAAAGAATAGAAAATCCTATACAACGAATCGAGTAAACGGAAATATTATGTTGTTTCATGGTTATATCAAATTACCGAAACTGAAATTAGTACGACTGAAACAACATAGAGAGATCCCGCAAAATTATAACATCAAATCATGCACGATTTCGATGACACCAACTGGCAAGTATTATCTGTCTGTCTTAACTGAATATGAAAACGAAATTGTTCAGAAAGAAGTAGAAAGTGTAATTGGATTAGACTTCTCAATGGCTGAATTGTACGTGAGTAGCGAAGATGAGAAAGCCAATTATCCTCGCTTTTATCGTCAGATGTTGAACCGATTAGCAAAGGCACAACGAGTATTAGCAAGGCGTGTACAAGGCTCAGCACGCTTTAATAAACAACGGATCTGTGTAGCGAAGTTGCATGAAAAAGTCGCAAATCAACGTAAAAATTTCCTTCATCACAAGTCTAAAGAATTGGCTACTCATTTTGACGTTGTAGCAATAGAAGACTTAAATATAAAAGGAATGTCACAAGCACTTCGTTTTGGTAAAAGTGTTGCGGACAACGGTTGGAGGATGTTCACGACATTTTTAGCATATAAGCTACAAGAACAAGGAAAACAGCTTATAAAAATAGATAAATGGTTTCCTTCTACAAAGATGTGTAGTCGTTGTGGAAATAAAAAAGAAATGCCATTATGTGAACGCACGTATGCGTGTTCGTGTGGATTCACAATCAGTCGTGACTATAACGCAGCTATCAATATCAAAAAGGAAGCCATGCGGTTATTAGCGTTGATATAAATCGTAAGAAATAACCTTTGGAACAAGGGAGTTAGCTCGGCTGTCCTAGGACAAATTCGTTAGCTATCAAAAGTAGCGATGAACCGAGAAGCCCCCACTTCGGGGTAAGCTCGTAAGAGATACTAAGTGGGAGGTAGTTCACATCATATAGAATAGACTTTTGTTGTGGTGGTAATAAACCACTTATTGATGCAATTCATGAAAGAAATTTATCAGCTTCTGAAGTAATTACAGAGTTAAATACGCTTTATCATAATACGAAACTATTAAATGAATCTGAAATTGAAGTCACAGGACATGAGTAGCAATGCTCATGTCCTGCTTCTATTTATGCCTCTTCACCTCTCTATCCATATAACTAAATTTCCTATCCGCTTCTCTTTTCACATAAAACTAGAAATCATTATTTACCATATTGCCCTTAGTTACGGAAACAATTATACTAGATGTAATCGCGATAAATAATCTGAATATTCTCAGAATTAAAGATAGGAGTTTTACTACTCGCAAATAGAGAGATAAATTCTATTTTCCACTAAATGAATTAAAAAACGACAATAAAATTAGGAGGATTACGATGCCCCAGCTTGATTCATTACATCCCATAGTAGAAAAAATAATCACCAATATTGAAAAATTAATGGTCGGAAAACGACAAGAAACGCTCTTAGCTTTGACAGCTCTCTTAGCTGAAGGTCATGTACTATTAGAAGATGTTCCTGGCGTTGGGAAAACAATGCTAGTACGTGCTCTTTCTAAATCAATTGATGCTGATTACAAGCGTATTCAATTCACACCTGATTTACTGCCGTCAGATGTAACAGGTGTTTCTATTTATAATCCAAAAGAACTCCAATTTGAGTTCAAGCCTGGACCGATTATGGGGAATTTTGTACTTGCTGATGAAATTAATCGTACATCTCCAAAGACACAATCTGCCTTACTTGAAAGTATGGAAGAAGGCACTATCACAATAGATGGCATTACAAGATCGTTACCAAAACCTTTCTTTGTAATGGCTACACAAAATCCGGTCGAATATGAGGGAACATATCCTTTACCAGAAGCTCAGCTCGATCGTTTCTTGTTGAAGCTAAGAATGGGATATCCTACACCAGAAGAAGAATTTGAAATTTTAAACCGGATGGAAAAAACAAATCCACTCTCTCATTTACAAGCTATTACTACAATAAAAGAATTACTTTATTTACAACAAAGCGTACGGGAAGTAAGCATGGACAAAGCAATCAAGCATTACATTGTAAAACTTGTTACTCAGACGCGTTCTTATAGTTCTATACAGCTAGGTGCAAGTCCACGCGGCTCAATCGCTTTAATGAAAGCTTCACAAGCTTATGCATTCATCCATGGCAGAAATTATGTTATTCCAGACGATGTTAAATTTTTAGCTCCTTACGTTTTAGCTCACAGACTCATTCTAAAAATGGAAGCAAGATTTGAAGGAATAACAGGAGAACAAGTTATCGCCAAAATCGTTGCACGAACTACCGTGCCGACTCAAAGGACGAAAAACCTTTGATGAAACGACTACTACGGGCGCTATATCACGTTACGAAGTTATTGCTAATACCTTTATGCCTAGTCTTAACATTTGTGTACGCTATGCTTCAAGGAGGATTTGTAAGTTGGTTTTTGTTTTACAGTACGATTCCTATTGGTCTTTATTCACTACTATTTCCCTTCTACGCTTTACGAGACGCTGAAGTAAAACGAATAACAAACCAAAATGAATATGCAGCAGGAGAACAACTTTTAAGCACTATTACAATAAAAAGAAAATTTCCTTTTCCCTTACTTTATTTAGTTATAGAAGATGAACTACCATCACAATTTACAAGTTGTATACAAACGAAGGTGAATAAGGTAATACTCTTTCCAGGATTCAAACGGAATATTTCGTTTCAATATGTTATTGACACAATCCCTAGAGGAGAGCACACTTTTTCAAGCGTACGTGTCAAAACTGGTGATCTATTCGGTATGATGGAGAAAGAAGTAACTTTTTCAGTTCCAGATACATTTTTAGTCTATCCCCAGTATGTAGATATAACGTATCGACAATTGGAAAATCATTTCGAACAAGGAGCGCTTTCAGCAAATATAAATTTAGTAAAGGACTCTACAATCTCTGTCGGTGTCAGAGAATATAAGCCTGGTGATCGCTTTTCATGGATTGATTGGAAAGCAACTGCACGAACAAACAACATTATGACGAAAGAATTTGAACAACAGCGCAGCCATAATATTATGATATTTATGGACAGAACTGAGTCCCCTCTATTCGAATCAGTCGTAACGTTTACTGCCTCTATTGTGAGGGCTGTCTTGAAGCAAAATTCACCAGCATCATTCGTGTCTGTCGGAAAAGAACAAACTATTTTCCCTTTAAACAATGGAGATACTCAGTTGCAACAAATCTTTTTTCATTTAGCAAAAGTACAAGCAGACAGTGTATTCCCGCTCTCCCGGAGTGTAGAAATGGAATTAAGAAAAATTTATGAGCCCGTAACGATTATACTCGTGACAAGCGATCTTTCTCCCGATATTCAAAAGGCGGCTAACTTTGCTGCTATAAAAAACAGAAAATTAATGGTGTTTGTCGTGAAAGAAAAAGCAAACCAGCTCTCACATCGAGAACTCAGTATTCTAGAAACTCTACAAAAACGACAAATATTTGTAAATGTGGTTTATGGAAACCAGTATACAAACGTGTTTTTTGAGGTGAGCAAATGATAACATTACAGGCAAAAAAACAATTGGATATGACTAGATTTTTCATGCATGCATGCGCATTTCTACTTTTACTAGAATGGCTAAGGCCCCTTATAGGTATTACAAACGTAGGTAGATTAGATATTTTTGTAATATTTATAGGAATTTGCTTCACTCTCTCTTTTTTTCAAACAAGGTGGCAGATTCCAATAAAGATCGTCACGATTTTATTCATCATTCATTTCCTGTATTATAAAAATGCTTTTATAAATCCATCTTGGCTAACGAAATTTTTTTCTGATATTTCTCGAAATTCCTCCCTGTTATTTCAAGGGAATTTGCTAGATATTTCTCCAGTTTTTCCAACATTATTATTTTTTCTATCATTTTGGTTTTTGAGTTCTTTCAGCTCTTTTTGGGTTATTCATAAAAAACGTGGGTTGTTATTTCTTGTATTGACTATTATTTATATCACAACTTTTCATAACTTACATTTATACAATGCAAACTACGCTATTATTCGTACTGTTGTCATCGGCTTTTTTATGCTTAGTCTTCTTCAAATAGAACGAATAAAAGAGATTGAACACTTACAAAATTATGCTAGAGTAATCTCAAAATTACTTAGACCTCTTACAATATTTATTGTATTGTCAGCAACCATCGCATACTTTGCTCCAAAATTTGGCCCTCAATGGCCAAACCCAATGGATTTTTTAAAATTCAACACATCTGAAGCAAGTAAAGAACAAGAAGTTTCTAAAATTGGATATGGTCTAGATGACTCGCAATTAGGCGGTCCTTTTAAGCAGGATAATACAATTATTTTTACAGCACAAACGCAAAACAAACAATATTGGAGAGTAGAAACAAAAGATTTTTATACAGGAAAAGGCTGGGAGGTTTCTGAAAACCCGAAAAAGGTTTCTTTTAAAAATAAAAACGACGTCGTGAGTTGGTACGAACAAAATACAAAAACGGAGACAACCGAAGCAACAATCACCATGCAAAAAAGTTATCCTCACCTTACCTATCCAGCAGGATTAGTATCAGTTGAGGCTTCTTCTGATGTATCATACAGTGTTGACCCATTTTCAGAAAAAATCTATACGATGCACGGAGACTCTTCTACTACTTTAAACTCGTATAAAGTAACATATGAGATTCCGGAGTTTTCCATAGAAAATTTGAAATCTGTAAAAACGAATGAAGGTCATGAAACAAGTCCTTATTTCATGACAAAGTACACACAACTTCCCGAATCATTACCGCAGCGAGTAAAAGACTTGGCTGTTAATCTTACAAATGATAAAGGCAACCGATATGATAAAGTATTAGCTATTGAAAATTACTTCACAGACAACTCTTTTGTATACGAAACAATGAATGTCTTATTTCCTGCCAAAAACCAAGATTATGTAGATCAATTCCTTTTCGATACAAAAAGCGGATACTGTAATAATTTTTCGACTTCTATGATCGTCTTACTTCGTTCTGCCGGGATTCCCGCTCGATGGGTAAAAGGCTATACAGAAGGAACTCTTGAGAATACACTTGCTAGTACAGAAGGTGAGAATGTTTATAAAATCGAAAACAATAACGCACACTCTTGGGTCGAAGTATATTTCCCAGGATACGGATGGATTCCATTCGAACCAACAAAAGGATTTACCAATCCCTATAATTTCACAAATAATACTCCTGCTTCTACTTCACAAAATAACGAAGTAAATAATTCTAATAACGAGCCAATACACCAACGGAACAATGAAGCAAAGCTCAAAAATTTAATAGAAAATACAGAAGAAGCCTCTACTAAAAAGATCACAAATTCTAAAAATGGGTTTTCTTGGTGGTACGTATTCCTCTCTACGATGCCGATTAGTATCATCGGATACATTCTCTTCACCACTAGAATGAAATGGATTACATTTTTTATTATTCTTTTCTATAAATACCGAAAAGATGATGCTGTTTATCAAAAAGCTTACGGTGCACTTTTAAAACAATTTGCGAGAATCGGCATACCACGGGGTGAAAGTCAAACATTCCGAGAATACGCTCTCCACATCGATACACTTTACAATTCGGCCGATATGCAACAACTTACTTTCAGTTATGAGAACGCTATGTATCAAAAGGAACAGGCCGCAGCCGAATGGAAGACATCCGTACACTTATGGGAAGTGCTTATGAAAAAAGCAGCTTCTCTGCCTAAATCAAACGACTACGATAGAGTGATTTAATCTTGATAATGTGAGTTTAAAGAAAACACCTCAAAGAGCTACTTTGTTCTTTGAGGTGTTTTTTAGTAAACATAATAGATAGCTAACTCCTAATTATTCCCCAAGCACCTTCTCAATCTCAACCTCTAAATCCACCGGCTTCGTCTGCGGCGCAAAACGCCCTACTATTTTCCCGTCTTTTCCAATTAGAAACTTAGTAAAGTTCCATTTCACTGCTTTCATACCGAGTAAACCTGGTGCTTGTTCTGTCATGTATGTATAAAGTGGATGAGCCTTGTCACCTTTTACATCAATCTTTGCAAACATTGGGAAGTTCACACCGTAGTTCAATTCACAAAAACTAGTAATATCAGCTTCTGTGCCTGGTTCTTGTCCCCCAAATTGATTACAAGGGAAACCGAGTATTTCTAGTCCTTGGTCTTTATATTTATCATATACTTCCTGTAACCCTTTATATTGTGGTGTAAATCCACATTTACTAGCTACATTTACAATAAGAAGTGCTTTTCCTTCGTAATCTTTTAACGATTTTTCTTCTCCTGTTATTGTTTTAGCTGAAAAATCATAAACTGTCATTGTTCATACCCCTCTCTTCACTATCATTCTATGTTTATACTATACTACATTCGTGAATATACAGCTCTTATTACGTATTCACATACCGTAATGATAGCGCTTTATTTCCGTTCGAAAGTTCGACACAATATACTAGACTTTTATGATGGAAAGTTTTACAATTAATTTGTGAACAAAATGTGACAGTTTATATTTCCATTATAATAGAAAAGGATGGTGTTCATTATGAAAACTGCACAACATGAAACGATTTCAAATCGCGAGTTTTATTTCGTACTATATATGATGTTATTGTATGTTATTGGCTGGGTAATCGATGTAAATGGTTTATTTTTAAGCTCCTACTTTAATTTAGCAGGAGAAATTATGCTTCCGATCGTTGGTGGCATTGTTGGACTGTTCGTTATGTCTATCAATAAAGAACAAATGAAATAACTACATTACAAAAGGGCAGAAGACGAGCTTTCGTTTTCTGTCTTTTTCTGTTTTTAGCGTATAATAGATACATACCGTATATAAGGAGTGGTAAGTATGAAAAAAGTAGAACAACTATCTTCTCATCTATATCTTATTGATGATTATGACTTACAACATATTGAACGAACAGGTACTTACGTTTTATTAGGTGACGATATTACTTTAATTGAAACTTGTGCGGCCCCTTCTCTTCCGTATATTTTAGACGGCTTACAACAATTACATATTAATTTAAATGATGTAAAAAACATTATCGTTACACATGTTCATTTAGATCACGCCGGGGCTGCTGGTTTAATGATGGAAAAGTGCCCAAATGCTACTTTATTTGTGCATTCTCGCGGTGCTCGTCATCTGATTGATCCAACAAAACTCATTTTAGGTGCAAAAGCTGTGTACAAAGAAGATTTTGATAAACTTTTTGATCCAATTCTTCCAATTGAAGAAGAACGTGTTCGTATTGTACAAAATGGTGATACGTTAAAAATTGCAGAAGACCGTACACTTACATTTTACGATACACCGGGACATGCTAAGCACCATATTAGCATTCACGATTCATTAACAAATGGCATTTTTACTGGCGATACAATAGGAATTTACTATAGAGAACTCGCAGACCTTGGTGTAGAACTATATTTACCATCAACGTCCCCTTCACAATTCCAACCAAATGCGATGATTGCTTCTAAAAATCATATTCAAAGTATGAATGTAGATACTATTTATTTCGGTCATTACGGCGCATCATCCAATGTTACAGAAGTATATAACCAACTGGAACATTGGTTACCTATTTTCGTTCATACTGGAAAAGAGGTCTTTGAACAGTATAATGATTTCGATGAAGCGACTAAAGCTTTACAAACTGTATTAATGGATAAAATTTCTTCTCACCTTACAAAGTTAAACGTTCCATCAGATCATTCCGTTTACAACATTTTATATCTAGATATAGAAATTAGCGCAATGGGCATTATTGATTATTTCACGAAGCAAGAAAAGGCAAACTCCACTATTAACTAACAGTATAAGAAGAGATATACAACAGTAGTTATTGTATATCTCTTCTTTTTTTGAATATATTTTGAGTAAAGGATGGTGGAATGGAATGCAAAAAGTGATACTATACCTCTGCTTTACATTATTTATCGTCTTATTATTATTTGTCGGAGTAAAAATTCAATTTTATTTAGATACAGACGCGCAAGTGAATTTTAACGTTTATCCAAGATTATTCTACTTTACACTCTTCCCTCTTATAGTTGGCATTTTATTACGATTCCTTCAATCTATTAATCATTCAATGAATAAACAAAGCTGGAGCTTTCAACCGGATAAATTTATTGCTATTACAGTGCCTACACTATTCATTTCCTTTTCCCCTGCATTACTCTTTTCACCACTTGGCGAATACCTACCTTATTTAGCTAATATTATTCTCGTGAACACAACTTTCGTTACTATAATTAGCCTAATTGCGGGTTATTCACTATTAGATTGTTTTATACAAAAGGACAATGCAACTATGAAAAAATATAATTGAATACTCTATTTAATCGTGCAAGTCAAGGATTGTTCTTCCTTGGCTTGTTTTTAGAATAATTATATTCCTGTATAATACAGTTATCGAATAAAATTCGGAGGAATGATACAATGTTTTTTCAACTTTTTTTACTAGCAATCATTATGTCTTTTATTAGTGGTCGACTAATTGGGACAAAACTAAATTTTTTCAAACAAGCAAGTGCGGCCACTTTAGGTGTTTCAATTACGTCAGCTATGTATTGGTTTTTATATTTACGCTATCAAGATGAATCGATTGTCGGTGTTGATAGATACTTTTGGCTAGGAAGCTCATTAATTGTATCGATGCTTTGTTACCTAGTTTTTGAATTATTTGATCCTATTAAGCGTAGCGAAATGGATGACGTAGTAATGGAAAGCCGAAATCCTATTTCAAAATTCTTCTCTAAGATTGGTAGACAAAAAAGATATATGCGCGTCTCTTCTATTGCAATAAAACATGGAATGGGAAAATATTTAGCTTTAAAGCGCTCACCAGAAGCAGATCGTAAGCTCGCCACTTCACTTCGAAATACACTAGAAGAATGCGGTGGTGTATTTATTAAATTCGGACAAGTTTTATCAACTCGATCTGATTTATTACCACCTGTTTTTATTCACGAGTTATCAAACCTTCAAGAAAATGTAACACGTTTATCACAAAAACAAGTTGAAGAAATATTGATAAAGGAACTACATATACCGAAAGATGAAATTTTCAGCTCCTTTGAAATGGAACCGTTAGCTGCCGCCTCTATTGGCCAAGTACATAAAGCGAAGTTGAAAGAAAACGACCAGGATGTCGTTGTGAAACTACTACGTCCTAATATTTCTGAGACAATTAAACGTGACTTAGATATTTTAATTCACTTTGCTTTATGGATTTCCAACAAATCAACTTGGGCTAAAAATATTGGATTTCTTGATTTAGCACACGGCTTCTCTATCGCATTAAAAGAAGAAATTGATTTCAAAATTGAAGCTCGTAACTTCGAACAAGTGTCTGATTCACTAAAACATAGCGAAACGAAAGTAAAAATACCGAAAGTATATCAAGAATACAGTAATTCCAAAATACTTGTGCTTGAATTTTTGGATGGAGTAAGTGTTAAAAGTGGGTCAGCATTATTAAATGAATTACAAATTGATACGAAAAAAGTACAACGGCAACTCTTTGATTGTATTTTAGAACAAATTTTCTTTAAAGGTATTTTCCATGCAGACCCTCATCCAGGTAATGTGTATATTCTTCGTGATGGCACTCCTGCATTACTTGATTTCGGTTCTGTCGGACGATTAGGAACACTACAACAAGATGCATTCAAGCGACTACTTATCGGCTTTGAGCGCAAAAATTCATATGTCTTGCTTGATGGGCTGCTTCAACTAGTTGAAAAGAAACCAAATGTTGATAAAGAAGGATTAGAACAATCTATCAGCCAATTATTAATCCAAAGTACGTACGTTTCTACAAATGGTTCTGAAGAATTCATTCAAGGGTTGTTTCAAATAATCTCTGAGTTTGAATTAGCATTTTATCCAATGGTTGCAGGGGCTTTCCGCTCTCTAATTACGCTAGAAGGAACGATGCTGCAACTAAATCCTGAATTCAATTTAATGGACGAAGCGCTTTGCGGAAGATCATGCAGCTAGTTTCATGCCGGTTAACAATTATTCTAGTTTAAAAGAAGCTGCAACAAACGAATTACTCTCTATGTTACCTGCCATACGACGCATTCCTAGAAAACTAGATGATTTAAGTTCAAAACTAGAAAACGGAGAATTATCCGTAAAGGTCGGCTTTTTCTCTGACGAAACAAATGCATCATTCATTACTACGTTTATCTCACAATTCCTCATTGCATTTATTGGAACTGCATTTGGTGGAATTTCGGTAGGCGTATTGCATTTAGCAAACAATGCGAAAGAACCCAATGATCAATTTTTAAGCGTCGTTGGTTACGGCGGTTTATTTATAAGTGCGATATTACTTGTAAGGGTCGCTATACATGCCGTAAGAAAATTTAAATAATAGTAAAACGAGTATGAAATCAAGTGGATTTTATACTCGTTTTTTATTGTTCATATATTCAATATATAATAGGAAATTTATGTTAAACTAAAGAAAGTCGCGCACTAAATCAAAATACATTTCAAACAAGGGAGACTTATTATGAAATTAGGGACTTTCTCGTTTCTAACGTTTATCACAAGTATATGTTCTTTCTTTATTTTAAGAGGACCTAATGCAAATTTAACATTAATTATTGTGCTTCTAAGTATTCTTTCATTACTCGGTATTATTTTTGCGATCGCATCAAAGAATTGGCTATTTAAAATAGTTGGTACGACATTAAATGGAGTCATACTAATATTTGTATATTTCTTATTGCTAGCAAAAGGAATAGGTGGTTAATATATTTACGTTTCAATAAAAAAAGCTCACAGCTTAAGCTATGAGCTTTTTTACTTATCTCACCTTTCCATCTACATACTCCATAAACTGTTCTGCTTTAATAAATCTTTCTTTATACGCTTCAGGTACTTCTTCTACTGTTATCCCACCGCTCGATTTCGCTTTTACTAATACAGTTTGATATGACATTAACGCTTCCATATATTGTTCATACTCTTCCGAAGTTAATACTTCTTTACTAGATTTATGCCCATTTAATTTATCAAAATACGGCTGAAGCTCCATTTCTACCTTTTTCAATTCCTCTTTTTTAGCTGGTGATAATTGATCATAATCAATATTACCGTTCGAATCCCCGTACTCAAGCTTTGCATTTGTTAATTTCTTTAGTTCTTTTGTAAACTCTTCATATTCCTTCGCACCCATTTCGTCTTTCGCTTCTGATAACTTTGCATTAAAACGCATATACGCTTCTAATGTCATCGCTCCGGCATGTTTTTTTAAGTTCTCAAACGAACCGTATATACCATCCGCCATAATAGATTGGTAAGCAAAACCAGTCGTTGGGATTAAAAATGCGGCTGCAAGCACTCCTGCAATAAGACGCTTCTTCCTTTTGTTCCCCCCTCGCTTCATTTTAATCTGAACAATTACTTTTTCTTTTAACTCCGGCGGGGCAACAATCCCCTTCGCTTCTTCTTGTATAGATTCTCTAACTTTACAATCTAAGCTCATTTCACATTCCCTACCTCTCCTAAAAAGATTTCTTCTACTTGTTCTTTTTGGCGTAGTTTCTTTAATGCCGCATGAATTCTAGACTTCACTGTACCGATTGGAATATGTAATATTTGTGCTACTTCTTCTTGAGAGTAATCGTCTAAGTATCTTAAGATAATAACTTGTTTCAATTTATACGGTAACTTATGAATGAGTTCTATTAATTTTTGATTTGATATTTTACTTACAACATCGCTAGAAAAATCAATTTGTACTGGTTTTCTTTGCTCTTCTGCTTTTTTTACAATTCGCAGTCGCATCCACCTCTTTCTTCTATAAGAATGAATTTGTTTAATCGCAAGTCCAATTAGCCAAGGTCTAAATGGCTTCTCGCTATCATATTTACGAAGCGATTCATATAGCTGTATGTATATTTCCTGAACGATATCATCTACATCCGTTTTATCTTCTATTAAAAAATGTGCTGTCTTATATATTTCTTGAATCGTTTTATCATACAATTCGCTATATGCTTCTTTATTACCTGATAAAGTTAATTGGATTAAATCTGAATACACTGTTTCACCCTTCATGTACCATCCCTCCTTTGTCCTACACTATATATTGGCAAGAAAACGATATTTCGTTCGATTTCTTTCAAAGTTTTTTCAAATAAATTAATATAATGATGCAATGACTTCATAAGCTTCACTTATAACCCTGCATAACAATTATATAATTTTCCAATTTCTAATAAAGATTTAAAATAATATATATATATTCAAATTTAGGAGGGTGTATATGAAAGCTATCGTTGTAACTTCGTTCAGTGGTCCTGAAGTGATGAAATATACAGATGTGGAGATGCCGGCTATTTCAGACAATCAAGTTTTAATACGCGTTGTCGCTACCAGTGTTAATTTCGCCGATATTAAATCACGTTATGGCAAAAAAGGAAACAAAGCCTTACCTTTTATCCCAGGGATAGATGCAACTGGTATTGTAGAACGCGTAGGTTCTCATGTAAAAAACATTTATCCTGGCCAACGAGTCATTGCTTTTCCTCAAAATGGTTCATACTCTGAATATGTTGTCGCGAACGAAAATCTTACTTTTGTATTACCTGATGAAGTTGATTTCCAAACTGCAGCCGCTTGCCCTATCGTATCTTTTACAAGCTACAATTTACTTGCAAATGTTGCAAGACTTCAGCAAGGTGAATCTGTTCTAATTCATGCCGCTGCTGGAGGAATTGGTACTACCGCGATTCAACTCGCAAAATTATTAGGGGCTAAAAAAGTAATCGGTACTGTTGGAAGTGAAGCGAAAAGAAAAATTGCTTTAGATGCTGGCGCTGATTATGTTATTTGTCATCAAGATGAAGATTTTGTAGAGAGGGTAAATCAGCTTACAAACGGAGAAGGTGTTAATATTGTTTTAGATTCTATTTCTGGTACTGTGTCCGAAAGAAGTTTAGAATGCCTTGCTTATTACGGTCGTCTCGTCCATTTCGGCAATGCTAGCGGAGAAGTTGGTATTTTTCAAACGAAAGATTTACACGCAAGTTGCCGTTCTATACTCGGTTTCAGCTTTGGCACTACACGGAAAAAACGTCCTGAATTGCTTCAAGAAACTGCGAATCAAGTTTTCCATTATTTACGCGATGGAAGTTTACAAATTAAAGCTACGAAATCTTTTCCTCTTCAAGATGCAGGGAAAGCACATGAATGGGTCGAAAGTAGACAAAGTATAGGGAAAGTAATACTACACGTTCAGACAGCTCCCTAAAATGAATACATGAAATAGAGGTGTTATTCATGGGATCACGAATTATGCATATCATTATCGCGAGCGGTATTGCTGAGAAACTTTCTATTCAAGATAAAACTTCTTTCTTACTTGGTGGTGTAGCTCCTGATGCTGTTCATTCAAAAGAAGAAAAAGGAGCTTCCCATTTTTACGCTGGTACAACGAAGAACTATACGAGAAGAATAGATTATGATTCATTTATTCATAAATACGAAGATCATATAGATTCCCCCTATATTTTAGGTTATTATACCCACCTCATTGCCGATGATAATTGGCTAAGCGGCTTTTTTCTACCTTGGCTTAAAAACAGAATAGAAAACGACGAAACTATCGCACCTATGTACTATAACGATTTTAAATTATTGAACGCACAATTGTTGCATCATTACGATAAAGAACAGCAGCTCTTCACCCTACTTAATCAAGAGGCTAACATTGTGAATATAGAGGAGGTTTCTAGAGAGAATGTTTTAGCTTTTCGGCAATATATTTTTGAAGATATGCTATATCCTGAGCAACACTTGCACGAAAACTTACAAGTGTTTTCATTTGATCAAATCGTTGGTTATATTGAGACTGCAATTGAAAAAGGAACATTTTTTATAGAACAACTCGTTAATAAAAAATTGACTTCAAATATTTAATCCCCCTCATTATTTACGAGGGGGATTTTCACATAACTATATAATTATTTATTTTTTTCCATTACTGCAAAGTAATTCCCTTCACTATCAGCAAAGTTAAACACTTTACCAGTAGGCATAGTTACGTCTTTCTCATTATTTATCTAGGCTTTTTCTTACCAGTAAAAGCTGGTTTCTTTTTCTTTGGTGCCGGTGGTTTCGATTCTACAAATGTTCCTTTGAACATTTCTTGTTTCGTAAACACGATACCTAATTTTTTCGCAAATTGAAGTAATTTACGCTCTTCTTGTTCTGTTACAAGAGAAACAACTGTTCCTTCTTTGCCCATACGTCCAGTACGTCCTGAGCGGTGAATATATTGGTCTACTGTATCTGGTAACTCTAAGTGGATTACGTGTGTTAAATCATCGATATCTAATCCACGTGCTGCAATATCAGTAGCAAGTAATATTTCTAATTTCCCGCTACGGAACGCGCGCATCGTTACTTCACGCTCTTGTTTGCTTGCCTCTGCATGAAGTGCTGCTGCTTTCATTTTACGGAACTTCAGTTTTTGAGTAATTTCATCTAAACGGAATGGATCATTTAAGAAGGCAACTGCTTTTACATTTCCCATATGCATAACTCTTCTAATATAATCATTTTTTTCACGACGCTCACAAACGATATACGTATGTTCAACTAGGCTCTGTGCCTCTGAACGTGTTACACGTACTAATTGTGGTTCAACTGTCAAATCACGTGCCGCATCTTCTGCAGCTTTTGTTATTGTCGCCGAGCAGAATACTAATTGACGATCGCGCATCGTTGATTTAATTACATCAAGTACAGCACCCATCATCTTTTGTTTTACAATTTGATCAAACTCATCAAATACAATCGTTTTCACTTCATGCATCTTTAATTTTTTCATACGAATCAATTCTAAAATACGTCCTGGTGAACCGACAATAACTCTCGGATGTTTCTTTAATTTTTCAACTTGGCGCTTAATATCCGCACCTCCAATTAAAGACGCACCTGAAATATCAGTTCCCGCTGTAAACTTTTGAACCTCTTCATGAATTTGCATAACAAGTTCACGAGTTGGCGCTAAAATTACAACTTGCGGTTGTTTAACTTCAGGATTAATTTTATGTAAAAGTGGTAATAAGTACGCTAATGTTTTTCCTGTTCCAGTTGGAGATTCAGCAATAACGTCTTGTCCTTCTAAAATAGTTGGAATCGCTTGTTTTTGAATTTCAGTAAATTCTTTAAAACCAGCCTTCTCCCAAGCTTGTTGTAAAAATGGTTGCATATCTTTTATCATTTGTTTTTCTCCTTTATCTCTATTTTTGAAGAAAATGTTGTATTGTTCGCACCGTTTCTATCATGTGTGAAATAACAGCTATTAAATCATCAACATGGTCTTCTGTAATCGATTTTTGAAATAGAACCTCTACCTTATTATGATATGAAATCGCTTGCTTATTATATTCGTATGAAATTTTTTGCGTAATCATTCGCTCTTTTCCCCATATAGAATGCAATAAAGTTTCAATTTCTTCGCATCCTATCTCTGGTTGCTCCATTTCGAACGAGAATTCCAGCTTCATTTCACAACCTGGTATAAACTGAGGTACTTCTAATATTTCACCTGATAAATTCTTTGCATCAACAGATAGTGAAAATGTCGCCTCTACCATCGTTTTAAATGTTTCTGTTAGTTGAAATGAAATACTATACATACGACTTAATGAAGCAAGGTCCATCACATCTTTTCGATCCGTTACGAGAATATCACCGTGTAAATCGAAATCATAGACAGCTCCTTCCACAATTACCTTTAAATTTTCAAAAGCAGTTGGATCAAACATAATTTCCTCCAAAAAACAGGCGCCTTTCGATGGAAAGGCGCCACTTGATGTATATATAGTTTACAGATAAACGAGATGAATTACAACCTTTTAGAATAAACCTACTGCTTTTCCATCTTCATTTACATCCATTTGTAGTGCTGCTGGTTGTTTAGGAAGGCCTGGCATTGTTAACATTGTTCCTGTTAACGCAACGATAAACCCTGCACCGATAGATGGTTTTAATTCACGAATTGTAACGATAAAGTCAGATGGGCGACCTAATTTTGTTGCATCATCTGAAAGAGAGTATTGTGTTTTCGCCATACAAATCGGTAGGTTACTCCAACCTTCTCCTTCATATTGAGCTAATTGCTTACGTGCTTTCGGAGCAAATTCAATATCTTTTGCGCCGTACACTTTTTGAGCAATTGTACGAATTTTTTCTTCTAATGGTAATTCTAATTCATAAAGTGGTGCGTAGTTGTTTTCACCTTTTTCAATTTCTTTTAACACTTTCTCAGCAAGGTCAACTCCGCCTTGACCACCTTTCTCCCAAACTTCTGTTAAGGATACTGCATAGCCACGCTCATTGCACCATTCTTGTAAGTATGCAACTTCTGCATCTGTATCAGTAATGAATTTGTTAATGGCAATTACGAAAGGAACACCGAAGCTTTGAATTGTTTCAACATGCTTCTGTAAGTTCTCCATACCTTTTGCTAACGCATCTACATTTTCTTCTTTTAATTGATCTCTCGCCACACCACCGTGCATTTTAAGCGCACGAATAGTCGCAACAATAACTACCGCTTCTGGTTTAATACCAGCTGCACGTGCTTTAATATCTAAAAACTTCTCGGCACCTAAATCTGCACCGAATCCAGCTTCTGTAATAACATAATCACCTAATTTTGCTGCCATTGTCGTAGCGATAACACTGTTACAACCGTGAGCGATATTCGCAAATGGTCCGCCATGAATGATAGCTGGTGTATTTTCTAATGTTTGTACTAAGTTCGGTTTTAATGCATCTTTTAATAGAAGTGTTAACGCTCCTTCTACTCCTAAATCTTTAACTGTTACAGGTTGATTTGAAAAATTATAAGCGACAACAATGCGAGATAGACGTGATTTTAAATCTTGAATATCTGTTGCAAGGCAGAATACGGCCATAATTTCAGATGCTACTGTAATATCAAAACCATCTTCACGTGGTACACCTTGAACCGGTCCACCAAGGCCAATTACTACGTTACGAAGGGCACGATCATTTAAATCAACACAGCGTTTCCAAACGATTTTACGCGTATCAATTCCAAGTGTGTTTCCTTGTTGGATATGATTATCAATGAACGCCGCTAATGCGTTATTGGCAGTTGTAATCGCATGAATATCTCCAGTAAAGTGAAGGTTAATATCTTCCATTGGTACTACTTGAGAATAACCGCCACCTGCTGCTCCGCCTTTTAATCCCATTGTTGGTCCAAGAGATGGTTCGCGAAGTGCAATTACTGTTTTCTTACCAATTTTATTAAAAGCTTGACCTAAACCAACTGTTACTGTTGATTTACCTTCTCCTGCTGGAGTTGGGTTAATTGCTGTTACTAAAACAACTTTACCGTCTTTCTCATCTTGTAAACGCTTAAAAATATCAAGAGATAACTTGCCTTTATAATGTCCGTATGGCTCTAGTTCTTCTTCTAAAATATTTAAATTTGCTGCAATTTCTTGAATCTTCTTCATACTTGCTTCTTGTGCGATTTCAATATCAGATTTAACTGTTGTAGTAGTTGTCATGTACCCTAGTCCCCCTTTAATTGATTCTGATGATATTGTATCAGTTTTTTGTATTTTCTGCACTTATTTACCTCCTAAAATCCTTCAATTTTGTCACACGTTTTTTAACATAAATACCCATAAAAATGTTAACGCTTGTTGTAACTCTGTAGGTAGCTGACCTAACATCTTCTCATTTACTCCGCGCTTATATACGCCGGTACCATCTACAACTTCAAATCCTTGTTCTTTTGCTAACTGTTCAAATTCCCAAGGCATCATCGTATTGCAAACAACGTCTTTGCCATATAGGCGCGGATAACTGTTCTCTCTCGGTTTTGCTGTCGGTCCTAAAATTGCAATACATGCGTATCCATCTTTCTTTAAAACACGCTTTATTTCATTTAATGCTCGCAACGGCTCCTCGGTCCATTCTAAAGAATTAATTGCCATAATTGCTTCAAATTCCTCATTTTCAAATGGTAATGAAGAAAGATCACCTTTTATAAAAGATAAATTTGGGTCTTCTCCGCGCTCCTTACCCTTTTGAATCATAACTTCCGATAAGTCCACCCCAACCGCTTTGTAGCCAGTAAGACTTAATTTATATGTACCATACCCATCACCACAGCCAACATCTAACACTTGTACTTCCTTTTCCACGTACTGCTCAAAAAATGGAATGATTGTACTCCTGCTCCCGCTATCCCACATTTCTTGACTATTTTGATTCCAAAACTCTGCATTGTTATCCCATTTTTTCTCTGCCGATTCATGCCAATTAAACTTCGCCATACATTCCCCTACCTTCACGTATTATCATTCATTTCATTCTACATCATGTTCCAAAATCCCTGTTTATCTTCATAAGGAGATAAAGTGAAACTTTAATCAGTGGGGGGGTTTGTTCGTCCCCCACTGATCATTATTTGAACCAATCGGGCTTTTACTGGCAGCCCGACTCCCATCTAACTTCTTTGCTCCAGCCGAATTTTGAGGTGGGGGTCTTACTGCACGGCAAATAGCGGGATAAACAGGATAACAATGGAATCTATTTTCTCCAATTTTTGCTTTACTTGGGTTTAACTCATACTCATGTTCTGCTTCTTATGAAAGATACTATAGATACACCCAATTGAAAGAGAGGGATGTACATGCGAAGAAAGAGAAATCATCATTTTAAAAGTGGTGAAAAAAACGAAGAGTATGCAGCTGAAATATCTCCAGCTGGTATTCCGATTAGACATGAGCGCAAAGAAATTGCAAATGAAATAGAAGGTACAAACACCGGTGCAATGATAGGCTATGTCGCATTATTTCTTTCGTTATTCTCCATTGCTTTTTATCCTGTTACACTCGGCTCCCTTGCTATTTTAGTTGGCTTGTTAGCTGTCAATTTTGGGGCAAGAACACTTGGATATACCGCAATTGGTTTTGGCAGCTTTTCTGTTTTATTCACTTTACTATATCCGCTTGCTTTATCAGCATTTTAAAAAAAACACACCAAGTTATACTTGGTGTGTTCATTCATGATACAACATGATATGACCGCATCCACAACAATGCTTCGCTGTAATTTCTTGAAAAACCGGATAATTTTCTTCATCTCTATGCTCAATAAACACCTTTTCAAATCGGTACATGTTTGGCGCATATGCCCAATCTTGTTTCGTACGTGCATATAATGTTGAAGAAAAAAACTCCTCACCACCACAAACGATACATCCCTTCTTCATCAATACCCCTCCTATGCTTGTCTTACTTCATCTATATGAACATAAGCATAAAAAAAAGACCTTCTATTACTAGAAAGTCTTCTCTGAAACAAAAAGAAATGTACCGAATATACCTACTCCGCTATATTCTTTCATAACACCAGCTTCTGTTTTATACGTTTGCTTTACAGTCATAAAGAAAACACCATTTCGTGCATCAATACTTTCAAACTGTAATTTCTCTTTTTTTTCATCTACATTTTGCGTGCATTCAAAGCTACTCTCGTCACATTTTAATGCATACTTATCCTCTAAATACAATTTAAAATCTGATTCTTTCGGACAAGTTATAAGTAATATTGCCACGAGAATAATACTTACAATACCCACAATTGTATAATATTTCTTCATTTGTTCTCCTTTCAAAAGACAAGAAAACTTGACTTCATGCGCCAAGTTTTCTTAGTCTACAACCCATTGCCACTCTTGTTCTTTCTTATCAAAAATGAGCCAACCCGTTTCTGTTGCTTCCGCTTTCAATTCATCGATATTATCTAGTACCTCATCCGTACTTTCGAATGATCCTACTACATATACCGGAATTTCAAGACCTCTTCTCGACTCAATTTTCCCCGCTAAATCAATGTATAACCCATCTTCCATTAACGGCATAAGCCCAAGGATAACTTCCTTTGAAATTGCTGGGAAAATTTTTGATTTTTGGAAGAAAGTAAAACGTTTCTTTCCAAACGAACCGAGTTTATATGGAATCACTTTACTCAGCATTCCTACAAAATCACCGATTCTACGGTAATACACTTTGTTGTACCAACCGTCATCATGTGAAAAATAAACGAATCTATTCTTCAACAATGGGAAGAACGTTCTTCCAAGTGGTTCTTTTTTGTGAGCCAAATATAATAATTCTGCAATTTCTTTTGGCTCTAACTCATCTAAATCGCTTGCATCATCGAAATCTACCCAACAAAATTCATCAAATTCATCAATCTCTGCTTGAATGAGTTTATGTATGTTTTCTTCCTCAACATATTCAAATAAAGTATGATAATGAAAATCTGTCCACTCAAAATTATGCTTTAAAAGCAATACTTGATGAAGCGGTGAAGGGATGTTACTTGCAAACTCTTTAAACGTAATTCCAGATGTAATAAAACAATGACCCCGACGATTACCATTAATATATATCATATTGTTTACTTGGTCAGATCCTCCAGACAAAGCACCTAGCCACCTTCGTTTTATATGTTTCAATTCTATAGCATATTTTAACATGAAAAATTTTAGAAACATAGAAAAAACTTCAAAAACTATTTACAATTTCATGTGTTTTATTACATACTGATTACAAGAAAAAACGCCTGCTTATGAGCAGGCGTTTTTAAAGGATATCATCTGGGTTTTGAGGGTGATTATTTCCCTCTTTCTTTTCTTCTTTTTGGAACATCGATTGAATTTTATCAATTGTTTGCGGAGCTAATTCAATTATTTTTTCTGCTAAATGTGTCGCATTTTGTAGATGAAGAATATTTATCCCGTCTTTATTCACGACTAGAAATGCTACTGGTGTAATAGAAACACCACCCGCGCTACCGCCACCAAATGCAGGGTTACCGTTCGCTCTTTGTCCATCATTCGTCTGGAAGTCAGATCCTCCTGCTCCAAAACCGAACGCCACTTTAGAAACTGTTAACACTACACCACCGTCAGCCGTTTGAACAGGCTCCCCAACAATCGTATTTACATCGACCATTTCCTTCAAATTTTCCATTGCTGCTCTCATTAATCCTTGAATTGGATGATCCACCGTTCATAACCTCCTTTGTCATATCTTTCCTAGTTTTTCCGAAAGTTGGTGAACTAAACATAAAATTTTATATTGATTTCAAAAAACTTAAGTTGTAATATTTAGAAAAATAAAAAAGAGGTCGATTCGTTATGATGAGAAAATTAACAAAGAAAGATCATAAACAAGTATTTTCTTTTCTAAAAGAAGAAGCAGCCCTTAACTTATTTATTATTGGGGATTTAGAAGCTTTCGGTTATGAAACAGACTTTCAAGAATTATGGGGTGTATTTAAAGAGAATGGAACATTAAAATCCATTTTACTCCGCTTTCACGATACATTTATACCGTATAGTAAAGAAGAGTTTGTGGTTACTGACTATGAGGCACTTCTTTCCGCATATAAGCCGCTTAAACTCTCTGGCAAGTCAACTATTGTAGAAAGATTTGAAACTGCTCCAAGTGTACAACTAGGCACCAAAAATGAAATGTATTTTTGCGAATGTCTAAATGACAGCAACTTACCTAGCACACCAATTCATGAAACAATTAAACTTGCCTCACTCGATGATATAGAACGAATTATGAAATTACGAAGTGACATCGCTGAATTCCCGGCTGCTAATGAATCAGAAAAAATGTTAAGGCAAGCTATCGAAACAAATACAGGACGTACATATTATATTGAAAAAGACGGCGCAATCATCGCATCCTCCTCAACTTCCGCTGAAAATTCAGACTCAATTACAATTGCCATCAATCCTTTTTCCGTACTTGTTTCATGTAACTCACCCTTCTCCCAAAACACAGCTTGTCCAGCTTCTATCTTCACTTTTTCTTTATTTGCCCCGCATACATATCCTTCACCATCCACAATAAGAAGCAGCTGCGACACAACTGCTTCATGATATCCGATGATTCCATTCTCTTGTAAATGCATAGCGCCGATATGTATATTCCCTTGATCGTTTAATATTTTCGACATTATGAAATTAGATTGAAATACTGATATGTGCTTTCCCATTTTTCCGCTAAAGTCAAATATTTTCATTCCTGCTCCTCCCTATATGTATAAAACCATCCTTATTGTCTGCATCAAATGTCCTTCAAAATCTTCTTCAAATTGCTCTAAAGCTGCAAAACCTTTCGCTTCATAAAAACGCTTTCCTTTTTCATTTGCTGCTTCTACATGTATGTACAGTTTCCGAATCCCTTTAAGTCCGTTAATCCCTCTTTTTAACAAAGCACTTCCTATCCCTTTTCCTTGCTGATCTGGTAACAAATAAATCGCACCTAATTCTGCTTCATTTTGCAGTCTAACAGGTGAAAAATTCGCAAATCCAATTACTTCTCCCTCTTCTTCTGCAACGAATAAATGTGTATTTTTAAGACGATATTTCATTTTTTCATCAGAATATGCTTCCTCTAAAAAACTATCTTGAATCTCTCTCGGAATAATTCCTTCGTAAGTATCATGCCAAGCTATTTTTGCTACGTTTTGTACAGCATGAATATCTTCTTGCTTCATTTCTCTAATTACATATGTCATCTCGATGTCTCCATTCTCATTAAATTATATTCTGCTAATATACTAGAAGAAATGGCAAAACCATTTTCATAATTTACCTTAATTAATTTTAACTTCTCAATCGAAGCTATTGTAACATCAAATTTTCCATATATATATTCCATTACACTTAAAAATTGATTTGAATTTAACCCATTAGAAATCGTGCAATGCGGAACCCATTTTCCTGGCACGTAATATGAATTCGAATTATCATGAAAAGTTTTGAAATAATCATGATAAGAATGATGAAGTCTTAATAATTCATCGGTAATGGTCGGTGCTAGAAAGATAGTTCCGTTAGTAGGAAAAGTTCCAACAGAAGGAAAAGTTACAGTGGAGATGTTCTCTTGAAAAGCTACAAACTCCTCTAATTTCTTCGTATATAAATTAACATCTAACTCCTTATAATCAGCCAATGTTATATGTGGTTCTACTCCGGCTAGTTCATTTGTTTCAATTATATTCGTTAATTCATTTTGCAATTCTCTAACTTTATTAGTAAACACACAATCAAATGTAGCAATGATAGCGTACATGCTTCCTCACCCCTTTGTTACACGTAGCGCTTCCCATTCTTCACGAATCATTCCCATTCGAATAGAATCATAGTATGTCCCGTTATAATATCGGCATTTTCGCATTCTTCCTTCTAAGCTCATTCCTATTTTCTCTGCTACTTTCATCATTCTTTCATTGCCAGACCAGGTTGTAAGCCCTACTCTACCAATCTCCATATTTTCAAATAGTAAGTCCCTATATAATGTTAATGCTTCTGTACCATATCCACCATTCCAGTATGCTGGGTCATAAATTACGATTCCCATTTCTAACCAACGCGTCGGTTTATGCTCCCAATAAAATCCGACTGTCCCTATAATTTGGCCGTTATTTTCTATAATTAAATTTGACAGTGGTTCTTCTTTTAAACGAGCTTGCATCTTCTCTTTATAAGATGGGCATTCTTGCATTGAGAAAGGGAAATATGGCGCATCCCATTTCTTCCATTCTGGATTCTCTTCTTTAAATACGAGATTCCATAATGTTTTTATATCTGATTCTTCTATTGTACGAATTGTAACTTTGTTCCCCTTTAATATAACGTTTTGCATAATTTCCTCCTACATTCCTCTTTATTTCATATACAATTATAATATTTTTTCAGAAAAATCAAAACAAAACTCTACTCTATATTGTATAATTTTGTTATAAAATACGAATTATTTATGTAAATTAGCCAATTTTTTCGAGTTTAATCTAGAAACGGAACTTCGGAAAAAATTAGATGAAGTACGAACTCGTAGCATAGTTAATAAAAAATAGGAGGTTATACCCCTCCTATTTTAGCTAAATATTGTATTCCCCTTCTTTTCTACCTCAAGTAGAATTCCTTTCTCAATCCAGCCTTCTACACCATCTTTTTTAATTAAATCATATCCCATGCAGCTATCATCAATTAAAGAAACTGTATCCCCTTTTCTAATACTGATTTGCGCACAAGAAATATCCGTTTTCACTGTATACTCACCTGATTCAAGTTGCTTTATATACTCGTTTTTCACATGAAGTAATTCATTTGTTCCTAGTTGTTTACATACGGTAAAACCTTTCATTCTCTCCACAGGCTTTATGTAATAATGCGGATATGTAACCCCGCCCTGCATTACTGAATTCGCATTAAAATCGGCCAATACCTCATACTGTGGAAAATGATCTACATATGTATAAGAAAACGTATCACCTAAAGTTGTCCTCTGTATAATAAATGCGTTTAATTGCCCTGCTTCTTTAATCGCATTACCACCATCAATCGCAATAATTTTTTTCTCCTTATCAATAACTGGATTGTTAGACGGCGCCTCTTCGGAATAGTTCACAACAGGCCAATGTCCAACAATTACGTACTTATCCGCTCTATGTGACTTATTAAAAAACTCTGGCATTGCAATTGCATTTTTCCTGTCTGTTTGTCTCCAATTCTCTCTATCTTCAAGACCAGCATGTACAAAGATATAATCTTCTGTTTCAATCGCTGTCGGCAATTCTGTTAGCCACTTTATTTCTTTTGAAAAATGGCTCATCAATATGTTTTTCACTTCACGAATATCACTTTCTTCATTAACTGTAATGTTCAATTTCCCTAGCCATTCATTAAAAATTGTATTTTTTCGCGTACATAAATAATTTATTAGCGCAGGATTTTCATTTACAAGCGCTTCAACTACAACTTCACAATTCCCTTCAACTACATAAACATTTGGCTTGCTAACTACTAAATCCATGACGTAGTTTACTACGCCGATGCTATCGTTCCCCTTCTCACAAAGGTCGCCATTTATAATTAAATAATCATCATCTTTAAAATTAACTTTATGTAGTAGTTCCTTAAAAAGATCTAATTCTCCATGAATATCAGAAATAATGATGACTCTTACATCATTTGGTATAGATAATTTCTTTATTTTTTCCAAGTATAAACGCTCCTAACATTCTCTAAATACAATATCGCCTTATTAATTTCTAATATTCGACAAATTATATTACTAGACCTGTTCCTAGCTCAAATCTGTAAAAGAAAATAGGTTCCATATATTTTTACACACGGAACCTACTTAATATTATAACTCTTTATAAAAAGAATAACTTACCTTATCATAGCCTTCTCTTTCATAAAAACGATGGGCATCAACTCTTGGAAACGCTGATGTAAGAACGATAGAACTGCACCCTTTTTCTCTCCCCCATTTTTCTACATATGACAGAAGAACTTTACCATATCCTTTCGATCTGTGAGCTTCCGCAGTTACAAGGTCATATACGAAAACATGTTTCTCATTATAAAAGTTCGTACAAATTGCTACACCAGCAAGACAAACAACTTCATCATCTTCATTCTGTAACGAAAGTAGTTTATAATTTTCTTCTTTCATTTTTTGAAATAAAGAACTTGCTTCTTCTCTTGAAATTTTTGTTCGTAATTGCTGTAATACAGGGAATACATCATGTAAATCAGCTTCTGTTACTACTTCTCTAATATTCATTATAATTCTCCCCTTGCTATTTATTAAATTTTCTAAATGTTATATCATCATTATAAAAAGTAACTGCCCTTAACTTAAGTGACAGTTCGATTATTTTTTATATGGCCAGTTTTTAAAGGAGAATTCTTAAAATGGATCTTACTATCCCATTACAATTAGAAAGTAAAACACCAATTTACTTACAAATTTACGAATATATGAAACGAGAAATTTCTCAGGGATTACTACCTGCCGGTACACGCCTTCCTTCTCATAGAAATTTAGCGATACAACTTAATGTTAGTCGTATTACTGTTGAATCTGCTTATCAACAATTACTAGCTGAAGGTTATGTAGAAAGTAAACCGAAACGCGGGATTTTTGTTGTGGAAGTTGATATTGATATCATTCAAAATAAACAACACGTTGCGTCAAACAGCGCTAACAATATTAAAAATGAACAATATGACTATGATTGTAGCCAAGGCCTTATTGATCAAAAAGCTTTTCCAATTACAAACTGGAAAAGAGCATTACAAGAAACTTTATTCCAGTATGAAAATGAATTATTTGCTAAAGAAGATCCTCAAGGTGAGTTCGTTCTACGAGAGCATATTTCAAAATATTTATACCATGCACGCGGGGTACATTCTTCACCTGATCAAATTATTATCGGAGCCGGTACGCAGCCTCTTCTTTGGCTACTACTTCAACTGCTTGGTTCAAAAAAAGAATACGGAATCGAAAACCCTGGATTTCACCGTATAACTGCCATGATTCAAAGTTCTGGTCTTCCTGTTCACCCTATTTCATTAGACGATAAAGGGATTCGTATTTCAACTTTACTTGAATCACGTTCCAATGTAGCATACGTCACTCCATCACACCAATTTCCTCTTGGAATGATTATGCCATTATCTAGAAGGCTCGAATTATTAAAATGGGCCAATGATTGCGGAGGATATATTATTGAAGATGATTATGACGGAGAATTTCGTTATGTAGGAAAACCTATTCCCTCTTTACAAGGACTAGATTCAAATGAACGCGTTATTTATATGGGAACTTTCTCGAAATCCTTCTTACCTTCTTTGCGAATGGGGTATATCGTTTTACCAACTCACCTATTAAAAATCTATACAGAGCTGGAAGGTAAGTTTAAACAAACTGTTTCCACAATACAGCAACTCGCTTTTGCAACCTTTATTCACAATGGTGATTGGGAGCGCCATTTGAACCGTAGTCGTACGTTATATAAAAGAAAGCACACATTACTAGTTAAATCTATCAAAAATGAAATGGGATCTCGTGTTCAAATACTTGGCGAACAGTCTGGACTGCATATCGTACTTCATGTTCATAATGGTATGAACGAACAAGAACTGATTCATACTGCTGCAAAACAACAAATCAAATTATACCCACTCTCTACATATGATTCTGTACATAATTTAAGGGAGGCGTCATATGTACTACTCAGTTTCGGCAGCATTCCCGAAGATAGTATCGAAATTGTAGTCAAATTACTAAAGGAAGCCTGGTTCCTTTAGTAAAATAACTCCACATAAGTTATACTTATGTGGAGTTATTTTACACACTATTTTTCTGATACGTCTCCTGATCGAGCAGTCCTTCCTGGACGCTTAACACCAGTTGTTTCTGTTGAATAGGAAGCTTCAATTATAGCGGTTGGATCTACAGAGAGAACGAGATCTTTCATTTTTGGATAAATGAAACGGTTTGTAATACAATAAATGATTTTCTTGTGCTCTCCTAAAAAACCACCTTCTCCATGTAGATACGTAACGGATAATTGCAATTCTTTCATAAGCAAATCGCCTATTTCTTTATTTTTCCCAGAAATAATCATAACGCTCTTTCCTTGATTAATACCATCTAATATGAAATCAATCATTTTCGTAACAATATAGAAAATTGCTAATGAGAACATCGCTTGCTCAATTGAAAATAAAATAGCAACAAATACAAAAATAACCGCATTTACAGCAAGTAAAAATGTACTAATTGGTACTTTAAAATGCTTGTTCATCCAAACAGCTAACATTTCTGATCCATCAATTGCTCCGCCCATTTTTACAACGATCCCAACACCAACTCCAAATAGAACTCCTCCGTAAAGTACAATTAATAATTCCGAAGTCGTAATTGCTGGAAATGGTTTTAAATAAATCAATCCGAGTGTTGTAACAACATTTGCATAGGATGTACGGATGAAAAACTTCTTTCCCATTACCTTTGCAGTAAATAGTAAAATCGGGATATTAAGTCCTAAAAACACTCCGTAAAGCGGTAATCCAGCAACTTTATTTGCCATAATAGCAATGGCCGTTACCCCACCATCTACTAATCCATTAGGTGCTAAAATAAGCTCTAGTGAACCCGCTACAATAATGGAGCCAATTGTTAATAATACGTATTCAAATAATTTTTTCATTCATTACCCCCAAAACTTATGTATTTTCTTAGTATTATTTTAACGTAATTTTACTACTAATTCAAAGATATGAGTTTATATACACAAAAGTTTCACCTTTACAGTGATTTTTTATGTAATTTATTTATAAAAACACACTTACATATTACAGTAAGTGTGCTCCAAACATTTATTTAAGTTTTAAGTATGAATTCATTTTCATTTTTAATATTTCATCAACTGCCCTATTATACCCACCAGCATTTCGAAGTGTCTCTCCAACTTTACGACTATTTTCCTTAAACGTTACATCATACGTTACTTTCTCTACAGCTTCACGTAACGATTCAGAAGTTAATTCTTTACGATTAAGCCTTATTCCAGCTCCTACTTCACTCACTCGCTTCGCAACTAAAGGCTGATCTCCTGTTACCGGAATTACAACTAATGGGACACCGTAATATAGTGCTTCACTTGAACTATTCATACCACCGTGTGTCACGAATACATCAGCAAGCTGTAATACTTCTAATTGCGGCACATAATTAAACAACTTAAAGTTATTCGGAATGTTTTTAAATTGACTTATATTTATCTTCTTACCAACAACTAATATGACTGTCGCTTCTACATCTTTAAACGCTTCAAAACATTTTTCATATAGCTCAGGTTGTTCATTAAAAACTGTTCCCATAGAAATGAAAATCAATTTTTTATCTTTTAAATCTTCCATAGGAAAGCGCCCTACTTCTTTACGCGTAGCAATTGATGGGCCGACAAACTTATACGATTCATCGAATACATCTGAACGCGGCTGATATTCCTTTGAAGTATATACAATAGTAATATCACCAGGATGGTTCATAATATCATACATACTATTACATTTCATTCCATACTGTCTATTCCATTTTTCCATTCCTGCTAAACAAGATTGATACAATGGATTCGTTTCATCTACTTTTCTTGATTCATGTTCATCGTTAAAAGTAATGTACTGATTAAAAGCAAACGTTGTACAAGAAGAAACGCTAGGTAATTTTAAAAAATTGGCTATAATACGTCCTACTGGAAAATGATTATCGTATATCAAGTAATCATACTTTTCCCCTTTTGTTTCTTCTACAATTTGAGTAACAATACGCTCTGATGCTTCAATCATATGAGACAGCATCGTCAAAGGACTCCCACCTTCATTTACTCGCTCCATAATATTAATTTGAGAGAGGAAATTCTCAAACACTCGGAATTCTGCACCTGTTGCTTCAATCTTCTTTCTATAATCTTCAATACAATACGAAACAACTGTCTCCCCTCGCCGAATTAACTCACTTACAATAGCTAAAGTCGGATTTATATGACCTTCTCCAGGGAAATTTATTACGAGTACATTTGCCATAATATTCTCTCCTATCTAATATAATTAATAGTTAATAATATTAATTAATTTAAAAC
Source organism: Bacillus sp. RC51 (assembly GCF_044908115.1). Classification (NCBI taxonomy): domain Bacteria; kingdom Bacillati; phylum Bacillota; class Bacilli; order Caryophanales; family Bacillaceae; genus Bacillus; species Bacillus sp. RC51. Next base: position 631,567 of record NZ_JBIYCW010000001.1, on the reverse strand, counting down.
TATTAAGTAATCTATTCTACTTCTTCATATATTTCTCTTCATTTTATTATTGAGAAATATTTTTCATAACCTACATTATAACTCTTATAAAAGTAGGCTTAACCTTTCATTTATTGAAAAATACGGGATTTATATTCAGGAATTTTTACAGATTTATCGTCAGAAACATTATTTTGATAATTCATACAAAACTAGAAAAATATAATTTTCACACTGATTTCTCACCATAAATTTATTTAAGTTCTATGTTGTCCCCATCATTATCCACTTGGTACATATTCTGTTATATAATGAATTTATAGAATTTACAGAATAAGGGGACCTTTCATGCTACAACAACTATTCACTTCACCTATTTTATCTGTTCAAACTTTACACCCAGGCTATGTAGACCATGCAAGCGACGTGTTTCTTGTTAAAACAGAAGCTGAAGAAGTTATTGTTCGTTCCTCAAAAATGACTGAAGAGCCCAACAATGATTTTTGGTGGGGATGTAAAAATCTTTTTGGAATTGATCCAAGGCATGTACATCATTTAGAAACAATACACGCATTATTGAAAAAGCATACTACCTTACCCATCCCGACTATTTTGCAAAAACATGTTTTAAATGAGCGAGAGTATGTAATCGTCGGAAAACTAACCGGAAATACGCTGCAATCATTTATCGAACAACCTGATTCTATTTTATTCAGCCTTGGAAAAGGACTAGCAGAAATTCATTCGTTTCAAGCAGAGTTTATAGGAAACCCATCAAATACTTTCCACATTCCACTAGAAGAATTTAAGTCTCACATATTAAAAGTCAGTAAAGATCTTGTAAATAAGTTCTATTCCGATAACGCGAGCATCCAAAACGCATTCCATACTTTTGAGTCACAGCTCTCTTCCTTGCCGTCACCGAAGGAATCTACACTTGTTTTAATTGATATGGATCCTACTCAGTTTTTATCAGATGGTCAATCTATTACTGGTTTAGTAGATACAGAAGCTTATGCGGTTGCTCCTCGAGAGTTTGATTTTATTGGATTAGAATATGTATTTACAGAAAAAGAGGCTCATGCTTTTAAACAAGGTTACGAAACCATTATGCCCATTCCTCGTCTTGAAGAATGTAGACATCCCTATCGATATTTGTACCGGTTATTATCTGTTCAGGGCAGTGTGGAGTTAGACAAGTGGCTAAGTCATCCATCCTATTTTTAAATACGAATGAGAGGGATTATGAAATGAATATTGAACAAAAGAAATCTTTAACAGAAAACGAAATTCAGCAAATGAAAGATTTATCTCATATTTGCGGACAACACGATCAAATTGATTACTCGTCAGATTTACATATAAACTTTTTAACTGCCCGTAATATAGAAGTGGTAAATGATTTTCTATTTTATGATGATACTCAATTAATCGGTGCATTAAGTATGTATGACTTTGAGAGACCAACAAAACTGGAGTTAATAGGGTTTGTTCATCCGAACTATAGGAAACAACATATAGGCACTACTCTTTTACAAACCGCAATGAAAGAAATACAAAAAAGAGAGGCAGATGAAGCCCTTCTTATAATTAATGGTGACTCTATTTCGGGAAAATCATTTGCAAAACAAATGAACTTTCCTTATTTATACAGTGAATACGGTATGAAGTTCAAAACAAACGAAGCACAAAAAACATTGAAAAATAATATTAATCTTACCGTTGCATCTTCTGAATTACTTCCTGATCTTATAGAAATCGCTAGTGAAGCTTTTGGAGATTCGGCAGCAAATACATCCACATGGTTACAAAAGATGATGAATTCATCTTCCCATCAAGTTTACAGTGCTCTTATCGATGAAAAAGTGATAGGAACGATTACAGTTACTGAGCAAGAGCAATCTACTACACTATCAGGATTCGCCGTTCATCCTTCTTATCAAGGTAAAGGATATGGTAAAGATATTCTTAGTTATATGGTACGTACACTTATTACAGAAGGAGTTTCAACAATTGAACTAGACGTCGAAACGAAAAATAACAATGCTTTAAAACTATATACACAATGTGGTTTTGAAATTATGACAAAGTATGATTATTATAGATTGTTGGAATAGGAGTGACTTTTCTATCGAGGAAGCATGTTATTTTAGAGACGAAATTATTACCTCTTTAAAATCTGTAGGATGTAACAATATACAACTACACGGTATAAATAGAACATTTTTCATTTGTCAAAAATAAAAAAACTGAATCATATCGATTCAGTTTTTTCTTATTTTTTTCTTAATATATTTACAACCGCAGTCGTTTCATCATTTTTTTTATAAACACGTGGAATTCTTCTATCCAACATGCATGTAACTTCATAATTAATTGTACCTAACATATCTGCTATTTCTTCCACCGCAATCTCTTCTTCACCTTGTTTGCCGTAGAATACAACTTCGTCTCCTACTTGTACTGGCATTGCATTTGTAACATCTAGCATAAGCTGATCCATACAAACACGGCCAATTACAGGTACTCGTACTCCGTTTATTAGTGCATGCCCTTTATTAGATAGCTGACGATTATAACCATCAGCATAACCAATCGGTACAGTTGCAATCCATTCTTCGCCCGTTGTTACATAAGTATTCCCATAGCTAACACCACGATTTTTCTTCGCATGTTTAACATGAGCTACTTTTGATTTTAAAGACAACGCTGGCTGTAAGGAAGCAACTGTATGATCCACTTCTCTTGAAGGATACATACCGTAAATTCCAATACCAACACGAACCATATTTTGAAATGTGTTACTAAGTTCCATTGATCCTGCACTGTTTGAACTATGAATATATTGAAAATGAATTCCTAATTCTCCCGCTGTATTTACAGCTTTCTCAAACAAACTTGTTTGCATATTTGTATAAGTTTTATCTATTTCATCAGCGGTAGAGTAATGTGTAAACATCCCTACTACTTCTACATATCGCATACGTTTTAACTCTTCAAAAAACGGTTTAACTTCTTCTTCCTGTAAACCAATACGGCTCATTCCTGTATCAATTTTCACATGAATTCGCACTTTCTTTTGAAGATGGTTTGCAACTTCATCTATACCTTGTAAATCTTCTACTCTATAAACAGTCATCATAACGTCGTATTGAATTACATCTTCTACAGCTGCTACTGATGTATATCCTAAAATTAAAATAGGTACAGTAATTCCAGCTTCTCTTAATTCAATTGCTTCATCTACAAATGCAACTGCAAGTTGGTTTATTCCTGCTTCAATAGCCGATTTCGCAACTTCAACTGCCCCATGACCATACCCATTCGCTTTTACAGCAGCCATCATCGCAATATTTTCATCATTCACACGTTTTTTAAATTCTTTTACATTATGTTTTACAGCATTTAAGTCAACTTCAACAATTGTATCTCTTCCATATTTCAAGCTCATTGGTCTAACTCCTAACTCAATAATTACATTCCATTCTATTTCACGTTTCATATGACCTTTTACAATATAATACTTTTCACTATGCTAGTCAAACTACTAGAATTTTCGGAATTTTGAGTATGATATAATACCCTTAAGAAACTATTATATACGGAGGTGAGAATAATTACAATGTTTGTTCCATCTGCATTGAATCAAGTTAAAATTGCTATCGATACTTCCATTCAAATACTGAGCCAGTATACTGAAAGTGATCTGAAAATAAAGCCGATTGAATCAAAGCGGTCATTATTTGAAATGTGCACACATCTTTCCCTTATTTTCCATGCTGATTTACTCATATTAAATGGTATTACGGAAAAAGACTTACATACCTTTTATATAGAACAAACACCAGAAACAATTACTCAAATACAGCAAACGATGATACAAGGGTACGATTTACTTTCTAAAACTTTTTCATCCTATTCCAATGAAGAATTAGCGGAAATTATGACTGCTTATTGGGGTATTTCTTACTCTCGATTCGAATGGTTACTTGAAATCGTTGCACATTTTTATCATCATCGCGGGCAAATTCATATTTTATTATGTGAGCACATTAAAGATCCTAACATACCTTTATTTCAATAAAGGTATGTTAGACGACATTAAACTTTTTTAAGGCAAATAAAATACCACCTTCACTCGCCTTCTTTGTAACGAAATCAGCTCTTGTTTTTAACTCTTCTCCACCATTCTCCATCGCAATTCCTAGTCCTACATACTGTAACATCTCAATATCATTTCCACCGTCACCAAAAGCAATTGCTTCTGATTTACAAATTTTCAGATGTTCCAATACCTTTTGAATTGCAGTTAGCTTCGATACTTTACTATCTTCCAACACATTCATAACGTAACCATGAAAACGTTCAAACGTAAGTGCTGGATATCTTTCAAAGAATTTTTGAGCTTCTGTTTCATCAGCATACAGACATACACAATAAATCTCTTCTGATAAGTTTCTAACTTTGTCAGGATACCGCTCTAAATTTAACGTTTCATTTAATGCTCGTATTACACGTTCGTCTTTTGAGGCAATACCATTCATTACAAATTCCTCTGTAAAATAAGAAACACTGTGACCATGTAATTCAGCGAAATTTGAAATATCATGAACAATTCCTCTTGAAAGTACCGATTTATGTATAACTTCATCAGCACATTTTATATGTGCACCATTTGCAGAAATAAACGTATTTATGCCTAGTTCCTCAAATTGTGAGCATAAGCTATATGGTCTCCCTGTTGTAACAACTACTTGTATTCCTTTATCTATTAATCTTTGTATCGCTTCTTTTGTACTTTCGTGCATACTTCTGTCAATCTCACTTAAAAGAGTACCATCAACATCAAAAAACACTACTTTGCACATAGGTCTTTACATCCCGTCCAAATGATTCGTATCATTAATGAAATGTACCGTTTTTTGTTCACCATCAATTTCAATTAAGCTTATTCCCGTATCTCCTATTTTAAAGTAATAGTCCATTGAGATTGGCATTTTGAAAAATGCACGTAAGATACTATTCATTACACCACCATGTGCAACAATTGCAATTCGGTCATATGTATTCTCTGTCACGATTTTAGAAAAGATTCCTTCTATTCTCATTCTAAATTCAATAAATGATTCCCCGTTTTCAAAACGATCATGAAGAAACTTTGGCTCTGGATATTTTTTCGCCTCTTCAAATGATAAACCTGCTTGCACTCCATTATTGAACTCCATTAATTCCTCTTCTAGTTGAATTGGGCACCCAATTCCTTCTGCTAATGTTTCACCAGTTTCGCGAGCACGTTTTAATGTGCTTGCCCAAATGAAATCTGGCGGGAAATCTGCTTTCACTTTCTGTACAAGCCTTTGCACTTGCTGTCTTCCCTTTTCTGTTAATTCAAAGTCAGCTCGCCCTTCATGTACATTTAAAATATCAGCTTCTGATTCACCGTGGCGTATTAATATTATTTGCATATTTCCCCTGCTCCCTCATTTAATATTCACAAGTTTCCATTATATCACATTCTTACCTTTCCATAACAAAAAAGAACGGTCTCCCGTTCCTCACCCATTTACTTTCTCTGCATCGTTCCAATAATACTTACTCAACGCTTCTGTTAATACATCAATCGTGTTATATAATTCATCCAATGTATTATCAACACCACCAACTTCAATTAACATTGCGTTTTTAGATAAATCTTGATTATAAACACCATTTCCATCTTTTTTATACTTCGGAAAAATCCCTCTACTTAATCCGTAATAGTTTTCATCTAAATAACTATTGATTGCTCTTGCAATTTTTTCATTTTCAGCACGCCCTTCATTTTCCATCCCAATTATAAAATATAATCTTGCATACGATTTCCCGTTAATTACTTTTGTTGTTACCTTCTTCCGCTGATCATCACGGTGTATATCAATCGGAAACGCAATTTTATTATTTTGTGCTAATGTTTCTTTTACATATTCATGAGACGCTTTATATGATTGCGGCCATTTCCATTTTTTACTCGCTAATAAATCCCCCATATTCGTTTTATCATGAACTACCGGAATTCCTTGTCCTTCAAGTTGTTCTTTCATACGTTTCCCTAGTAAGGACACATTTACATCTGGACTTGATGGATCGGTAGCCCCTGGTAATAACGGAAAGAAAGATTCCCAGCTATGTGTATGATAAATATATACTGCACTTTCACCTTTTTTCGCTCCGTTCTTTTTCTGAACCGGATTATTCTTTTCAGCTTCTGTAACTTTATCTTTTGCTACTTCTCGCTCTTTCGTTACTTCTTCAATCGGTACACTAGATTCATTTGGGATATTCGTAAAGTTTGTTCCTTCCCCAGCTACGATAATGTTAGAGTAATACTTTGACATACCAGGCACTTCTTTACCGACAAACGTTCTTAAATCTTTAATTTTCAAATCCGTCGCCATCGAGAACATTAAATTTCCAAATGACTCCCTTTTATTCTGCTTAAAATAATCAAATCCGTAATAGCGATTCTCACTTTCTATCATTTGAACAAAACCTTGCATCGATACTTTTCCAAACCATTGATTCGCGTAATTCGATTTCATTGTATGTAAAAGCGACGTCAAAATCGACGCACTAATAATTATGACTAGTGCATATAGAAAGAGTAACGAGATTAGTTTCTTCCCATGTATACGGGTTGCATACTTTTTCACTGTATCACCTTCTTTATACATGGATATGTACAAGCCTTTCGTAATATACGCAAAAAAAAGAGAAATGGCATCCCATTTCTCTTCCTCACTCTTATTGTTCTTTTTCTGTATCTGACGAAGGTAATTTCTTCGTTTGTTTCTCTTTAAAGATTTCCCCAATTGCCCCAAGAGTACCAAGTGTTTCAATTGCATTAGATGGAATAAATACTTTATTTGCTGGGCCTTTTGCAACCTCAATCAATGATTCAAATGATTTATAAGCAAGTACGCGCTCATCTAAATCTGCTGCGCGAAGTAATTCAATTCGGTTTTGTTCTGCTTTTGCAATTTCCTCAATCGCTCTCGCTTCCCCTTGCGCTTCTAATTCTTTCGCTTCTCGTATACCTTCCGCTTCACGAATACGCGCTTCTTTATCCCCTTCAGCCATTAAAATTTTACTTTGTTTTTCCCCTTCAGCACGAAGGACTTTATCTTGTTTCGCTGCTTCAGCTTCTAAAATGATCGCACGTTTATTACGTTCTGCTTTCATTTGTTTTTCCATTGATACTTGCACATCTTTTGGTGGATTAATATCGACTATTTCGACACGCTCAATACGAACGCCCCATTTTTCTGTCGCTTCATCAAGTGCTAAACGAATTTCTGTTGAAATTTTTTCACGACCTGATAATGTTTCATCAAGCTCCATTTTACCAATAATTTGACGCATTGTTGCAGATGTAATATTACGAACACCATATTCATAGTTTGAAATACCATATGTCGCAAGCTCTGGTTCAACAATTTGATAGAAAATAATTGTATCAATTTCTACTTGTACATTATCTTTCGTTATTACCTTTTGTGGTGGTACATTCGTTTGTTGAATACGTAAATCGTGATATACACGAACGCGGTCTACAATTGGGATTAGAATATTTAATCCAGGGTGCATAATCCGTTGAAATTTACCAAACCTTTCAACGACCCCAACTTTTTGCTGAGAAATAATTTTAATTGTCAATGCAATAAATACAACGACAATCAATGCGAAAATAATCGTTAACGTTAATGCTACTGCCATATTTATTCACTCTCCTTTTTCACTTGTAAAATAGTACTATGCCTCTGTATAACAACGACTTTTTCTCCAGCATCAATAGGAGTATCCGAAATAGCTGTCCAAGTATCTCCATCCACTTTCACAATACCGTTCACTTCACTTGTAATCGTTTGCATAACAATTCCCTTTTTACCAACAAGTTTATCTACTGTATCAGTAAAACCTTTTGCTTCTCGAAAGTTTTTAGAAATTCTTTTCGTAAAGAAAGTCAATGTTAAACTTACAATCGCCCCAACAACAACTTGTAAAAATAGTGCATCAGGAGCAAACAAAGCAATAAGACCTCCGACAACAGCTCCAATTCCAAGCCAAAGCATGTAAAACGTAATCGACAACATTTCTGCAATAAATAAAATACCCGCTATTATAAACCAAATCACCCATCCAGCCATATGCAACCCTCACTTTCTTTCTCATTTTCTATATGTATATGAAGAAAAGAATGGTTTATCCGCCCTTTCTCATAGAGGGGGCGTTTGCTACAAGCTATTATATGTATTCGCTGTTACAACAAGCATTAATAAAATGCTATATTAATATATTCTTCATTATACACGAAAATCCCTTTCAAAAAATGACAAAAAATTTAATTCTTTCAAAAATATAACTTACAGATTATAATGATTAAAATTAAAATTAAAAGCAGTATTGATTTGAAAGGTGGTATTCTTATTGCCTAAACGTTCACTAACTTACTATTTGGGCTCCAAAATATGCATTACTCTCGCTGACATTGTATACATAATGATTATTACAACTCACATCTATATCACAACTAGATCAGCTACAATTACTGCTCTTTTTCCATTATTACAAGTTATCACAAATCTTATCGCGAACACCTCTGCACCACTTATAATGAATCGGTTTCCATCTTATTCATTGCTATATACTCTACAATGGATTAAAACAGCTCTTTTAATATTGTTAATGATATTATTTCCTATACTATCAACAAACATTTCTGCTCTTTTAACTTTTGTTATTTTCATTTCATTATGTAGTGGCTGGAGCGCTCCTCTACTATACGCAGTTATCCCGCGCTTAACACCACAAGAAAAATTAGTAAAAGTAAATAGTGTCTTTTCCTTTTCAACACAAATTATACAAGCTGCTGCATACTCATTTACAAGCATAATTGTTCTTCTCATTGGCGTTACTTCGACACTCATGATTAATAACATATTGATGATTTTCGGATGTATTACATTACACCTTTCATTACAATCTATACAAGCTGAACGAGTAGCAGAACCCACTTCTTCGAAAACTACTGCATTATTAGAAGGATGGAAACTGTTATTTCAACACCCGTCTCTGCGCATCGTTACAATTATGGACTTAATTGAAACTTTCGCAGGGACGATATGGATCGGTGCTATTACGATGGCATATGTAACGACTGTTCTTCATAAAGGCGAAGATTGGTGGGGATATATTAACACAAGTTATTACGTCGGCACATTAATTGGCGGGATATTAGCGTGGAAAATGAGTACATATATTCAAAAAAATTTAATACGCTCCATGGCGATAGGCTCTCTTATGTTTAGTATTCTTACATTTTTATATGGTATGACAAGTAGCGGATTTATTGCTCTATTTCTTTGTGTTCTAATGGGACCATGTTATCAAATTAGAGATATTTCTCAAACGACGGTTTTACAATCAAGCGTCACTCCTTCTTTATTATCGAAGATGTATACAGCTCATGGTGCACTTCTCTCGACAGCTTCTGGTCTTTCTATGCTTAGCGTTGGAATTATTACTGATATGTTCGGCGTTCGTACTATTTATATTATCGCCGCTTTTCTTATTTTATGTTCTGCTTGTTTATCCTTTAACTTATTAAAATATCAGAAGACGGAGCAGAAAGATATTTCACTTTAATCAATAAAACAAAAGGGACAGGAATTCCTGTCCTTTTTGTTTATTCTATTCATGACAAGTTGGGAATCTTCCTATGTTTTGTCGCTTGTTCAAAAGCATATGCTAGTTTAATTAATGCCCCTTCACTAAAAGCAGCACTTGCAAGAGTAATTCCAAAAGGCCTCCCATTATCCATATATCCCGCAGGCATTGCTATAGACGGATAACCTGCTTTCGCACATATAGTAGATCCTATATAAGAAGGGAACAGTATCGCATCAAGATTATATTTTTCCAATGCAAAATCAATACCTTGTTTCTGCGAAAAGTATATATCTTCTAATCTTGCCTTTAAATATTCAGGATTTCTTAACGTATTAGGAAAATCTTTTTTTCTTTCTAACTTAGTTTGTCCATATTTCAAAGCTCTTTCTGCTATGTTTTTATTAAACTCCATTAACTCCGAAATAGAATGTACTAGAATAGTAGAAGGTAATTTAGAAAGATAGTTATCTAAGCTATGCTTCAGTTCATAAAGCGGAACTCCCCAGCTCCATTCTCTATGAAAAGATGGAATATCAATATCTTCTACTATTTTCGCTCCCTTACTACGTAAAACTTGAATCGTTTCCTTAAACAATTTTTCATCGTATTCTCCAGATTCATAATAATCTTTTGGCGCATTGCTAAATACACCAATCTTCGCCCCCTTTAAACCGTTAGCATCAAGATAAGATGTATAATCTTGATATGCCATGCCTTCACTTTTATGAGTGGCTACATCCTTCTCATCCACCCCAGTTAGACTCCCTAGTAAAATAGCAGCATCTGTTACTGTTCTAGCAAATGGCCCAGCTGTATCTTGTGAATAAGTGAAAGGAATAATTCCACTACGACTAATTAACCCAACAGTCGGCTTAATACCTACAACCGAGTTTTGAACAGCTGGGCTCAAAATAGAAGCATCTGTCTCTGTTCCAACGGATAATACAGTAAAGTTAGCGGCAACTGCTATAGCAGACCCTGTACTTGAGCCACCAACGAACATATCATCCTTTCCTGTACCGTAAGGATTAATTGTTTGACCACCTCTAGCGCTATATCCAGCCCACATTTCAAAAGACATTGCATTTGCTAGTTCTGTCATATTTGTTTTACCTATTATAATTGATCCTGCTTCTCGAAGTTTTGTAACGAGAAATGCATCTTCACTACTTATATTTTGTTCTAGGGCAATCGTACCAGCACTTGTATGCATCGAGTCATTCGTTTCAATATTATCCTTAAGTAAAACAGGTATACCATGTAATGGACCTCTTACACCTTTTGTCTTTCTTTCATAATCTAACGCTTCTGCAATAAAGATAGCATCTGGATTGATTTCTAAAATAGAATTGATTTTCGGTCCATCTTGGTCATACTTTGCGATTCTATGAAGATAATACATGACTAGTTCTTTTGAAGTTAACTTCCCAGCTTCCATTTCCTTTTGAATATCATGAATTGTTAATTCTTTTTGCAGTAGGGTATTGAACTGAATTTCCATTTTCATTCTCCTTTTATAAGCCCTTATATATATGACGTATGTCTATTACTTTTTCATTTTCTCCGCTCCTCGTATTAACAACTACTATCCCTATACAGGAATTCAACTCACCAGTTTAAAAACCTTTAATTTCCAGAGAAATAAAAAGAGTCTGAAACGAATACAATATCGCCTCAGACCCTTTTTATTATTTTACATATACCTCTTCTAACAAATGTAAAAACTCGCCTTGTTTACCTGCTAATTCAGGGCATTTGTTAATATCAACCCACTCATAACAAAATACTAAACCTTTGTCTTCCTCACCAGCACTCACTATATGTTCCCACGTATCTTTCACATCTGTTAATAATGAAATATGGAAAAAATGACGTTTTTGATATTCCTTTTTTTCTTTCATATAAATAATGTAATCAGAAAGGAAGCGCTCGATACAAAAATGGCGTAGTCCTGACTCTTCTTGTACTTCCCGTAAAATTGCTGCCTCTAACGTTTCGCCTTCATCTACTGTCCCGCCTGGCACTTGGATACCAGCCTCTCGTATATCACGATGTTTAAAAACGAGTAGTTGCATAACCCCTTCTTTTTCTCTCGTAATATATGCATGTACCTTTTTCTTATATAACATCGTCATCTTAGCCCACTCCCCTCAATTCATTACTGCGTTACTTCTTCAATCGTCAGTTGGTTTTCATATAAATATGTAGCTTGCGGATTTCCAACATACCGTACATGCCACGGTTCATAACGATAACCGGTAATCCCTTCTTTCTCTTTCGTATATCTAATAACAAAACCAAATTTATGGGCATTTTCAGAAAGCCACTTTCCTTCTTTCGTCTCCCCAAAAACAGTTTCTAGCTGAAATTTAGCAGATTGAGATGTAATATCCATAGCTAGTCCTGTTTGATGTTCACTCGTACCAGGGACTGCACTAGACATCGCTGTCTTTGCTTCTCCATCTTGTCTTTTATACATCGTATTTAATGCTTTTTGTCGATCAAAAGATCTAAATCCAGAGACTGCAAAAAGGAAAATCCGCTCCTTATTGGCTTGCTGAAACATTTCCTCAAGTGCCGCCGCTGCCTCTTTCCTCATCTTTTTCTTCTCTTGATCACCTTCACTAGAGTAACGTACTTTCGGAACAACTAAATCTGGCGGTCTATACCCATCTGGTAAACGCCTATTTTTATTCACAAGTACAAGCATCGAACTTGGATTACTAATGACTGCGATATCCCCATCCATATTAGCAATCGTTTCTTTAGCTTTCGGAAATATATTGTTTACATTTACTTCCTTCGCCTCTTGCTCCTTGTACATCTTATAATTTATTCCTGCTACTCCAATGATCAGTATCATTGCTACGATACCAAGTAGTGCCCATTTTTTTTTCATATAACGACCTCTTATTTTAATAATTTGGCCATTTCATACTCATCGATACCTTTTCCATCGATGATAAGAGCAGATTTTTTGACACCTTCTTGTTCAAATCCAATTTTGCTATATAGTGCCTGAGCTCTTGTATTGTGGGCCATTACCGTTAATTCTAAACGCCATACATCATGTAATCTTGCCCACTTCTCTACTTCTTTAAACAGACTCGTTCCAATACCTCGGCCACTATACTCTTGCAAAATACCAATTACAATGCCTGCCACATGTCTCTTTCTTTGAACATCATTACCATTGGCTAAAATAAATCCAACTACTCTATCATCTTTAACTGCTACAAATATTGTTGCATATTCATTTTCTATAAAACGGTGGACCATCTTTTCTTGTTGCTCTACTGTCGTTTTTCTTTCCCCTGGTTCGTATAACATAAATTTCGTTTCTTCGTCTAACTGCTTACTTAATTGTAAAAATGATGCTGCATCTTCTACTCTAACCTCTCGTATCACCTTGATCCCCTACCCATTCTGTTAGTTAAAAATTTTCCTTGTAAAAAGATTTTCTCCACTATTCTGAAAATTCCTTTTTAAATTTCTTACTATAAATAGACAAATTTCGATATCAATATAATAATAGGGAATTTTGTCTATAATGTGACGTTTATTTCTACCTATAGATTATGAACAAACAAAAAAAAACGTAAGCTTCTTGCTTACGTTTTCCCCATATTAACGAGTATCCTGATTGATGAGGGCTAATAATCAGTTGGATGAACACTCCGGCTAATTAAATTCCCACTTTATCCATTCACTTTTTCAGCTTGCCAAAAATATTCTCCAAATGCCTTAGCAAGAGCATCAATCGATCGATTCAATTCTTCATCTGTATTATCTACGCCACCAACTTCAATTAAAATCGCCTGTCCTGATAAGTCTTGATTATAGACTCCATTTCCTGTTTGGAAGCCTTTTTGAATAACACCACGGCTCACTCCTGGATATTTCTTATTAATTTCCTCATGAAGAGCTGTTGCTAATTGTAAGTTCTTTTCATAATTTTTATTTCCTTTCCCAATTACAAAAGCAAGCTTTGCATATGATTTATCTCCAATTGTTTTTGTCGTGACATTTTTCCGTGCACTATCACGGTGCAAATCGAAAAAATATTGGAGTTCTTTATTACCGGCCATCGCTTCTTGTACAATTTCTCGTGACAGTTTATAAGAACTATTACTGTTTAATCCTTTACTTATTAACTTTTGGCCGACATCAGTCTTATCGTTAGTAGCACCTATACCTTCACTTTCCAGTTGTTCCCGAAAACGATCTCCAACTATTGAAATATTCGTTACAGAACTCGTTGCTTTATTCGGATCTGGGTCATTCGTTAAGTTCAGTAACGGCAAATAAGATTCCCAACTATGTGTATGATAAATGAATGCAACTTGTCTTTTTCCCGTCGTTTGAGATGGTTGTTTCTTCTCTTTATTCGGATCAGGCTTAGGAACTTGTCCAGCTTCTCCAGTCCGTTCCTTCACTACTTCTTCAAGAGGAACACTCGATTCTATCGGTAAGTTGGAGTAATTTGTTCCTTCACCTGCTATAACGATTTCTGTATCATATTTCCCAAATCCCGGAAGTTCTTTCCCAACAAAACTACGTACATCATCAAAACGAATATTCGTAGCCATCGAAAAGAGGAATGAAGAAACAGAAAAGTCTTGATTCAAATTCCGGTACTCCTGTGTAAAATAATGATTCTCCTTCCCAATAACGTACATGTAACCATTCATTGATAACTCATTTAACCAATTATATAAATACGTTGACTTTGTCTCTTTCATGGAAGTTACCATTACACTAATAAGAAAGAAAGTCGCTAATACCGTAGTAATAATAAATATAATTAACTTGCGTACACTTGTTAATTTCACGTAAAAAAAGCCTCGATTCATACTATCACCCTCTCTATTTCAAGTTATGTACAAGCTCTAGAGAATAGACCGCTTAAATTCCGGCTATATTGTTAATGAGGTGAAATGAATTGAAGCTACTAATAGGAACATTACCAATCGTCTTATCATTTATTTTTTATTTGTTTGCTTTACATCCTAAAATTCGTATTGTGCTACATATTTCCGCATACTTAGCACTGTATGTACTCGGGACAATTATTTCTATTAATATATATGATGTTTTAATACAAAATTTAGTTTTCATGACAAGCATTCATGGAATTTTACTGAATCCATTTTTCCTTATTGCAGGAGCGTATATAGGAACATACACTTTATACTTACTTTTGTCTTACATTATTACAAATATAAAAAATGGAGCGTAATGAAATGCAACCACCGTTCATCTGTCATAAATGTAAAAAAAGAATAACGAGAAGGAAAGATCTTATTACCTCTACATGGCATTTCCGCTTTTATTTATTTCACAACACTTGTTTCAAAAATCAGCAATTATTTGTCTCACGTTTTATTCCTATAAATACACTCTTTGGTTTCTTTCTTATTATACATGGGCTTATTGCTGGCAGCATTTTAATGTTCACGGAGCCATCTATCGTTTGGCTTATTTTTTTACTTCCTATCTTATATCGGTTTCTTTCCTATTATTACGTTGAACGTTTTTTCTGTAAATAACTAGTAGATTTACCTCTAGGGATGCTTAAACACTCCCATTCATTTTCTTTTAACATTTTACCAATGTAAATGATTTGTCCAATATGTAAAGCATAATGAGAAATTTGCCTTTCGATTGCTTGCATGACAGTGTGCTCTTCTCCGCGAATGTATACTTTCTGCAGAACATTCTCTGGCGTTAAATTATCCAAAGCTTCAAAAACATAATCCCATCCTTCTTGCCACACAGTAAGAGCTTCTTGTTTTGAATTGTAGCCTCCCTCAAATTCAACATCTCGATTACGATCTGCTTTTTCACCATCAGACGTTAAAAAATCCGTCCATCTTGAACGCATATTACCATGTAAATGCTTAATGATAATCGCAATACTATTCGTCTCTTTATGAGAAGACCACATTATTTGTTCATAAGATAATTGAGAAAGTACACGTTCTCCTTGTTTTTGTGTTGCCTTGAAATTCGAAATGGCACATTGTAAATATTCTCGTCCGATATCCATGTTTACCCCTACCTTCACACTAACTAATTTTCGTTCCATTTGGCAATTCCATATTAGGCTGAAGCAACACAACATCACCAGCTTCAGGAACTCCACCTAATACAAGCACTTCCGATTTAAATCCAGCTACACGCTTTGGCGGAAAATTTACAACAGCAACAATTTGCTGACCGATTAAGTCTTCTGGATTATATCTCTTCGTAATTTGAGCACTTGACTGCTTGACCCCAAGCTCCCCAAAATCAATTTCTAGTTTAATCGCTGGCACTCTCGCTTCTTTAAATTCCTCTGCATGTGTTACAGTTCCAATTCGTAAATCCAAAGTCAAAAAATCTTCAAAACTAGCCATTTTATCATTCCTCCCAATTATTACTTAGACAAAATACAAAAATCCCCTTTTAAAAAAAGAAAGGCGCCTAAGCACCTTTCTTTTGTAATTCACTTAATTCATTTGATTTATAGAAGAAGAACCCGAGAATCCCGCCAATACATGATGGGATTAACCATCCTATTCCTTCTTTATATAATGGTAACATTTGTAGAACATTAGAAATTGCGTCAATTTTAATATTCGCACTTTCTAAGCCATTAAATAAACTAATTGACAATGCACCTAATATTGCACCAATATAAATTGTATTTCGCTTTCCAATCCATTTATGGAAATATGAAAGTACGATTAATACAATTGCAACTGGATAAATAATCATTAACACTGGTAAAGTGACTGCGATTAATTGTGTTAAACCTAAGTTAGATACAATTAAACTAAACACACATACCATTGTTACAATCGTTTTATGCGAAAGTTTTGGGAATACGTTTGTAAAGAAGCCCGCACAAGCAGATGTTAATCCAACAGAAGTTGTTAAACAAGCGAGTATAATAACAAGTCCTAATAAAATTTTACCACTTGTTCCATATAACTCATTTACAACATTCGTTAAAATAAGTCCACCATTCTCTGAGATCCCAAGTGATGTACTTGTTGAACCAAGATAAGCAAGTGATAAATAGATTAACGTTAAACCAAGTACAGCAATAATACCAGATACAATTGTTATTTTTGCAACTTGACTACTCTCTTTTATTCCTTTAGAGCGGATAACTTGTACAACGACAATTCCAAATACGAGTGCGCTAATTGCATCCATCGTTAAATATCCTTGAATAAATCCACCAAAGAAAGCATTTTCTTTGTATGCCGCTAGCGGCGCAGCTGGTTCTCCAATCGGATCAATAATTGCCTTTCCGACAATAACAGCAACAATCAATACTAACAATGGTGTAAGAAATTTCCCGAACCAATCCACTAATTTAGATGGATTTAATGATAAATACCACGTTATTCCGAAGAAAACTATAGTGAAAAGAAATAGCATGTACCACTCAGAAACCATTGTCTCTGATAGAAATGGCTTCATACCCATTTCAAATGAAACAGCTCCAGTACGCGGAATCGCGAAAAATGGTCCAATCGCTAAATAACTAATCAATGGGAAAATAAACGCAAATATAGGGTGAACTCTAGAAGATAGCGCTTTCAAGTCCCCCTCTACAAACGCGACAGCTGTTACAGCTAATAGGGGTAATCCGACTCCCGTTACAAGGAATCCAATTGTAGCAATCCAAACATTTTCTCCTGCTTGTTGACCTAAAACTGGCGGGAAAATTAAATTTCCTGCCCCTAAAAATAGTGCAAATAACATTAAACCAATCGCTACCGTATCACCTGGCCTTAAACGTCCCTTCATGCTTTTCATTTGCATAGCACTTTTTCATTGTTTATCTCTCTTTTCACAATATGCTATGCATCCTCCTCTCTGCTCAAGATGATAAAATATGCCCCTTACAAAGCAATGTCTTTCTCCATAATTTCTCCATTCCCCTTATTCTTACTCTAATTATTAATTTTTGATTTTTTTGAATATTCAAGTCATCAGAGTGTTATAACGTGGAGTTTAGTTGTCAGACCTCTTTGTTTTTATCACACATATAGTAACATATTTGGCTGAAAAATAAAAACATATTTTTAAATAGAATTTTTTGAAAATCAAAATTATCCACACATACCTCCTTTATTTATTTTATTACACAAATTTTTTTAGAAATTTACGATTTTTTTATTTTATTATATTTGAATATTTTTATACAAAAGAGAGTAAAAGCCATCAAAAAATAAGATGGCTTTTACTTGTTAGTCTATCGTTTCAACTTCACGTGGATTATTCATCTCTTCAACATACACAACTCTAAATCCATGATCTTCTAAATCCTTTAGCAATGTTTCTAATTCACTATCTTCAAACTCTTCTCCCAATGTAAACATTATTCTACGTACTAATAAAGCATCATTATCAAAAGTCATTAAGCTTTGAATACCAGTGTATTTCTTTAGCACTGTCGATAATTTTTGAATGGCCCCATTATAATCTTGTGTTCCAATCATGACAGAATATTTACTAGAATGGACTCCCCATGCATCTTCTAATAACTCAAAAACTTTTTTATGCGTTAAAATCCCCAGGAAAACTCCTTTTTCATCAACTACTGATAAATAAGGTAATTTTTTTATTGTAAAAAATACTTTAAAGAACGAAGAATCTTCTCTCACATATCCTTCTTTATCATTTAATATTTGTACTACACTCTCTTCAAGTGAACCTTTATATTCTAAAATATCTACTTTATATATATTCCCTAAGTATTTCTCTTTTTTTTCATCTAAAACTGGTACACAACGATACCCAGTTTTATTTAAATGCTCCAGTGCTTCCCCTATCGTAATTGAACTTGAGCAAAATAACACTTCCCTTTTCGGCACATAATTTCCTTTAATCCTCATAAACAGCCTCCTTATGTTAAAATACTTTCTGTGCCATAACTATATTATATTTTCAGAAAAAAATAAATATATTATTTTATTTTTCTGAAAATTATTCATTTTTCCGTCATAATTTATTCATGAATCATTCACTTGTACTCTCTTCAGCATCAAAAATCCCTTCTGAGTTCTGGATCACTTTACTGCATCATTGTACGGACCTAATTGCTTTTTAGAAAAACAATGATTTGTCTCCTTACTTTTCATTAACATATTTCCTTTTATAATTAAAAAATAGGTTGCTACTAGAAAATAGATCAGCCCTAATATCCAATCCAAATTTGTAGCTAGATTGTGTAAAAGAACATATCTCATATATGCATAACCAATCGGAACATGTAGTAATACAACCGCACCTAATCCCGGATTGTATATTGTTTTAGCTTTTATATTCGCAAAAATACCATGCCATATGAATTGAAAAAACCCCATTAAAATAGGTGCCATCCCAAGCCATATTATATTTTGAAAGAAAACCGGAAGTAAATAAAAAACATACGCAATCAAAATATTTATTACCATAGCAGATTGCGTATTTAATGGATAGCGATCTGGTATATCACTTTTAAATATAACTACATTGAACAGACCAGCGAAATAACCTGGCCAACGATACTCTTCAAATTGATGCACTAAAATGGCTACAAAACTTAACGCTAACAGTACTTTTATTTCACTTATTTCTCCCAAATTCGCGACTAAACAAACAACGACAACAATAGCCACAACTAACCCTATATCATACCAATGCTTTCTAAAGAAACTAACCATCGCTATCACCCACTATCTCAATTTTTATAAAAATAGCGTTCAAATAGGAAATCAATCTGTTTTTCTATAGGCAGTACTCTTATATCTGCCCCTGATTCAAGAATTGGCATCATTAATGCTGGAAGAAAAATGGATCCAAATATTTGCACTGTCATCATCATTAAAATTTCCTGATCCGCTTCATTTGTTATTTCGCTCAAAATATTCTTCACTTTACTAAAACCTAGCCTCTTCAAAAAATCTCCATATTCGTATTGAGATGTAAATACCGTAGTTCCCATTGCAATAATCTTCCTGACTAACTCAGGATATTGCCGGATTACTAGTACATAATCAAATAAAAATATTTTTAATCTTTCTTTCGCTGGTACTGTAATATCATCTAAAATAGAAAAAGTGCCTTGGAAGCTAATTAACAAAACTTTAATCGCCTCACTAATCAACTTTTCTTTTGAACCAAAATGGTAATTTACAAGCGCAATATTTACATCTGACAATGATGCAATTTTCCTTATCGTTACCCTTTCAAAACCTTCGTTTTTAATTAACTCCAAGGTTGTATTTAAAATCTTTTCTTTCGTTGATATGTTTTCATTTCCTCCCAACTTATCTCCCCCTCTAGAATTTATCGATTAAACAATGATTTAAACACTGTTTAACTTTATGGTATCACTTTCCAATTTGAAAAATCAATTTAATCCTTTCGACATTTACCTACATTTCTTTTCATTCATCCCATACAAAAAACGTGAAAATGCTAAACTGTTCACGTTTTTTGTATGGATGCTGTTATATACCCTCTCCTGCTTTATATCCCACACATAAAATAAATTTCTAAAAATAATTTAAAACTATCCATATACCAATACGTAAAGAAAAATATATTGTAACTTCCTCTGAAAAAAGCTAAAATAAGAATAAGAATTTTCTGAATATTCTAAGAGTAGGTGATTGTATGTCCTTATTGCGCTCACATATATGTAAATTTATAGCCGGTGTTTTGATTATTTTTGTCATAAGTCCCCTTCCAGCATTATTCATTACACATAATTACTCCTACTTAACTGGATTTGTAAGCATTTTTCATAATTTAGCACAGCCTTCTTCCATTTCAATTCCAACAATTGATTGGATGCATGAGCCTATCCTTTTCTCAGCAAGTCAGCTTGTACATACACAAAATATACTACATACCTCTAACCATTCGTCACCACTGTTCCCCTACATATGGGAAATATATTTTTTATCAATCGTTCGTTTCACATTCACTCTTGTAATCGGTTTCTTTATAAGTCTAGGAATTGGCCATCTATTTTTAAAAGCACCAAACTCATTAAAAAAGTGTAGTTCTTTATTTCGCTGGATACCGTATTCTTTTGGCACTGTGATATTACAATGTTCAGTCCTATTATCACTTCTCTACATATCTAAATTCATAAAGTTTCCTTTCTTCTCTTCTTTTATCATCGTATGTAGCACTTCTATGATAATCGTTATGCAAGCAATTAAAAAATGGCTACCGTTCTTAAATACTACTAATGAATACGAAATAAAAAATTCATCTTTCCTTGTTGATACGTTATTTATTGCGCTTACTTCCAATCATAAATCTATTTTGAGTTCCATTATTCTTTCATTCGTTTTTATGGAATGTATTTTTCATACAAACGGACTATTACAATTTATCGTCCAATTTGGTAGAAATGCACCTATAGTTGTCACAATTGGTTTATTACTACTTTATATTCCATATAGCATCTTATCGTTTCTCCAAGCTTTATGGACAACAAACCACTCTAAACAAAACACGTATACTTTAACTAGAAGTATTTCGAAACCATAACATAGAATAACCATCTACTTAAATTAAAAGTAGACGGTTATTCCTATTATATAGAGGACAAAATAACAGCAAATTAAAAAACTACTATAGAAACCTACCATTATTTACCCATTTTCTTTGACTAATCTTTTCATTTGGATTTATTATAAAAGTATAACATAATTACAGGAGGTGACATCTTTATTCCAAATTAGGAATAAAGAACACACTTGGACATATTAAATATTTTTCTCATCTTTATACTTATCCTTATTTCTGGTTTTTTCGTTGCTTCAGAATTCGCTGTCGTAAAAGTACGAAAAAGTCGAATTGACCAGCTTGCTAATGAAGGTAATAAACAAGCATTAGCTGCAAGAAGCGTTTTATCTAACTTAGACGTTTATTTATCCGCTTGTCAGCTTGGCATTACTATCACCTCTTTAGGACTTGGTTGGCTTGGTGAACCAACTGTGGAACATTTACTGCGACCACTATTTGAAAAAATCAATATTACTGGAACAATGGCTAACACGTTATCCTTTATTATTGCTTTTAGTGTGATTACTTTTTTCCATGTTGTATTAGGCGAGTTAGTTCCTAAGTCTTTCGCAATCCAAAAAGCTGAAGCAATCACATTAAAATTTGCAAAACCGCTCATATTATTTGATAAAATTATGTATCCGTTCATTTGGCTTCTCAATAGTGCAGCTATATTTTTCACAAAATTACTCGGTTTAGAGCCTGCGAAAGAAAATGAACTTGCCCATTCCGAAGAAGAACTACGACTCATTTTAGGTGAAAGCTATAAAAGCGGCGAAATTAATCAAACCGAATATAAATATGTAAATAATATTTTTGAATTTGATGATCGTGTTGCTAAAGAAATTATGGTACCTAGAACTGAAATGGTTTGTTTATCTACTGAAAATACGTTAGAAGAAAATATGAAAATCGTTGCAACTGAAAAGTATACACGTTATCCTATTATTGAAAAGGATAAAGATGATATTATCGGAATGATAAATACGAAAGAGATTTTTCATAATCAAACAAAAGGCATTTACAAACCACTTGATGCCTACATACATCCTGTTTTAACTGTATTTGAAACAGTTCCCATTCGTAAAACGTTAATACACCTCCAAAAGAACCGCGTACAAATGGCGATTGTTATGGATGAATACGGTGGAACTGCTGGCCTTTTAACGATGGAGGATATTCTTGAAGAAATTATCGGTGAAATTCAAGATGAATTTGACGCAGACGAATCACCGATGATTGAAAAGCGTACTCCTAAGCTTACTGTTTTAGATGGGAAAGTACTCATTTCTGAAGTAAATGATATGTTTGGCCTACATATCGATGAAAGTGACTTAGATACAATTGGTGGTTGGCTTCTCTCTCAAGCAATTGATTTAAATATTGAAGCTGGCTATTCAGTTGAATATGATGGTTTTCAATTTAAAGCATTAGAACTTGATGGGCATCAAATTAAAAAGATTGCTGTACATAAATTAGATACTACAAAGGAGTTATAAAGTGACTGTTTTACTAACAATTTGTATCATTGCTTGTTTCATTGTTTCATTTCTTGCCTTTATATACCCCATTATCCCTGGCATCCTTGCCGTATGGGCTGGCTATTTCATTTATCATTTTGGAATAAATGGTGGAGAGTTAACGACATCTTTTTGGATTATTCAAGTCATTTTTACACTCTTCATTTTCGTTGCTGACTTTATTGCAAATGGATACTTCCTAAAAAAATACGGTAGTACAAAATCGGGCGAACGTGTTGGTATGGTTTCTATCATTGTTGGATCGTTCTTCTTCCCACCATTCGGGCTTATTATCATACCGTTCTTATCTGTATTTATTACGGAACTGATGCATAAAAAGGCGCCAAAAGACGCCCTTTTAGTCGGAATTGCAACTGTAGTCGGTTTTTTAAGTAGTACAGTAGCGAAAGCAATTCTCCAAATCATTATGATTATCATCTTTGTATGCTATATCATTTTTTAGCCATCCCTATTTTGGGATGGTTTTTTAATATGAAATACCTACTCGACTTTTCTCGTATAAGCTTTTATTACGTAAACTCCATGTAAAATGAGCTGTATCACCAACTGTGATTTTCGATCCATCTGTTGGCAACATATCTTGTTCAGTTCGATATACACCGGTTACATCACCATCTATTAAATGCGTCGGACAAACAACAGTCCAACATAGTTTACTATTATTCAGCGCTTCATAAGTAGCTAAATGATCTTCCGCAGCTGTTGTCATTTTTCTTTTCGATTCTTTTGATTGGAAACGATATATACTTGGGTTTGTTCGTGCTTGTAAAATACCAGCAGTTCCTATTGTAACAATTTTCTTTATGCCCTCTTCTTCCATTTGCTTTATAATAATCGGTACACTCTTCTCTAACGTCCCATTCCGATCAGTTCCAAGAGCACTAATTACAATATCACATCCTTTAATCGCTTCCTTTATATCATCTCCGCTTAATACATTTCCCTTAATAACTTGCAACCTTTCATGCTCTATTTCCACTTTACTCAAATCACGAACTAATACCGTTACTTCATATGAATCTTGTAATGCCAATTTCATAATTTGTGATCCTACTCTACCTGTCGCTCCTAATATGCATACTTTCATATATTATCCCCTCTTCAATTCTTTCTCTCTATTTTTCCCTAATACATACAAATATACAACAAAAAAGCTTCCTCGTTTATGTGAGGAAGCTCTATTATTTATTTCTTTTCTTTCGAATCAGAAGACTTGTCTGTTCCGCTTGTTTCTTTATCTTTCTTTTCATCTTGCTGCGAAGTTGTGTCATCCTCTTTCTTTTTATCCCCATCTTTACTACAACCTACCATTAATAAAGAACTTGCAAGTGCCATAGCAGTTAATGACTTAACCCATTTGTTCATTTGCGTTTCCTCCCTTTGATAGAATATGTACAATCCCATATTACTCTTTTTTTTTAAAGGGAAGATTTAAAAATAGTAAAGATACAGTAAACTTTTGTAAATTTTCGGATAACACAGCCAATCCTTAATCCTCCCATTCTAATTAGACATAAAAAAACTAAGGCGCCTTTCATTCCACCTTAGCTTTTCACGCGAATTTTTCACTTTCATATACATGTTTAATCTTATATTCCTTCTTCACAACATATTGCCAAACACTATAAGCATAACGATTCATTTTCACAAAACAATTTTCCAGAAAAGAACGAAACTCCGGGTTCGCAACTTCTACTGCCACTTGAGCAAACTTTAATGCTAATCGTTTCAAATGTGTAATATAACAAATAGCAATCCCAGTATCCCCTGTATACTCATTATCTGTTTCCCTATCCATTTCAGTAAATTCCGGCCACATTTGTTTACAAGTTATATGTTGTATATTTTCTCCTTCTTGAAAATTCACTTGTTCATTATATGCTTGTAACATATACGGCAAATGATGCTGCAAAATATCTTTTAATTCTTCATCTCGAACCTTGCTCGTGTATTCTCCAACTTTATATATAAGTGTGTAACTATATGTCATCAATTCTTTCATACAATCCATTAAAGCGCCTCCCTGCCTATTTCATCTCTATACTATAAATATGATGCGATAACATTTGATATTCTTGCTAGAAACCAATCCCATCTACTAATTTTCTCAAAATCTTCTTCAGAAAATCGTTTTGATTTATGAAAGTCTTCTTTTAATCGACTCCAGACGTCAGCAACGACTGTCTTATCATATATGAAACAGTTAGATTCGCTATTTAAGTAAAAACTTCTATTATCAAAATTTGCTGTACCAATATCAACCATTTCCTCATCGATGATTGTTACCTTTCCATGAAAAAATCCATTTCGATATTGATAAATCTCCGCTCCAGCATCTAACATGTCTTTCAGATAAGGATAGGCAGCCTGTTTTAGCAATACTGCATCACTTTTAAATGGGACGAGGATTTTTACATGGACACCACGATTTAATGCATCTTTCAGCCCCTTCACCATTTCTTTACTCGGTACAAAATATGGTGTAGCGATAATTAAAGAATGTTTTGCCTTCTTTAAAAACGCTCCATACTCCTTCCATAAACCTTTTCCATTCGAAAATACGTATTGATATTTTACATTTCCTTGTACAGGTAACTCTTGATGTATAGGAAACTTTTCTCCCGTATCTTCTTGCCAATCTTCCGCAAACTTCCGTTCCATATCAGTAGCTCCATTCCCTTCGATGCGTACATGATAATCACGCCACGGACCAAATTTAGGATCCTGTCCAAGATATTCCTTTCCGATATTGAAGCCACCAATGTACGAAACTTTCCCATCTATAGTAACAATGCGTCTATGATTACGTTGATGCAAAGAATAAAATAAGTTTTTTAATTTAGGTTTTTTACTAAATGTAAACTTCACGCCTTTTTCTTTTAATTGATTAATTATCTTTTTCTTAAGCTTATATCCGCCAATGCGGTCTACTGACAATTTCACATCTACTCCGCTAGATGCTTTTTTCTCTAATAACTGTAAGAATTCTTTACTTACCTCATCTTTACCTACAATATAAAAATGAATATATACATTCTTTTCTGCACGATTTATATCCTCAAATAAGCTTCTATATAACTCATCACCGTTCGTATATACTTGAAAATCCCCTGATCGGATTTTTTCTAATTCATATCCACTAGCCATTTTCTTCCCCATTTCCACATCAACGTTCATCCATATGAATACACCTATAAAACAAATTATTACAATTAAAAAGTGCTTCATGGATACGTTCCTTTCTCTAACTACTGTTATTCCTATATCTTTCCTTTTTTAAAACATTATCATACAAAAAATATGTCATTGCATGATATACGTCCATATCAAACAGGAGCTCATCTGCATATTGTATGTTGTATCTTAAAATAAAAGGAGGAAATAACAATGGGCTTCGCACATGGTAATGGATTTGCGCTACTAGTCGTATTATTTATCCTCTTAATTATCGTCGGTGCTGCTTGCTTCTGCTAAGCAGTTATTGTAGTACGATATGGGGATGAAAAAACTATAAAAGCGGACACCTATTTTTAGGTGTCCGCTTTTCATTTCAAAAATCTCCTAACCTATTACAAAATAGTACCACTAGGAAAGTATTTCACATCAAAAAGTTAGCAGTGTAGCTACCTTCTTACTCTCTGCCTTACGAATATGGCGCTGTTCTGCACGTGATACAGCAATTCGATGCAATTCTTTCTCCTCTTCTGTCTCAGGGATAACACGCGGTACAGGAACTGGATTATTCTCCTTACTAAGCGCAACAAAAGTAACGAATGAAGTTGCTGCTACACGTTTTTTACCTGAAATTAAATCTTCTGCTACTACTTTCACAAATATCTCCATAGAAGTTCTTCCCGTCCAAATTACGAAAGATTCATAACTAACACAATCTGAAGAACGTACTGGATGTAAGAAATCTACCCAATCCATAGACGCTGTGACACATTCCATTCTCGAGTGTCTCGTTGCTGAAATTGAAGCAACCATATCCATCTCCGCCAATATCTTTCCACCAAATAGCGTGTTATGATCATTTAAATCCGTTGGAAATACTCGACTCGTTTTAAACACTCTTGATTCATTAGCTGTTTTACCCTTTACTTCAGTCATTGTTATCACCCCTTTAATTATTTATCTCTAATATCCCAATATACACTACACCTCATGAACTACACGTTTAATATTAACAATTTTTAGAACTTTTAGTCCACAAAAAAGAACCGATTTTATCAATCGGCTCCTCTAAATACATATTGTTCTTTCGGCTGTTCAACTTTATTCCATTTCGTTACTTCTAACACTGGAATATTCGCATGAAACGGCTGATAAAATTCAGTTGAAATTTCTCCCTCTATCTGAATCCAATCATCATTTTTCCACTCTACACCTTCTGGCTTTTTAACTAACATACCATATACACCCGAATCGGCAACACAATGTATAATGCCGAAACGGAACAAGAAATATTGTTCCTTTTTAGAAGAGTCATCTCGGAAAACAAATCCTTTATAAGACAGGGTTTTACCAGTAAATTCACCAGGATAATTATAAATTGTCTCCATACCCTTTAAGAAATCTTCATCTTTTAAAGTGATATTATCTTTCGTAACAAACTCTTTCTTCCCTTTTTCCATTACACCACGGTATCCTTCTTTCCCGTAATAAATGCTCGTGTCAGGTCTTAGAAATTGCCTTGTCATAAATGGATCTTTACTTTCTGCTTGCGCTACTGGAAAATGGAATCCCTTCGCCTTAACAATATCGGAATCTAATGTTGCAATTGGGAAAAACAATCCTGTAATGATTGGAAAACAGAATAACGTGTAAGAAAACACTTTTTTCCACCATGTATTCTCATCTTTCGAATGATCATGCCCGCAATGACTATGATCACAACTACAATCATGTTTCTCTTTTTCTTTTTGATGTTCTTTTTGGAAAACGATAATAATTTGTACAATCGTTAAGAAACCTAAAATAATAGCTGCAGTTTTTGATAAATAGGCGTACTTCATATTTATATACTTCGTAATATTACCGGAAATATGAAGCTGTCCAATTAAAATTGTAAAACCTAATAATATATATGCTCGAAACATAACCTACCACCCCATCACATAAATGAGTAGTGAGCTTGCATAAACAACAAGTGTAACTGTAACCGTCACAATAATTACAAATTTTGTTTTAAATGTCGCAAGCATCATAAACATATTTTTAATATCCACCATCGGTCCATATACAAGGAACGCGACAAGTGACGCTGTTGAAAATGTACTTTGGAACGAAGAAGCAATAAATGCATCCGCCTCTGAACAAAGTGATAAAATGAAAGCAAGTCCCATCATTACAGCTGATGAAGAAAACGGACCTTGTCCAATAGCAAGCAATGTTGAAGTTTGTACAAACGTTTGAACTGCAGCAGCAATTAACGCTCCTAACACTAAGTATTTTCCCATTGAGAAAAATTCCTCAACAGCATGTGTACATACATCCCACATTTTTGTACGTAACGGACGCTTATGATTCACTTCTGGGAAGTGATCATCTCTTAATTGATGTTCTTTAAACATAAATGATAATATAATTCCAACGATAATTGCTACGATAATCGCTACAATAGAACGATACCATACCATGTGCATACTACTTCCAAAAGCAACATATGTTGCAAATAATACAACTGGATTAATAATCGGTCCAGTTAACATAAATGCAATTCCTGCATAGGGTGGAACCCCTTTTCCGATTAATCGTCTTACAATCGGAACAATTCCACATTCACATCCAGGAAACATCATACCTAAAAAAGTAGCTAATAAAACAGACAGAAATCGGTTTTTAGGCATCCATTTTGCCACCATATCTTCTGTCACAAACATTTGAATGAATCCTGAAATAAATACACCAATTAGCACAAAAGGAAGTGCTTCGATTAATATTGAGATAAAGATTGTATTCATTTGCAGGAATGCTTTCGGTAATTGAAACAATTCCATGATGTATTTCCTCCAACTTTTCATTAACAATATGTAATTTTAACCCCATTTCATTATTTGAACAAGAGTTATATGGAATTCATAACCTTCATACACATTACATTTCACAAGTTATATTCTGTTCCAAAATTGAGATTTCATAGCAAAAAAAGCTGCGCTAGCACAGTTTTATAACTATGCTAGCGCAGCTTTCCTATCATTAAAAGTAACGTTTCTTCCAAAAAACAAATGCTAAAGTGAAAGATAATGTTACACATATTATAAGTACAATTACAAAACCATGTGCTTCCCCTTCAAACGGAACCTTTACGTTCATTCCAAAGAAACTAGAAACCATCGTTGGTAATGATAAAATGATTGTAATAGAAGTCAACAGTTTCATAACACTATTTAAATTGTTAGAAATAACCGAACTAAATGTATTCATCATTCCACTTAAAATGTGACTATATATTTCCGCCATTTCAATAGCCTGCTTATTTTCAATTAATACATCTTCTAGTAAATCTTGATCGTCTTCATACATTTTCAAAAATGTACTGTTTCGCATTAATTTTTGAATTACAATTTTATTTGCCTTTAATGATGTTGTAAAATAAACTAAACTTTTTTCAAGGCCGAGCAATGTGAAAATTTCTTTATTTTTCATCGACTTATTTAATTGGTGCTCTAAATCGATTGTTTTTCGATTAATTTGCTTTAAGTATCTTAAATAATAAGTAGAAATTGTATATAAGAGCTGAAGTGCGAAGCGCGTCTTTTTAAACGTATAAAATTCTTTAATACGTTGATTAATAAAGCGTTCAAAAATTGGATTTTCTTCTAAGCAAATAGTAACAAAACAATCTGGCATTACAATCATACCTATTGGAATCGTGTCATAAATTGAATTTCCTTCTTCATCATGTCTGACTGTCGGAATATCCACGATAATTAAAGTATTATTGTCTTCCTTTTCAATACGAGAACGTTCTTCATCATCCAAAGGATCTTTAATGAAATCTAAGTCTACATTTAAAGTTTGTACTAGATACTGAATTTCTTCTTCTGTTGGATGAAGTACATTAATCCAGCAGCCCTTTTGCATTTCCTCAATCTCTTGTAGTTTTCCGTTTCGGTCTGTTAAATAAATATTTAACATACTATCACCCCGATTCTTTTTACATGTGGGAATCTACCTCACTTAAACAACAGTTTTTGAACCGCTATTTTCAGCATATGAAACAAACGATTAAATTTCAATAGAAAAATTATTTTGAAAACGTTTTTTTAAGAAAAATCTTGTAAACATAGAAAAAGACAGAGTGTTCTCTGCCTTTAAAAAAGCTTATGTTGCCTTTATAACATATTTAGAAAGCATCCACAAGTTAAAGCCGACCGAAATCGTATAGCCAGCGTATGTTGAAATGATAAAACTTACATAATCAAAATACGGTAGCAATACAATATTTAAAACTATCTTCACAGTTATTCCGATTACTAATCCTAGCACTGTTTTCTGTTGTTGATTAATTCCTTGTAACATGGCAGCGGTTACTGTAAATAGTGAGAATAGTATACAAGCAGGAGCATAGTACTGCAAAATAATACTGCCCATCTCCGGATCATTTCCAGCACCAAATAAAAGAGTATACACTGGTTTTGCTAAAATCATCATTCCAATCGCCGCCGGTACGGTAATTCCTACCACTAATAAATTTGTCCTTGTAAAGTGTTTATACAGTAGCTTCTCATTTCCCGCTGTATAAGCTTTCGTCATCTCAGGTACAAGGGACATACTAAAAGCTGTTGCAACAGAAACCGGGATAAGTACAACCATCTGAACAAGGCCAATAATCGCATTAATCTTTTCTGCTTCTCCTTGCATATATCCTACTTGTATAAGTAGCTTATTAATTGTAAATGTATCAATCGTCTGATATAACGGAATCGCTAATCCAACTACAACGAAAGGAATAGAATATGTAAACAGTTCTCTATACAACGAAAAAAAAGTTTTCGTCGTTTGTGGTATACTGGCAATCTCTTTTTTCTTTAAATGTTTTCTCCTTCTCATATAATACGCACTTAAAACACTTAATCCACCTAGTGCTCCCATAAATGCTCCAAACGTTGAAATACCAACTGCCAACGAAACAGAAGCTTTTATAACATATAAAACGACAAAGCTTCCTATCAAAATAGTTAAGACCCGAAAAAATTGCTCTACAACTACACTGAGCGCAGAAGGTCCCATAGATTGAAAACCTTGAAAGAAACCACGTAACAAGCTCATTACAGGAACGAGTATTAACGCAAAACTTACAATTTGAATATTGTGCGTGACAGCTACCACACTATTCCCCGACTGATCATTTCCATCAATCACAAGTTTAGCTAAATGTGGTGCTAACATATATAATGCTAAACAAGAAATAACGCCCATAATGACCATAAAAACGATACCACTCTTTAGCACCCTCTTAACAGTGTGATAATCATTGAGTTGATCATATTTTGAAACCATTTTTGAAACGGCAAGTGGCAATCCCATCGTTGCAATACTAAGCATAATTGTATAAGGACGGTATGCATACGTATATAATACGTACCCACTCGTACCCACCATTGCTGTAAATGGTATAACATATATAAACCCTAACATTTTAGATATCATCGTTGCCATCGTTAAAAATATCGTTCCACGTAAAAACGGTGATCCTTTCATCACATTCCCCCGCTACGCTTTATTATTACACATTATGGACAACTCCTTTTTTTTAGAACCCAAACAATTAAAAAAGCCAATGAAAAATCATTGACTTTAACGCGCTGCTTTTTTCTTTTTTAAATACTTTAAACCGAAGTATAGAGCAACAAAGAGAACAGCTCCTATAATTATGTAATGTGTGTAATCAGATGCATACTCTTTAATGTGTCGCCAATTTCCACCAAGCTTTTCACCTAAGTATATAAATAGTATTGACCATGGGATAATCGCAACTACTGTATATAGTGTAAATAGTTTTAACGGCATTTTAGCTAATCCTGCTGGAATAGAGATTGCATGACGTACTACTGGGATAAAGCGTGCAGAAAAGATTACTCCTGCTCCGTAACGCTTAAACCAACCTTCCGCTATGTCTAAATGGTGTTTATTAATAAGTAGATATTTCCCATATTTCTCTACAACCGGACGCCCTCCGTAATATCCAAGCCAGTATAAAAAGATTTGGGCTAAAGTACCACCAATAGTTCCGGCGATAACTGCACCGACAAAACTAATTTTACCATCCGCTACTAAAAATCCAGCATACGAAAGTACAATTTCACTCGGGATAATTTCAATCATTAAAGCTAGTGCTACTCCAAAGTAACCTAAGCTTGCAAAAAATTGCAATAACTGATCTATTATGCTTGCTAACATTTTCTTTTCTATCTCCTTTTTCTTCACATACCATTCTATT
The DNA here is from genome assembly GCF_044908115.1 of Bacillus sp. RC51. NCBI lineage: Bacteria > Bacillati > Bacillota > Bacilli > Caryophanales > Bacillaceae > Bacillus > Bacillus sp. RC51. The sequence goes on along the minus strand of NZ_JBIYCW010000001.1, from coordinate 599,332 downwards.
ATCACATAAAGATTGGCATCTGCCAATATCTTCATTTTAACAATATGTACAATTCTAGCAGTATTAATCTATTATTTTTTCTTTCTGCGGGTCTTTCATGTAGGCAAACATTTCTTTAATTTGCTCTTCTGTATTTCTAGCAATTGATAAATTAGGCAATTCATTCTCATCAAAAAACTCCACATCTTCTGTTTCAATACTAGTTTTCTTTTCGCCACCAATAATCTTACAGCCAATAAAAATTTTATATACATGTGTTGCTGAAGGCGATGGTTGATGTTTTTCTTTATCAAATATAGCGAGTAGCTTAAAATCATCCACTTCATAGCCCGTCTCCTCTAAAACTTCTTTTGCTGCTACTTCTGTTGGCGTATAACCAACATCAGCCCATCCACCTGGCAATGCCCATTTCCTATCACTTTTTTCTTTCACAAATAATAGTTTTTCATTTTGAAAAATAACTGCCCGTATATCAACTTTAGGTGTTTGATAGCCTGTCTCACTTGCAAATAAATTCTCTACTACTTCCCAATCTGTCTTTGTATAATGTGACATCATTGAAACTGAAATGTCCCGTAATTGTTGAAAACGCTCTATATCATATACATCCTTAGAATACGTTAAACCCGCTTGAGCTATAGATTGTATTTGTTTTACCCAATCAATCCACTTGACCGTCATGTTTCCACATCTCCATTCTTTATTAAGTAAATATTACGTCAATTAAATTGATACATCTTTATTATACAAAAAAAGAGATTGATAATGTTCCAATCTCTTTCAAAATTAATCCAATTCATGTAAGTGGTCTTGTATATACTTCCTTCTTTTATTTATATATTCATCAATCATATCAGCTTCTTGATCAAATGTTTCTAATTTTTCTTTCATATATGGATCTTGTAGTAAATATGGACGAATCGATTCACACAAACCTTCTACTTTCGGCATCATAAACGAAACGGTAAATTGTTCTTCTAATATTTCTTCCAAAATACTTCGGTATTGTTTTCTAAATACAGGTATATCTAACAATCTTGCACTTAACGTATTATAACCTTGAATACGAATATATTCATGATTAAGTGGTCTCCCTTGTACATCTCTCCCCCAAGTCGCATCATAATCCCACGGTATCACTTCAAATAAATTTGTCTCATCGTTATGATATAGTGCATAGTTATGAACGAAACCATCAAAGTTTTGCGTAAAAATAACTCCAGCTAACCATCGTAAATATTTATCTACATGTAGAAACTTCCCGATTTCTTTTTCATAATCTTCCCTCGACAAAGTATTCGCTTGAAATACAAATTCACTCAGTTGTTCTTCACTATTTTCATTCGAATATTTAAATTCATAACCCGCAAAGAGCTCTGTCTTAACATCTTTATCTCGCTCACTCATTAACGAAAAATTCGCATCATCATCTATCGCATAATAAATAGAACCACTCGGTAACCCTCTATTTTTCAAAAAGTTTTCATCAACTGATTCTAACTGTAAATACACACCTTGAATTTGACCATTAATTTTTATAAATACATGTTGTGATTTTGGCGAAAGTACACCAATATCATGAAAAAAATCTAAAGATAATTTATTTCGTATGAGAGACGGATCCATAAACTCAGAATTCAAATGAAACTCTTTCGCGCCTTGAAATTTTTTCGGTTTATAAAACATAACATGATAAGACTTTTTCTCAAATTCGCGAATATGAGCCCCTCGGTATACGATATCAATGTCATACTTCTTTTTTCCATAAGTTAATTTTGCTGGCACTGGACTATCTGACCAAATGTCCTTTTTCAATTCCACTAAGTACATTGGATGAACAAAAAAATCATATGAAGGCAGCATGTTTTCTCATCCCTTCTCAGTTCTCTTCATTCAATGTATGCGCCTTGTCTTGTCCATACATCCGCTATCATCTATTTATATAAAATTACACTCTTGTCCTGTTCAGAAAGACTTCATCTCTCATATCATGTTAAGGAAAAAGAATACCTTTTCAATTTAACACTCGATAAGGAGGATTTCTATGAAACGTGATATTAGAAAAGCTGTTGAAGAAATCAAAAGTGCTGGTATGGAGGATTTCTTACACCAAGATCCAAGTACTTTTGATTGCGATGATGATAAATTCTCTCATCATAAATGTACAACTGGGTGTAAATGTACAACTGGACGTAAATGTACAACTGGGCGTAAATGTCCAAGAACAAGATGTACTCGCGTAAAACATTGTACTTTCGTTACAAAATGTACTCATGTTAAAAAATGGACGTTTGTTACGAAATGCACTCGTGTACGTGTTCAAAAATGGACTTTCGTTACAAAAGTGACGCGTAGAAAAGAATGCGTTTTAGTTACAAAACGTACTCGCAGAAAACATTGTACGTTCGTTACAAAATGCATACGCTTTGAAAAGAAATTTTTCTGGACAAAACGAAGTTTCTGTAAAAAATGCGAATTCTTCCCTCACGGACACGGTAGCTCTTGCGATGATGATTGTGATCATGGTAAAGACTGTCACGATGACGGGCACAAATGGAATGATTGCAGAGACGGACATAAATTCCCATCTTGCAAAAACAAGAAATTCGATCACTTCTGGTATAAAAAACGTAATTGCTAGTTTTTTATGTCCACCAAAAAAGGTCGCTTTGCGACCTTTTTTACGTTTACTGAAAATGACTTATATCTGCAAATTGTTTTACTTTACCACGGTTTTCATCAAATTCAATCACACTAAGACTCGCGCTATGCATAAATGGCTCTTCCCATACATGTTCAATTTCAAAACCTGCAAAATGCCCTACGAGTAATTTCGCTGCTGCAGCATGAGTAACTATTAAAATATTTTCTCCTTTATGCTTTTCTAAAAGAAAGTGTATCCCTTCAATTACTCTTTTATGAACGGCCGCAAAGTTTTCCCCTGATGTTGACTGAAAAAGATGTGGTTCATTCCAAAATAAATGTACTTCTTCTGGATATTGCATTTCCAAGTCAGCAATTGTTTGCCCTTCCCATATCCCCATGTTTATTTCATAGAAACGTTCATCTTCTATAATTGGAAGATCGCGTTCCCCTTTAATCAATTCGGCAGTATGAATCGTTCTTTCACTTGGACTACTATATATGGCGTGGAGAGGTAAATCCTTCATACGCTCCCCTAATTGTTTCGCTTGTATCATACCATTCTCAGTTAAGGCTGAATTTTTTCGTCCTTGCATCCGCTTTGCTACATTCCATTCTGTCTCACCGTGCCTTGTTACATATACTGTTGTCTTCATTTCCTATTTCCCCCTTATCATTTCGGCCGCAATTCCCACGGCTCTACTCTCCCTACAATCCATTCTGTGCATTTACTTTCAATTCCTTTTATAACACCGTCAGCTATCTCTTCATGAGTAAGCCACCTTGCATATGTATCTTCTAAAATAAACCCTAATATAACTCTGTAATAACTACATAATGCCCCGCCTATTTTTTGTGACTTCGTACGTGATGCACTACTACCTAATATATGAAATAAACTGTACTTTTCCGACGACAATTCTACCTCATTACAAATGAGTCGTAATGCATGCTTTGCACTAGAGTGTATCCAGGCAACAACTAATGTTATTGGACCATTTTGTTCAATTGTATTTGTAATAGATTGCTTTACATCATCGTCATTTTGATAATCTAAAGGAAGGCACGTAATATTTCCCGGTACAGAACTCACTTGCTTAACATTTTCCAATTTCGTACTATCTCGTCCAATAATAGAAACATGAAACCCTTGATCACAAAGCCACATAGAAACTTTCTTTAGCATTCCTGTTCCACCAATTACAAGCGCATGCAACTTCTTCCCCCCTTAGTAAAATGTCATATGAGGTTTCTCATCTCTATAATAATTTAGACGGTCTTGTAACGTCCCTGAATGAAACTCAAATTTATGACCATCAGGATCAACAAAATATATAGACTCACAATCTCTCACATCACGCTCTCTTCCTTGTAAAATATGAACTTTATTTTCTTCTAATCGCTGCAGTAAGCGTTCAAAGTCTTCTTGTTCAACAGAAAACGCAATATGCGTATAAGATTGATGAATCTCATTTCTCGGAATATGTGTTTCTTCATTAAGCGCTATCCATACTCCACATATATTAAAATATGCAAGTTTTCTCCCCTTGACTAATAATTCTCCTTCCAATACTTTCTCGTAAAATGTAATAGAGTTTTCTAAATTGGACACTGAAAAACAAAGATGATTGATTCCCTTTAACAACTCTAATTCCTCCTATACAAATAAAAGATGAGCGAAAATTCACTCATCTTTTATTATACTATTTCTTTGTAATATATGCCCATTTATAACTGAAGTCTCCACCAAACGTATGGTTAGCGATACCTTTTACATATGTCTTCTCTAAATAAGCCGTACTTTGCTGATACGTAGGTGAGATTGCAGCATCTTGACCAATTAAGATTTTTTCAGCTTCTGCAAGTGCTTTCCAGCGTGCTGCGTCATCTTTTAGTAGTTCTCCTTTTGATTTTGCTACTAAATCATCGTACTTCGGATTTGAATAATCCATTTCATTAAATGAGCTTCCAGTAACGAACATATCAATATATGTCATTGGGTCTGGATAATCTGGGCTCCATGCAGATAATGAGAATTCATATTCAAATTTCTTTTCTAAATCTAACTTCTGCTTATATGGTTGTTGCTTCAAATTCACTTTAATACCAGGTAAGTTTTTCTCTAATTCTTCTTTAATAAAGTCGCCCACTTTTTTACGACTACCGTTATCATCATTTAGTAATTCTACTGTAATTGTATCTTGACCAAGTTCTTTCTTCGCTTCTTCCCACAGTTTTTTTGCTTTCGCAGCATTATCTTTACTGTCACGGAAATTTTTATTTACAGTACGGAAGTCTTTTCCATCTGGTCCTGTCGTAAACTTTTCAGGTACTAAGAAATACGCTGGCAATGATCCATCATTCAAAATTACATCCGCAATTCCTTTTTTATCGTACGCTAAATCAATCGCCTCACGAACCTTTTGATTTTTAAACGTTGCATTTTTTTGATTAAAACGTAGGAAATACATACGTGGGTCTAGCTTCGTTTTAAATTCATCTGGTTTATTCTTTTTATATTTGTCTACAAACTCAGAACTTAAAATGACACGATCTGCTTGATCACTATCATATAAATTTACCCCAGTACTTGTCTCTTTTACTATACCCACATTAATTTCTTGTAATTTTACAGTATCTTTATCCCAATAATTTGGGTTTTTCTTTAACTGGTAACTTTGTTCATGTTTCCATTCACTCATTGTAAATGGTCCATTGTACAATAATTTATCTGCTTCTAATCCGTATTTATCCCCTTGTCCTTTTACATACTTTTCATTTAATGGGAAGAATGTAGGGAACGAAGTAAGCTCAAGGAAATAAGGTGCTGGTTGCTCTAATTCTACTACCAACGTTTTATCATCCTTCGCTTTAACACCTAATTGATCCGACGGTACTTCTCCTTTATTTACTTTCTGTGCATTTTTCACATCAAATAAAATAAATGCATATTCTGCTGCTATTGCTTTATCTAATGTACGTTGCCATGCATATACAAAATCTTGTGCTCGAACTGGATCACCATTTGACCATTTTGCATCACGTAATTCAAATGTATATGTCTTTTTATCTTCACTAATCTTCACGTCTTTGGCCATACCTGGAGTTGGTTTATTATCTTTATCTAGACGATATAATCCTTCCATTGCATTTACAAATACACGGAAAGATACAGAATCTGTTGATTTAGATGTATCCATTGAAGGAATTTCAGCTGTTTCTAGTAAGTTTAATACTTGCTTATCCGCTACTCCCTTACCTGCTTCTTTCTTCGTTGTAGATGCCTTCTCCCCATTTCCGCAACCTGCAACCAATACACTAGCCGATAATGCAACTGCAGCAATCGTTGTTACCTTTCTCTTCATTCTTCCTTCCCCCAATCTATATGTATAAGTTAAAACTTGTATAATATATTTTATTATACAAAAAATTCTGATTATTTTAAATATTTATTTTCATAAAAAGAAAAAAAGCGGTCAGAAATTGCTTTCCCTCCGCTTTGTTGAATAGCATTTACTTGCAATCCATCCTCTATTTCAAACGGATTTTGAACCTTGAATATTTCTTCCATCATCTTCAAAAACTCTTCTTCATTTTTAGATTCACCATTAATCGTAAGGGAATATGGCTCAATTTCACTCAATTTATAATCAACAATAAATTGAATTGTAACTTTTTGTCTTGGCATCCCTGGGCTGTATCCTTGAAATTCTACTAATTCCATACCTTCCGAACCACGATAATATATCCACCCTGAATTTTGAAAATAGCTTTCAAACGATTCACCAATCGAAAAGAACGGATATTCATAAAGCGAACTTGTACGTACTTTTTGTATAATATCTCGATCAGTCGGAAAAAAGAAATGACTGAAAAAAATACTAGCAACTGCTAAAATAGTAACGATTGTTGCTCCCATTTTACTCGTTCCACCACTATCACGGATGAGATAATTTTCAACCGATTCATCTTTAATTCCCCGTGCTTTTATTCGATATATACGCCTTTCTGCAAATTGATAATATAATCCATTTGCAAAAATCCCCATCCCAAATAGAATGAAAATGAGTAATAAAAACGTAAGAGGCACCATATTAACGATTGGCAACGCTACGTTGAACCCCATATAATAAGAAAATGCATCACATGCTACTAATAACAGTATAAATAAAGCAGCAGGTACGTAATACTTGCGATATCCAAGCCAACCTACATTAAAAATAGCAGCCAGACCATTCCAGCTCCACCTAGCAATTCGCTTATTCTCAAGCTCCCATTTTCTTTTGTAATATGGATATTGTCTCCCTACATATACTTCTAATTCTTTGTCTATTAGCGAGCTTTCTTCACCTTGTTCATTATGCAGGTTTCGTTGACAATTTGCACAATTCAGCTGATCATTAATACAAGGTCGCCCACAATTTATACATTTCAAAACAATCCCTCTTTCCATCCATACTTCATTGTGAACTACCCACCACTTAGTATCTCTTACGAGCTTACCCCGAAGTGGGGGCTTCTCGGTTCATCGTTACTTTTGATAGCTAACGAATTTGTCTTAGGACAGCCGAGCTAACTCCCTCGTTCCAAAGGTTGTTTCTTACGATTTATTTAAAATACCTTCATGTTTCAATAACCACTCTTTCCTCCATAAACCACCCGCATACCCAACAAGTTTTCCACTCTTTCCTATTACACGATGGCATGGAACGATAATTGAAATTGGATTCCGGCTATTTGCCCCTCCTATCGCTCGTACAGCTTTCGTATTCCCAACCTTCTCCGCAATATCTAAATATGAAGCACTTACGCCATACGGAACAGTGTAAAGTGCATCCCATACATTCTTTTGGAATGGTGTTCCTTCAGCAGACAATGGAACTGTAAACTCTTTTCTTTTTCCTTCAAAGTATTCATCTAATTCATTTATACATTGTTCAACAAGTTCATTTTTATGTTCTTCTTTTCTATCTTCAACAAATATAACAGACGTAATTCCTTCTTCGTTCGCTGTAATTTCTAACAAACCTAATTCACTATCATAATAAGCCTGGTACATATGTCATCCTCCAATTCATTACATATTATTTATTGTAACACGAATAGACGAAATTTTTCGTATAAGCGTTTTATTAGGGAAACAAAAAAGAGGATGATACAATGTAAGAAAATTCAATCAAGGGGGATATTTGATGGAGTTTCAACTCTTTTCACCTTATACAATTAAGGACGTTACGCTAAAAAACCGTATCATTATGTCACCTATGTGCATGTATTCATCAGAAAATGAGGACGGCCAAATAACTAATTTTCATCTCGTCCATTATGGAACCAGGGCTGCTGGCCAAGTAGGTTTAGTTATGATTGAAGCAACAGCTGTGTTACCTGAAGGACGAATTTCTAGCAAAGACTTAGGCATTTGGGATGACACTCTAATTGAAGGCTTACATAAAACGACAACATTTATACATAATAACGGTGCAAAAGCAGCCATTCAACTCGCTCACGCCGGAAGAAAGGCTGAATTAGAAACAGATGCTTTCGCTCCCTCAGCAATTCCGTTTAACGATAGAATGAAAATACCAGTAGAAATGAATAAAAAGCAAATTAAAGAAACTGTTTCTGCTTTTCAAAAAGCAGCTTTACGCTCTAAACGAGCGGGGGTTGACGTTATTGAATTACATGGTGCTCACGGTTATCTTATTAATGAATTTCTTTCTCCGCTTTCCAATAAGCGGACTGATGAATACGGGGGCTCACCTGAAAATCGCTATCGTTTCTTACGCGAAATCATCGATGCTGTAAATGAAGTTTGGAACGGACCGTTATTTGTTCGTATTTCAGCAAATGATTATCATCCTGACGGGTTAACGGTTCAAGATTATGTGCAGTATACAGGATGGATGAAAGAACAAGGGGTAGATTTAATCGATTGTAGTTCTGGTGCTGTTGTACCTGCACATATTGATGTGTATCCTGGTTACCAAGTACAATATGCTAAACATATTAAGGAGCATGTTGACATCGCGACTGGTGCGGTAGGATTAATTACAACCGGATCACAAGCAGAGCAAATTTTAAATAATAGCGAAGCAGATTTAATTTTTATCGGACGCGAGTTACTTCGTAATCCATACTTCCCAAGAATAGCTGCCAATGAACTTGGCTTTGAATTAAAAGAACCATATCAGTACCGACGAGCACCCGGGAAAATTAAAACTAATAAGTAAAACCGAGAAATTATTCTTCTCGGTTTTACTTATTTTATTTCTATAATATCGTTTGAACTATAAATATGAATACCAGATTCTTCACGTAGCGCTGTTATATACATTCCTTTCGCCACATCTTTAGCTGAAATTGGTTTATACTTTTTAAAAGCCCCTTTAAATATAAACGGAAGAATACGAGATAATTTCTCAGCCATTCTTTCCCCAAAACGATATTCTTGTCGATTTCCAACTAATAATGACGGCCTGAAAATATGTATGCCACCAATAACTAGCTTTTTCAGCTCCTCTTCCATTTTCCCCTTCACTTGCGAGTAAAAGAAAAATGATTTAGGTTTTGCTCCCATTGATGAAATAACAAGAAAATTTTGCACACCTTGTTTTTCAGCTAAGCAGGCAGCTCGTAATGTATATTCATAATCTACTTTTTTAAAATTCGACTTCGACTTCGCTTTTTTTATCGTTGTTCCTAAGCAACTAAAAACATCATCTACTGCAAAAAATTCTTTGTATTCCTCTAATACTGAAAAATCCACCTGTTTCTGTTGCAATTTCTCATGCTGTAATTGTAATGGTTCTCTTACAAAAATAGTAACCGAATCGTAGTAATCTGAGTCAAGTAATAGTCGTGTTATTTCTTGTCCAACTAGCCCACTTGCGCCAAGTACTAACGCTGTTCGCTTATTCATATATGTGTATACCTCTTTATTTACTATTCTCTCCTATAGCTAATCGTCGCTAACAGGAGTTTCCGTTCTCCCATTTTACCATAAGTAAAGCACTATGCGTACGCATAGTGCTTTACTTACTCTTTTTTCTCTTCTTTTTCTTCCGCTGGCAATTTTGTAATTGTTGTAGCATCCCCTAAATTACTTATTAGTCTTCTTAAAAAAATTAAAACAAAAGATAATGGCAAAACAACCGCAAGTATTAATAAGATAGCTTCCATGAAGTAACCCAAGCGCTCATCCCCTTTTTTCTGCTCCCTCCCAATATATGAAAGTAACATTGTCACATATGCACCAATCATAAAAATTAATACCTTTCTTTTTGACAAATTTATAACAAAAACAAATCGTAATGATTATTATTTATTGCAACTTTCATAAAGATGTATTATACTAGGTTCGCAACCTAAAACGTAATTATTCCGTTTTGTGTTAAAACGATATTTTCTTCTTATATTTGGAGAAAATATAATTGTAAAAAAGAAAAGAGGAGAATTATATGCCTAAAAAATTAGCTCTATTTTCATTTATACTTATTTTCACACTCATCTTTGCTGGATGTTCTAACAACAAAGAAGGTGCGGCGAAAAAAGATGGGAAACTTTCTGTTTATACAACCATTTTCCCACTCGCTGACTTTACAAAAAAAATCGGTGGTGATTATGTAAATGTAGAAACAATTTACCCACCTGGTGCGGATTCTCATACATTTGAACCAAGTCAAAAACAGACTGTACAAGTGGCGAAAGCCGATTTATTTGTTTATAACGGCGCAGAATTAGAACCATTTGCCGAAAAAATGGAAAAATCATTAAAAAAAGAAAACGTAAAAATTGTAAATGCATCTAAAGATATCGAACTTCGTGCTTCATCTGAAGAAGAGCAGCACGATCATGGAGACGTTCATAAAGAAGATGAACATCATCACGATAAAGACCCACACGTTTGGATAGATCCTACTCTTGCGATGAAACAAGCAGAAAAAATTAAAAATGCACTTGTAGAATTACAGCCTGAACATAAAAAAGAGTTCGAAAAAAACTTCGCGGCACTACAAACAAAATTTACTGATTTAGATGATCAATTTAAAGCAGTTGTTGCAAATGCAAAAACGAAAGAAATATTAGTTTCACACGCAGCTTACGGCTACTGGGAACAACGATACGGTTTGAAACAAATTCCAATCGCTGGAATTTCAGCATCTGATGAACCATCTCAAAAACAGCTTGCTGACATTACAAAAACAGTAAAAGAGCACGGTCTACAATATATTTTATTTGAAACATTCTCTACTCCAAAAGTAGCATCAGTTATTCAAAAAGAAACAGGTACAAAAATTTTACGCTTAAATCACCTTGCTACTATTTCTGAGGATGATGCAAAGAACAATAAAGATTACTTCACATTAATGGAAGAAAACGTAAATACTTTAAAAGAAGCAACAAGCTAATCAACTATATTTTCTAGGCAGCTGAATATGTCATTCAGCTGCCTTTTTATGTATTTATCCTTGACTTGATCGAAATAACAAGTAGAATTATCCATATTAGCTTGTAAGCTATACTAATTTAGAAGGTGAGTTGGAACTATGAATCTTCACATTTGTGAAGTAACAGCAGCAAATTGGCGTTCAGTAGCTGCCTTAAGCGTAACAAAAGACCAGCAGCAATTTATTGAAAGTAATGCGTTTTCCTTAGCAGAATCATTATATGAAGAAAACGGAACGTCAGTAGGCTTATATGACAAAGAAACACTCGTTGGATACGCAATGTATGGATGGTATTCCCAAAAACATGAAAGCGTATGGTTAGATCGTTTTATGATTGACCAACAATTTCAAGGAAAAGGATACGCAAAACGTTTCCTTCGCTTACTAATTCAATTCTTGCAACAAAAATTTGAATGTAAAATAATTTATTTAAGTTTACATCCTGACAACAAACACGCAATGGGACTATATGAGTCATTTGGCTTCCGTTTAAATGGGGATATTGATGACGAAGGTCCAGTTGTAGGTGTTGTAATGGAATTACTTATAGATGAAAATACAAGCCTGTGAAAACAGGCTTTTTATTATGCATTTATCAATGTTATGTTTTCTATTTTTAGTTTCTTTTCCTTATATACTTCATTTTTGTAATCTAGTATTATCTCATTAAAATGCTCATAAAAAATAAGCCTGCGATTTACGCAGACTTATTTCACACATTCTTCAAAATGTTCTTGGAACCATTCTTTATTAATATCTCTTCCGATGAAAACTACTTCGCTTACTCGCTCTTCGCCCTCTTGCCACTCTCTATCGTACGAAGCAGCAAATAACGTATGCACACCTTGGAAAACAATACGTTTATCTACTCCATCAATAGATAAAATTCCTTTGTAGCGATATAAATGCTCCCCTAGTTCTTGAACGACAGCTGACATCCACTCATTCAATTTTTGTAAATCTAACGGACGTTCTTCACGTAGTACAAACGATTTTACACCTTCTAGATGGTTACGTTCTGTATGAGGGTAAATTTGCAGCGTATCTTTCGTTTTAAACGTTTGAATTTGTAATAACGATGGAATATCTACCTCACAGTTAGTCGCCTCGATTAACTTTGCAGTCGGGTTAATTCCTTGAAGTTCATGCAAGAGATTTTCTTTCTCATTTTCTTCAATTAAATCTAATTTATTAACTAACACAACATCAGCAAATGCAATTTGTTCTTTTGCTTCTAGTCCCTTTTCAAAATGTTTATGTATATGATAGCTATCTACAACTGTTACAACACCGTTAATTTGGTATGCAGATTGAATAACTGGATCTAAAAAGAAAGTTTGAATAATCGGACCTGGATTTGCAAGACCTGTTGTTTCAATTACTAATCCATCAAAGTTCATTTTCCCTTCTGCTTTCACATCCAGTAATTGTTTTAAAGCAACAAGTAAATCTTCACGCACAGTACAGCATAAACAACCGTTTGTCATTTCCATAATTTCTTCTTCAACGTTCATAATTAATTGATTATCGATACCAATTTGCCCTATTTCATTTACAATCACTGCTAATTTCTTGCCGTGATCCTCTGATAAAATTCGATTTAATAATGTCGTTTTCCCTGATCCAAGAAAACCAGTTAGTATTGTTACTGGAATCATTCCTTACATCTCCTTATGGCTATATGTTTCTACATTATAGCATATAGAGAAAAACGTTTTTGTAGCAAAACATATTTATTGTATGTACAATCGGGTAACTATATAATAATATGTAGCAAGAAAGCCTTTTCAAAAATATTATCATTCATCAAGGGGGTACTTATAATGGAACGAGTTCAAATGGCCGAAACACTAGAATTTTCTCGTATTATTCAAGGGTTCTGGCGTTTAGCAGAATGGAATATGACAAAGCAAGAGTTACTTTCTTTTATTAAAGACTGTATGGATTTGGGGATTACTACTTTCGATCACGCTGATATTTATGGTGGATATACGTGTGAAGGATTGTTTGGAGAAGCGTTACAACTCAAGCCTTCCTTACGCGAAAATATGCAAATCATCACTAAATGTGGAATCGCTCCCCCATCACCTAAATTTCCAGAGCGATATGTTGCTCACTACAATACGAGTGCTGAACATATAATAAAAAGCGCGGAAGATTCATTACAAAACTTACATACAGATTATATTGATGTATTACTCATCCATCGTCCAGATCCATTTATGGATCCAACTGAAGTGGCAGAAGCGTTCTCACGCTTAAAGCAAGAAGGTAAAGTTCGCCACTTCGGTGTATCTAACTTTTTACCTTCACAATTTAATATGTTAAGTTCGTATTTAGATTTCCCGCTCATTACAAATCAAATTGAAGTATCTGCGATGCAAATGGAGCATTTTGAAAAAGGTACGATTGATTTATGCCAAGAAAAACGAATTAATCCAATGATTTGGTCACCTCTTGCTGGTGGTGAAATCTTTACTGGTCAATCAGAACGTGCCATACGTGTACGTGAAACTTTACAAAAAGTTGCTACTGAACTAGGTGTTACTAGCATCGATACTGTTATGTATGCATGGTTACTCGCTCATCCAGCTAACATGATGCCAATCGTTGGCTCTGGTAAATTAGATCGTGTGAAAACAGCCGCTCTTGCTACAAAAGTTAACTTAGACCGCCAACAATGGTTTACAATTTTCGAAAGCTCTAATGGACATCCTGTACCATAATAAACAAAAAGAAGAGCTGTTTCTTTACAGCTCTTCTTTTTCATATGTATTTCTCGTCATTGCAAATACACACATATCCCTTAATCCATTTCCATCCACCGCAACACTCGCGCTTTCTAAAGTACCCTCTAATTTAAAGCCTAATTTCTCTGGTATCGCTCTACTCTTCTTATTTAGAGAATCACAACGAATTTCTACCCGGTTTGCTTTCAGTTCAGTGAAAGCATAATCCGTTATTCCTTTTGCAGCCTCTACCATAAAGCCCTTTCCACTAAACCTTGAATCAATCCAATACCCGATTTCAAATTGAGGTATATCCCAATTAATACGATGTAATCCGGCAGATGCAATAAATTCACCTGTTTCGTTCGAAAAAACTAGTAATCTCAAATCTTCACGCTGCAAAAATTGAATATGTGATTTTCTAATACTCTCTTCTATTTCTTCCTCTGTTTGCTCTTTTTGTGCAAAGACCATCCAAGGTTTTAATTCTTGTATTGAAGCTTGAATTGCGTCATATACAACTTTACCATCACCTGGTTTTGGCATTCGAATAAAAAGCCTATCAGTATAAAATTCAGAAGGAAAATCGAATAATAACGGATTCACTGTAAACACTCCCTATAATTCTTTTATATATAATAATAATATCCATCTCAAGTTATACAGTAAAGAAATTTCTGAATTTTAAACTTTTTAATCATTCACTTCCATCGCTACACGAACTCCAGATTCAATCGCACCTTGAATCCATCCGTGATACAGCGTTGTATGATCACCAGCAAAATATATTCTCCCCTCAGGTTTTACAATGACTGGCTGTAATTCTGATTCTTGGCCAGCTTGAAATAGTGCAAACCCTCCAAGCGCATATGGATCTAATGTCCAACTCTTTGATATTCCAGACATGAACTCATCATATACTTGACCACCTAATATTGTTGCTAAATTTTGTAGTGTGTAATAGATACGATCCCCCTTTGATAACCCATCCCATAACAACGCATCATAAGACCATGTATAGCTTCCTAACATCATAGCAGGCCCTTTCTCTCCGATTCCATGGCTTGGATAATACGCATAACGTATAGGAAGATCTGTTATAATTCTCCCACCTAATTGCCCTTGTTCCTCCCAAAATCGACTTTTAAATTGAATTCCTATTTTTGTAGCTGGCATATAATGCAATTCGCGAATTGTTTTCCACTTCGCATGAGATATCGAATCAAATGGATCTACTTCTACAAATCGCATTGTTGAAAAAGGAATTGTAACAATAACTAAATCCCCTGTAATACTAATATATTCAAAAGTTTCCTCGTTCCGGTAATAGGCTGTTACACTATTGGCTTGTTGATGAAGCTTCATTAATTTTTGATTATATATAATATTTTCTTCTAATTGTGGTAAAAAAGACTTTGGTAATCTATCATTCCCACCTATTATTTCGCAAAATCCGCTCTCCTCTTGCATAATATATAAAAAACGTAACGTCTCAACGAATGACCTTTCTAAAAAACCTTCTAAATCTAATAGAACACCTATCATCTCAATCGTTACTGGCGAAAAATACGTATTATATTGATAAGGATGATATTTTAAAAATTGACCTGTAGAATATCTCCCAAAATCCTTTACTACAATATCCCAATTTTTCTCTGGGTTCTTTTTTATAAAATTTATAATGGGCTGTACCGCTAACATTAATAGTTCCTCAGACGTTTTCCCAACTTCATTCATTTCCACAGGATATCTTAAAATACTTGGATCTTTTTCGTATTGTTTTAATGTCGTTTTCCGACCATTTACGTAGATAATATCTGTCTCATTCCTATTAATAAAAGGGCTCACCTGTAGCCCAAACTTTCTTATATATGCCATCGTTAATGTATGCGAATACGGAATTCTCATTGCTCCAACATCTAAATATAATCCGGTATCTTCCATTCTAACTGTCTCTATACGGCCACCTACACGGTTGTTCGCTTCAAAAACCTTCACTTCATGACCTGCTGCTTTTAATAAAGATGCCGAAACTAATCCAGCCATACCAGCCCCTACTACAATGATTTGTTTCGGACGTGTCGTCTTCTTCAATCCCTTATTTATAACTTTTAACGTTTCATCCATCTCATTGTTAAACATTATATCTTTCTGCACAATCCCACCCCTTACTTCATGAAATACAAATTAGTGGTTTAGTGCATTTTATTCATAAATTCACTTAAACATAACACCACCACAATTTGAAAATTCACTAAAAATACATAAGGTGCAGCTCTCCCCCTTCCACATGCTTCATATTATAAACATACAGATAGTAACTGTATGGAAAGGGTGGATACACATGAAACGTACTTACGATTATCAGGCTACAAAAAAACATTTAGAATTAAAGAAACAGCAGTTATGTAAAAAACTCACTAGCGTTAAACTAACTGAAGAAGAACGCAAGCAAATACATCTAGAAATTGATAACTACGAATATATATTAAACTTAGTCGAAATGAATCATTATGAACGAGGGTTTTCTCGTTAAAAGCGGATATAATATCCCCCTCTTTTTTGTGTGAGCAT
This sequence comes from Bacillus sp. RC51, assembly GCF_044908115.1. Lineage (NCBI taxonomy): Bacteria > Bacillati > Bacillota > Bacilli > Caryophanales > Bacillaceae > Bacillus > Bacillus sp. RC51. The sequence continues at coordinate 582,939 of NZ_JBIYCW010000001.1, read as the reverse complement.
TTCACTACGCATTTTTCGTAAGTAAATATATAATAGGATGTACATTAAGATTGAGAGGTATATTCTATGATCAAATTAAGTGTATTAGACCAATCACCTATTTCAGATGGTAGCACAGCAGCCCAAGCTATTTCGCATACAGTTGCGCTTGCACAAGAAGTTGAGAAACTCGGATTCACACGTTTTTGGGTATCCGAGCACCATAATTCAGTTAGCTTAGCTGGTTCAAGTCCAGAAATACTCATTTCACATATTGCCGCGAAAACTGATCGTATTAGAGTTGGTTCTGGTGGTGTTATGCTGCCACATTATAGTCCATATAAAGTTGCCGAGAATTTCCGCGTTTTAGAAGCACTTTATAGGGGCCGCATCGACCTTGGTGTCGGGAGAGCGCCTGGTGGTATGCCGATAGCAACTCGCGCACTTCAAGAAGGTAAAATGGTCTCACTTGATCAATATCCAGAACAAATTGCAGATGTTGCTATGTACTTACATGATCAAGTACCAGAAAACCATCATTATGCAAACTTAAAGGCTACTCCAGTTATCCCAACATCTCCTGAAATGTGGATGCTCGGTTCTAGCGGAGAAAGTGCAATGATTGCCGCAAAGCAAGGCGCTTCTTTTGCATTTGCACAGTTCATTAACGGATACGGTGGCCCTGAAGTAATGAAGGCTTACCAAGAACAATTCCAACCTTCCTATTTAGGTGATAAACCAAAATCAATCGTATCTATTTTTGTTATTTGCGGAGAAACAAATGAAGAAGCGGAGAAGATTGCATCAAGCCTTGATTTATCGATTTTACTATTAGAACAAGGAAAACGGACTACTGGTACTCCTTCTATTGAAACTGCTCAAAATTATTCGTATAGTGCTTATGATCTATTCCGCATAAAAGAAAATCGTCAACGTATGATTGTCGGTGATCCGTCTTCTGTGAAAGAAAAAATATTAAACTTAAGCAAAGCGTATAATACTGACGAATTTATGATTGTCACGATTACTCATCAATTTGAACATAAATTAAACTCTTATCGCCTATTGGCAGATGCTTTTAATTTATAATAACGAAAAGGAGATGCATCACATATGATGCATCTCCTTTTCTTACTACTAATCAATTATTTTTGCTTCCTATATATTCAATAGCTTCTTTTAATAACTCATCAAAATTATGAGGATAATCATGATTTAAGTTAGGCACAACTTTATACTTATGTTCTATATTTTTATCCTTTAATAACTTTACAAATTGCTGTGTACCTTCAAAACAATCTTCATCTTGATCCCCACATATTATATATCCTTTTATGCTTTTATCATGCAATATTCCAATCATTTCTTCCCATTCTTCCATTTCCGGGAGCCACGGTGCCACAAAAATAAAACCGTTCACTTCTATTTCACCTTGTAACATGGAATGTAACGCTACTCTTGCCCCAGCAGAAAAGCCACCAATAATAATATTCCCAAATGTTTTATTCACTTTAATCTTATTGTAATGTCCTTTTAACTCTTCTCTTCCTCTTTCGATATTATCCCAAACATATCCATCTGAAAATTGAATTTGGGAAGATTGAGGCAATGCTAGCATAAAACCTTGTTCCATTACAGAGTTCCAATATGGTTCTATTATTTGTATATTTTCTTGATCCCCATGCAGTGTTATTAGTAGATTTTCATTTTGTTTGCTGTATTTATATTTCACGTCTGCTTGTTCCGATTTCTTTGCTAATTCTTCTCTTTCTTTACATAATTGAACCATTCTATGAAACTCTTCAAATTTATGTAGTGATTTTAAATCATCATCGGAAATTAAATACTCACTTCCGTACCAAAATCCATTTTCTATAATTGCTTTCTTCATTAAATGCAACGCTTCTTCTTCAAGTCCTGCTGCACTTGCTAATGCATATTTAAAATTATATATTTGCGCTTCATTACCCATTACATCTTTAGCATTATTCATTATATAAGAATACGCTTCAAAACTTCCTTTATTTGCATAACAATGTAACGTTTCATTTAATAACTTAATATAAGTCATACTATTTTTCATATAGAAATTCCCCCGTAACCTTTTATAATAATTATTTCTCCAACACTCCTAGCATTCTAGGGTCACGGTATAAGTAAATTCTACAATTCAACTTAACAATACCTGATTCTCAGAATGATATTTAATAATTAATATATGTATACGCATAATACACCACTCCTTCCTATCCACTAGTTGTAGTATAAAATTAAATAGACTGAAAAATCAATGTTTTAACAACAAAAAAAGACAACAATATATTATTGTTGTTCTCATAACATCTATCCACTATTCTTTTTTTTCTTATCTGGTTTACTTGAAACTAAATAATGCTTTTCTGAAATATATAAGTCTCTTTTTAATATACGATTTAAATATGGTCCTAGTTTCACTCCGCATATGAGCTGATCTTCGCTATCTTCAACAATTGGGAACATTTCTTTTTCTGTTACATATTGATCTACGGCCTTTTGTACGATATCAATTTCTTTAACTAGGTTTAAATTTTCTTCTGTATGCTCAAATACCTCCAGCGTTTCCTTCGTTATCAGAAAACAATTTGTTGGAAATGCAGGTAAATAGGGCTTTAACAAATCATAATTTACTGTGTAATCATCATTTACTAAGACTGTATAAACGATATTAGCATTTGTTTCTAGAAACTTAGCCATTGCTTGCTCTAATTCGTCTTTCGTAATTTCCCGCTCTTCTTTTCCAGTTCTGAAAAAGCGAAACATCGCATCTCCTCCTTTTTACTATATTATAGCATAAAAGAAAACTGAAAAATTACAAAAAACTCTATTGAAAGAATTTTTCAATAGAGTTTTTCTTTAATCCATTTATGTTTATTTTAAGAATGCACTTAACATCCATACATGTTGTTCTAATGTCGTATGAATTGCTAATAGCATATCAGCCGATGTTTCATCACCAGCTTCATCAGCTACTTCCATACCTTCTTTTAATTCTTGAATAAGTGCAGAAAAATCGTTTACTAAAATTTGCACCATTTCTTCTGCAGACTCTTTGCTTGTCCCTTCGACTACAGTTGAAGTTGCTAAATACTCTTTCATTGTCGCTAACGGTTTTCCTTCTAACGCTAAAATACGCTCTGCTAATTCATCAATGTATGTTCCCGCTTCATTATAAAACTCTTCAAATTTCTCATGTAATGTAAAGAAGTGCGGTCCTGTCACATACCAATGATAATTATGCAGTTTGACATATAATACATTCCAATTTGCTACCTGCTTGTTTAATACTTCAACAACATTCGTTTTCGTACTCATACAATCCACTCCTCTTATCATGTTACTATCTTTTAATGACCTAACTTCATTTTACCATACATTCCCTATTCTTTTGAATGAACAGCTTATATGTAACAAAGTTTTAACAACCTTAATATTTCCCTAATATCATATAATTCATGTATCCTTTCAACTACTTCATATGTCTAATTGTCCAAGCTCACACATATGCATAATAGTAAGTCAAGCTCATCATAGAAGAAAGAGGGATAACATGGACAATCAACAATGGCAAGTAGCAAAGAAAGTCGCTGCTACTTATATCGGAACGGTCGTTGGAGCTGGATTTGCTACTGGGCGAGAAATTGTTGAATTTTTTACAGTTAACGGATTGTACGGAACCATTGGCATATGTATAAGTGGATTTTTTTTTATTTGGCTCGGTACAAAAATGATGTTACTTTCATCACAAATCGGGGCATTTTCAGCGCAAGAATTTAATAAATATTTATTTGGGGATGTATTTGGAAATGTCGTAAATACTTTATTATTACTCGTATTATTTGGCGTAACTAGCGTTATGTTATCAGGAGCCGGGGCAGTATTTGAAGAACAACTTCGTCTCCCGAGACAACTTGGTATTTTCATCACAGTCATCGCCTGCCTCATTATTGGGAGCCGGGGATTACAAGGTGTTTTTGAAGTGAATACACTTGTCGTACCTATTATGATGATTTTTATTATCGGACTTGCTATTACAACCTTTATTCATGGTACAACTCCTATTATTGACACCGTTCCTACAGAAAGTTGGAATATGAAATGGATTACTAGCCCTATTACATATGTTGCATTAAATCTGTCTCTCGCCCAAAGTGTTCTCGTCCCATTGGCCAGTGAAGTAAAAGATCGAAAAGCTATTTTATGGGGTGGTATTTTAGGCGGCGCGGGGCTTTGCTTTATTTTATTATGTAGCCATTTAGCAATATTATCAGTTGAACAATTTTATCAATATAACATCCCAATGGCTGAAGTTGTAAGAAGGTTTAATGCAACTTTCCATTTTTTCTTTGTTCTTATCATTTTTGGTGAAGTATTCACAACATTAGTTGGGAATATATTCGGAATGACAAAACAAATGCAATCCATTACCGGATGGAAAAGTAATAACATTATTTACTTCATATTACTAATTAGTTATTGCTTTAGTTTCATTGGATATAGTGAATTACTTCATATTCTATACCCTATTATCGGTTGGGTGAGCATCATTTTACTACCGATTATTGCCTTTAAACAACTTCAAAAAACATAAAAAAACATCCGTGTATACGGATGTTTTTCATCTTCATTCACAGTCTTCACATACTTCCCAGTACGGCCCCATTTCTACTGCAAGATATGGCTTTAATTGCAAACGAATCATTCGACTTGGCATGCGTTCCAATACGAATTGAATGCCGTCTTCCTCTTCATCCAACTCAACTTTTGAAATAGCAATTCTTTGCATAGTAGTAATAGGGCTTCCATCTTTATATAAAGTGATTTTCACCTCATCATACTCATTAAAATACAATTCAACATTCATTTGCTTTTTTAACATTTCATCAACAATTTCATAATTATCATTTTGTTCCTGGATTATATATTTCCAGCCGCCTCTATCTAATTCTATTGGAGCAGCTTGGAATAATGTCATCAAATCCTCGTATAGCATAAGATAACCCCTCTCTTACTAAAAAACGATGAGTATTTTATATACCCTTTATCTCTATCACTATCCATGTTTATTGTACCATATATCACAAATCTTACCGCATTCATTTGCTTTATAAACACATACAAAACATATAGTATTTTCAGTTCACTCTCTATTCACTAGTATGTTCCCTTACTGATAACTTATCACTTTCCTTATTTCCTACACACTACTTATAACTCTTAAAAAACCACAAAAAAGAAGAGTAATTTATATCACTCTCCTCATAAGATTTTCCCTGTAGCTGCTAATGCTAACACTATAATTAAACTTGCAAATAATAGTGATACAATTAAACTAAAAATCGGTAATATTTTCTTTTCATTATTCTTAAATAATAACCTTAAACTAAGAATGATATTTAATGGAACAAATATAAAATAAAAGTATTTAACGATTTGTAATGAGCTATTTGAAAGTGTTTTAAATACAAACACTTCAATTAAAAAAGCAACAAAGAATAAAATGCTTAACCAAAACGAGACATAGCTAAGCCAAGAATATCTTTTCGTTCCCCAATACACTCCCATACTGATCTCCTTTAAACGTAGTATATATTATATTAATTATACACCCGCTTAACAAATTCCTCTATTTTTCGACAAATATTAAATGCATTGAACCTCTAATCCGTTTATCAGCTAAAAGACTGTCTCTAATAGCACTAATGCTATTTTGAGACAGCCTCCCCTTTTTATACTTTAAATCTTTCAATTAATACTTGTAACTCTTCAGCCATTTGAGATAGTGTACCAGCTGCAGAACCAATTTCCTCCATGGAAGCTAACTGCTCCTCAGCTGACGCTGCAACACTTTGTGTACTCGTCGCATTATTTTGTGCCGTCATAGCAATTTGACCAACCGAAATAGATACTTCATTTGCACCTTTTGACATCCCATTAGCCGTTTCAACCATCGTTTTAATTTGGTCAGCAATTTCATTTGTAGATTGTAAAATTTCAGTGAAATTTTGTTTCGTTTCATTTGCAATAACAAGTCCAGATTGCACTTCTTCATTTACATTATTCATAGATTTTACTGTCTTACTCATATCATCTTGTATTTCACAAATTAATTTACTAATTTCACTTGATGATACACTAGATTGCTCTGCTAATTTTCGTACTTCATCAGCAACAATTGCAAAGCCTCTTCCATGCTCACCAGCTCTTGCAGCCTCAATTGCTGCATTTAAAGCTAGAAGATTTGTCTGATCTGCAATATTTTGAATAACTTCTAAAATATCACCAATTTGCTTTGATTTGTTATTCAACAACTGAATAACAGCATCTGACTGTGAAACAGATTCCGCAATAGATTGCATTTGATTTACTGTTTTTCCAACTAGCTTTCCACCATCTTCTGCTTTTTCGCGAGTGTGAGCAGAAGCAGTATTAATAGATGATGAGCTATTTGCTACATGCTGAATCCCTTCTGTTACATCAAACAGTAACATAGCACCATTTTCTACGCTTGCTGTTTGCGTCGTTGCACCACTTGATATTTCATCCATTGCTGATGTAATTTGTTCAGTCGCTTCACTCGCTTGTCTCACACTTGCTGTTAACTCTTCAGATGCAGCTGCAACATGCCCTGCTGAAGTATTAATTCTTCCAATTAATGTACGTAGTGAATGAGTCATCTCATTAAAACCTTTCGCAAGTTGTCCAATTTCATCATTTGAATGTATTTGAATCGTTTGAGTTAAGTCCCCTTCGCTTATTTCTTTAGAAGTGACAACTAGTCTCTTTAAAGGTTTGGTAATAGAAAGTGTCACGAAATAAATAAGCACTCCACCTACAACTAATGAAATAAACATTACAATTAACATATTATAAAATACAGGTTGAGCAGCTTCAACTATTTCATTTGAATATATCGTCCCTGCAATTTTCCAACCTGTTTTTAAATTTGTCGCGAATATCATTTTCTTTTCACTACCACCATAAGTGTATGAAAAAGTGCCATGGTTATCTTCGTATATTTTCTTTCCCCAAGAATCATCTGCCTTGTCACCCGATTTTTCTTGAGGGTGAGCAATTATTTTTTGTTTTCCATCTAAAATGAAAGCATAGCCTTTTTTACCAATATTGATTAACTTTGTTGTTTTTAATAAATTATCTAAGCTTAAATCTACCGCAATAACACCATTTTTATCTTCAGTTTGTTTTGCGATTGTTACGACAATATGTCCATTCCCTTGTGCCTTATATGGTTCAGTGACAACAATTCCACCTTGCTTATTCACTGCATCTTTATACCAAGAACGCGCTGTTGGATCATAATCTGCTGCCATTTGTATATTGGGTTCTTGTACAAATTTTTTATCGTTTCCAGCAACATACACTTGTTCTACATCTTTGTTCAAACTAATATATTGGGATAATGTTTTTCTTAGCTCATCCTGATTATCCCCTTGATACATATCACTATGAATCACTCGTGCAAAATTATTTACATCGTTGAATTTCGCTTCAATCATTTGATTGATTAAATTATCCAATATTTTTATATTATCCTGAGCGCTACTCATAATTTGTGATTCAAAATTCTTTTTAGCTGTTTGATACGACATGCCCCCAATAATAGAAACTGCCGCAATTAATATAACAAAAAAGGAAATTAATAGCTTTTTTGCTACTTTCATATCTCTAAACCAACTTACTAGTTTACTCATTATAAACCTCCTGCATTTCAATATTAAGCTTTAAAGATTAAATAGAGCTAATTTTGAATATATCCCATTCCTTAGTTTCTATTTTTATAACTTGTTTTGATGAACACTTTGTAAAGTTTAAACAAATTAATTTCTTTTGTCTATATATACGAATAACATTATTATAAAATTTACAAATATAAAAAACCAAAGGAGCAAGCCCTTTGGTTTTTTACATTTTTTTATGTTGTTTAGAAACCTTTTTCCATCTATCTCGTTCCGCTCTTGCCAGAGTAATGTTTTGTTTTCTCATAACATATGCCAATTCTCTTTGCAGTTTTTTATAGCTTAGTAAGCGCTCTACGGGTATAGTTCCGTTATCTATAGCACTTCGCACTGCACATCCTGGTTCACCTTCATGTTTACAATCTCGAAAGCGGCAAGTATTTGCAAGATCTTCAATATCGGAAAATGTAGTTTGAATTGCCGTGCTTCCTTCCCAAAGCTGAAGTTCCCTCATACCAGGCGTATCAATTACTAAACCGCCACTCGGTAATTGGAACAATTCACGGTGAGTTGTCGTATGCCTTCCTTTACTATCTTCTTCACGTATATCTCCGGTTTTTGCTACATCTGTTCCTATTAATGCATTTAATAAAGTAGATTTCCCTGCACCTGAAGATCCAACTAAAGCAATTGTTTTTCCTGGTGAAACAAATTGTTGCAATAATTCTATTCCGACGTACACTAAGCTATCAACAACAAATATAGGAACACCGATTGCTACCGCTTCAGTTTCTGCAATTTTCTGTTCCACATCTTCACATAAACTACTCTTCGTTAAAACAATAACAGGCATTGCACCGCTCTCATAAGCCACCAGCAAATAACGTTCCATCCTTCTTACGTTGAAATCATGGTTAAGTGCATTCACTAAAAATAGATAATCTACATTTGTTGCGATAATTTGTTCTTCAGTTCTGTTACCAGCTTCTTGTCTTGAAAAAGAACTTCTTCTCGGAAAAATACGGTGAATAATTGCCTTTTTCTCATTTTCTATTTTCTTTATATACACCCAATCCCCAACTGCCGGATAATCTCCCTTCGTTAACGCTTCATGACGAAACTTCCCAGACAGTTCCGCTACATATTCACCATCATTACAAATAATCCGATATATATGCTTATGCTCAAGTAAAATACGCCCTACTTCATAGTTCTCTACAGCTTGTTCTTCAAAAAAAGAATCCCATCCGAAAGATTCTAAAATATTTTGATCCAAATTGATATCCTCCCTAGTTTGAACTTAGTGGAAGGATTGTGCGCTCACTTATAGAGTATCGCCCTTTCCGTCCACCTTTGTATTTGGTTTATTATTCATATAAGTTAATTTCGCCATAATACATCACCCCGTTCTAATTTTAATTACTCTCATTATATGGAATATCCCATTAAAAAGCTACCTTATTTAACGTAATTTTCAAATAACTTATTTTTTAGCATTCTAATTTGTCCACGATGACTAATTTCATCTTCTATCACATGAAACCAAAGATAGTGCTGGTTATACGCTACACCGTTAGGCCACTTTCTTTCTGACATTAGCCATTCGTCATCCTGTTCACTCAAACACTTTAGTGTTTCTTCTCTCACTTTTTGCAAAAGTTGTACATAATACGGTATGTCATAGCCACGAATAGATTTCCCAGCTTCCCCTAAATACAGTGCATCTTCCCATATTTCTAATTCTTCTTTTGTAAAGTCACGCTTTTGAAATGAAATAAGCTGATGTGCTTTTTCAATAGCTACTATATGCTTTAGTAACGCTCCGATGGAATTCCCTCCACTCGGCATAATTAAATCTAATTGCTCAACTGATAGATCGTTTATTTCCTGTAATGTTACAGCCCTCGTATGTTCCAGCATGCTTACTAATTCCCCTATATTTTTTGTATAACCATCTACACTTCTTATTCGATAATCTATATTCATATCACGCCCCCCTTTCTACATTCATATTAAGGAATAACCGCTTCATATAATAGACTGAAATATATCAGATTTTTCTGTTATAATTAAATTGAATACGGAATAAACCTAAACAAACTTTCTCAATATGCTTATATGAAATATTAAAAGGAATCAATATAAAATTATCGAATCTTATTCACTAAAAGGAGTGGATTCGATGGAAATGTATCAATGGCTAACCGCTGTTCTCGTTGGTGGCATTACTGGCTTCGTTTCCCATCTGATCAATAACCAAGGCAAGTTATTGCTTCCACGCCGTTTAAAAACTTTTTTTCATTTTGGATTTTTAACTGATATTTTTACAGGTAGCCTCGCCGCACTTCTTGGACTCGTTTTATTCGATGTCACCTTAATAAAAGAAATTATAAAAGTCTCCATTGTGACCGCTATTTCCGGTCAAACGTTTTTACTTCACCAAGCTCTTGGTGGTGAACAGGCTAAAAATACGCAAATTGGAAAAGCTGATGAGAAAATCCAAGAAATTGACAAACTATTACGACGTTAGTCTATACTTTCTCTAAAAATTATTGTTATAATAAAAAATAAATATTTTCTATTGTGTCGTTTGTCAGAAGAAAGGGTGTTTCGTATGACAAAAAAGAAAATAGAAGATTTCTTAACAAACACCGAAAAAGAGAAACTGCTAGAAAACTATAAATGTTTACGAGAAGCCCGCACAAAAAGCGAAGCTAACTATTTTGGTGAAGCAGTAAACCATCTATTAAATAAAGCAAAACAACGAATTATTAATGATGCAGGCATACATGATGAAAATGCAGCAACTGTTCAATCAAAGAGAAAAGCACTGTTTTAGCTAAAACAGTGCTTTTTATTACGGCATTTTTCACATTACTTTCACATCTATTTCACAAATATAAGTAGTCCTATATGTTAAACTAAGTATATCCTTTTCCAAGGAACTATATGCCGATATATAAATCCCTATCTCTTTAGGGATTTTTTATTTTTTTGGATTTCCCCGATTTATTTTTAAAGGCTTTATGATGCAATTCCTGTTTCACTATCTTCACTAAGCTTTTCACTTTTTCTAAACAAAAATAAAGCTCCTATATATAGTAACGCAGTAAAACTACCTACAAGTATAAAATTGTGAGATGCTGCAAATAACATTCCTGCTATTGCCGCTCCAATCATTTGGCCAATATACATAGAAGCATTAGCAAGAGCGGCTCCTGTTCCTCTTGCTATACTAGACATATTTTGTAAGCGCCCCATCATCAATACAAACAAAATTCCTGTCACAAAAAATAAAACAAAGAATAATAACTCCACAAATATAATGTTCTTTACATGAGGAAGTAATACATATAGCACAGCTGTAAATACAATTCCACCATAGAAAGAAAGGTTATAACCAATTTTATTTACGATTCTTGGGCCAAAAATATTCCCTGTTAAATTTCCTAACCCTAATACGAGCATAGCTGTTCCTATTTCATGGACTTGTAAGCCAAATTGAATGGAAAGCCATACACCAAAAAATGAAAATGCAGCAAAATTACCAGTTTGAAAAACAAAATATGCAAAATAAGAAAGTGAAACCTTTGAATCTGTAAGTAATTGTTTATAGCGCTTTAAGATGTTTGTTTTACTTCCACCTATATGAACCGGTTGTATTTCTGGTAATACTACATAAATAAGAACGACAAGTAGTGCTGATAATATACCAATGACGAAGAATGGTGTTGTATAATGTATCGTTGCTAAATATGCTCCAATTGGCAGGCCTAAAATTTGGGAGATTGATAACCCTGCTGTTGCAATTCCAATTGCTTTTACAATTTGCTTCTTCTCTATAAGGAGCGGAATAGATGCCCATACTTGTGGAGATACAAAAGCTGCACTTACACCTGCTAAAAATCTAAATGTTAGCATCCATAAAAAACTCGGTGCCATTCCACACAAAAATGTACTTAATGCAAAAAAACTCATTCCTAATACCATCACTTTTTTTCTGTTTAAGCCATCTGATATAGGACCAGCGATAAGCGCAAATCCAGCGTATCCTAAAGCATATGAACTCACCATCCATCCTGATAATTCAGTTGATACATGATACACCTGTTGTAATGTCGGCAAAAGTGGTGAAATTAAGAAAGTATCTGTACCAATCATAAACATTATCGTAAAGAATACAGCTAGCACTCTTTTCATTTAAACCTTCTCCTTTTATATAAAAAGAGGGCCCTATCCCTCTTTTCAACTAATCTTCTAAAATAGATTCAATCTCTTTCATAACTTTTTCATTCAATGAAACATCCACTGCTCTTACACTTTCTCTTATTTGCTCTGCTCGTTTCCCACCAGGAATAACAGTATCAATTCCTTTTTTGTTTAATAACCACGCTAAAGCTAAATGCGATACTTCGAGATTCTTTTCTTTAGCTAAGCCTTTTAACTTCTCAACTTTCTTAAAGTTACTCTTATATGTATTTTCTTCAAATAGATTTACACTTTGACGCCAATCCCCTTCGTTCAATTTGAAATCTTCTGTATATTTTCCACCTAGTATCCCAAAGGCAAGAGGCCCGTACGGAATAAATGAAATACCTGATTCTATACAATATGGCAAAAGTTCTTCCCCAGCAGCACGATCCAACATATTATACGGTGATTGTACAACATCTATATGTCCGTGCTGATTCGCCTCTTTTAGTTGCTCTACATTTACGTTAGATATTCCAATTGAACGAATTTTCCCTTCTTCTTTTAGGCGAGTAAGCTCTCCAATTGAATCTATGTAACTTGTTTCAGGATTTGTAAAATGTAAATAATATAAATCAATATAATCAGTTTGTAATCTTCTTAAGCTATTTTCCACAGCATTTCTTAAATAGCTTGGTTCATTATTAATATGAACCTCTCCATTTAATAACGGCTGAATTCCACCTTTTGTAGCAAGTACAAACTCGTGGCGTTTTCCTTTTAATACTTCTCCTACCAATTCCTCTGATCTACCGAAACCGTATGAATCTGCTGTATCAAAAAATGTAATCCCTTGCTGAATTGCTTCTTCTATTAATCTTTTTCCTTCTTCCTCATTCACATCAGCATATAAATTATGTCCCCCAACAGCGTTTGTTCCTAACCCCAACTTCGAAATATTTAGTCCTGCCTTTTGCAATTTTGTATAATTCATTTTTTATCCCCCTATATTTCTATTGTTCGATTATATTCGAACAATAGAAATATACCACTTTATATGTTATAGTGCAAATATATTAACTTATACAAGCAGGTGAAAAAATGCGTACTCTCTATCATCCAAATCGAGAAGAAATTCAATTCTCTTCTGTCTTATATGCACTTAGCGATCAAATTCGTTTACAAATTGTAACTATGCTACTAGAGAAAAATGAACAATCTTGTGGTGCGTTAAACATTCCAATTGCGAAATCAACTTTATCTCATCATTTCAAAGTTTTACGTGAATCTGGTGTTATGTATACACGCCTTGAAGGCACACAACGTTTCATTTCAATTCGTGAAGATGACTTAAATGCTAGATTCCCCGGTTTATTAGACGTCGTAATACATGCAACAGAACCGTACTAAAAAACATCTCATATTCATATGAGATGTTTTTTATTTTTTGCTATTCTTTTAATAAAATGCAACTCTAAGAAGTCGGGAATTTGTTCATCACATACTAGGAATGTATGCGTTTCATTCTTTTTACTTTATTTTTGTACTGAATCCTTTGGACACTTTAATTATTTGATTACATTTTATACACATCATTAATATAGGGCCACCTATCTGTTTCAATTCCTGTAGTTGCTTATGCTCACACTCCTCCATATTATTACCCCCCTTATCATATAATTAGGTCATTTGTAATCACCATAACTACCAGATCCATTCCTAATTTAAGGTCTGAATAAAACGTTTAAAAGCCGATATCCCTTCGTCATCTCGTTTAAAAACACCTGCATCTTCAAGCGCCTGTATAAATTTCTGTCCCAATTCTTCTTTTACAATCTCCTGTACATTTTGTTCATTTATCCGATTGTCATATTTGCTTTTTAATTGTTCTGTCCATCGTATATGAGGCGATGGAATATCACTTGGAATGTTAAGTAAGAATTTTTCCACTTCCTGAAGTTCTGTTTTTAAACGAGCAGGAAGTACAGCTAACCCCATTACTTCAATCAGACCGATATTTTCCTTTTTAATATGCTGTATTTCCGCATGAGGGTGAAAAATACCTAGCGGATGTTCTTCACTTGTACGATTGTTTCGCAAAACAAGGTCCAATTCGTACATACCATTCCGGTAGCGGGCAATCGGCGTAATCGTGTTATGTGGAATTTCATTCGTAAATGCAAATATATGAACAGAAGGGTCACTATATCCCTTCCACCTCTCTAATATGTACTCCCCTGCATTTACTACTTGTTCTATATCGTTACTTCTTAAACGAATAACTGACATGGGCCATTTAACAATAGAACATTGGATTGCTGGAAAGTTGGTTAGTTCAAAGATTAGGTCGTTCGATGCATTTGCCATAGCAAATTCATAGTTTCCGCCTTGATAATGGTCATGTGTTAGAATGGACCCTCCTACAATTGGCAAATCTGCATTGGAACCAAGGAAATAATGCGGGAATTTTTCTACAAATTTTAACAAGCGTAAAAATGTTTGACGGTCAATTTTCATATCTCGATGTTCTGAGGACAATACAATACAGTGTTCATTGAAGTATATATACGGAGAATACTGTAGAAACCAGCTTTCATCTGTAAGATTCATACGCATCATACGATGATTCGAGCGTGCAGGATGTCCAATCCTGCCCATATATCCTTCATTCTCAATACAGAGTAAACATTTTGGATAACCCGTACTTTCCAATACTTTTTCTCTTGCAATTTGTTTTGGGTCTTTTTCCGGCTTTGATAAGTTGATCGTTATATCAATGGTACCGTATTCCGTATTTACTTTATAATTTATATTTTTGGCAATTTGCTTCATTTGGATATAGTTGCTGTTTTTACTTAATTCATAGAAGTAATCTGTCGCACCCTTCGGATTTTGTTCGTATTTTTCATAAAATAGAGCATTGATAACGGACGGTTTGGACATAAAAACATCCATAATTGCACTTGCTAAAATCTCCTTCTCATCCAGTACTCCCTCAATGACTTTATGCATACAAGCATATTCGATTAACTCTTCCAATAACTCCGAAATTGCTTTCTTTGCGGGCGTAGGCGCTGACGCTTCCACTACAAAGTCATCTAAACGAAGTAAGGAAAGGATTTTATTCCTTGTATATATTGCATCTTCTTGTTCAATCAATTGAATTTCAATAGCACGATCAATTAACTGCTGGATAACTTGATATATCATCAGCATTTACCTCCTCTAGCCTTATATCGGTTTATGTTGTTACGATGCAAGTTCTATGTACCTTTTATCATTTTATGAACAGACGTATGGGATAACCCCACCATTCTAATATATGTTTTGCTTTCTCCGAAGAAGCTATTAGCATACTAGAATCGCCCGTTTAGCAAGCTATTTTGTTACATTATACGTATGTAAAAACACTTCTACAATCAACATCTTGTCGTATTTTTTAGACATCTTGCTTTTCACTTTTAACAATTCACTAAAAACATACAAAGGAAAATTTTTTAAAAGCAGTTTCCGATGATTCAATGAACACAATGAGGCCTATCTCCTCTGAGATAGGCCTCTAATTCACGATATTACACTAGCTATAAAACTACCTTTATCTTAATTCGAGATTTTTATCTCTGTGCCTCTCCCCCTGAAGTCACCTTTTCAATACGTAAATTATCTAAAATAAACGTACCTGCTCCGGTATCCCCGTTTAAATTCGTTCCATCACTGAAAATCCCAACATAAGTTTGACCGTTCTCAGAACCTGTCACAGTAAACTCTGCTGTTTTTGTGTCAGTAGATGCAGTAAGAGTGTTATTCACACTCAATCCCTTTGCACTCGCAATGTCTCGAACATCAATTTCTTGATCCCCTGAAATAAAGCGGAATGCATTTGCTGTTGTTTGATAGTCAAATGATACTTTATAAGTTACGCCTGGTTCGAAACGATAATTTTGAGGAATAGTACGGTACAGCAAACCTTTATTTCCAGTGTTCACTTTAACGGACCAATTCCCACCTAATACATCATCGACTAACTTTTTACCTGCCCAGCCTTTTTGCGTATATGGAGCATGCAGTTCAGACAGATGAATTCTGTTGTCTTCTACCCCTTCTGTGTTACCAATAACGAATGGGTAAATACCTTGTACCACCGTTTCAAAATCTTGTTTAAATTCCGTCGGTGAGGCATAATTTGTTAAGGACTTTTGAACGATCCGAATATCATCAAATCTTGTGTTTCCTTTTCCAGCATCACGGCTGAGAGTTAATTTAGCTTTATTAGTTACAGCTGTAAAGCTTACTTGCATGATTTGCATTTTGCTATTATATCCATCATTTGAGGCATGTGAATCTGCCTTAACATAGTTCTTTTGCAGGCTGCGAAGTGTGTAATTGTTAACGTCTTCTTTCCCACCTGTTACTGTAATTCCGGCCTTTACATCACTATTGTTTTCAACATATACCTCTGCTACATATTCTTTACCTGGTTCCAAACCAGTAAGGACACGGGAAACAGTTGTATTTTTTGACGGACTATCAATATTCAAGTAGTAATCTCCACTACTTAAGTTACGGTTACTTCCAGTTTGATTCGTTCTAACGGCGCTTACAGCTTTGTTATCACCCTCAATTGTTGTATATGCACTTACTTTTCCAGTATTGAATCCCGCGTCATATATATGAGCACTCTTACTCCAATCATAGTCAAGGATTTCCAACCCTTTATCTCTTTTTGGTACAACAACATAAGGAGTTGCCGCACTAGCTGTCAAAGTTACCTTATTATTTACTACCTTGACTTCTTTCATATCTGCTCTACCTCGATCTGTCAGTTTGTATACATAAACACTAGATACACCCTTATATTCATCTGGAAGTGTCCAAGTAGTTGTACCACCTTCCAAATTCCAATGATACAGTTTTTCAGAATTAGAAGTTGGATTTTTAAAGTCTTGTTTCACCCAAGGAATTAAATAAGCTTGACCATCAAGTATAACATTTCCATTCAGTTTAATAACACGTTCCCTAGAATTGTCTTTTCTAGTTACATCGACAACATCCCCATTACTTGGGTCTTTCAATTTTATTTCTTTTTCTAAGTTTGTCTTGCTTCTATCACCTTCTACATCTGTCCAATTCATTACATAATATTTTTGTAAAAATTTAGTAGGTAGATTCGTATCAAATGTCATGCGAATAAAATTATCAAAATTCTTATCAGATTGCCACCCTTCGAAACCAGCTAATTCAAATCCACCAAGTAATGGATGATCAGCAGTTCCACCTACTTCAGGCCAATTTAACACCCAAGAATCTCTTTGGTGATTGCTAATAAAGCGTAGTACTTCTGAGTTGATACCTTTGCTTTCCGGTCCACCGTAGTTTTTATCGGTAGCCCAGTGTTGCCACGTTGAATAATTGGCCATAGAACCACCAAATTCCGTTGTTAGTCTCCAGCCCCTATCTTTAAATTGATCTGCTATTCTATTTGATTCCCATTGATTTTGATACCATACATCCAAATAAATAAAGTCAAGATCTGAAACAGCAGCTTTCAATTCATCTAGTCTTTTCGCACGTGCTCCAGAATACAAATCTTTTAATTTATTAATTGTATAAGATTGATCTAACCATCCCCATCCTAAAGAATTTGGACGATCAATAAAATCATTGTTGAAAGCTTTCGCTTCAGGATAAACTTCTTGTGCATTTATATGGACACCAAATTGGGTATTATACTTACGCCCCTCTTTAATAAGCGTATCCAAATCTTTAACGCCGCCCATACGCTCACCCACATTGCCATAATCCGGATGACCACTGTCATGTCCTTCGTTTGCATATCCTTTCAATAAAACAGCTTGCCCCAATTCATCTGTAGCAAGAGCAACTTTTTTAACATTATCTGCTGTTTTTAAGAATGGTTGTTGTACTTGTGATCCGAAATTCATTGCAATACGCATTCCAACATTATTGTTTACATCTTGATATCCTTTAATGTCTTGCATAATATCACGGTATGCAATCGCCGCATCCTGCCAATCTGTCTTATTATCAGTATTCAAATCTTTAGCGATAGCTATTTTAATAGTTGGCTTATTTTTTTGTGGTTCTGGCATAAAATCTCTTTGGTAATAGAGTGCACTAGAACCTATCCCCATTGCTTTCGCACCATTTTTATTTACATATCGATTTGCAACTAAGTTTTTATAGCCATCCACTTCTGAACTAGACCATACACCTGCACTCAATTCGTCAGTTGACAAAAATGCAGTATAATTTTTAGTAGATGTACCTATTTCCTCCATAGAAGAATCTACGCTTACATCCACATCACCTGATTTCCTAACATCAGTACTAATATTCGTTAATTTAGCTTTTGCACCTTTTTGCTCCGAATTTACTGAGATAACGTTCATATCAGCAAACTCAACTGTTTCAATTTTTGCACTACCATTATTTTTAATTTCATCGAAACTATAAATAACTTTATTATCATTTACTTTCAAAGATACTTTAAATACAGCATCAAGATTTTTAATTTCATCCACAACTTTTAATGTATATAGCGCTTCACTATCGCTTAACTTTTCAAAGTTTACTTTAGGATAGTATAGTCCACCATTTACTTTCAATCCGTAAACAGGTGCTTCTTGTCCATTCATTACTTTATCGCCAACTTTGTATTTCACAATTCGCGGGAATACTTGGTCAATAGTGACATCCATATACTTTGACTTTAATGTATCTTCTACTGGCGTGGTATCTGGAGGTTTTTGCGCACTATATTCCTTGATTTTGATATTAGAAATCGTAATATCGGCAGCTCCTCGGCTTTTTTCAAACCCAAGTCCCCCCGCTTGATCTACACCACCTGTTAAAGTCCAAGAGTCTACCTTTTTACCCTCAATGTATAACGTTGCAACATCGTCCATGAATACTAAACGTAAATGGTATGTTTGTTTTGCTTTTAAGGGCACGTTTGAAGTCATCGACGTCCAATTGTTTATAGGTCCAAATGTTTCACCAAAATATTGATCGTTCGTATCCCCTGTTCCCACATATGTGTATGAAGATGCATTTTGAACACGATAGATTAATCCAAAGCGATTCATCTTATCAGTATTAGTAGTAACATCCGCTTCAAAAACACCATTTTTAATCGCTTTCATTTGGTTGTAGACAATTCGATTCTTTTGAGTAGATGTAACACCGAAAGTTGCTGAACCATCTTCATTATAGGTGACTTTTCCGTCACCTGAGATAATTTTAAAGTCGCCTTCTTCCAGTTTATTATCCGTAATGTCGACAAGTTTTTCATCTCCTGGATCCGTGCCTCCATCCCCAGGTGCATTTCCTAATTCAATGAGTACTTGACTTTTTTTATCTCCAAAGGCACCGAGTTTAACCGCTTCCTTACCTGTAAGGAGGTTATTTACATCATTAGGTAACGTAACTGATCCAAATAAATCTTTTCCATCTAATGTAATATTCATAGTGGTTCCGTTATAATCAATTTTTATGGAATGTGAGGTCCCAGCCTCTGGAAGTGGAACATTCGGTCTCGTTTTTAACCAATCACCTTTTCCTTGATATTTGTATTCATAGAACCATCCAACTGAGTCGTAGCCTACAAAAACGAAGTTATTATTGTCAATATAATGAGGATAGAAACCAAATCTAGTATCTTCTCCCTTGGTTTCTGGAGTAAAGGTATACGCCATCGTTCCCGATTCTTTAGCAACTTTATTTTGTTCTTGAAAAATTGCAGCTTTAGCCCCATTATCATTTCCGGCACCTGCTCCAAGCCTTGCATAGGACTTCCCATTCTGTTCTATTAATGCATTAATTTCGTTTCCTCCAGATGAAATTGTGACCCATGGATTAGACACATTTGCTCCTACATGTAATGGCACAATCATGCTCACTAAAAATGTTGGCACAATCAGCACAAGTGCAAGAAGAGTATTAAAAGCTCTCTTGAAATGCTTACTCTCCAATTCTTCTCCCCCTTTGAATTTTAATTTTAGTTAGAGACGATACCTGTACATTAATTTTAAAATATACCAAAACCTGAAAGGTAACGCTTTCACCTATGTTTAGAATAGTTTTTTTCAAGTGCCCACTCAATAAAGATATTGTTTCTTTTTTTAGTTATATTGTCTTTTTAAAACGCTTACAAAATAAGGGTATTATTACCTTTTACCAGCTATATTTACTTCAGATATAAAGTGCACCTCACATATCCCTGTTTTAAGCTATAGTTACTACTACTTTTACTGTTCTGGACTTTCCCCCTAGGGTTTTCACACATGCTGGCCTTACTAAAAAATGAGCAGATAAATGTCTGCTCATTTTTCTTCATTCCGTTTAAAAATTGATTCTGATGCAAATATTTCTTAAAAATAAATGAATTGAAAGATATATGGAAGAAAAGATATTGTACTAACTTTGAAGCTCAGCTGTTACTTTCACTTTAGCAAACCATGAGTTAGCTGTCTCTTTCAACACGAAATTCAGTTCTTCAGTATTCCTTTTACCAATATCTTTTAACCAATCACGACCTGCTTGTTCACCGCCTAAAGCAAACGGTATCACACCGTCTCTCCAAGTCGCCCGACCACATAACACTCCGTTAAAGGTAGAACCAGAGTCTTTAGCAAATTTTAATGTTTCTTGAAATAATTTTGCGCTTACTCCTGCACTCAGGAAAATAAACGGCAGCTCGGTTGCTTCACTTTGTTCTTTGAAATAAGAAGCTGCTTTTTCTTTACTGTAAACAAATTCACCTGCTGTATATCCTTCCACAAAGTTCATATCTACTGGAACTTCTACTTTTAAAACATCTACTTTGTATTGTGGTTTCGAGAACTCCTTCATAGCCTCAATCACTTTATACGGTTTTATTTTTGCGTATGCTTTACTTTTCACATCATCACTTTCAGCATCATAAGTAACAATCTCCAAGAAAAATGGTATGTCTTCAGCTGCACACTCGGATCCGATACGTTCCATATAGACATGTTTATAGTTATTAATTTTTTCATCTTCATTAAAATCATAGTAGAGTAAGAATTTAATAGCATCGGCACCTGCTTCCTTTAATCGCTTTACTGACCATTCCGATAATAAATCTGGCAACCGGCCTACTTCTGACGCATCGTATCCAGTTTTTTCATACGCTACGATTAAGCCCGATTCTTTATCGCGGACCTTAGCCGCTGGCAGACCGTATTCCGGGTCCAAAAGAATCGCTGTTGCAAATGGTGTTAATTCCTCAGAAACTAACTCTTTGAAACGGATAATGCCCTCATCTCCAACATGACTTGCACCACCAGACGCGATCATTTTTTTCAATGAACCGCGTTGATCAATAGCCAATGCCCCAATTATGCCATTTTCAGCAGATAGCCGTTTTAGAGCTTCCAATTTATTTTTGGTTAGTTCTAACATCAACATTCTCCTCTATCAATCTATTTTTACAACTTTAACGAGATCAAAGTATTGTTTAAACTTATTCACATTAATATAACCAGTTCCAGCTTCCATGGTATTTAACATTCCTGTAGTCATCGCTGTTTTAAGAACAGTCTCAACGGTTTGATTTTGATGTAGTGCCACAGCTAACCCTGCAACTGTCGCATCACCAGACCCTACAGGATTGACCATTTTTATTTTTGGAATCGTAACTCTGTAATAGTCCTCGCCGTGCCTAACAAATGCACCTTCACTACCCATTGAAACGATAATCCACTCAATACCAGTAAATAGTTCATCGTTTAATGCTTGCTTTATACCTATGATTCCCGCTTCCATGTTACTGCCCAGCAGCTGAGATAATTCCGCTGCATTTGGTTTGATGGCAAATGGTTTTTCTTTATGCATGATGGCTTGTTTCAAAGATTCTCCTGACGAATCCATAATTACTGGAATTTCATTTTTATGACAGATTTCTAACATGTGATAATAAAAGTTAGTCGGTAACCCTTTCGGCAAACTGCCCGAAATTGTCACAAGTGAAGCTGTTGTAAGCAGACATTCAAATTTCCCTAAAAAAATTTCCCCTTCTTCTTTAGATAATGTCGGCCCAGATTCTAAAATCTCTGTTTGCATCCCTTCATGAAGAATAGCAATACAATTTCTTGATTCTTTTTTAATTTTTAAAAAGTCATTTGGAATATTGCTTTTATTTAATTCTTGAATAATATATTCACCAATCGTACCACCAAGCACACCTGTCGCTAGGACAACTTCTTCCATTTGAGCGATCACTCGCGCAACATTCAAGCCTTTTCCACCAGCAGTTTTATGAACCGTTTCCACACGGTTAACAACATCTAACTTTAATTCATGAATCGGATAGGAAATATCGACCGATGGATTCATGGTGACAGATAAAATCATTGGTAATCCCTCTTTCAGAAAATTGTTTAAGCTTGAAAACGGCATACACCATCAAGGTAGGTAGCAGTTACATCCATCGATGGCGTCATCACAATAAAGTCAGCAGCATATCCCTCGGCAATCTTCCCGCATTCGCCATCGAGCTGAATACTTTTTGCTGGCGCAGTACTCGCCATGTAAATTGCTTCCTCAGGTGTAGCAATTCCCCACTCGACGACATTTTTGACAGCATCTTTTAATTGCAAAATGCTCCCTGCTAAACTTCCGCTTTCCAAACGAGCCATCCCATCTTTTACTTTCACCGGAAATCCTCCTAGTTGATAAGTTCCTTCAGGCATACCTCCAGCCATCATACAATCGGACACCATTACAACCTTTTCTCTGCCGCGGACATTCATTAAAATATTTGAGGCAACAGGATTAACATGATGTCCATCACATATAATTTCGGCATAAACACCTTTTAGATTCATGGCCGCACCGACCATCCCCGGCTCACGATGGTGTAGTGAACTCATTCCATTGAAAGTATGAATAAAAATGGAAGCTCCTTTTTCAACCGCTTGCTTTGCTTCTTCATAAGTTGCGTCACTGTGAGCCAACGCCACTGCAATCCCTTCTCCTACAGCGTATTCAATAAATTCCGCTGCCCCTTTCCTTTCAGGTGCAATCGCAATTTTTTTAATAGAATCATTTGATAATTTCTGCCAAGCTTTCAACATATCAACCGATGGGTCACAAAAATATTTCGTATTTTGTGCCCCTTTATGTTTTTCAGTAAAAAACGGCCCTTCTAAAAAGATCCCTTTAATTTTTGAGCCTTGCACTTTCGTGTAATTGGCACCAATCATTTCAACGACGTTATTCAACGATTCTGTTGAGGAAGTTAAGGTCGTCGGTAAAAAGGATGTAACTCCGCAAGAAAGGAGTCCTACTGAAATTTGATTCAGTCCTTCAAAATCATTGTCCATAATGTCGTGATTTCTAAATCCATGAATATGTGTGTCTACTAGACCAGGAGCAATCCAATGCCCTGCATACTCAATGACTTCTGCCGCTTCCTCTGGCCTGTCTTCTGAGAATTCACCGAATTTTCCGCCTTTTATCCCCAAAAAGCCAGGCCCTGCAACCTTCCCCTCAAGAAAGAACTTATCTGCAAAGATAAAAATAGACATGCATTTTTCCCCTACCCTAGTTATTAATATTCGTAGATGGTAACACCTTTGACGACACGGTTCACCGTTCCTGTCGGTGAAGGTGTATCAGGTGTATTACCTACTTTCACGGAAGTTAACAGTGAGACTATTTGCCCAATCATGACAAAAGGTAATGCTAAGTAAGCATCTGGTACAGACTGAGCCTCGCTGCCGAATACAAATCTGTTCCCAGTATAATTAGTTTCTCCATCAACCTCGATGGCACAAATATAACTGGCAATGTCGTCCTGCTGCATTTCTTTTAACATATCTAAATCATATTGACGTGTATACGGATGGTTAGAAACAAACACAAAAACTAATGATTTTTCATTTACAAATGATTTTGGACCGTGTCGAAATCCGAGTGGTGAATCAAATGCGGTAACAATTTTTCCAGCTGTCAGTTCTAATATTTTTAATTGTGATTCTTTCGCTAAGCCTTCTAAACTACCAGAACCTAAGTAAATAATTCGGTCAAAATCAAAATCTACTATCTCTTTGATGACGTCTTCTCTTTGAATGACACTTTCACCCATTTGATGAATTTTTTTCACTATCTTTGATTTTTCTTCAGTCGATATAGAATCAAAAACAAGTAATGCCGTTAACGCCATGCAAGTATAACTTCCTGTCATAGCAAATCCTTGGTCATTTGATTTTTCAGGCATCAATAGCAATAAATTTTTTTCATTCCCTACCGCCCGTTTGGCTAATTTACCGTCTTTCGCACAAGTAATCGTTATCTGATACAAATCCATTACTATTTGCTCAGCTAATTGCACGGAAGCAACACTTTCCGGACTATTCCCGCTTCTAGCAAATGAAACGAGTAAGGTTGGAAAATCCTTTTTATAAAATTGGTAAGGATTTGAAACCAACGTAGTTGTCGGAATGCTTAGCATTTCCCATTGTTGTTCATCCACCTTTTCTTTTAGATAAGGGGTAACTGTATCCCCGACATAGGCAGACGTTCCAGCGCCTGTAAAAATAACTCGAATCCGGCTGTGTTTCGTTACTATTTTTTGTAAAAACTCTTCAATCCCTCTGATTTTCTCCGCATATAAAGCAAAGGTTTCAGCCCATAAATCAGGCTGCTGTTTTACTTCCGCCGTTGTTATTGATGCACCTAACGAAACTAATTTTTCTTGACTTAATGTAAACATATCCGACCACTCCTCTACCTATTTACCAGCATCCTCTCCATAAAAGAAGACTGGTGACTCCTTATTACATACATTCAAATACTCGTAACCCTGCACCAGCAACTCCATTATTTTGTGCCAATGTACTGATGCTCATCTGTTCCAAAAGATGTTGTTGTTCAGGTAGCTGATAAATTTTCAGTTTCGCTTTAATTAACTCTAGTAGAAAAGGGTTTTTCACAATGACACTGCCACCAAAAACCATTTTGTGTGGATCCAATAAGCAGGAAATCGTATAGAGTCCTTGAGCTAAGTAGTCGGTTACTTCGTTGATGATGAACTGATATTCCGGTACCTCGTTTATATAACCAACAAAAACATCCTTGGTTGAAATAGTATCTACCTGTAATTCCCTTTCAGCTATCCTCTGGATCCCTGGCCCAGCAGCGATTTTTTCTAATCGTTCATTGCTTCCCTTCGAGAGGGCAGGAATCAGACCCAGTTCTCCAGCAAATCCTGCTCCCCTAAAAAATGAGCCGTTATGAATGATAGAACAAGATATTCCCGTACTTATAGTCACGTAGACAAAGGTTTCATTCTTTTTTACATGCGCTGCTTTCCATTCGGCATAAGCCGCCATATAGACATCATTGTCAATCGTGATTCGCTGGATACCAAATTGTTCCTGCAAACGGACTGAAATAGGAAACTGTCTCCAAGGTAAATTATTTTGAAAAACGGCAATTCCCTTCTCGTAATCCACTTTTCCCGGTACCCCAACACCAATACCCTCGATATCAGCGATGGAAATCGATGATTTTCTGAGAACTTGTTCCACAGCTTCTACAACTCTATCAAACATTTTTTCCCGGTCTGAAGGATCACTTTTTATTTCCGAACGTTCAAGCAATTCGCCTGTATCCGAAATGACTCCCGCTGCAATTTTCGTTCCCCCAATATCAATGCCGACTGCCTTTTTCATTTGTCCGCACCCCTAGGTTTGTATTTGAAGTATTGAGTAATGTTTTATAATTGTTATCGTTAAACATATATATGCGATTCCTTGATCAATCCACTTGCCCTGGTTGATTTATACGTATTTCCGATTGTAGTTATAAAGTAGCCCTAAGAGACCAGCTAATCCAATCAACATCATACCTAGTTCGAATTTACCAGCTGTCTTTTGGTAGATGATAATCAAAGACAGACATACGATAAACACAACAATTTTAATAATGAATAAAGCGCTAGCCTTCATTTGAAACATCCTCCCACCTTATTTCACTAGGTGCCAACGTCACTTCTTTTCTGTTTCCTTGTCCGTCATATACAACTGTCTTTTGTTCGATCATCGAGTTGTTAACAATTGCCGTTTTTTGAATAGATGGATATGCATGAACTTCACAATAAATGTTGCTCGCATGATACTTGTGAAATTCTGCTTCTTTATGGGCAGCATAGTATAACGCACGCATCAGCAGACGTGTATTTTCTTCGCTGTATGGCAGCCCTGCTATATAGACGGATCTCCCTTCTCCAAACTGATGACTAGAAAGATGAACTTCTCCATTTGAATATTCGATTATTTCGGTTTCCTCTGATAACGCATAAATGTTTTTCATTCCTTCACCAAAATCAAATTGGGTGCTGTCAGCAGAAATAAAATGATTTTCAACAGGATTAATAAAATATTTATCTGTTGATAAGCTGAATCCTAGTTCTTTGTCAACACCTAAGACGTTTGCCAATTGAAAATAATGTCCTTCATGCTGATAAGCTGTAGGTTCGCCAATGCCTATGAAACCTCCGCCATTATACATCCAGGCCCTAATTGTTGTGACTAACTTTTCATTAATCCAATTAGCCCCGCCTGAAAAAGCTGTGCCCACATCGCCGGCATTAATAATGACGTCAATATCCTCAGGTATCCCATCGTTAATGACATCATCAAAACTAATGAACGTAACTTCCACGGCAGCCCCGCTCAAGGATTCTAAAACACCTAAATAAGAATAAATTTGTTTATACCATAGTGCATGAGCAACCATATGTGTCTGCCAAGTTCTCAACTTGCCCCAAGAGTTCAAAATTGCAACTTTAAGACCGCTGTATGGTTGAACGCCTTTGATCGTGTCATGAATTTCACGAAATTCCTCAGTAACTTTTTCAATATAGGAGATAAATTCTGGGAATTGATAAGCTAGACTTAAATAACCGCCATAACCGATACGATCAACAGGGTTCCGCAGTAAAGCTCTTCGCGCCGTTAACCAGTTTTCATTCGCTTCAATCGTCGGGTTGTTACCTTCGTAAAAAGTATCTGGGAAGAAATAAGGTAGGAACCGCCCTTCTGTGTAACGAACATGTGGTATATCTGCAATCATACGTAGTGTGGCTCCACCGCCCACACTGCCTACAACTGCGTCCAATCCAATATTTTCAAAGTATTTCCCATATGGTTCTGTACCGATCCAGTTATCACCAAGGAACATCATTGCTTCTTTTCCACTTTCATGGACAATATCCACAAGTTTCTTTGCTTCTTCAGCAACGAACTTATGAACAAAATCTATATAATCTAAATATGCAGGAGTTGGAATTCGAAATGCAGTATTATAATAGCCTTGATCAACGATGTCCTCTGGCCTTAAGCGATAGCCCTTTTCTTTTTGAAAAGCATCCAAAGCAGCAACTGAAACACTAGCACCATAACCGAACCAATCGACAAATTTCTCTTTGCCAAGATTATTAAACACAAGGGTAAAATGATAGAAGAACGTTGTAAACCTAACCACATCTGTATCTGGATTTTCTGTCAGCCATTGTTTTAAATAGGTTTTCATAAATTCATTGGAATGTGGCTGCCTGACATCAAAAGGAATATCATGCGGCTTATCTCCCCAATTATTAGTAATATGATTGTACATTTGGGTTGGATCCCAAATCGCATAGACTAGGAATGAAACCGTATATTCATGCCAAGGAATCGCCTTCGTAATCAAAACACGATTTTGCTCTTCATTTACTTCCCAATCATTAACGTCAACAACTTCTCCGGTTGTCCGGTCAATAACCTCCCAGTATTTTTTAGGACTGTGAACGTAATCCGGCTTTAATTGTTCCTCAAAGTAGCCTTTCATAAAATCAATTTCAAGGGTGTCAGTAAGCGCAGTATTGAATAAGCTCATTAAATACAGTTGCTGGCATTCATCCATGTGCTTCTCTGCGAACTCATTGTGAGCTCGAGCAACAAAATAAGTCGTATAAATTTTCGCATCCAATTGTTTAATATCATCGTCTAGTTTCGTTCCATCACTATCGCGAATCGCATCCGCACCCCATCGTTCCATCAATTCTTTTGTTTCCTTAAGAAAATTTTCTTCACTCGGTAAAGTAACACGGCCTTTTTTCTTTTTCATGTAAATCCTCCTCTAATCCTTTAAACCACCAAGGGACATTCCTTGTGTTAATTTTTTTTGAACAATAATGTATAAAATCAAAGTTGGCAGCATGACAAGAACCATTCCTGCATACATTTGACCATAGTTCGCAGCAGATTTCTGAGCTGCCATCAAGTTCATTAATCCAACAGGTAACGTTTTATTCGGTCCCGGGATTAACGTTAAGGCAATAATGTATTCGTTCCAAAAGGCAAGAAAATTAAATAAAATGACGGCAATAATACTTGGCCGAGCTATCGGAATCATGACTGAAATCATTGTTTTGAAATATCCGGCACCATCGACCAACGCCGCTTCCTCATACGTAGATGGAAGTGATTGAAAAAAACTAGACAGCAAGTAAATGGTAAATGGTAACGCCGTCGCCGCATATACCACAGCTAAAATAAATAAATTGTCTAGTAGAAATCCATCACCCAGTTGGCCTCGTAAAAAGGTATCTCCGTCCAATAACATCAAGAAAATTGGAACAACAATGTAGTTCACATTGATGAATAATCCAGCTTTAAAAAAAGTATTTATTAATTTACTTCCTCTAAAGGTATATCTTGCCAACACATAGGCTGCTGGTAAGGCAACAATCAATAAAATAAGCAGAGCCAACGCAGTTACCATGATTGAATTCAACATGTAGGTACCCATGTTTGCTTTTTGGAAAGCATCGATAAAGTTTTGAAAATAGAAACTTTTCGGCATGGCCCAAGGACTACTGTAAAATTCTGAATTTTGCTTCACTGAGGCTAAGAAAACCCATGCAACAGGAATAATAATAGAAATTGCTAACGTAATCAGTGCAACATATATAAAACAGCGATATATTGCTTCTGTAGTCATTCCTTTTTTTGTCTTCACTGTTTTTGGGGCTTGATAAGCTGTTTCTACAATCATTTCTTTTTTGGTTTCCACCGTTTTTGGATCTTGATAAGCTGTTTCTGTAGTCATTCCTTTTTGTATTTCCATCGTTTTTGGACCTCCTTAATACTCCAACACTTCCCTTTTAGTGACACCGCTGATAATTGCAGATAATGCGAATGAGAATAGGAAAATGACCACCCCAATAGCCATACCGTAACCGTAAGAAGAATTGGTATAAGCCTGCTTATACATGTAGCTTAAAAACACTTCCGTCGATCCGTCAGGTCCGCCGCCAGTCATCGCTTGAACGAGTAGAAAACTTAAATTAATCGTACTAATAACGAAGAAAGTTAACGTCGTCCGCATGTTATTCCAAATTAACGGTAAAGTAATACTGAAAAATTGTCTGACCCGTCCAGCACCTTCCAAAGCAGATGCTTCATAAAAACTTTCGGGAATGCTTGCCATTGCCGCCATATACATGACCATATAGTAACCAATTGCTTGCCAAATGAGTGCCCCGCCAATGCTGTAGATAGCAATTTTTTGATTACCGAGCCACATCTTTTGAAGGTTTTCAAGGTTAAATAGAGCAAGTAAATTATTCAACAACCCTGTAGTTGGGTCATAAACTGCAGAAAATATTCCCGCGATAACTACAACGGATAAGATATTAGGGATATAAAAAATAATTCGAAAGAAGCCTTTACCTTTTATTTTTTCTCTTGTTAACAAAGAGGCAAACAAGATCGCCAGCACCATAGTAATAACTGTAACGATAACAATCAATACGATACTGTTTTGAAGAGATCGAAAGAAGTTCATATCATTCCATAAAATCTTGAAGTTATCGAGCCCAACAAATACCTTATTATTAGAAAATCCTCCCCACTTATATAAGGACATCCTGAATACCTCAATCGTAGGAACAATCATAAAAATGGCTAACAGGATTAGTGCGGGTGCAGTACAAACAAAAATAAAAATTCTTTTTTCTGTTGTCTTATTCATGCCATCACCTCAGTTAATAAGTACAATGGTGAGACTATCAACTCACCATTGTACGTAGTGAAAACTAATTTATTTTAATGCAGACCGTAATTGGTCACTCACTTTTTCAACAGAGCTTTGCCAATCCTTCACCTTTTTATCACCAGAAATAACACTGTCAATCGTTCTAAATAATGTATCTGGCATACTTACACCTTCAACAGCTTTCGTTGCAGCAAATCCACCTATTCCCACTTTCACTCCATTATCATAGATACTATAGAATGATTTATTTTCACCTGTCAGTTTATTAGAAAGGCCTTTGATAGGCTGAATCGCACTCGATTGAGCAAAAATTTCAGCTGCCTTATCCGAATAAACAAACGTCATGAAATCTTTAGCAAGTTGTTTATTTTTAGCTGCCGAAGGAATCCACATTTGTTCAAAGAAAGTAAATGCATAACGGTCGCTATTAGCATCAATTGTTGGTAAAGCCATCATGCCCCATTCAAACCCTTTAGATCGAGGAGCTTCTTTCATTTCACCAACTACCCATGTACCGTTTGGCATAAACAATGCTTTGTTATCAAGAATCAATTGTTGATTTTTCTTATAGTCTTTATCATTTGCATTCGCAACTGTAGTTGGTTCTGTATATTTTCCTAATTTTCCGACAATTTCAAAAGATTTTGTTGCTTCAGAAGTTTCCCAAACACCATCTCCATACTTCATAGCTTTATTAAATAACTCCGGTCCACCCACCCCTAATAGTAAAGAGTAGAAGAATGTATCAAAGTAGCCTGTGGTAGGATAAGTAAATAAAGAAATTCCTTCTGCTTTCGCTTTATCTCCCAAAGCCCACATCTCATCCCAAGTCTTCGGTACTTCCCAACCTTTTTCCTTGAATAAGCTAGCATTATAGAATAATCCAGTTGGACTATAGAACATCGGTGCCATATAAATTTTACCGTCATTATAAGGATTAGTCGCAGGTGTACCAGTAAGCCCTGGTACTAACTTATCTTTGACTTTAACATCTTCACCATAAACATTCTTATCAAAAACATCGGTAATGTCTTCTAAAGCTTTATCTTTAATCAATGTTTCTGTTAGTGCCTGTTTTCTCCCGGTTGCCAACAACACAACATCCGGATACTTTCCTGCTTTCATATTTGAGCCTATGACATCCTCAAGATTTTTGTCCACTGTCAATTTAACATCAACTTTTGGATTAGCAGCTTCATATGCGTCAATCACTTTGCTCCACATCTCTTTACCATAAGCCGATTCAAGTGTTGCCACATGAAGGGTTTGTTTTTCACTGGAGCCTTTATCACCCTTAGAGTTATCAACTTTTGTAGTATTACCTTGGCAAGCTATTAAACTAAAAGATAACAAAGCTGTCATTCCAGACAACAATAACTTTTTTTTCATCTTTATTTACCCCCATCTCCTAATCTTCCTTTCATAATTAAAGAATACAAAATAGATAACGCTTTCACAATAAACATCTTGTTCTGTTTTTTAGATATCTTGCTTTTTACTGCATATCCCACTAAAATCTTTATAACATAGATAAAAAGTCTACGAAGGAGGGATTCATTTGTCCAATGAGGTATATGAGATTCCACAAATTCAACGAAACCATCTTCCAGTAAAACTTCTTTATATAACAAAATCAAAATACGATAAAGATTGGCATAGTACCATTCATGCGCATCACTTTACAGAGCTATTGTATATTACCAAGGGCAAAGGAACTTTTATCTTTTACAAAGAAGAAATCCCTGTCCAAGAGCACAATTTGATTATCATCAATCCAAATATCGAGCACACAGAAAAATCTGATACGAATCACCCACTCGAATACATCGCACTTGGTATTCAAGGTTTGTCCTTTTCATCCATAGAAAATCCTAGTCAAGTCACTATTCACAACTATAAACAGGATCAAAAGAACTTCCTCTTCTACCTTCAGCAATTAATTGAGGAAGTGGAAAATCATCAAGAAGATTACGATTTAATTATACAAAATATTCTGGAAATTTTACTACTTAAAATGATGAGAAAAAAATCTTTTAATGTAGAAAAAACATCTACTCAAAAAATCAATAAAGATATTGAATTTATTAAAAACTATATTAAGCAGCATTTTCACGAAAATATAAGTCTGGATACATTAGCAAGAATCAGTCATATTAATAAATATTATTTATCTCATTCCTTCAGGAAATTCGTTGGTGTTTCGCCTATTGAATACTTAATTCAAACTCGTATTAGAGAAAGCAAAATATTATTAGAAACTACCAACTATTCGATTTCTAATATTTCAACCATTACCGGTTTTTCTTCCCAATCATTCTTTGCACAATCATTTAAACGAGAAACGAATCTATCTCCTTCACAATACAGAAACACTATCAATTCTAGCAAAAACAAACCAGATTCTAGCGCGAAATTTTAAAGATAATCGCAATGAATCTATATTTCTTTAATATATTGATACTATTATTTTAGAAAGGAGAGTGTTCCTATGATTCAACAATTAAAAACATACTATGGTGAGGATATCAAAATCAATGAAGCTGTGTTGTCTGAGGATTATAGCTGGTTTTTAGTTGAAGGACACAAAGTCGGGATTCGAAAAATCCGATTACATCAAAGGGAGCATCAATTGCTTTCATCCATCTTAACGCCCATTCATACTGATACATTTTATAAAACAGAAAAAGAAAAATCATGGTATGAAGCATTATACAAAAATAATAACATTTCTATAATGTCGGTTCGTTTTTTACACTTCTTCACAACACAACCTATAGTAGAGAGAGAAGAATTTCAAGACGCTTTACAATCTATGTTTTCTTTTGCCACTACAATAATTTGGGAAACTTCGCAAGCAGGTGTCCTCATCTTAGAAGAAAATATACCGGAATCTGTATTGCAAACAGCCTTGGATACACTAGAAACAGATTTTTTTATATCTCTATCCTTCTTTATTGGAAGACACTATACGCAAACAACTGAAATTGCTCGTCTGTATCAATGGGAGCGAAAATTATTCTCTGTTCTTTCTCCCTATTTATCTCAAAAGATTACACACATTGAACAACTGCTCCCTTATCAATTAATGATCTCATTACCAAAAGAAGAAAGAAAAAAGTACACGAATCAATTATTGGAACACATTTCAAATGACAAAGAACTAATAGACAGTGTTAAAGCATTCTTCCAATGCAACTTAAATGTATCTCTTGCAGCTAAACAATTATATTTACATCGTAATACTTTGCAGTATCGAATTGATAAATTCATTGAAAAAACGGGAATTAATATAAAAACTTTTGAAGGTGCAGTAGCAGTTTATATGGCCTTTCTTTCTCTAGATATCTCTTGACACTCCCATGAAAGGCCATATAGGTTCATAAGCTACGGTACTATTACCTTATAGAGTGTTGGATTTTCATTATGTTTTAGGTTCTTGTACTTGACGATATATATTGTTTTACGCACGAAATGAAATTGATCCATGCAACCTCATACAATATTCATTTTTCTGAGAACATCATTATTTTAGCGTCTTTCGCATAACTTTGAAGCCCTTTCAACATATTTTCCTACGCAAAAGTGATACTTTCATTCCGTACCTAAAGGTGGACTTAAGTCCTACAGGTGCTTTCTCGTATCGTAAATTTGTAAACTTGCATAAAAACCTATCATTTTTTTGTGCACTCTGCCAATTTACCTACGCCCGAAATAAACTTATAATTCAAACAATTAACGAAAAGGAGTGAGTAATCATGGCAGAACTTGTATTAGATCATATTTTTAAAGTTTATGATAATAAAACGACTGCTGTTTCTGATTTTAACTTACATATTGAAGATAAAGAGTTTATCGTATTTGTCGGTCCTTCTGGATGTGGAAAATCAACAACTCTACGTATGATTGCGGGTCTAGAAGACATTTCCAATGGTTCATTTTATATTGATGGAGAGCGTATGAATGATGTCGCTCCAAAAGATCGCAACATTGCGATGGTATTTCAAAATTACGCACTATACCCACATATGTCTGTTTATGATAATATCGCGTTTGGCTTGAAACTACGCAAACTTCCAAAAGATGAAATTAATCGCCGAGTAACAGAGGCGGCGAAAACCTTAGGGCTTGAAGATTACTTAGAACGAAAACCAAAGGCATTATCAGGTGGACAACGCCAACGGGTTGCACTAGGAAGAGCTATCGTCCGTGACGCAAAAGTATTTTTAATGGACGAGCCCCTATCCAATTTAGACGCAAAATTACGTGTAAGTATGCGTTCAGAAATCTCTAAACTTCATCGCCGTTTAAATACGACCACTATATATGTGACACACGATCAAACAGAAGCAATGACAATGGCATCACGCCTTGTTGTTATGAAGGATGGGCTCATACAGCAAGTGGGTACTCCAAAAGAAGTATATGATACTCCTGAAAATATTTTTGTTGGCGGATTCATTGGTTCTCCAGCAATGAATTTCTTTACCGGGACATTACAAGATAGCTATTTTCATATAGAAAACATTCAATTCAAAGTACCAGATGGTCAACTAAAAACATTAAAGAATAAAGGGTATAATGGACAAAAAATCATACTCGGCATTCGTCCCGAAGACATTCATGATGAACCAATCGTCCTTCAATCTTCTCCTGAATCGACCGTCGAAATTACAGTAGAAGTTGCTGAATTATTAGGTGCTGAAACTATGATTCATGGAAAACTTTCGAGTCAAAACTTTGTTGCGCGAATCAACGCTCGTTCCGAAATTAAAGCTACCGATAAACTTCCATTAGCTTTTAGTTTAACTAAAGCGCACTTTTTCGATATCGCTACTGAACAACGTATACGTAATAATTGATGGATGAATTCTTTCTAATTTGGGACAGACTAGTCCCGTAAATCAATCTCTTCTTTTTTAATCCTATGCATAGCTTCTACTTCAGAAAGAATAGAAGTATCTGTGTCAAAACATTTCGTGAAGAAGACCCTTGGATTATTAAATGTCGTATTAAACGTGACAGAACCATACTAAAAAACATCTCATATAAATATGAGATGTTTTTTAGTAATTACTATTCTTTTAATAAATCTATTAATCCATTCCCTTCAGATGTACGTTCATACCCTAAAGGTACAGTCTTTTTTATAAGTTGCGCATATATTTCCGGCTCTGATAATTTTCTACCATACTCTCTCTCACACTGCTTTATGAGAAGTGCTAGCGCCCCAGCGACATGCGGCGTCGCCATTGAAGTACCACTTAATACCGCATATTTCCCCTCTGGATAGGTAGACAGTATTTCATCACCCGGCGCTACTAAATCAATTTCTTGATTTGAATTACTAAAGCATGAAATTTTCCGCTCTAAATTAACAGCACCTACTTCAATTACTTCAGAATAAGCACCTGGAAAATCTAATTCTTCCGTATCATCGTTACAATCTCCATCATTTCCTGCAGCGCACACGACAAGTACGTCTTGTTTTACCGCATTTTGAATAGCTTCATGTAACTCTGGTACATCTTGCGGACCACCAAGTGACATTGAAATGACTCTAACTCTTTCTTTATTAGGCCCTCTCCAATTTACTGCATAATGAATGGCCTCAATAATTTGCTCATAACTCCCAGAACCATCTCCCGCTAAAACCTTTAACACTAACATTTTAGCAAGTGGTGCGACTCCTAAAACACCAACACCATTTTCAGTCGCTGCAATTGTCCCCGATACATGAGTACCATGCCCATTATTATCAAGATAAATATTGGGATTTCCTTCATAATCTTTTGTGAAATTTCTCCCACCAATAATACGATCTTTTAAATCTACATGATTTACATCACAACCTGTATCTAAAACAGCAACGACAATGTCTTTTCCTTTCGCGCTCTTTTCCCATACTTGCGGAGCATGAATCAATTGTACACCTGGTGGAATTTCATTTACTTGTTCAACTACTTTATTTACAGTAAACGGAATTAATTTAATGCCTTTTTGTTTATTCGCTGTACTACTATTCATCGTAATCCCTCCTGAAAATATATTATTTTCATTTCAGACCACTATTGAATGCGTTTAGATTTAACATTCGTTTTATTCGTTCCATTTCCCTTCCTCTCAAATGTTTCTCAATAAACAAAAGAAAAGGACCATTAATGGTCCTTTTCTTTTTCAGTTTTTCAATAGAATAATATAAAGTGAAACTATAATCAGTGGGTGGTGTTCATCCCCCACTGATTATTAGCCCTCACCAATCGGGCGTTTACGGGCAATTGATCTCCCACCTAACTTCTTTGCTTCAGCCGAGTTTTGAGGTGGGAGTTTTACTGCCCACAAATAGCGGGATAAATTAAGACTAAATCTTACTCTTGTTCAAAAACTGCTCAATTTCTTTTATTACATGTTTTGCGCCTTCTATACTAACAGTAATGTTTCCATTTGCTAATGAAATATTTTGATCTGAAACATCACCTGTTATTTGACAAGCATTGTATGGTTGATATTTTTGTAAAATGACTTTGTCTTCTTCTACAAAAATTTCAAGTGGTGATTTGATTTGTATTCCTAATACATCCCGTAATTCTTTAGGAATAACTATCCGTCCCAATTCATCTACTTTTCGAATAATTCCTGTTGCTTTCATGTTACTCCCCCCTTACTCTCTATTATTTTTTTCACCTCGCTATTTTCATTTTATCACTATATATTTGGTAATGCCTTACTCTTTTTAGAAAATATAGTACAAAAGTTAAAAAAACACATTTAACGAATATTCAATCTTTCTTTCAATTGTTTTAAATAACGCGATCGTATAATTAAGAAGTATACAACTTGAATACCTACGAAAATACTTAATACAATTGTATTTTCTTTAAACAGTGAGTACTCAAACATTTGTCCTAACGCAGTTAATGCTACTGCCCCGTGTAATGTTGCAACTCCAACTGGAACGAAGAATAAAAGCGCTAAGCGGATTGTGACTACTTTCGATAATTCCCCTCTCGTCAATCCAACTTTTCGAATCATTTCAAATAAACGAGTATCGTCCTCCAAATCTGAAAATAAACGGAAGTAAAGGAAGCTTCCTGCACAAACGAAAAATACAATACCAATAAAGAAACCTACAAATAAAATGGGTCCTGCGATTTGTAGACTTTGATTTTGATCGTACTCTTCTGCACTAAACGTTGAATGTTCTTCATAAGGCTTAATCTGATTCGTAAGCTCTTTACCAACCTCAATTTCATCTTTCGTGGATTGTGTTTTATACATATAATCTTTTTCTTCTTTAAATCCATCTTGTAATGAATCATATTGATTTTTAGAGATTACATACACATTACCTCTTAGTATTTTACTTAATGAAGAAGTATTGACTTTTTTCACATTTAAAGGTTCATTCATATTTGGTAAAGTAATTTCTTTTCTTTCTTTCATCGGTGGTCCGGGTATTTCGACTGACAAAAATAAAGCCTCTTTATTTGATACAGTATTAAATGGTTCTCCTGTTAACTTTGCATATTCTTTATAATCTGATTCTTTTATAAAAATGGCGCTTCTTAACGACTGCTCCTCCGTTTTCTTCGATGAAATATTTATTTTTGAAGCTGCTATATTATGTTTCTTTAATCCTTCGTCAATGATTTTCAGATGCTGTGACTCATTGCTATTACCTTGCTTAGACTGATAGTGAAACGCAATTGGTCTGTCCATAATTTCTTTCGTCATCGAAGCAAATCCAACCAATGTACCTATTGCTGAAAATGCTACTGTTGAAATAATTGTTACAATAAAGAACATCCTTGCATTATCTCTCATACGGTATGCTAAATCTGACAAAGTAATAATATTTGTCTGTGTCCAATAGAAACGTTTGCTTTTTTTACATAATCGAATAATAAAGACGCTCAACTGCTTGTACAGCAAATACGTACCAATAATGACTACCGTTGTAACAGGAATCATCATTATAAATACCATTGCACCATGTGACATAAGAGCTCCTGCATAACCAGCGCTAAGCAATACTACTGCTAATATAGAAGAAATTATAGATGCCTTCGGTTCTGGCTTCGCCTCTGCTGATCCTCTAAACAATTTCATAATTTTATTTTTACGAACCATTCCTGCACTAAACAATGAAATGATCATAAATAATACGAAAAACATAATACTCGTCACAACAATCGCTTTCATCGGTATGTAATAGGATAAAGAGATATCTAGTTTTAATATCATCGGAGCTACAAATATTAATATCCCTGAAAACAACATACCTGAAAGAATCCCAAAAATTATTGCCCCTATTCCAATCATTATATTTTCAAAGAAGATAAGACGCTTTAATTGATATTTCGTCATACCTAGCATCATTAAAATTCCTAGTTCACGCTTTCTCGTTTTTAAAAACATTCCCATTGAATATAAAATAAAGAAGAATGTAAATAAGTAAATAATAGACTGCGCAAAAGACATACTTACGAATACGTACCGTCCTAATTCTCCAGCACTTAATGCCGGATGAAACGCAAAAAATGAATACACAAAAAAGGCCATAATTGCAAATGCACTACTCAAAAAATAAGCTGAGTATGTTCGTCTATTTCGCGTTACATTTCGAAATGCGAGTTCTCTAATGTTCATACTACTTCTCCGCCCTTCTACTAACTATACTTTTATATTAGTAAAGTTCGGAAATACCTTCCATCGATTCAAATGACAAAAACCTTACATTATTGAAAGGTTTTAAACAATTGCTTATATAAAACAGTTTCATTATAATGACTACATTCATACACGCATCCTATTGTATATTCGTTAGTTTTGCGAAATAATAAAGGATAGAAGTATGTACCAATATACATATAAACTTATTTACCGCTTTAATATGAATAGGAGGAAAACATAATGACATTACAAGAACAAATTATGAAAGCATTACATGTTCAGCCTGTAATTGATCCGAAAGTAGAAATTCGTAAACGAATTGATTTCTTAAAAGATTATTTAAAAACTACAGGTGCAAAAGGATTTGTACTTGGAATTAGCGGCGGACAAGACTCTACACTGGCAGGACGTTTAGCACAGCTTGCAGTCGAAGAAGTTCGTAATGAAGGTGGTAACGCAACGTTTATCTCCGTACGTCTTCCATACAAAGTACAAAAAGATGAAGATGATGCACAATTAGCATTACAATTTATTCAAGCTGATCAGTCTGTTGCTTTTGATATCGCTTCAACAGTTGATGCTTTCTCAAATCAATACGAAAACTTATTAGGCGAATCATTAACAGATTTCAATAAAGGGAACGTTAAAGCGCGTATCCGTATGGTTACACAATACGCAATCGGCGGACAACAAGGGCTACTCGTTATCGGAACTGATCATGCTGCTGAAGCTGTAACAGGTTTCTTCACAAAATTCGGAGATGGCGGTGCAGATTTATTACCATTAACGGGATTAACGAAACGCCAAGGACGTGATTTATTACAAGAATTAGGTGCAGACGAGCGACTTTACTTAAAAATGCCAACAGCTGATTTATTAGATGAAAAACCAGGTCAAGCTGATGAAACAGAGCTAGGCATTACTTACGATCAATTAGATGACTATTTAGAAGGTAAATCCGTTCCAGCTGACGTTGCTGAAAAGATCGAGAAGCGTTACAAAGTGAGTGAACATAAAAGACAAGTACCAGCGTCAATGTTTGATGATTGGTGGAAATAGAACATAAAAAAGAAGCTAATCTCATTTAGCTTCTTTTTTATACGTTAACGATATACCCCTACTCTTTTCTCTAATAAATCCTGCAAGCAATCTTCATGTTGTTTATTAAACAATGGCGGCATTTTGTCTAAAGGGAAAAACTGCAAATCTAACGTTTCATCACCGTCTATTTTTGTATTCCCTCCAACGATTGAAAACTTAAAGAATATTACAATTGCCTGTGCCTGATCTCCATTCGGATATGTTTGAAAATATTTCGTATACACACCAATGAGCTCATCAATTTCCACATCATATCCTGTTTCTTCTTTTATTTCTCGAATCGCAGTTTCTGCCGCAGATTCCCCGACTTCCATTGCACCGCCTGGAAATCCCCAAGCATTAAAGTCTCCTCTTTTTTGTAGAAGCACTTCACCAAATTCATTAAATACACAACCACCTGCAAAATTCAAAATAACATAATCATGCCCTACTTTTTCACGTAATTCTTTTATATAATTAGCCATCTTCTTCCCCTTTTCATACATCTTCTATCGCTATTTCTTATCTTTTTCAAGCAATTCAATAATCCGATCTAACTTCTGATTCATATTAATCACATGTTGTTTTTTTGCAGCGCTGTTTTGCAATAACCTTCTAACAAACAATGTAAATGATAGGAAAAACAAAACGATAAGTCCGATTACTAAACAAGTATATATCAATGTAAAAATACTACTTTCGAACAAATTCATTCAGATTCTACATCCTTCCTCTTTTATTTTATCCCATAATTCTGATTTTTTAAAGTAATACATAATAAAAAGAGCACCTTTTACAGATGCTCTTTTTCATTGCTTAATACGTAAATGTAATTGTCGCTAATGAATAACCTGTCATTGCACTATATGGCGCAACTTGATAAGATACACGCTTTGCACCTTTTGGCCAAGTTATTTCATTTAATACTTTCTTTATATCTTGCATCGTTCCATCCATTGACTGCTTATATCGTACTTCTACTTTTTCTGGCTTGGAAGCAAATTGTTGCTGTAACTTTTGCTTAAATTCATTATAATTTTCCGCTCCATATTGTGCAGACAAGTATTTTAAATTTGTTTCTTTTAACATTTGTTCATATACAGCAGTTTTTGAACTACCGGATTTTATTTTGTTTGTTAATTCACCAAAGTAACTTGTAGTTGCCGCTGGGTATTTACTACGATCCCATTCGTGGTCTTTGCTTAATTGCTCGTCAGACATATTAAAATAGGAATATGTTACACGCCCAGCTTTATCTGGTACTGGATCATCGAATGTAGTATCAAGGTGGTACCACTTGTTATCAATGTTCACTAAATTCCATGCGTGAGCTTGTCCATTCCCTGTACCTGTTACAATATGATTTTGAATACCTGCTTCTTTTAGTAATTGATATGTTAACAATGTATATCCTTGGCAAACGGCAGAACGATTCGCTAACGCTTCATACGCTGTATATGCTTGATAAGAAGTATCATATGATACTTCTTTCACAACATAATCATGAATAGCTTTCACTTTTTCATGTTCATCCATGCCTTGTTTAATGATAGAATTTACAATTGCTTTCGCCTGAGACTTTACATACTGTGTTTGCTCTTTTGATTCACGATACTTCACTTGTAATGTAAATGTATAATTCCCTGGCATCCCTTTTATAGAATATTTAGTAGACGCTACATTATATTTTACATACTCATCAGCATCTACAATTTTATTAAACTCGCCATACAATTGGTCCATAATATTTCTAGCATTTCTATCTTTTGTTTTATATGTGATTGTAATATTTTCTTCTCTATTATCAATCTGTTTTTTTAATTCTTTTCTGAAATCATTTAACAACTTTGCATCTGATTGTGTTGTCACTGTAGTCGGATTCGTAGCCGCATAAGATACAGCTGACGCCTGTAAGCCTCCCATTACTATAGTTGAACAAAGTGCGGCAGCTGTCACATACTTACTTGTCTTTCCCATCTTGTCACTCCTTACATTCTATAACTATACAAAAAAGTATCGTATAGTTTCAGAGTATACAATACTTTTCAAAATAGGTCATATGAGATTATGCATATTTAACATTTTTAAAAGGGTTGTTCTTTTAGAAAAAGAACAACCCTTTTTTTAGCAAGTTTGCAACACACAGCATGTATTTTCAAAATGGCGATTTTTCAAGTCTTCATTTCCAATACAGAAATAAAGCATCCCTAAATCTCCCCACATCATATTACAATTTTTAGTATCTGAATCAATTTGGAATAAGAGCGTCATATGCTGTGGATCTATCCCCATAT
Organism: Bacillus sp. RC51; assembly: GCF_044908115.1. Taxonomy (NCBI): domain Bacteria; kingdom Bacillati; phylum Bacillota; class Bacilli; order Caryophanales; family Bacillaceae; genus Bacillus; species Bacillus sp. RC51. Next base: position 540,905 of record NZ_JBIYCW010000001.1, on the reverse strand, counting down.
ATTGTCCAGTCTCGTACAATACCTCATCTTGTACAGAGAATGGTTCTCCAAACATTTGATGATTATCATAGTTGTCTGGGATTAGCTCTTCAAGTAATTGCAAGAAACGATCTGAATCTGCCTCATCTTCAATGAAAAGCTCCGGTAATTTATACGTCAGTTCAAAAGTAATTGCACACTGGTTATATTTCGCTTGTATTTCATCTGCTCTACGTAATTGCTCTACAGGGATATCATAATAAATTACACGTCCAGCTTCGGTTGGATCCACATCTTCTTCAAAGTAATTTTCAATACTAAAGAAATATAGCATCCCTGTCTTAGGAAGATTGTGATCCATACCAACGTTTTGTAAATCACTTAAATTAAATTGTGCGATAAAACGTAACGGATTCTCTTTGTATGTTGGATATTCAAATGTATTTGGCAAATCAGGAACTCCGCCCATTTTCGAACTGCCTATCGCAATTATTTCCTGTTGTTTTGGCACAACTTTTACACAAGGAAATACAGTATTAATAAGTTCCTGTTTCAAATGTGTTAGTTCATATTTATCAATTAATATTTCAATTTTCTGTTCCATAAATTCTCCTTACATTTACATACTTATTTGTATCATAGCACAAAGATTATACTTCATTCATTGTAAATTCAACAAGCCCTCCAAAAAACGGGCTTATCCCTCGTACGCGAACAAGTTTAAAAAAGCATAGTATACATTGTTCCTACAAACACGATAGTTCTTTATTTCTTCCAGTACATTTTCCCCTCGTTCATTTTTATTTTTAATTTAAGGAGGAATTCCACATGGGTTACGGATATAGTTGCGGTGGTTACGGCGGTGGTTACGGTTACGGCGGTAGTTGTGGTGGCGGTTGTGGTTATGGAGGTTTCGCTTTATTAATCGTTTTATTTATCCTTCTAATCATCATTGGAGCTAGCTGTTGGGGCGGCGGATTCGACTGCTAGTAAACTTAAAAACTATTGTAAAAAAGCGCGTACAATACGTGCTTTTTTGCCATTTTCAAATTTTCCATCTGAAAGGAAGTATGTTTAATGAAGATTGATGGTGTTTTCGAGGGAGGCGGTGTACGCGGAATTGCGCATGTGGGGGCAATTTGCGCGTTAGCCGAAAAAGGATATGAATGGGAGCGCGTAGCTGGAACATCAGCTGGTTCAATTATCGCAGCGCTTTTAGCAGCTGGATATTCTTGTTCCGAATTAAAAACAATAATAACCGATATTGATTATAATAAATTTATGAAGAAAACTTTTCTTGATAGAATCCCGTTTATCGGTAAAGGAATAAGTGCATGGTCTACTCTAGGTATTTATTCCAATGTATTTATAGAAGAATGGCTTGAAGAATTACTGCGAAAAAAGGGCGTTCACTTATTTACAGATCTACCTGATTTAAACAAACTCAAAATTATAGCTTCTGATATAAGCAACGGTAAAATGGTTGTCTTCCCCGATGATTTACCGAACTATGGATTTTTAAATTATCGCTTCTCTATTGCTAAAGCTGTAAGAATGAGTAGTACAATCCCTTTCTTCTTTGAGCCAGTAAAATGGAGAACACCAAAATGGAAGCAGCCTTGTTATATGGTTGATGGCGGGATTTTAAGTAATTACCCAATTTGGATTTTCGACTCCCCTACCTCTCCTCGCTGGCCGACTTTTGGATTTCATTTTGTAAAAGATGAAATTCAAGCTGATCCTGCCCATTATAAAGAACCTATTTCCATGTTCAAAGGACTATTTAAAACAATGATGCAAGCTCATGATTTACGGCATTTAGATAAAGAATCAAAAGCAAGAACAATTACAATTCCTACAGGGACAATTACAAGTACAAATTTTGAGTTAACGAAAGAAGAAAAAGAATGGCTGTACAATTCTGGTTATAACTCCGCAAATAAGTTTTTACAATCTTGGAACTTCAGACAATATGTTGATGAATATAGAGACGGAAATCAGGATCGAAAAACAAATCGATTTTTCCGTCAACTTGACTCATAATACTTTTATTTTCATACGAGAAGACTTGACGCTTTAATAGTAAATAAGCCTAGTAATTTCATATATTACTAGGCTTATTTATCTCCTACATACCACACACATTGCTTAAGGATAAGTTAACCCTTCAGCTTCTTCCGCGGTAATTACTATGTAACGGTTTCCGGTTCTTAATCCTAACAGTTCTGCTTTTTCAACTGCATCCTGTTTTGTCTCTGCATAAGCAGCTAAATATTTATCCCCATCGATAATTTGGCAAATCACATATTGTTTCATGTTTTTCTCCTTTTACCCTTTAATTAATTGCGCAACCTTTTTTATTCCAACTTCAATTTCTTCTACAGTTGCATAGGAATAAGAAAGACGTAAAAATTGGTTAGCACTTCTATCATACAAAGTGCCTGGGTTTAACAACACCTTTTCTTGTAAAGCTTTTTCAAATAAACTACGATTCGAAATTGGTAGATTTATATGTAGCCAAATGTAAAAGCTTCCTACTGGCTCATGCCAAGTTGCAATGCCACTACAATACTTTTCTAACATACTTATCATAAAATCTCTACGTTTTTTCAATTCACTTCTTACAAACTGTAAATGTTCATCATACAATCCATTTTCAAACCACTCCGCTGCAATCTGCTGGGATATAGAACTTGAACCATAATCAGTTTGCATTTTTATATCTGCTAATCTTTGAATAACGGATTCTGATCCAACAACCCACCCAATTCTTAAACCAGGACTAATGACTTTGGACATACTTCCAATATGTAGCACGATACCATTTTTATCATATGCCTTTAAAGGCTTTGAAACTGGTGCATCGAACCATAAATCTTGATATACCGCGTCCTCAATAATAGGTAATCCAATTTCATTACATATCTCCATCACTTCTTCCCTCTTCTTAGCGTTCATACTAAAATTGGTCGGATTATGAAAAGATGGGATTGTATATAAAATAGATGCGTTAAATTGTTTCTTATATTTTGTGATATAGGAAGTATTTATACCATTCTCATCCATTGGTATTCCAATCAAGCGCATTCCTGCTGATTGAAATACATTAAGCGAATATAAATATGATGGTTTTTCTAATAAAATTGACGCTCCTTTCGGAAGAAGCCCCATAGAAATAAGCTGCAATGCTTGGATTGCTCCCGAAACAATTAAAATAGAGTCAGGAGATACATATACCCCATGCCCTTTTAAATATTCCGCAATTTTTTCTCTTAAATGGAGATTTCCTTTCGGTTCCTCATACCCAAGTGTAACATTTGATTGTAGAATTTTATTAATAATACCCTTCATCTTTTTCTCAGGCAAGAGACTCGGTGAAAGTTCACCTGTTCCTAATCGAATTACATTGGGAGTAAATTCAGCTTGATTAATCTCTTGTACAGCAGGAAGATTCGGATAATGAAGTCCTGTTTCTACATAAGACTGCCAGTTTGGAGGCGGGGCATATGTAGAAGTACTCTCACTATTATTTATAACAATTGTTCCCTTCCGGCCATTCCCCTCGACATACCCTTTGGCTATTAACTCATCAAAAGCCATTACAATTGTACTTCGGTTCACTTCAAACGTATGCGCCAAATCTCTTTGTGAAGGTAATTTAGTTCCAATTGTCCATTCCCCATTAACAATTCTCTCTTTTATATAAGATTCTATTTGTTTATACAAAGGAATAGATGAAGACATATTAGGTTTCCAAACGAGCCTTTCCATTATCTCACCTCACATATTTTATGGTTGGTAACCTATCCAACCATATGGATGGATACAAATTTTCATTTCTTCTATACAATATAGACTATCATAATTAATCAAATTAAGTAGGAGGTAATCTGATGAGTGAAGCAATTATTCACGGTATCATCCTTGCATTTGGTCTTATCATTCCATTAGGTGTCCAAAATGTTTTCGTCTTTAACCAAGGCGCTAGTCAACCAAATATTTGGAGAGCTGCTCCTGTAGTCTTGACTGCATCTATATGTGATACATTATTAATATTAATTGCTGTACAAGGTGTCTCTCTTGTCCTCTTAACTTTCTCTTGGTTAACAACCACCTTGTATATGATTGGATTTTTCTTTCTTATGTATATGGGCTGGGTTATTTGGAGAAGCGATCCTTCAAATGATGTAAAACAAGAAAAAAGCATGCCTTTAAAAAATCAAATTATTTTCGCCGCATCAGTTTCATTACTAAATCCACACGCAATTTTAGACACAATTGGTGTAATCGGAACAAACTCTATACAGTACATAGGAAGTGAGAAATGGGCTTTCACTTTTGCAACAATTATAGTTTCTTGGATCTGGTTTATTAGTTTAGCTTTTGCTGGAAAATTTCTAAAAGGATTTGACTCGACAGGAAAAACGATTATAGTATTAAATAAAATTTCAGGGCTAATCATATGGGGAGTCGCACTTTATATGTTAAAACAAGTTGTTTTTCCTAACTAATTAAAGAGAATTGCATGTTATGTAATTGGCATGCAATTCTCTTTCGCATTATGAAGTTTGTTCCGGTTTCTGTTTTAACATCATTTTATCTTTTGCTGGTTTAATCCAAATAATTGCTATGACAGCACCAATAGCAGCGAAGATGCTCGTTAAATAAAACACTTCATGGTCTGCCCCTTTCATAAAAAAAGAATACAGGGGTGGTCCAGCTGCTACACCGATAAATCGCATTGAACTATAAAATGACGTAACTGTCCCCCTCTGCTCTTTTTCAATCCCTTGTGTAATAAGAGCATCTAGACATGGTAACACCATACCAATTCCTCCCCCCATAATAACGAGACAAAGAAGTAGCAAATAGATTCCTTTTAGAAATAAAGGTAAGAAGACAGATGCAGCAGCCAGTAAAAATCCAATATAGATACACTTTTTCATAATATCTTGTTTATCTCCAATTTTTTTACCAGCCATATATGAGCTAAGTGATAGTACAAGTAAAGGAATAGCGAGTACACACCCTTTCCATATACCATGAATATCGTACTTCGACTCCAGTATAGTTGACAGATAAAAAAGTATTCCGAATAAAATAAGCATAATAATTGCACCTAGTATAAAAATGGCGATTAACCATCTTCCCTTTTCTCGAAACGTAGAGATAATAGATTGAATAAATTCTTTAAGTGGTAGGACTTCTTCTTCTTGTTTCTTCGCCTTTACTAGTACCAGTAGTAAAACAATCGATATTACACATAAAACTGGAATCGCCCAAAATGGTAAGAACCATACAATAGCTGCAAGAGCTGATCCTAATATGGGACTCAATACTTTTCCAAATGTATTTGACGTCTCAATGATTCCTAAACCTGCACTAACCTGTTTTTCATCTTTGTATAAATCACCGACACATGGTATGACAACTGGCATAGCACCAGCAGCACCTATCCCTTGAATTGCTCTTCCGATAAGAATCCAAACATAAGGGTTATCAACTTTCCATGATACCCATCCCGTTATCGCTCCTCCAATAGCTGCAATTAATAAACTTGGAACCATTACCATCTTTCGTCCCCATCTATCTGATAAATAACCAGCAATCGGTATAAGTATAATTGCAATGATAGAATAAATTGTAATTATCATGGATACTTGGAAAGATGAAATATGTAATTTCTTTTCAATGGTTGGCAGGATTGGAATAAGCATTGAATTACCTAGCGTCATAACAAGTGGAACTGATGCAAGTGCAATTAAACAACAGTTTTCTTTTTTTAACATGTTGATTTCGGAACCTTTCATCATATATTTCTTACCATATAATAGCCCTGCTGGAAATTATGTTTACATTCCACCAGGGCTATTTCATCTTTACTACTTTCCATTTACAACAAAAGAAATTGGGTAAAATATAGCATTACTCCTATTCTTTGAATCCTGTTCACAATATATCCATACCAATTAATTGAAAATAAAAAAGAAAGGAAGAATCCTTCCTTTCTCCTATAACCTTCTACATTTAGCGAGTATATCCGCCACCAAGCTGTTGTTCTGCCATCGCTACAAGGCGTTTTGTAATTTCACCGCCTACAGAACCGTTTGCACGTGAAGAAGTATCAGCTCCAAGCTGTACACCAAACTCTTGTGCAATTTCATATTTCATTTGATCTAGAGCTGCTTGTGCTCCATGTGATGCTAATTGATTAGCGTTACGATTTCTAGCCATTACCGATCACCTCCTTATATATATTAAACTGTATCAAATCCGAAATTAAATACATGGTAATTTTTGGTTATTGATAAAATAAAAAAAGTCTCCTAAACGAGACTCTTTCATCATTTCACCTTATGAACTTACTACTTCTAATTTTCTATTCGTTAATGCTTTCATTTCTTCTTTCAATATATCTTTCGCATTATGCCCAAACCATTCAAGCGAAGCAAAATGATCAGTATCTCTCACTTCCCGGATGATTTCATCATAGTTTACAATACCTTCAAATAATGGAACCATTCCTATACGACTTCCAGCAGCGGCATATACATTATTTGGTTCAAACACGTGTAAATACTCCGCTGATGATATATTCTTAAAATGGTAATGTTGTATCCACGGCTTTAATCGATGAAAACTATCTACAGGGTCTGCACCAGACTCCCATATATGAAGAAAATCAAGGTTTATTTTTAAATATGGATGATTTACTTCTTCTAACAATTTCAAAGTAGACGGCAAAGTATCCGTTAACGTATTTGGATGTGTTTCTAATAGTATATACATATTATGCGGAGCAAATAGATCACAAATCATGCGAATTCGCTTCACATACTCTTTTCTCTCTTGTTCCGAGAAATCCTCACTACCTTTTTGCCCGGCAAACGTACGAATTTTATTTGTATTAAACCAATTAGCTAGTGTTACCAGCTGTTCACATTTTTCCATCGTTTTTTGAAAATCCGCTAATAATGATATGTCCAAGTAATCACTTATCATCGTAACTTCTAAATTTTTATCCTTTAAATAATCTATTTCTCGTTCTGTCGTTTCACGCTCTTGTATATATAAATTTTGTGCATGGGTCCCCCACAACTCAATTCCTTCAAAACCGTTTTCATATGCAAATTGAACAATATCAGTAAATGAAATTAGTTGATGGCGAAATGAAATTGTACATAGCGAATATTTCATTGGTTTGAACTCCCTTATCTTAAATTCAATGAACTTGTATTAGTTAAGAAAGACTGATTTGTTGTAATTTCTTTCCATAACAGAAACTGTTTCTCTAGTTCATCCTTGATTTGCAGTTCAATTGTATTCATTTCATCAAGTTTTTCAACAATTGGTAATAACATATCTTTATTATTTGTCATTGCCATTTTAATAGCACGGTACTGTACATTTGTAAATCCTTGTACAATGTCTTCCACTCGATCACACCAATAATCAAATTCTTGCTCCGAATATTGTAAAGTTTCACGGAAGTATGCAAAGGCATGTTCATAGCTATATTTACGTATTGCCAATACGGGTATTTGCTTTACTGCCGTTACGAGCCCGGAAAGTGAATACCCACCCTCTTCATTTACCATTTTTATTATTAATTTTTTTAATTCCATTGTTAGTTCATTATCATCTTTTTTGAATGTTTCCATGAAATAACTTTCTACCATCTCTTGTGTTGGCTCCTGAATTCCTTCTATATCAATGAAATAGCCTCCACCAAATGGGTTGTCTTTAACAGAATGGAGCACTTTTTCTCTTTCCATATTCCCTTCCCAGCGAAAATCAGGATCAAGCATGAACCATTCGTCTTCTTTCTCTGTCTTCGATATCATTAAGTAATGCGGAAACGGTTTTTGATGAAACTTATTTTCTCTCTCAGGCAATAAAGACATATCAACCATTACAATTACGTAACGATTTTCCGGCTTATTTTCTACTAATTCTAAAAATGTTTCTACATTGCTACTTTTATCTTTTGAATGATCGTACCATTCGTTCACTTTTATCCCATACAATTTTTCATACCAAAGCAAGTAGTTATCATGGTTAATGTTTTCGGAATGATAAGAAATAATCCCGCCTTCTGTTATATCAAAGTCTCCATCCCATAATCCGAAATAAAATGGACGGTAATCTATATCGCTACACCTTTTTATAATTTCACAAAAACAACTCACTAAACAGTGAACTTTAATTGAAGTCATACTCTCATCCACTTTCCTAAAGGTTAGTTATTCACATTTACTTCGTGTAACGGCTGCAAATCTTCCATAAAGTCGAGCAAAGATCCTACAGTAAGAAACGCCTTTGGGTCTATCTCATCCTCTGGAACGCATAGCTTTAAATCCATTTCTATGTATACTATGAGCTGTAACATCATTACCGAATCTATATATAAATCTTGATTTAAACGCATCGTTTCTTCTAAATGTGTCACGTTTTTTAGTTCCATTTTTTCTCTCATAATACTTAAAACTGCTTCTTTTAACATTTCACGACTCATGTTGTTATCTCTCCCATCTCTAATAACTTCCGACTTACTTTCCCTGTTTTATTTTTCGGAATCTCTGCTACATTTTCAATTTCATGTGGCACTTTATAAGACGGTAAATGCTGTATGCACCATTCTCTTATTTGTACTGGTTCAATACGAGAGACTACTTTCGCTTTTACTATTTCTCCCATCACAGGATGCTTGCCCCGGTATACAATTGCCTCCTGAATACCTTCTAATCGAAGCATCGTTTCTTCCACTTCTATAGGAAATACCTTTAGACCGGACACATTAATAACATCATCTATTCGCCCCATGAAATGAAGGCCTTGCTCAGATCTATAACCTAAATCTTTTGTATAAATCTCCTTTTCAGCAATTTTCACTACGATTTCTTCAGGTTCATCTTCATTTGAACCTATGTTAATACTTACATGAGGAAGTGGTTTTCCTAAATCCAAATGTGTTTCCATAGCATGACATATACTAATGCAACCAGCTTCAGAACAGCCGTACTGCTGCATCATGTATTTCGTCATGCCCTTTAACTTATAAAATAGCGTTTCTGGCAAAGGTGATCCTGATGTCATAATTTTATGAAACTGAAAAGTCCCTTGTGGAAAACTCCCCATAATATGTAACATAAGTGGTACTGCGTATATGATATGTTTTTCGGTATTACGAACTATATTTAATGCGAATTTAGGGTTTTTATTTGTAATGATTATAGGCTTACTACCTCTCGTAATTGCTGATAACGTGCCACAAATTAATCCGTATGAATGTGAAACTGGAGCCATTACAATTGGCACTTCGTCTTCTTCACATTTTAAAGCTTCATTGTAAGCGGCAATTTCTGTTTCAATTTCCGTCCATGCTCTACGAATCAGTTTTGGCTCTCCTGTTGTACCTGAACTATACTGCAATAAAGACGGTTCTTCTTGTAATAGATTTGGAACTTCTAATTTTGTAAAGTCGTTACTTTCTCCGTATAAAAGTGCAGTACACTTTGCGCGCTTTGCCATTTCAATAGCTGTATCCTTTGGCGTATCTTCATGAATAAGTAGTACAGATGCTCTTTTTTCTTTTAGGAAAAACACAAGCGTAATAATATCGAATGGATCTTTCAGACAAAGTGCAAATCTATTTCCTTCTGCTTCTTGAAATTGTTCCACTCCCTCGTAACCTTGTAATCTCAATTCAAAATCATATTTGCTAAATTCTTGTTTATTAACGATTAGCATGATTTCCCCCTGTAACAACTGATTTTTGTATTGTAAGTTGCTTTGCTCTATACAATGGATTTGGAACTTCATGAACAAGCGATTCCACATCCATATATAAACGACGCTTCGTTAATTGCTCTGCATGAAATGTAGGTGCATATAATTGTAATGCTTCAAAACGTTCTTTCAAATGCGAAAATCTTTCAAAATGATCTTCTATTTCTTCAACAAGAATGATCCAAAATTGTTCCTCTTTCAACTGATACTCATCTGCCAGCACGAAAGCCAGTTCACCTAGATTGAATAGGAAAAGCGCATCTAAAACCATTTCTTGTAAACATTCAATACGGTCCATTTCAAAGAAATCATTCATTTGACCATGCGCATATGTTTTATGCATTTTAGTAAAGTCAGGACATTTTTCGAGTTCTTTCAAAAATGGACGATAAAACTCCAGTCCTTCATGAAAATCTTTTAGTGCAATACGGACTGGTATTCCCTCTTCATGAACTAAAATCATGTTTTGTCCATGTGATTCTAATGCGACTCCATGCTCTACAACGAGGTGTACAACTGGGATAATTGCTTTTTGAATAAGCAATTGTAACCAGCTTTCTACTCCATATCTCTTTAACCACAAATCAATAGTTGGTGTCCCATTTTTTCCCTTGGCATATAAACCGTTAAATGGGATTGCCTCTTCTTTCTTATCTAAATATTTGTGAACGCTTTCGCGCCAAATACATCCTAATGAGCCATACGTAGCTTTTTTATTCGCATCGTACGTAACACTCGAAAATTCATTTAACAAAATTAAACGCGATTCATCCCTTAAATAAGGGTCATGATTTACTATATCTTTTAACCAATTCGATATAGCAGGTGCACTCACAACCGAATGTGGTTTTAATGTACGGATAGTTGAAGTATTGAGTAAATTCATTGATAACTTTACATATGGTTTCTCTCGATTCGTAACATTTCTTAATGTCCGCATCGACTGCTGCGCGCAATAATCATCTTCTGATTTCCCTAAATAAATAATATATTTATCCTGTATATGGTCAGTATAATTCGGAATAATAAAGTTCTCCCACTGCCAAGGATGAACAGGTATAAACATGTACTTCTTCGAATCACAGTCCATTGTTCGAATACGATCCATATACTCTTCGATTTTCTTTTCACCAAGTTCTTCTTTAAAGGTACAGTTATAACTCTCTTCACTTTCATATCCTACAGTCGTATATTTCTCATGAACTGCAATCCATATAATTTTCATTGGTTGCATAAATTCAAATCCATATTGAAAATTATCACGATATTGAAACCCGATGCGTGCTTTATAACTAGGATGATACGGGTGTCCATCTATTAAATGACTTTCAAGCTCATCATAAGATTTCGCAAGATAGTCTTCTTCACAACCTCTCTCATATTGTGCAATCGTATCTTTAAAGATTGTTTGTTCTAATTCTTGAATAAAAGAATCCAATTTCGTTCGATCCACTTGAACAATCCGAAAAATCTCCTGTAAAAATTGTGAAACTGATTGTATTTCTTCTTCCTCATCTTGAACTCTCATTATTAATGAGTCATGTAAACAAATACGCCCAAATGTCATACGTTCTTGCCCATAGCATTGGTACATTACATTTTGATCCTTTTCATCAAGACCTTGTATAATAAAAAGGATTTGCTCTCCCTTTTGTATACGAATCGGCGTAATGATTTCTTCATAAATTAACGATTCTACTAATTGCCGGAATACTCTTCTTCTTACTGAAATGTACTCTTTTGATTGGAGTGCCTTCAATATTTTTATGTGATAAACTTCTTCTTTCATAAATCCCTCCGCTATAATACGGAATATCAAATTCCATTATTTGTATTACGTGAAATTTTAGCACTACTTATGAACGAACAGCCACTTCTCTAACGAGTGGATTATCTACTTGTACATAAATTGCTTGCTCTAAAGGATTTGTCAGTTCATCAACATCGAAAAATCTCGTTAGCAAATTTGCTTTACATGCCAATTTATTTTCTTCCAACAATTCACTTAAAAATGTAGAAGGTTCGCGGTTATATGGACGGAACGCTTCAAGTACAGACCTTAATTCCGAAAGAAGAATTTCCTCCTTTATTAATCCCGCTGTACCAAAACCGTTAATTAGTCCAAACATATGATTAAAAATTAAATAGTAACGAAATCTTTCATCTACAATGTAATCGTCATATAAATTCCCAGTACGTTCGCCAATACCCGCTAGTTCATTATCTAGCACTGACTTCATTGAATTGCAGAAATAAAAACCTTGATTATCACGGAAGTAAAACTTAACTGGATAACCATCTTTCAATTGAACAACACTATTTTGTTGATGCGCTTCTAATGCAACGCCATAACGTAAATACATCCATACCATCGGCTTTAAAGAGATATTCATATATCGTCTAAACCACTCTAAACTTACTTCTTCACAGCTTCTACCTTCTAAATCCGCTAAGTGATGAATAATATTCGATAAACGAGTACGTTCTCCCGGTATAGCATCTTGAACTAGTCCTGCAATTAAAGTAACGTCATTTGCATGTTCACTATAAAAAGGATTCTCTCGAATAATCACTTCAAATCCAGACTCTTTTGCTCCATAATTTAAGGTAATAAAGGCTGGATCACAAATAAAATCAAAACCTGGATACTTTTCTAGTACTTCACCAATCGACGTATTTAACATTTCCTTCCCTTCAAGGCCACTCTCAAGTTCCTTCAACTTATTAATGCGCATTGAATTTGTTACTTTCACCGGAAATGAAAACTTAAGCATATATTTCGAATGAGGATGATATAGCGTCCTAAGTGATGATGTTGCCATATAATACTTACCTACGGGACCCATATACTCAAGTACTCCTTGATTTATCCACTCTTGTACATAAGGTTGATGTAATAGCCATTCTGCTTGTAGCGGATGGATTGGAATTAATGAATATTCATCTTCTTGACAGTACTCTTCAATAAATTCTTGACCTACCTTTTCATCGCTCTTTAATTCCTTTTTTATCATCGCCGTTGTAGAATCTTGTAACAATGACTTTTCACTTACTATACTTTTATGTGCCCGAAAATAGTGAAGTTGGCACTCCCCTTTTAATTCAGGAGAATACATGGAACTTTTCCAATCCAATATACCTTGTCTACTCTTTGGTGTAGGATGAGTTAAATGTCCAAATAATAAAGATTGCTCCGCCTCAATAAAAGTTGTATGGAAACCATATAATGCAGATGTATCTTCTGCTCTCTTTTTTGTAAATTCCTCAATATTTTGACAACTACGAATAACTCGAAGCATAAGTTCAGCAGGGTTAGTTCCTTCTCCATAGTTGATAGACATCTCTTTTATTAAAAATGTAATAACTGTAACGTAATCTGCTTTTATAACAGTTTTAGTTTCTCCGACTTGATAATAAAACTGTTCTCCAAACAAATGGCGATCTGTTGATGATTTATATATAACTTCTCCATACAAAGTAACCTTCTGTGCCGATAGCCGACAACATAAATATGTGGGGACTATATTTCTATTCAACGTATTACTGAAGATACTTTCTATTCTTTCATCCTCTGTAATCCATTCTCCACTCCCTGTTTCTCTTAAATAACAGTTTAAAAAGCTTTGTATTGTTGCATGTTCCGCGATTTGTTTCGCATGCTGCATACTGCTCCTCCTCTTTTAGACGAACACTATCATTTTTTTGTAAAACTTCTGACAGTTGAATTTTATTATCAACTATGATTCTAATTGATAATGATAATCATTTCAAGAAATATTTCAGAATTTTTTTATCTAGCTAAACTTTTCACCTTTTCAAAACATTTAATCCGGCAACAAAAAAATACACCAATATAATAATTGATGTATTTTTTCATTCTCGCAGATTAAGTTTACATAATAATATTATCGTATTCTAATTTGATAGTGATTTGTATAAACAATCCATATCTCGCCAAGCATATGCTATTTCTTCTACATTTAGTCTTTCTAAAAGTTTCGTGTCAATTTTTTCCGGATTATATTTTTCATAAAACTTTTTAGAAGGATTATTAGCAACAACCCAAACTAACAGAGATTGCATATTATCTTTTTTACATTCCGATAGCAATGCTTGAAATAATCTTTGTCCTATCTTCATTCCTTGATATTTTTGTAAAATGTATATTGCATATAATTCCCCATCACAATTATATGTACCTGTTCTTTCAACTCCCCCATCGATAAATCCGATAATTTCCCCAGTTAACGTCTCTGCTACAAATCTATATTGTAGATTGTCTTCTTTTTGAAAAATGTTTTCCCATTGCTTTTTTCTTTGTTCAAATGTTAAATTTTCTAAAATTTCGTTAGCGAATATCCCAGTATACGTTGTTTTCCAACTATCCACATGCACTTTTGCTATTGCCGCAATATCAGATTTCATTGCCTTTCTAATATGTATCTCCACCATACTCATCCCCCTTAGAAAATAATTATAGCAAAATGTTTTGTATGCATTAAAAAAAGAGTGAATTTTCATCACTCTTTTTATCTACTTTCAACTTCTACTGAAACAACATGATCGATTTCTTTTAAAGAACTATATAATTCAGTTGTATATAAATCTTCTGGAGCTAAAATGACCATTTCCAATTGCTGAGATGCCCCATTATCAATATCTTTAATTTTCACTCGTTTCACTTGCATATTTAAATTTTTAATTTGCTTAAAAATCCCGTCTAACTCTCGATGTTTGTTTACGGTAATTTTTATAGATAAGTCCTTTTGTCTTAATGAATAAGGGCCTGCAATTTTCACAATTTGCGGAAGTACGTTAATCGCTAATATAATTAAAATCATAGCAACCGTCGCTTGTATATAAAACCCTGCACCAATCGCAATACCTAGTGCTGAAGCGGCCCATACCATAGAAGCTGTCGTTAATCCTGAAATAACGTCATTATTTCTTCGTAAAATTACCCCTGCTCCAAGAAAACCGATCCCACTAACAATTTGAGCAGCGAGACGCATTGGGTCCATGTTTGTATGACCCGGTACAGAATAAACATTCACTGATTCAATTGAAACCATTGTAATTAAACAACTCGCTACGGAAATAACCATACTTGTTTTCACACCAAGCGGTTTATTCTTTAGCTGCCTATCTATTCCGATGAATAATCCTAAAAAGAGTGCTAAACCTAATTTGAATAAAAATTCATATGACATAAATTCTTCTCCTTACTTTACAATGTTTCCCTTCGAATATTTCACTATAACTCTTTTATGATATCAATTCCAGTCTTTTCTATTCATTTAAAGTAAAAAACCGAAAAAACATTTTTGACAATGTTTCCCCGGCTTTTTATTATAATTAAGATCTTTCTTTATTTTTGTTCTTTAATTTTAATTTGTGCATCTTTATAAAATGCTAACTTATTATCATTATACTCTTTTGTATGTTTATTAAATTGTTCTTTCGCCTTTTGCGCTTCCACATTTAACTCATTAACAGTTTTAACTTTTTCACCAATTTCTTTTAACTTCGTTTCTTTTACTTTTAATTTTTCATACAGTTCTTTTTCAGTCGCTAACGCCTTCGTGTAATTCTCATTCATCTTTTGGAAGGCATCATAACGATTTTTATACGATTCTTCTACTGTTTTTGCTTGTTTTTGTAATTTCTTATCTTCGAGTTTTTCAATATTTTTTTGAACGGGTGTCGTTTCTTTCTGCGCTTTTTCTAACTGTTCCTTCTCGTTTTTCAATACTTTTTCACGCTCGTCTACATTTGCAGTAGCTTGCTCTATTTTCTTTGAAACTGCTTCATTATGCTCTTTACCTTCTTGTAAAATTTGAGAATAAAGTTCTTGTCCTTGCTTTTCTAACTTCTCTAATTTTTTTGTGTCATCTGCTAAAGATTTTTCTTGTGTAGATGCTGCTTCAAAAGCCGTAAATAAATTTTCTTCTGGCTTTTCACCGAAACAACCTGATAATAATCCTACTGATAATGCTCCAACTACTGCTACTTTTCCATATTTCAACTTCAATTCCTCCATTACATACGGTTATCATGCCAGAGGTTCACGGGGAAGTGATTCTCTTCATGATATGCTTCAAACTCATAACCTTTTTCTTTTAGACCCTTTAAAATTGCTGGCACAGCAGCAACTGATTGCGGGTGAATGTCATGCATTAAAATGACTTCTTGCGGTTTTGTTGCACCAGCTAATACATTTTGAGCGATTTGCGCTGCCGCTGCATCCACTGGTACTTTATTGTATTTCCAGTCTAAAGAGTCAATTGTCCAGTCCCACACTTTAAGACCACCCTCTACTACTTTGTTTCGAAGGTCTTCATTTAAACCAGGCTTCGACCCGTATGGTGGACGTGTTAATTGAGGTGATTTTCCAATAATATTTGCGATTAAGCTTTGATCTTCTTTCATTTCATTAACATATTCGCCATTTTTATATAACTTCGCAAAATTGTGTGTCATACTATGCATTCCAACATAATGTCCTTCTGCATTTTCACGTTTTACTAAATCAGGAAACTGTTTTACATTCGCACCAATTAAAAAGAATGTCGCCTTCGCATCATGCTGTTTTAACATATTTAATAATTCAGCCGTATATTTTCCTGGCCCATCATCAAATGTAAGATAAGCAACTTTTCTTTCCATTCCGTTAAAACGACTTGGCGCCGTTTTATTCATTTCAACTTTCGATTGTTCACTTGCAAGCTGCACTATATTTTCTTGCTTCGCAACAGCTTTTGCTGGTGAAGTAATAGATTGAAACATGAAATACCCAATAGCTACTATTGCAATCGCTACTGAAACAACTGCAACTCGTTTAATTTTAAAAGCCTTTTCCATTCTATCGAATTCCTCTCCCTATTAATCTTATATATAAATCACCCAATATAATTATACATCTATTTATTTTATTACACTATATAAACAATCTAAAATATGAATTATAATGGGAGTTTTATCAAAATTGTTGTTCCTGCCTCAACAAGCTCTTTATTCTTTTCATACCAATTCTTGATTGCACTATGTACAACTTTCAAGAAGATTTGTTTTAACCTGTTTGATCTTCCATCAATTCAATTCGCTTTCAACTTGCAATGAGATGAATTTATTTCCTCTATTTTAGGAGTTAATTACCAAATTCTTTCCTCTAGTATATCGTACAATTGCACCTTTTGTTTATATAAATTAAAATGATTTAACTGTAGACGTGAAAAAACTAGTAGCCCTTCTACTAAAAATAAATGAAGCAGTCCATTTCCATAAAAAAAGATTGGCTGAGGCCAACCTTTTTTTATACTTATTCATTTCGATTTGGTTTTGGTGTAACACCTAAATGCGCATTTAACTTATTCGAAATATCTTTTACATTCTTTTCATTTGGAATGTAATAATAAATACCACCAATACGTTTATCTGTTCCTTCTATTTGCATCTTTTCCATTTGCAAATCAGAGCCTGCCATATTTTTCGTAATAGCAAGCATATCATCAAACGTTAAGTTTGTTTTCATATTTTTATCAACTGCATCAAGTAAAGAGCCCATTTTACTAATAGATTGAACAGACATTGCTTTTTTCGCAATTGCTTCAATTACAAGTTGTTGTCTTTGACCACGCATTGTATCACTGTCAATTTTACGCGTTCTCGCAAGTGCAAGTGCTTGTTCACCATTTAAATGTTGGTAACCTTTTTCTAAATGAATCATACCTGCTTGGTCTTTACTATCTTGTTCAGTGAAAGTAACAGGTACATCAATATCAATACCACCAATTGAATCTACAATTTGTACAAATGACTCAAAGTTAAACTTCACATAATAATCAACTGGTACATTTAAAAATCTTTCCACTGTATCTCGTGTACTTTCAACACCACCAAATACGTGTGCGTGTGTAATTTTATCTAATTTTTTTCTAGATGGAATATAAACGCGTGAATCACGCGGAATACTTACTAATTTAACTGACTTATCATCTTTATTAATTGTCGCTAATAAAAGTGCATCTGTTCGAACCGCTTCACCATATTGGCTTTTTCTCATTTCGCTTCCATCGACACCCATGATTAAAATCGAGATATTATCCTTTAAAGGTTCCACTTCTTTGTCCCTTTTTGATGACTTATCAATTTTTGCATATGCATCACTTACAACAGCTTTTGCTTTGTTATATATAAACGATCCATATCCTACTCCTCCAAAAATAAGTAGGAAAAATGGAATTAAAATGAACCATTTTATTGATTTTCTTTTAGAACGTTTTTTACTGCTTCTCGTATCTTGTTCTAATTCAGAGCTCATGTTCATTCTCCTCTCTTTCTCTTTTCCTAGTATAATGTATGTCTAGTAATCTTCATATTGAATTTCCTTTCAATCACCTTACATTTTTGTAAGGTTACATCATGAATCCAATATGTATTCCATTTCACATTATACTCTCGTGCTTATTTTTGGCAAGTCACTATTTATCAACTTCAAAAATTTAACACTTCAAAACGTTCGAATTTACAGATTTATCATTCTGTTATTTGCAGGTAGTAAGACTTTCACCTCATAATTTAGCAGGAATAAAAGAGTCAAGTTTGTGCCGTGAAATTTTGATTGGTGATGACTAATAATCAGTGAGGGATAAATCCCCCACTGATTAAAATTCCACTTTATTATTTCTCATTTGGTGTGTATATCATTTGCTTTCCATTATTATAAATTAAAGCTGATTTTGCTTTTATTTTCGTTTTTTCTATTTCCACATCATCATTAGAGAAATTCACAATAATTTTAATCTCTTTTCCATAAGAAGCAGATTGTACTAACTTATCTTCTGACAAATATGCAAAGTTCGTCATTTCTTCTTTTACTGCCTTTTCATGAACATCATTCCAAACTTTCAGATGCTCTGTAATTTCTTTTTTATGCTTATTCCACTCTACTTCATCTAAATGGTACAACGGAGGAACATTATACAATAACTCATATAACATACGATTTCCAACCTCGTCCTTTACCTTCAAACTTCCCCATTCCCAGTGGTGCGTTGTAATAACCGAATCATTGTATACTAGTTTATATAATGGCACCGAATATACTGGATTTAAATATACTTGCTTATATTCTTCTTTTAACGGTACTTGTTTTGCATATTTTTCTGGAACATTTTGATTTGGTGACCAATATCCACCGACATAATACGGACTTGTTTTATTTTTTCTCATATCTTCATCGTCCCACTTAATAACTGGTGTTTCAATTCCATGAGCAAATGCAATCGTACTACTTGCAAAATCATTTCCGCCCTCAGAGCCAACTACCATACCTTTTTCTTGTGCAATATAATCCATTCGTTTTAATCGTGCTTGTAAATCTTGTTCTTGTGTCGTTACATGTTTTGCCGAATAGTCATCATAAATTTCGCCCGTCGCGTCACAATCAATAAACCATGAATTATATTTAGGGCCATTTTGTAATATATCGTTCATTCGTTCTTTTACACTAGGAAGTGATAATGTCGGATTTAATTTTCGGCCTCTACCTAGAAATCCTTGCACTTTCTCACCATTTTTCTTCGTTACAGTGGCTTCTTCATATAACGATGGGTCATTAAAGGAAGCTGTGTTCCAATTTTTATCACCTTTCTCATGAATAGAATGGTAAGAATCATACGGACCAACTAAATATCCCATTTCCTTAGCTTCTGTAACGAAATTAGGCTGCATAAATCCTTGTTCCCAGTTCGGTAGACCAATCCACGCTTTGTCTATCCCTACTTTTTTCATTTCCTTTATTATATCCGTTCCATCTGCTTTACCCCATTTACTTACTTCTTCAACTGCATCACCGAGTACTGACTTTAATAAATGTTTATTTAAGCTATACAGCTCTGTCTTCGATAAGTGATCTACACCTTTCTTTAATAACACACTAGCTTCCTGATTAACTTTCGGGAAAACATCCTCTTTATACAATTCCTTCATAGATAATACTTCGTTTGTATAGCGTAAAATAACATTTTTTTGGTACTTATCGATAAAGTCTTGTTTACTCACCTGCTCAAATACATTCAATTCCCCAGGCTCTGAACTATTCTTTTGAATAAGCTCTTTTATATGGCTAAACACCGGGCTATTTATTTGCTCCCTTAGCTTTGGCCAATTTACGTTACTTTCTGATAAACCATTTTGATTCCAAAAATAAAAATGACCTGCACCGTAAAGTTTTTCAATTTCTTTGTTTTTTCTAGCCTTTTCTTGTAATGTTTTAAATTCACCTTTTTCAATAATATTATCCTTATACAGTTTAGCAATACTTACTGCATCATTATTTGTCACATATAATTGAAATCCATATGTTTTATTTTTATTTATACTCGGGAATTCATGTGTAAAATCAAACCCTATTTTCGGGTCCGAATGAAATTTCAATTCATTATTAAACATATTGTTCGCAATATATACGATCGAATACTTAGAACCATTTAATGCAAAAAACTTCATAGAAAATGATTCAGCAAATGAATATGCATCATCCTTTAAAAACTTCTTCCAATTCTCATCATTACTCGGAATTTGCTTACCTTCCCATAACGGAAGTGTATAATTTTCAGCTTGCACTTTTGGCCATGTGAAACTTTCTGCGCCAGTCGATTCCACTTCAATATTTAAGTGGTCTTTTTTCTTTTCTAAATTTACTTTTACTTTTTGATCCGGATATTCCCATGATGTATGATCCTTGTCTTTTTTCAAATTCGACACCTTCATTTTTGGTAGCGGTTGTGATGCCTGTTCTTTTACACCATCATGTTCTACAGTTAACGTAAAAGTCTCAGGATTTACATCGTAAGTAAAATCTTTATACGTCGCTTTCTTTATTTTAGACTCTTGTAAAGCCTCATTACCTTTTACATCACACCCGACTAAAGTCGAAAGTGACAATGTTGTAAGAAGACATATCGCTATCATTTTTTTCATCTTCTGCACCTCCACCAATGAATATACAGGAGGTTTGTTACAGGAATATGGCAAAAAAATAATAGAGCTAGCATTATGCTAGCTCTATTATGAGCAAAAAAAATTTACGTATAACTATAATTTGTTTAAAGAAAATATGTAATACAGTGGGACTTTAATCCTTGTTTTTTTATTCTCACTAATAATTAGATCAAGCAAATCTAAATTCCATCAAGCTTTCCTTAACTGAAAAAGTAACTATATATAATATATCCTAAAACTAGCACTAAAATTAATACCCCTGTACCTTTCCAATTCATACCACCTGTCATATCAGCGGGGCTACCTGATTCCGCCCTGTTGAGTCCATCATTCAAAGAACCGGTAGGATTATTTTTCAATTCACCTTGTCTCATGCGTTCTCTTTTTTCTTCTGGTGACTCTTTTGAACTCATATAATCACCTCTAAAATTAATGCTCATTCCGAAAAATCCCCTTTAAAATAGATTCTCCATAACGTAAAGAAAGCTAGCGATGCTAGCTTTCTTTATAATCCAATATGTTCTTCCTTATTTACAGTAGTCCCTTTATGATCAATTTCAAGCTCACATACTTTCATAGCTGCAAATACTCTCGCTAATTGGTCAGCTATTTCTTTACGCTTCTCGTACGGAGTTAAAATAAAAATGGATGGTCCCGCACCACTAAGCGCTGTGCCATATGCTCCAAATTCCTTTGCACATTTACGAATTGATGGTAATAACGGTACAAGTTCTAAACGATATGGCTCGTGGAAATGATCTCGTTCCATCATTTCACCTACAACTTCCCACTTCTTTTGACATAACGCAGCTACTAATACGTTGCTTATCGCACTAGCTTTAACTGCTTCATGAAACGGAAACATCTCTGGTAATACAGATCGGCTTTCATCTGTATTTAGCTCTTCATTTGGAATAAGAGAAATTACGCCTAATTCCTTACTTTCAATTCTTACAACCGAAACATTCTTTCCATCAAGTGCTCCGATTACAGTTCCACCTAAAATAGAAGCAGCAACATTATCTGGATGCCCTTCAAAATTTGTAGCAATTTGAACCTTTTGATCAGTTGTTAAATGTAAATTTCCAAGTTGATTCGCAAGCTCTATTCCTGCTACAATCGCTGACGCGCTACTTCCTAGCCCTCTTGTCAGCGGAATATTACTAGTAACTTCTATTATATGGGGTGATAAAGAAGGACATACTTTACATGCCGTGCTAACAATTAAATTTTTATCGTCTTTTGGAATTGAATCGTCAAAAGAATGTATCACTTGCCACTTATCAGCTTCTCCCTTTACACTCACTTCTAAATATAATGACAAAGCTATTCCAACAGAATCAAATCCTGGTCCAACATTTGCTGTACTAGCAGGAACACGAACGCTTAATGGTATCACGACATAATCACCCCTTTTATATGATCTTTAATTTGTTCTATATTATTTGAAACACTTGCAATGTCTAATTTATTAGAAGAAATAGCAATATCAGGATCTTTCAAACCGTTTCCAGTTAATACTGCAACAACCGTTTCGCCTTTTTTGATTTTTCCAGATTGCACATGTTTAATGACGCCCGCTAATGAAGCATTCGATCCTGGCTCTGCGAAAACTCCTTCCGTTTTTGCTAACAATCTATACGCATGTAATATTTCCTCATCTGACACCATATCTATTTCACCATGAGACTGTTCGGCTGCCTCTACTGCATACGACCAACTTGCTGGATTACCGATGCGAATCGCTGTTGCAATTGTTTCAGGTTCTTCAATTACATGTCCTTTTACAATTGCCGCCGCTCCTTCCGCTTCAAAGCCGTGAATTCTTGGTTTCTTATAACCTTTTTCTTTCTCGTATTCACAGAAGCCCTTCCAATATGCTGTAATATTCCCTGCATTCCCAACAGGGATAGCTAGAACATCTGGTGCACTTTGCAACTGGTCACAAATTTCAAATGCTGCTGTTTTTTGCCCTTCAATTCGGTACGGATTCACTGAGTTTACTAATGTAATCGGCTCTTCTGCAGCAATATGTCTTACAGCTTTAAGTGCATCATCAAAATTCCCTTCTATTGAAATGATTTCAGCTCCATAGGCGACCGCTTGCGCTAATTTCCCATGCGCAATCTTTCCTTCTGGGATTACGATAATACATTTCATTCCGAGGCGTGCCGCATATGCGGCAGCTGATGCTGATGTATTACCTGTTGATGCACAAATGATTGCCTCCGCCCCTTCTTCCTTCGCCTTTGCAACTGCCATTACCATACCACGGTCTTTAAAAGAACCTGTTGGATTCGCTCCTTCATATTTACCGTATAACTGAATCCCTAATTGTTTTGATATATTTAATAATGGAATAAGAGGTGTGTTCCCTTCCATTAAGCTAACATCAGGTGTGTTTTCATTCACTGGTAAATAAGAAGCATACTGGTTTAATAATCCTTTATACATATTGTTTTTCCTCCTCAATAATGTAGTGGCTGTTTATTTCACTTGCGACAGCTTCTATCGCTCCTAAAACTCGTTCGAATTGATATTTTGAAGTGTGATGTGTCACAACAACGACTTCTGCAAGTTCACGATTCAAAGGTAATTGGATAACTTCTTTTAAACTTACAGAATAACTAACGAAACATTCTGTTATTTTTCGCAACATCCCAGGCTCATCTCGTAATGAAATACGTAAGAAATATTTCGAAACTACTTCTTCATCTCCTTGTAATTCGTACGGTTCTGGTTCTTTTAACACACTTTTATTTTTCGGAACTTGATTCATATTTTTAACGATTGAAATAATATCACTTACTACAGCAGAACCAGTCGGCAACTTCCCAGCTCCAGGTCCGTAAAACATCACTTCTCCTACTGCTTGACCGTGAACATACACCGCATTAAATTCATTATTAACATTTGATAACGGATGATGGTTTGGTAATAAAGTCGGTTCTACACTTAAGTGAATGGATGATCCTTGTTTCTCTGCTTTACCAATTAACTTCATAGTAAATCCTAACTTTTCAGCCATTTGTAAATCTTCTTTTTCGACCTTTCGAATCCCTCTTACTTGCACATCATCTAATGCAACATTCATCGAAAATCCTAAATTTGCAAGAATTGCTACCTTTCTCGCCGCATCTAGCCCATCTACATCCGCTGTCGGATCTGATTCTGCGAAACCCAATTTTTGTGCTTCCTGTAAAGCCTCTTCATACGACCATCCATTTTGACTCATCTTTGTTAACATGTAATTTGTTGTTCCATTTACGATTCCCATTATTTTTTCAATTTGATCTGACGCTAGCCCGTCTGATAATCCTCGTAATATCGGAATCCCACCAGCTACACTCGCTTCGTAACATAAGTCACATTCATTTTTATTTGCTAATTGCAAAAGCTCCGCACCGTATACGGCCATTAAATCTTTATTTGCTGTTACGACATGTTTCTTACTTTGTAAAGCCTTCACAATATGTTCTTTCGCTTCTTCAATTCCGCCCATTACCTCTACTACAATATCAATATTTGAATCATTTAGAACTTCATCAACATTACTTGTTACTACGATTCCATCAATGCAAACATCACGTTCTTTTTCCAAATCACGTACAACGACTGTCTTTACCTTTACTTTACATCCTGTATCAAGAGTAATTTTTTGATAATGTTCTTTCAAAATATGGACAACACCACTTCCGACAGTACCTAATCCTAATAGCCCAACATTAATAACATTATTCATCTTCTAATCTCCTCCTAAAATTTTATTTTTTATCTCTATCAATCACCTTGCTCTGCCATTTTTTCATGCAGGTGGTGGTTATTTCCGTACGTACTAATCGTTTCATGTTACCGCACCTCCTTTCAAAGTAATAAAGTGAAACTTTAATCAGTGGGGATTTTGTCCATTCCTCACTGATTATTAGTTGAACCAATCGGGCTTTTACGGACAGTTGATCTCCCATCTTACTCCCTCGTATCCGCCAAATTTTGAGATGGGAGTCTTACTGACCGTTAATGCGGGATAAAAAAACACACTCATCCCTAGGAAAGGGACGAATGTGTTTTCGTGGTTCCACCCTTGTTCCAACCCAGATTTATTTCCTTCTAGGTTGCTCAAGTTCAGATAACGGCTGATACCGTCAATAATTACTAGATTACTCGTTCACTATTGAAGTTCAAAGGTGGTAAGATCATTTCTCGTGTTAGGAAGCTCACAGCCTTTGGCTTCCCTCTCTGTAAACCGTAAAAATGTTCTCATGTCCTTATCGTTACTTTTTCGTTCATGTTTATTTGTTAACTCATTATACTCGCATAAAAAACAAAATCAATACTATTTTTAAATTATTTTTAATTTTCAATCTAATAACTATAAAAAAACACACTCATCCCTAGGAAAGGGACGAATGTGTTTTCGTGGTTCCACCCTTGTTCCAACCTAGACTTACTTTCTTCTAGATTGCTCAAGTTCAGATAACGGCTGATACCGTCAATAATTACTAGATTACTCGTTCACTATTGAAGTTCAAAGGTGGTAAAATCATTTTTCGTGTTAGGAAACTCACAGCCTTGGCTTCCCTCTCTGTAAACCGTAAAAATCATCTCATGTCCTTATCGTTACTTTTTCGTTCATGTCTATTTGTTAACTTATTATAGTTATGAAAATTTTAAAAAGCAAGCCTATTTTCACTCACTATTTTAAAGATACTTTTTTATTATATTTCACAATAACATTTTACAAAGACTTCTCTTATTACCTATATTTTAAATTTCTAACTTATAAATCAGCAGTTCATATATAAATAATTCATTCTAAAACGAGAAGCCTCCCACTTCCTAAAACTATATTTATAAAATATTTTTAATACAATCTTTTCGTATAACTTTCTTCTAAAGAACGCGCAACATCCTCTTCTGAAGCATTCACTTTCGCATGCTCTAATAACATCTTCGCTGCTGAAGGTAGCTCTTTTTTATTTAACCACGATTCTGGATCCCACATTTTTGAACGTATAAAAGCTTTTGCACAATGGATATAGCACTCCTCTATCTCAACAACAATTCCAAGTAACGGATTACGTCCATTCGCCTGCATTTCTTTCAAAATTTCTTCATCGTTTGTAATATATGCTGTACCGTTTATTCGGAGTGTTTCCCCAAGACCAGGAATAAAAAAGATTAACCCTACATTTGGATTTGAAATAATATTTAAAATTGAATCTATACGACGATTACCCGGTCTTTCTGGGATGATAATTTTATTTTCATTTAATACATATACAAATCCAGGTGCGTCTCCTCTCGGCGAAGCATCACACTCTCCGAATTTATTTGCAGTAGATAATACTAGAAAAGGCGATTTAGACAGGAAATCTACACAATGGTGATCAAGTGATGAAATAACTTTTTTCAAAGCCCGTTCACTTGGTTTCCCCAATATTTGTCGTAATTCTTCCTCAGTTGAAATTATTGATTTTATTTCCTTATTCTCTATCTTCACTAATAATCACTCCTTTTTCTTTATTTTCCCAAAATTCAATACAAATATTGTATAATAAAATTTGCAGAAAGGGGAATTAAAATGACAGAGTGGTTAACAATATTTGATCCTGAAAGAAATACACTTGGAAAGAAATTACGTGATGACGTGCATCGTGACGGTGATTGGCACGAAACATTTCATTGCTGGTTTGTAGAAAAAGATGCTAAGGATATGTTCTTATATTTCCAATTACGCTCTAAAAATAAAAAAGAAGCTCCAGGTATATGGGATATTACATCCGCCGGACATATTATGCATGATGAAGATGTACAAATTGGCGGTCTACGTGAAATTGAGGAAGAATTGGGTCTTTCCTTCCAAACGGCTGATTTAACATACAAAGGAATCTATAAAATAGATTATGAAATTTCAAACCTTACTGATCGTGAGTTTTGTCATATGTATTTTCACAATGTAATAAAGCCACTTCCATTTGCACCAGGTGAAGAAGTAGACGATGTGATGAAAGTACATGCAACTTCTTTTCTACAACTATTAAAAAGGGATATTTCATCTATAACGACTATTTCTGCTCTAAACAGTAAACCGATAACAATAACATTTGAAGATATTTATCCGTATGATCTTGAATACTATGAACTTGTTGTAGAACAAGGCAAAGAATTGCTAAAAAATAATAGTTTGTAAATAAAATATGACTCCCAGCTAATAATACTCGGGAGTCATGTTTTTTCCATTATTTCTCAAGTTTCTTTAAGCTTTTCTCTACTCGTATGATTAAACGTATAATTAACAATAGCATGACAGCCATAATCACTGCTGTTGTATGGGGATATCTAAACAATATACTAATAACACTTCCAATTAACATCATAATAAATCCATTTTGATTCATCACTTCTGCACTATACTTGTTACCCGCATCCCATAATTCCTTATTTTTCATTGATCGTTTCGTACGGTAACCGTATGCTGCGTTAATATCCGTTGGTGGATTTTTTTGAAGAATAAGTGCGGCAAGTATAAATATAATACCAATCAATATGCTTATTCCTATGTTTACTAGTGCATACATCAATCATATCCACCTCCTAACTTACACTTTCATTATACTATACAACTTTACATGTTCCAATTATTAACATTTTCACTTTCTCTCTTTAGATGTCTGGAACATACTTGGAAGTGTTACAAAACGCGCTCCTTTCGTTTTTAACTGTGGAATGATTTTGTCTAGCGCCTCTACTGATCCTTGTAAATGTCCACCTGGAGTTGAATGTTGAAGTATAACACTACCTGGAAATGAATTCCCTAACACATTATTTGTAATTGTATCAGCACTTACACCTTTCCAATCAACCGTATCAACACTCCACTGTACAATCATAAAATTTTGTTCTGTCGCCCACTTCAATTGATTTTCAAGTATTTCACCGTACGGCGGACGTATAAACCTCGGTGCATAACCAGCTAAACGATTTAATATTTCTTCCGTTTTTATAATTTGATTATGGTACTCAGCCTCATTTACTTTCGCTAAATTCGGATGACTATACGTATGATTACCAATTACATGCCCTTCATTAGCGATACGCTTTACTACATTTGGATACCTTTCTGCATTTTCACCAAGCAGGAAAAAAGTAGCTTTTACATTATGTTGTTTTAACTTATCTAAAATTTTTGGCGTAAATACTAAATCTGGTCCATCATCAAATGTAAGAGCCACTTCTGCTTTATTGTATGGTCCTGAAAATGCATACGCATATTTTTCGGCCCACGAAAATGGTGTCCATGACCCTCGATCCTCTTCTTTCATTTCGGCTTCATAATTTTGAGGAACATGTAATGCGTATGGCATCGCATTTACATAGTCTCCATAATAAAATGAATGATATGGCATATAAGCATACGAAATATTGCGTTCTAGCCCCAAAGGAAATGGAACGAACATTTCTGGTGAATAAAAATAATACATGATAAAAACCTCCCTAAAATTTCATATGTGATTCAGCTGCACTTTGTTAGAGAAATTCTTATTCATGAACAAAAATAAGACTGTCCGTAATTAGGACAGTCTTATTGATTTATATACTTAATAAATTACTTTACTATCTTTCGGTAATTTTCTTACATGCTTTAAATAACTCGACACTTTGTCATCGGCATCTTGCGGATATTGATATTCATAAGTGTTAGCAATTTCGTTCGCAACTTTCCTAAATAAATCACCCATTACGAAAAATGAATCCCAAATGTTTTCATATTCTGCATTTGAAAATGTCCTTTTAAACTGCTCCCAGACATCTTTTTCAACATATTGTTCGAAATGCTTTCCAAACTTCCCAGCATTAACTGTAAACTCTGTTTTCATACCGATATGCCACTCTAGCATTACAACCAACATATCTCGTACAGGGCCTTCAAGCATCCCTTTCGCATAAGAAAGTTCCTCGCGCCACAATCCTTTTCCTACATTTGTACTGCACCACCAAAATTCATTACAGCAATCCAAAAACTCTTTTTCTGTAGGCTTTTTTATCGTGTAATCATTATCGTTTGCTGGTGCAAACTCGCCAATACAATTATCTTTATCAAGTAGCAATTTACTTAAACTATCCTGTCCAATAAATTTATTTATTAAATCCCCTGGAACTAGCATTAAATCAATCCGGTTTCCATCCATAAACTGCATTAAATACGGAAATTTCCCGTCTTCATCCGCTGGAACTAACGACATTTCTTCCGGCATTTGCACAATCATTATTTCTCCAAATCTATTAATCCAACTATGATTACACGTAAAAGATTGTATATCTTTTACAACATAAATAATATCATAGTCTTGAAAACAATCTTTTTTCACATTTGGATTCACACGTGACCCATTCATGATGACAGCTCGAATTCTTTCATCCTCTTTTGCTGTATTTATAATTAAGTCTAGCATTTCTTTTTCCGTTCTCATCTACTCACAACCTCCAATTTTTTAATATAACATATAGCGTTATGTATATCGGAGGGCCTCGAGCTAACTGCGTTGTACACGATACACGTTATAATTGTTCAAACATCTTTTTCATTCCACTTATCTCCTTACATCATTCTTTAACGACTGCCATTACAAATCCATCGTATCCTTTACTTCCGACAGTTTGAAGCGCTGTAGCACTTACACGTGGCTCAGCAGCTATTAGCTCATAGAAATGGCGTATCCCTTGTACACGAGGATCGCTACTAGTATTATCAATAACTTCACCTTCACGTACTACGTTATCCCCAATAATTACAGTACCAGGGCGTGATAGTTTCAGTGCCCATTCAAAATAAGCAGGGTTATTTTGTTTATCCGCATCTATGAAAATAAAATCAAATGGTTCATACTTCTCATTTTCTATTTGTTTTAAAGAATCTAACGCTAATCCTAATCGTATTTCAATTCTATCATTCAAATTGGCACGCTCAATATTGCTCCGTGCAATTTCAGCATGCTTTTCACTTGCTTCTAATGTAACAATTCGCCCTCCAGATGGCAATGCTCTTGCAAGCCATATTGTACTATATCCGCCTAGAGTGCCAATTTCTAAAATGTTACGAGCTCCTTGAATTTGTACTAATAGTTGTAAAAACTTCCCTTGAGTTGGCGATACATCATGTGCCGGCAAATTAGCTGAAGCATTTGCTTGAAGAACTTCTTCTAATATAGAATCTTTCGGTATTAATACATCACTCATATATTGATCAACAGCGGTCCATTTCTCAATCGTACTCATGGAAATACCATCCCCTTCAAGTTTTTCATGCTTTTCTACCATTCACTTCTCATTATACCGACAATTCTGCTTTACATACAAAAAAATAAAAAAGGACACCCACTCCATTACAGAATAGATATCCCTTCTTTTGTTTATAAATTTATCCCTTACGGATTAGTAGACCAAAGTCCTGCTGATTTAATAAATGTACGTTTATTTAATTTCAGCTGCGCTACGATAAACTCTGCAATATCTTCCGCTTGCATTACTTTATCAGGGTTTCCATCAGTTAATCCTAAGTCTACAGCCATGTCAGTTGCTACTGTACTTGGAGTTAAAGCTGTTACACGGATATTATGTTTACGAACTTCCATTGCTAACGATTCTGTTAAACCAAGAACACCAAATTTAGAAGCACTATATGCACTTGTTACAGGTGCACCTTTTTGTCCTGCTGTAGATGAAATATTAATAATATCACCAGATTGTTGTTCAATCATACTTGGTAAAGCTGCACGAGTTGCATAGTATACACCCATTAAGTTTACTTGAATGATTTTTTCCCAATCAGCAACGTCTAATTCTAAAAACTTACCGAATTTAGAAATACCAGCGTTATTAATTAAAATATCGATAGATCCTAAACCGTTTTTTAATGTTTCAATTGCAGTAGTTACCTCTTCATATGAAGATACGTCAGCAGTCGCAATAACAGCTTTTACGCCTTCTGCTTCTACTTCTTTCGCAACTGCTTTTAAGTTTTCTTCTGAACGAGCTAAAAGACCAACATTTACGCCTTCTTTCGCTAATGCGATCGCTACAGCGCGACCAATCCCTCTACCTGCTCCTGTAATTAAAGCATTTTTCCCTTGTAATAATTCTGCCAAGTGTAACACTCCTTAATCTTCTCAGTTGTTTATTATATTAAAAGTGTATCTATGTTTATGTAAAAAGGCAATGATGCACTTTTATGTGCGTAGGTTACTTATAGGTAACTATAGTAATGGTAAATGCATTTTTAAAGAAAAATAGTGTTAGAAGGCCTCCTTCTAACACTATTTTTCTTCATGATTTGGAATACGCACAATAAATTCTGTACCATTTCCTTCTACACTCTCAACTTTTATTTTTCCTTGATGAAGGTCGAGTACTTTTTTTACAATTGCTAGACCTAATCCACTTCCTCCATAAGCACGGTTTCGTGAAGAATCCGCTTTATAAAAACGTTCAAAAATATGTTGTTTCTGTTCTTCGGATATACCAATTCCCGTATCATGAATACTTACTTCCAAGAATTCCTTATGTTCTTTTAAATGAATTGTAATCGTGCCACCATTTGGTGTGAATTTAATACTGTTATGAATTAAATTAATCCATACTTGGCTCATACTTTCTTTGTCTGCAGTAACACACACTTTATCCATATCGAGATCTAACTCAAGTCCTTTTTCATCCCAAAGAGGCTCACTATTTAACACAATTTGTTTCAACTGTTGATCTAATCGATAAGTGGCTCTTTCTGGTGAATACTCCTCTGACTCTAAAAGTGTTAGCTTCAATAAATTTTGACTCAATTTAGATAATCGCGTTGTTTCAGTTTCAATAATAGTAAGATAATGTTTTCTTTTTTCAACTGGTAGATTATCATCTTGTAGCGCTCGAGCAAATCCCTTAATAGATGTTAATGGCGACTGTATTTCATGAGAAACATTCGATACAAATTCTTGTCTCATTTTCTCCATTGCATTAAGTTCATCCGTCATATCGTTAATACTTTTTACAAGCACACCAATTTCGCCATCATACTTTTCTTCATTCCGTATTTTTACAGAGAAGTCCCCTTTTGCAATTTTTTGTATCGGTTCAATGATCGTCCAAATCATCGCCTCTCGCTTCGGTCTCATTAAAATCCCGATTAATGTCCAAATAAGAACGATAAAAACAAAGCCGACCATATCACTAATTAGAAAACTAATAAAAGGCGATACGTTTATTTCAAAAGCTTTCATTAGACTAGACGATACAAAAAAGGCTATCGACCAAATTATAGTAAGAAAAGCAAAGAGCGCTACTATCGCCCCTATTACTTTTAACATCTTCATCTTACTCATTCTTTCTCTTTTTCTCATTTACTTACCTCTAAGCGATACCCTAAGCCCCTTATCGTCCTTATACTAAACTTCGATAGCTCTTCTTGAAACTTTTCACGCAACCGATTAATATGAACGTCTAGCGTGCGTTCATTCCCTTCAAAATCATATCCCCATACGTCTTCTATTAATTGCTCTCTTGAACAAGTTCTTCCCGCTTTAGATCCTAATGTAAAGAGCAACTCAAATTCTTTTAGCGGCAGCGTCACCGTTTGTTCTCCGGCGTTAACTTCAAATGTTTTACGATTTAACAGTACATTCCCAACTTGAATAGATTGCGATACTGTAATTTGGTAACGTTTCAATAATGCCTTCACTCTCACAACTAATTCTAAAGGATCAAATGGTTTTACAAGATAATCATCTGTTCCGAGGTGAAATCCTTTTACTTTTTGAGATGTTTCACCTTTAGCAGTCAGCATAAGAATTGGGATATCATAGTATTTTCTTAATTCATAACATAAATCAAACCCATCCATATTTGGCATCATAATATCAAGAATCGCCATATCGACTTTCACTTCTTCTATTTTTCGAAGAGCATCTAATCCATCAACGGCCTCATAT
The DNA here is from genome assembly GCF_044908115.1 of Bacillus sp. RC51. Classification (NCBI taxonomy): domain Bacteria; kingdom Bacillati; phylum Bacillota; class Bacilli; order Caryophanales; family Bacillaceae; genus Bacillus; species Bacillus sp. RC51. The sequence goes on along the minus strand of NZ_JBIYCW010000001.1, from coordinate 508,158 downwards.
GTTTGAAAACCTTCTCGTTCCAAAAATACAGAAACAAGTTCTCTAATGTGCGGATCATCATCTACAATTAAAATTTTGGGTATCAAGGAATCATATCCTTTCTGCTTAACATACTTTTTGGCACTCTAAAATCAACAATCAGTGAAGTGCCCCTTCACTGATTGTTTTCATTCTATAATGCTCCTTCTTTAATTTTCAATTGTTGCATTGCAAATTCACGGTACATGTCATGTGTCCGTAATAACTCATCATGTGAGCCACTTCCTGTAAGATTCCCTTTTTCAATAAAGATAATTTTATCTGCATCTACAACAGTAGAAAGTCTATGCGCAATAACTAAAGTTGTTCTACCTTTCATTAAGTTATTTAACGCCTTCTGAACAACCGATTCCGATTTACTATCAAGACTTGAAGTCGCTTCATCTAACATAAGGATTTGCGGATTTCGTAGTAACGCTCGAGCAATCGCAATTCGTTGTCTTTGCCCTCCAGAAAGCTTCACACCACGCTCTCCAACTTCTGTTGCGTATCCACTTGGTAAATCATGAATAAACGCATCAACATACGCCATCGCTGCTACTTTTTCAATTTCTTCATCCGTCACTTCACCCTCAACACCGTAACAAATATTATCACGAATCGTTCCATCAATTAACGGACTATCTTGTGAAACGTAACCAATTTGACGTCGCCATGATTGTAATGAATATGCTGTAATTGGTTCTTTCCCTAATTTTATGAAACCACTAGTTGGCTCATAAAAACGTTCTAACAGCGAGAATAAAGTTGTTTTTCCGCTACCACTTGGTCCTACAATCGCCGTTACTTTTCCAGATTCAATCGTGAAATCGATATTTTCCAACACTTTCTCTTCTTCGTTATACTCAAAATGTACATTTTCAATAACGATCGACTGCTTCGCATTTGTAACATTCATACCTGTCTCATGATCTTCTACTTCATATTCTAAAATCGTATTAATTCTTTCGGTTGCACCAATTGCTTTTTGGAACTGAGTAAAGAACATAGATAACTGACTCATCGGCATAATAATTTGAACTAAATACAAAATAAATGCTACAAGTTCACCTGTTGTTAATGCACCACTAGAAACTCGCATTCCACCATACCCTACGATAATAACAAGCAATGCCATTAAAACAAAAGACATAACAGGTGAAATTAATGCTTGCACTTTTCCTTCTTTCAAACCAAATTGCAATAATTTTTGGATACCTGTATTACCTGTTTCATATTCTTTTTTTTCAGTATTTGAAGATTTTACTAAACGAATTTCTGATAGTACTTGTGTTAATACACTAGTAAAAGAAGCCGTTTCATCTTGAAGTGCTTTTGAAATCTTATACATTTTCCGTCCAAGTGGAACTAAAATTAGTACCGATAATGGAATAACCGTTAAAAGTAAAATTGTCATTTTCCAGTCTAAAACAAATAATACAATTAATGACCCAATAATTGAGATACCGCCTGTTAATAAGTTTGACAAATGCTCAGAAATTAATGTTTTAACAACACCTGTATCATTTGTCATACGACTAATTGTATCTCCCGTTCTGTTTTGATCATAATAAGACACTGGTAAAATAAGTACCTTTTTCCACAATCGTTCTCTAAGTCCAGCTACAATTTTTTGTCCAATATAATTCAGTAAATAAATTGACAATCCTGCAGCAATTGTTTGAATAATAAAGAATGCAATTAATCCAACAATTTGTCCCGTACTAATTGAAGAAAGTGAAAAATTATCAACTAAACCTTTTGTCAGCATTGGAATAAACAAACTCGCTCCAGTAGAAAGTAAGCTCATTATTAATGCAAAAATAAGAATGCCTTTCGGTGGATTTGTATCTTGAATGAGACGTAAAAACTGCCTCCAATTCCCTTTTTTCTTTTCTGTATTCCTAACTTCCATTGTCGTTCATCTCCTCGTTATAAACAAAACTATTCTTTCTAAAACTAGAATACGCTATAAATGTAAACTGAATGTAAACACACTTTTTTCTATTTTTACAAAATATACATATAAACTCATCTTTACAACAAGTATAAATATCTGATATTATTACCTGGTACTTATTATTATTCTATGTAAATTATAAACTACGCATAGAAAATATATAACTAATTTTATCAATTAGCTAATTTAAAACACTATATAAATCTCCAGCATTGAAAGGAGTATCCTTTTTGCAAACAAATAAACATTCCGAAAAGGAAACAATCATTTTTATTCATGGATTAGTTGGAAATCGCCGCGCCTTCAAAAAAGAGCATAAACGATTTTCTGCCTCCTACAACATTATAACTTATGATTTATTAGGTCACGGCGACGATAAAGGAGAAGCTATCGACTTTTCAATACAGCGCCTCGTAGATCAATTATTGAACTTGTATGAAAAAGAGGGAATTAAAAAGGCTCATATTTGTGCTCTAAGCTATGGCTGTTATATCTCTACGACATTTGCACAAATGCATCCAGAAAAAGTATTGAGTATTTGTCATATTGGTGGACATTATAATAACCCTTCCCGTTTATATAATGTTTTTCAGAAATTTTGGGAAAAACGTGGTGATGAATATTCATCTTGGCTTTCTCAGTATGCTAGTACTATTTTTCCAAGTGGAATACTAAGGGCAAATCCATTCGCTGTTATTTCACGAAATATTTATTACCGTTTCGGATTACAATTACACTCGTCCATTATTGCTGAGTCATTACGACACCGCTTAGAATTCGACTTAAAATCTAAATTAAAAGCACTTCCCCATCCTATATTATGGGTGATGGGAGAACATGATCATCTCTATAAATCTTGTCTCTTTGATTTGAAGTCCATTCTTCCGAACGTTTTATATAAAGAAATTCCATTAGCAGGTCATGCAGCAAACTTATTCCGTCCAAACTATTTTCATGATTTATATGCTAAGTTTTTGCATGGAAAATTGACATAAAGTGAAAATTTAATCAGCGGGGATTTGTCCATCCCCCGCTGATTATTATCCCGCAAATAGCAGGATAAATACTACTATACTGTTAGTTTATCCAACTATGAAAAAGGCTTCCCAAGTTTCCCTGGAAAGCCTTTTCTCTATACGAAAAGTATATAAAATACTTTTTCTTAGTATGCTTTTGTGTAACCTAATAGGTGCTTACTCCAGTAAGAGTTGCTTACAGAGCTAATGCGTACGCCAGTTGCGTCAGTTTCTGCACTGATGAACTGTCCATTACCTAAGTAAACGCCCATGTGAGAAGGACCTGATTTATAAGTATTTTGGAAGTATACTAAATCACCTGGTTGTGGACTGTTAGTCTTTGTTTTAGAGCTCCAGTATCCAGCAACTGTTTGACGAGCGCCTTTATGACCAGTTTGATTTAATACGTAGTGAATGAATCCACTGCAGTCAAAACCAGCAGGTGTTGTACCAGCAGTTCTGTATGGTGAACCATTTAAAGATCTAGCGAATCCAGCGATTGAAGATGTATCTCCACCTGTTGGTGCTGTTGGTTTTTGTACTTGGTTCGTACCTTGGTTCGTACCTTGGTTACCACCAGTAACTACATTGTTCACTCCGCCTTTTACAAACTTAACAAAGTCTGCACTTACGTAACCAGTGCGGCCATTATGGTTAATTTTATACCAACCATTTTCAGCGCCAGTAACGTTTAATACTGTACCGTTTGTTACCCCACCAATTACAGGGTTATATGTAGCTGGACCTGTACGTACTTTTAAAGCACCTGTGTTAACAACATATGATCCACCAGTTTGAACTGTAGTAGTATTGTTGTTGTTGTTTGTAGTTGGTTGCTGAGTTTCGTTAGACACAGCTGAACCACCTTTTGTTACGAAGTCTTTACTTACGTATCCAGTTCCACCATTGAAGTTAATTTTAAACCAATCTTGAACTTCACCTACAACTTGAACTGTTTTTCCTTTATTTACAGAACCTAAAACAGTATGAGATGCACTTGGGCCTGTACGTACGTTTAATGAAGAAACGTTTACTGTGTAAGTGCCTGTTCCTTGCTGAACAGTAGTAGTAGTTCCTTTATTGCCACCAGTTGTTACGAAGTCCCCACTTACATAACCTGTTTGACCGTTTACACTAACTTTGAACCAACCGTTTTCTTGTCCAATTACTTGAAGTACTTGACCTGATTTCACTTTAGAAATAACGTCATGTCCTGTACCAGCACCTGAACGTACATTTAATACATCAGCTGTTACTGTGTATTTTAATTCAGAAGTTGTTTCTACCGTTTTTGTTTCAGTTACAGTCGTTTGAGTTTGAGTTTGTCCATTAATTTCTTTTAGCGCATCATTTGAAACTTGTGCATGAGCAGAATCCATTCCAGGAACTGCTACACCTACTACAGATGCTGCTGCTAAACCTGCGATTACTTTTTTCATAAGTTGTCTTTACTTCCTTTCCCTACTATCCTCTTGAGAAAACTATAAACTTAGTACTTTACAATATTATCAAAGTAAAATATTCATCCAGTTCCATTTTTTAGCAAGAGTTTTATTTTTCACACATCATTTATTTTAAACGATTGAAGTGAATTTAGTGTGAACTTCATGTGAACTTTATCATTAAACAGTGTGTTTTTGCAATGCTTTTTTCAAATTTCTTATGTATTTCATTGAAAATTCGACATTCCATTCATTATCTTAATATATATTTTCCTTTTGCTATCCACTTTAAAAAACTCTATTAATCTAATACAATGCAAAGAATGTATTTTCTAGTAAAGTCCCTTCCATGAAGCATACTCTTATCATGACAAAAAATGCTTTTTTATCAATAGTATAATATTTTCAAAAAACTTTTTTTGATATATCCATCGTTTTTAAAAGATTTGACGATTTGTAAGATTTAACCCCAAAAATTCTGTTCTAATTTGACGAAAATACACATTCCACTATCTATTTTTCACTATCCATGGAATTTTCAGGATATTTATATTATCATATATAAAGTAGGATTTTAATCCATACAAATTTTATTCACCCCACACTGAAACCAATCGAACTTTTACAGGTCGGTATTCTATACGTATCATTGAATTTTGATATGGAAGCCTTACTGCCCGCAAATAGTGAGATAAAAAAAGGAGATATATTTATGAAAAACATAATAGATGATCCTATAAATAAAAATATAGAACTGTACTATGCTTTTTTTCAATTCGTTTCAATTATAACATTACAAAAAGTATCAACTATTGAAACACGTAAAAACAAATTAAAAAATCAGATGAAAAATTCCTACAAAAAAAATCCTTACTACTTATAAAAGGTGAACAGATTATATCTCTGTTCACCTTTTATTTTTTATTTTATTTGTAAATTTTCACACGAGTTTCTAATGGCTGATATTCTTTATCTCCTGCCGAAACTACCGGTTTACCAAATGGCATTTGCGCAGTTAACTTCCAGTTTTCAGGTACATCCCATTCTTTCCTTACTTCTTCATCAATCAACGGATTATAATGCTGCAATGTAGCACCAAAACCTTCAATCTCTAATGCTGTCCAAATCGCAAATTGCAACATTCCAGAAGATTGCTGAGACCATGTAGGAAAATTATCTTTATATAGTGCAAAGTTCTCTTGCAAACTTTCTACTACTTTACTATCTTCGAAATACAAAACTGTTCCATAGCCACTTTTAAATGCATTCATTTTCTCTTCAGTAGGTGCAAAATTATTTTCAGGTACAATTTTTCGTAACGTTTCTTTCGTAACATTCCATAATTTGTCGTGTTGTTCACCTAGTAATACAACAACTCTTGCACTTTGAGAATTAAAAGCCGAAGGTGTATGTTTCACAGCATGATAAATCACTTCTTGAATTCTTTCATCAGAAACTACTTGCTCTTTACTAATCGCGTAAATAGATCTTCTGTCTTCAATTGCTGAGTAAAAATCTTTTGCCATTACAATTCCCTCCAATTTTTCATTTGAGGCAGTATCATATGTACGAAGCATATAATGCCCCTTGAACTTATTATTAAGTTAAGAACTTATTATTAATAAGTTCTTAACTTAATAATATCAACAAACAAAAACAAACTCAAATGATATCACTTAAGTTTTTACTTCCTATACGTCAAAGAAAAAAAACAGTTTATCGTCACCAAAATCAAGGTTCAATAAACTGTCTGTCTTATTTTTATAACAATCTCATTTACTTCTTTCTTCACCTAATTAAGTAATTGAAATGCATAGGACATTAATTTATTTGTTTCTGTAAAACGTTTTGTTTTACTTTTTGTCCCCATAACAACTGTAATAATACGATTATCGCCTTGTTTTGCAGTACCTGTAAAACAATACCCTGCGCTATCTGTAAATCCTGTTTTTAATCCGTCTATTCCTTCTATATATAAAGCTTTATTATTTTTGTTTAACATCTCATTTGTGTTTGTAACATTAATATTATTAAATGCTAACTGACTTTGACGTAAGTGAGTCACTTCTAATATCTCTGGATAGTCTTTTATAAGATGATACGCTAATTTCGCTACGTCAGCTGCTGTCATTTTTGTTTCACTTCCGTCGGGCTCCTGCAATCCGGAAGCATTCGCGAATTTAGCTTTATCTGACATTTCTAACTGCTGGGCTTTTTCATTCATAAGTTGAACAAAGTTTTTTTCTGTCTTAGCTACATGTTCTGCTAAAGCGACAGCCGAATTATTAGCCGATTCAATCATTAACGCATGATACAAGTCCTTAACAGTTAATGTATCATTTGCTTGCATCGGGATTTTTGCACCCTCTGTTTGTGCCGACTTTTCACTTATTTTCACTGGATCTTCCCAGTGGACTTTCCCATTATGTATACTCTCTAAAACGAGATATGCTGTCATCATTTTTGACATACTAGCAGGGGCAACAGCTTCATTTTCATTATTTTGATAAATAACTTCTCCATTACTCGCATCGATAATAATAGCTGCTTTTGCATCAATTTCTGGTGGTATATATTTTGGTGGAACTACTTTTTCAGATAGCCCTGTTTTAGGTAGCTCTGCCACTTGTAAAGGCTGAGTATCTACTTTTGTTTCACTCTTTTGAACCCCTTGGAAAAAGGACCAACATATACCCAGAATTACTACTAATAGGATTGTTAATCTTCCCCATTTTAACCGCTTCATTCTAAAACTCCTTTAGCAACCTTTTATACACTCATGTTTAACCATAACAACAATTACTTTATATCGTCAAGGTAAAAAGTATATTTATTCATCTACAGCAATTATAATTTCAACCTCGTTCTCTTTTTCATATGTGTTACACTAAAAACAACAAAATATAAGAATATTCAATAACATCGAACCACAAAAACACTATATAATAGAAAGGATTTATACAAATGATACTTCCAAAAGCATTGAAATATGGCGATACAATTGGCATCTACTCTCCCTCTTCACCAGTAACCTATACTTCTCCAAAGAGATTTGAGCGAGCAAAATTATACTTAGAACAGAAAGGTTTTCATATATTAGAAGGTTCACTAACAGGTCAATATGATTATTATCGCTCCGGGAGCATTAAAGAACGTGCTGATGAATTAAATGACTTGATTAGAAACCCTAACGTCTCTTGTATCATGTCGACAATTGGGGGACTGAATTCAAATTCATTACTACCTTACATTGATTATGAGACTTTTCAAAAGAATCCTAAATTAATGATTGGCTATTCAGACACAACAGCATTATTACTAGGAATTTATGCAAAAACAGGAATTCCTACATTTTATGGTCCAGCACTTGTTCCTTCTTTTGGTGAATTTGAGCCTTTCGTAGATTGCACGTACAAATATTTTGCGGATACTTTATTAACTGATCAACACCTTCCTTACAACATAAACCAGCCATTATTTTGGTCAGATGAATTTATTAATTGGGAAGAAAAAACGAAAGAAAAAGATCTTCGACCGAACAATTGGATTTCAGTAATTGGTGGGAAAGCTACTGGACGTATTATTGGTGGGAATTTAAATACTATACAAGGTATTTGGGGTAGCCCCTATATGCCACTTATTCAAGATGGTGACATTCTCTTTATTGAAGATAGCTCAAAAGATGCAGCTACTATCGAAAGAAGTTTTTCATTACTTAAAATTAATGGCGTTTTTGATAAAGTTTCAGGTATCATCCTTGGAAAACATGAGCAATTTGATGATTGTGGTACAAATAGAAAACCTTACGAAATATTATTAGAAGTATTACAAAATCAAAAACTTCCTTTTCTAGCCGATTTTGACTGTTGTCATACTCATCCAATGATTACTTTGCCAATAGGTATTCAAATAGAGATGGATGCAACAAATAAAACGATACAAATTATAGAACAGTGGAAAATCTAACTCTACTAGCTCTATTATTTTCAGCTCTAAAGCTACGCATTGCCTCCTATTGTTTTACATTAGAAGACATGATACTATATATTTTGGAATGTGAAGGAATAAACAAAAATCATTTCAATATGCCTTCTATATAATAAGAATCTATTGATTATATACAGCGAGTTTACACGCGTGTATATAAATGTAAAAGAGAGTGAATATATGAAACCAACTATTAAAAACTATGTATTTTTACATGTGGCCTTCTTGATATATTCTATCATTATGGTTTACATGAAATGGGCATCTCAATTCCCTATTGCATCAATTTCATTTTTTATTGCTTACTTCGGACTTGTTGTACTTTTATTCGGATATGCAATTCTATGGCAACAAGTCATTAAGAACTTTGAAATTTCTAGAGCATATTCACACCGTGGAATTATAATACTGTGGTCAATGCTTTGGTCAGTATTCCTATTTGGAGATACGATACAGTGGAATCACATACTTGGCGCAGCTATTATTATCGTCGGAATTGTGGTGGTGACAAAAGATGAATAGTTATATGTTATTATTGATATTTGGGATAATTTTAGCCAATTACTCACAAATATTATTAAAAAAGGCTACTTTACAACAATACGATTCTAGAATAAAAGAATATGTGAATCCTTATGTTATCATCGGCTACTTTTTATTTGTAATTAATGCCGGATTAAATGTGATCGCCTTAAAGGGCTTGGCATTAAAGCAAGCATCTGCATTAGAATCATTAAGTTATATCATCATTTTAATTTTCAGTTGGTACTTCCTAGGGGAGAAAATCACGAAACGAAAAATCATTGGCAACATTATTATTGTCATTGGTGTAATCATCTATTGTATTCAATAACAAAAAGATCCGTTTATGATAAACGGATCTTTTTGTTATTGCCCTAAATTTTGAACCTTATCTTTCAAATCACCAACTTGTTCTATCGTCTGCATAAGCTCAGAGTTTTTAAACTGCTCTACATTCATTTTTCCTTCCTCTATCTTTGTCATAGATGTATCAATTAATGTATTTAACTTTTCATTATAACCGACGATTTGCTGGTGAAGATCCTTCGCTACATCTGGTGGTGTTAATTCATTAAAAGCTGGTATATCTTGTTTGATTTCAGTAAGTTTCGTTTCTAGTTCTTTCCGGGCTTCCCCATCCTTAACAGCCTTTTCAGCTAATGCTGGCGCTTCATTTGCAAATGCACTTATTTCATTTACATAGTCTGTCGCTTTTTGAGCGTAATCTATGGAGTTCTTCCCTTCCTCTACTAGCGAACATCCCATCAAACCAATTGAAACTACAATTGAAAGTAACATTGTTTTTGTAAACTTCATTTTTACCTCCTAAATAATTCCCATACTTTTATTCATTTATAAACACTTTATTTTCTTCTTATACACTTTATCACATCATATCTTATTTTTTAATCTTCCTCTTATACATTCTAGAAAAATCATTATTATCCTGTTCAACATGTACCTCGAAACTATCTTCATTTAAATATAAAAACAGACATACTTATTTTTCAGTACGTCTGTTTTCCAGGTACGTATAACTCTCACTAATTAAAGTTTCTCTTTATCCTCTCACATGCCCTATTACTGTTATAATATCTATGTCTATATGTACACTAATAATATCTTCTATAATGTCTGTATATCCTTGGCCTAAAGGTGTTCCGTAATGTAATAAAATTTCTTTTTTTTCATAAACTGACTTCGGTACTGTAAAAATAAATTTCCTCAGATTCCGCTCATCAGCAGGCTCCAAAATTAAAACAATGCCATCCTCTTCAAACATATAATCACGCCTTCCAACAATCCATTCACTATGGCTCAAGTATTGCCTTGAAAGGATAGATTTTAAACACCCTTTCTAACAATATATAACCATTTCATGATCAAATAGCTTATACGGCTTATATGATTTCACCACAAATACAAAAAAACACGAACCTTGAACTACCAAGAATTTGTGTTTTTTTGCATTTCATTCCTATATGCCTTTATCAAGCTCATATAACCTACGATATTTCTCATTTTCTTTCAGTAGCTGTTCGTGACTACCTTGCATAGCGATTTGGCCACTATCAAGGAAAATAACTTCATCTACATGTTCAATTCCTACAAGATGATGTGTAATCCAAATAACAGTCTTTTCTTCTGTTGCAGAAAACATTGTTTCTATTAAGGCTAATTCCGTTTTAGGGTCTAAACCGATAGTCGGTTCATCAAGTACAATGATTGGTGTTTCTTGCATAAGAGTTCTTGCAAATGCTACCCTTTGCCTTTCTCCGCCAGAAAACCTCTTTCCCATTTCATGCATTTTTGTTTGTAATCCATCAGGAAGAGAAGCAATGTGTGGTGCTAGCTGTGCTTTCTCTAAAGCTTTCCATATCTCTTCATCATTAGCCTCTGGTTTACCGATCCGCACATTATTTCCAATTGTCGTATCGAATAAATGTGGTTTTTGGTTTAATACAGAAATATATTTTGACAAAAAATCCGTACGAGCTTGTTCACCATTCAATATAACTTGGCCATTCACCGGACGTAGTGCCCCAGTTAACAATTTTAGTAAAGTAGATTTCCCTGTTCCACTTCTACCTAAAATAGCAATTTTCTTTCCTGCCTTTATTTGCAATGATACATCTTTTAATACAGGTTCATTACTATCCGGATAATTATACGACACATTACTCAGTTCGATATCTACATGTTTTGATACAACGTATTCTTTATTTACAGGTAACTCCTTACCCTCATCCAAAGCGCTCTCACTTTCTACGCCATTAAGCCGATGAGCAGATTCTACATAAGATGGAATTCGATCGATAGCATCTGATATAGGGATAAGCGCATTTGTCACAGATAATGTCATTAATACGAAAGCTGCGATAACTGTAGGTGCAATCTGTTCACTTGCCGCTGCATTTCCAGTCCATATAATCATTGAAATGACTACAATACCTACTGTTAAGTGAATGAGACTGTCTCGAATATGGTACCAGCGTTTCACGCTCTTTTCTGTCTTTAACAACTGGACATTTTGCGCTACATACTCATTAATAAATTCATCTTTTCTACCACTCGCCTGCCAATCAGATAACCCAAATACAGCATCTGTCAATTGTTGATACAAACGATTTCTTCCTCGCTTCAAAGCAACATGATGTCGTTTCATCAAAAGTAGTGATACGAATGGGAGAAGAAAAACAATAACAGCTAACATACAAGCTGCGATAAGTGCAAATACTAAGTCAAATGCACCGATAACAATTACGAAAATGCTATATACAACTAACGCTAATATACTAGGGAATATTGTACGTAAATATAGATTCTGTAAATGTTCAATATCCTCAGACAATACACCTAGTACATCACCAGTTTGAAAGCGTGAGCGGAAAAATAACGCCTGTGGTTCTACAATTCTATATAGTTTCGTTCTCATTTTTTCTAATATACGTAATACAACATCATGCCCAACTAAACGCTCTAAATAATGAAAGACCGCTTGTCCTATACTAAATGCACGCGTTGCGACAATAGGAACATATACAGCCATTACATTTTCCGGTCTGAGAGCAGATTTAGAAATTAAATAACCTGAAATGAAAAGTAACATCGCACCCGAACTAACTCCAAGAAGCCCAAGGAAAATAGTCAAAGTCATTCTACCTTTATTTTGCTGTATATAAGGCTTAATCCAGTTACTCATCGCGCTCCCCTCTCTTCGCTATGAAAATGTAATGTCTCATTCGTTAAAAGTTCTTCATATGTTCCGTTTTCTATAATTTTCCCTTTATTAAAAATAAGAATATGATCCATTTGCTTCATCCAATGTAGACGATGTGTTGCAAGAAATACTAACTTACCTTCAAACAGACGTAACATCGATTGCTTTATTTCAAATTCAGTTTCAATATCAAGATGTGCTGTAGGTTCATCTAATAAAATGATTGGCTTTTTACTTAAAAGGGCACGTGCCATAGCGACACGTTGTTCTTGTCCGCCACTAAGCATACGTCCACCTTCTCCAATTCTTTCGTACATCCCATGTGGTAATGATTCAACGAGCGAACGAAGACCAACTTCATTAATAACTCTCTCAACTTCTTCATCAATTGTATTCGTTTCATAGAAACAAATATTATCTTTTAATGAAAGCGGAAAAATATAAGGTTGCTGCGGAATATAAGCAATATTTTTTTGCCAATCTTCTCGAGTAGATTCACCAATTTCCACACCATTTACTAACATCTTCCCACCCGAAGGAGGTAGAAATCCTGCTAACACATCGATTAACGTTGATTTCCCTGCCCCACTTTCACCAATAATGCCTATAGCACCGTTACCTTGCCAAGTAAAATCAATTCCCTCTAATATAGCCTTTTCAGATTCATCATTATTTACTTTTACATCTTGTAATTTCAAACTACTAGAAGAATTCCATACTATATCTACATTTGAATCTTTCTTTTCTATTTCTTTTTGTTTCTGTAGAATTTCTTCTATTTGCTCCATTGCAAGTTGTCCATCTAATGTAGCATGATAATTCGCTCCAACTTGCTTAATCGGCAGAAAATATTCCGGCGCTAAAATTAAAATCGTAAGAGCTGGCAACAGTATAATTGTCCCATCTATTAACCGTATCCCTAATCCAACTGCTACAAATGCAATTGATAAACTCGTAAAGAAATCTAATGCAAAAGAAGAAAGAAAAGCAACTCGCAAAGTACGCATCGTTGCTTTTCTATATCGTTTACTTACTTTTTCAATCTTTCCTTCGTGCTGTTTACTTTTCCCTAAATACTTTAATGTTTCTAATCCTTTTAACGTATCTACAAAATGATTAGAAAGTACACGATATGTCTCATATTGGCTATCCGCCATTTTCTGCGCTGCTAATCCTAGAAGGATCATAAATATGATCACAATTGGAATCGTTACAACTAAAATGATTCCCGACTCAATGTCCAGTGTAAAAACATATAGAACAATTAGCCCTGGAACGATACTACTTCTAATCATTTTAGGAATTGTCAATTCAATATATGTTTTAAATTTCTCAATACCTTCTATCGATAAAGTAACCAGATGACCAGTCCCATTCGTTTGGACAAATCTCGGCCCTAACGTAAAATATGCTTCTATTAACTGTTTACGTAATGCAAATCCTGTTTTTTCAGCGAAACGCTCAACCAATATTTGCGATGTTCGCACCAACATTTGGCGTGCTGCAAACGTGATCCCAAAATAAACAGTTTCACTTAGCACAGCTTGCACTGTTTCTCCATGAAATAAAAATGTGATTGCTCGTGCTAAAAACACTGTCTGCGCAATGATACTACACGCCTCTAGAATGCTAATAAGACTTAAAGTTACATATAAAACTCGGCTACCAGGATACGACGGAAGTCCTCTTTTTCTTTTCATTAGTACTCCAAATCTTTGTCTGACTTAACAGGTTGTCTAAATACATAGAAACTCCATATTTGACTACCGATAACAAACGGTAAAATCGCAAGAGAAAAATAGCTCATCAGTTTTAATGCATAAGGTCCTGATGCCGCATTATAAATTGTCAAATCATTTACCGCTCCTAATGAGCTAATCATGACACGCGGGAACATACCGATGAACACACTTGCACTTAACAAAATGATTGTTAAACTCGTCATAAAGAAAGCCCAACCATCTCTTCTTCTTTTATTTAATAAAGTAGAAACAAATAGCGCTACAAAAGCTCCAATTGGAACCATTAGCCACTCTGAACCATGTGCGGTGAAAATATCTGTTTTCCATAACCCTACAGCTGCAAAAACAAGAAGTGTTATTAATGCAAAAGGTGCAATCTTTGTCGCGGCAATACGTGCGCGTTCTCGTAATTTTCCTGTTGTACGTATAGTAAGGAATTGCAAACCATGAACAATACATAGAAGAAGAAACATAACTCCCCCAAGTAACGCAAATGGGTGAAGTAATTTCATAAATCCGCCTACCATATTTTTACTTCCATCAATTGGTACACCTGTCATAAAGTTTGCGATTGCAACTCCCCAAAGTATAGGAGGTAGCAAACTTCCAATAAACATGCCCCAATCCCAGAAACTCTTCCATTTATGATTTTCTATTTTCGCACGGAATTTAAAGGAAACACCTCTTATAATTAATGCAAGAAGCATAAACACAAATGGAATATAAAACCCACTAAATAAAGTTGCATACCAGTGCGGGAATGCCGCAAACATAGCGCCACCAGCACAAACAAGCCATACTTCATTTGCGTGCCAAAACGGCCCAATTGTATTTAAATATATACGTTTTTCCAAATCGTTTTTCCCTAAAAACCTTGAAACGATTCCTACACCAAAATCGAAACCTTCAAGTACAAAGAAGCCAACGAATAAGGTTGAGATAATTAGAAACCACAACTCATTAAGAGATAACATACTCTTCCTCCTTATCAAATGGATCATGGCTTTGATAATCCTTTTTCGTTTTCTTATTCGCATGTCCTTTAATGATACGAACGAATAAGTAAACAGTAATTCCTCCAACAATTAAATATAGTGATGTGAATGAAACAAGAGAGAATAATACTTCTCCAAATGAAACGTTTGGAGATACAGCATCTTCTGTTTTCATAACACCGAAGACAACCCAAGGCTGACGTCCCATTTCAGTCATGATCCATCCTACTGTATTACCGATAAACGGTAGTGCAATTGCATATACCATTATTTTTAAATACCAAGGGTTTTCAGTTAAGCGATCTTTTCTTGATAAGAACCAGCCGTACATTCCTAAAAGAAGCATGAATGTTCCACTCATTACCATCGCTCTAAAACTCCAGAACATAGTATGTACTGGCGGAATATAATCTCCAGGTCCATATTTTTCTTCATATTGTTTTTGAATTTGATTCATCCCTTCAACTTGACCGCTAAATTTATCGTATGACAATAGACTTAGCATATAAGGGATTTGAATTTCAAACGAATTTTCTTTCTTCTCTGTATCAATTTTCGCAAATACTGTAAATGGCGCTGGATCCTCACTCGTATTCCATAATGCTTCAGCTGCTGCCATTTTCATCGGATGTGTCTTAATTAAATTTTGTGCTTGTGCATGACCGAAAAATAATACCAATGCAGTTGTAATTGTTCCAACAACGATAGAAACTCGGAACGATTTTTTAAACACCGCAGTTTCTTGACCTTTTGATATTTTCCATGCACTTACACCTGCAATAAAGAATGCACCAGTTGCAATTGCCGCTGTGATTGTATGTGGGAATTGCACCCATAATTGTGGATTTTGAATAATCGCCCAAAAATCATTCATTTGCGCACGTCCATCTGCTGCCATTTCATATCCTACTGGGGCATGCATAAATGCACTTGCAGTTAAAATCCAAAATGCTGATAACATTGTTCCTATTGAGAGGAGCCAAATACATAAAAGGTGAACTCGCTTCGGAAGTTTATCCTCACCGAATACCCATAAACCTAGGAATGTAGACTCAATGAAAAATGCTAATAAACCTTCAATTGCAAGTGATGGTCCGAAAACATCACCAACAAAACGTGAATACGTTGACCAGTTCATACCAAACTGAAATTCTTGTAAAATACCTGTTACTACACCTACTGCGAAGTTAACAAGGAATATTTGTGTCCAAAACTTTGTCATCTTCTTATAAATTTCTTGTCCCTTTACCACATACAACGTTTGCATTAACGCAATGATAAAAGCTAAGCCTATAGACAGCGGAACGAAAAAGTAATGAAAAATCGTTGTTGATGCAAATTGTATTCGTGCCAATTCGAGCGTTTCCATGCTAAAGTCACTTCCTTCATATTTTTTTATATCGTAATATCGATTGAATTGTATGAATTCACTTCATAACGAACAATTCAATCATTTGGAAATACAAAAAGATAAATTCGTTTATGTACTTTCTGAAAATATAGATTGTCAGTTTTTTAGATAATTACAAAAGAACTTTCTTCATACGATTTACCTTTTCACTATTTCAGTAGTGTTTTATTCGTTAATCGAATTGTATAATATACTTACATAATAAATTCAGGTGATTTTTGACGTATTATTGACAGGATTTTGTCTGAAATATGTCTTTTGTAATTTTTTTGAATTAGATTTTTCACATTTTAAAAACGTACTTTTCAAACATACAACACACTCTTATATCAATTATTATTATGTTTTTCTCTTCATACGCTTGACTTTCACCTTAAAAAATGTCCTGGAATCAAACCTGAAAACACGTTAGATTTTTGTCAAGAGAAAAATGTATTTCCAAAATTCAAATCAACAATATTGTTATTCACAAATAGAAAAAAACTCCCCTTTCTCTAGACATAAAATTCGTTTTTTTGTCATTTTTCAAACTGACTAAATAAAAAAGTACCGAGAATAGATTATATTCCCGGTACTTTTTTCATTATTTCGTTGTATATTTTCTAACAGCCGGCATAATTTCAGTAGCAATTAATTCAATGTTTTTCTCAATCTTATCAAATGGTACACCGCCAAAATCAATCTGTGCCATAAAACGTTGCTGTCCAAATAATTCATATTGATAAAGCATTTTTTCAATAATTTGTTGCGGGCTACCAATCATTAACGCATCACGGTGATCTACTGCGTTAGTAAATTGTTGTTTTGGATACCCACCACCGCGTAGCGCAAGCATACCAGCATTAATATGAGGATAATATTCACTAAGTGCATCTTGTGAATTTTCTGCTGTATAAAATAAACTTGTTGTCGCAATTGGTAATGTTGCTGGATCAAAACCACTTTGCTCAGCTGCTTCACGATATGCATCAACCGAAACTTTAAAATTAACAGCTGGGCCACCAAGTGTCGTAAGCATCATTGGTACACCTGCGCGTCCTGCCTTAATTGCACTAGCAGGTGGCCCTCCAACAGCACGCCAAATTGGCATATTGTTATTTTTAGCTCTCGGTATAATTGCCGCATGTTCAAGTGGCGTTCTAAACTGCCCTTTCCATGTTACACTTTCTTCTTTATTTATTTTTAATAAAAGATCCATCTTCTCTTCAAATAGTTCTTCATAATAATTTACATCGTAACCAAGTAAACTATATCCCCCAATACGAGATCCACGACCAGCAACGATTTCAGCACGACCACTAGAAATTAAATCAATTGTGGCAAAATCCTCATATACACGAACCGGATCTGACGTGCTTAATACTGTTGCGGAACTCGCGATTTTAATGTTTTTCGTAGCTTGTGCAATAGCTCCTAAAATAACTGTATGAGCTTGCGTTGTAAAATGCGCTTGATGACTTTCACCGACAGCAAACACATCAATTCCAGCTTCATCTGCTAACTTAGCTGTTTCAATTAGTTCATGAATTCTTTTTTCTGCACTTATTTTCGAACCATTATGCGGATTTAAAATATGATCTCCAATTGAATATAATCCAAATTCAATTCCCTTACTTGTATCAATACGGTATTTTTCCATAGTTGCTCTCTCCCTTTTAATAAAGCGGTATTAATTTCTCTTCAATCTCTTTTCTTCTCTCTTCTAAAAATGGTGGTAAATCCAGCTCTTTTCCTAATTCTTCAACTGCTGAATCTACTGTAAATCCTGGTCCATCCGTCGCAATCTCAAATAAAATGCCATTTGACTCACGGAAATATAAACTTTTAAAATAAAAGCGATCGATAATCCCTGTTGATTGGAACCCTTTATCTTTCACCGCTTCATTCCAATAACTCAGTTCTTCATCATTTTTCACACGAATAGCTAAATGATGAATACTTCCTTTTCCTGGTCTTTCACTCTCCCCATCTTGCTGTTTCACCAAAATTTCTCCAAAAGATTGACCATCAATAGATTGATAAATCCCCTCATCGTCTGAACGAGATACTTCTTTATAACTAAACAAACCTGTTAATGTTTTTGATAATTTATTTAAACTGCGCACTGTCATTTCAACTGTTCCCATGCCTAAAATACGATGATTCTGCTCTACAGAAGATTCATCCCATGCAGTCCAATATTCAGGCACCTCTTCATCTTTATTATTTAACAGCACTAACCGTAGACCATCTGGATCTTCAAAGTGCAGTGCGTCTCTTCCGGCGTAAGTTGTAATTTCCCCAAGCGCCACCTGGAGTGACTCAAAACGTCTCTTCCAAAATGTAAGACTTTCTATTGAAGGTACGAGCAAGCCTATTTGTGTTATTGCATTTGTACCACGGATTGTTCTACCTACATTCGGCATTTCAAAAAATGATAATTCAGTTCCGGCACTCCCTGTTAAATCACCATAAAACAAATGATACATAAATGGATTATCTTGATTGACTGTCTTTTTCACCCGGCGTAATCCTAAAACATCTCGATAAAAATTATTATTCGTTTTCGCATTTTTAGTCACCATAGAAATGTGGTGATGTCCTGGAATTGTATACATAAAACTTCCTCCTCTTTATCACTTGATTAGTCAATTGATTAAGTAAAAAAAATTACTCATTCGGTAATTCTTTTTTTTCACTATGCTTATGAACTTTTGACATCAACTCGTATAGTATTTTCTGCTCTTCTTCATTTAATACATCATCAAAAAATGATGATTGAAATGCAAGTTGCTCTGGCAATGCTCTTTCTAAAGCCGCTTCCCCTTGCCCTGTAAGACTAATTGTTTTCGTTTTCCAATCTTGTTTTCGTATAATATATCCTTCTTTTTCAAGACGTGTTAACATTCGAGAAATGCCGCCTTGTGTAACGGTAACCTTTTCTGCTAACTCCATTTGTGTTAATGGCTGATAAGTCCGTATTTGCAAAAGCACATCAAATTGGGCTGTTGTTAAATCAAAACGTTTTAAAAACTCATTTGACATTTGATTACTTTGGTTCGTAAATCGTATTAAACGTAGCCATATTAACGATCCTATCGTATTTTCACGCATGTTTCATCACTTCCTAGCGTTGATCTTACTATCACTTTACCACTCAAGTGATAGTAATGCAAGTAGAAATATGTTAAAAATACCTCCCAAAATCATTATTCTTAACTTTCCATTTCATTCATTGCTATATTTAAAGCTGCCACAGCTTTTGGCCAACCAACGTAAAAAGCCATATGTGTTATTAATGCAACTAATTCATTCTCCATTATCCCATTTTGTTTAGCTAGCTTCAGATGAAATGATAATTGTTCTGTATTACCAAGACTGATTAGTGCCGACAATGTACATAAGCTTCTTTCTCTTAATGTTAAAGCGGCATCCCGCCACACTTCCTCAAATAATATCTCTTCACTATAATGAGAAAATACAGGTGCTATTTCTCTCATTTTCTTTGGAATATAAAATTCAATTGGTTCATTCATCATTTTGCTCCCTTCATTTTTACCAATTGTGCCATCCCTTGACCAAATGACCAGTTTTCAGCATCTGTCTCATGTAATGTAATAAAAATGTCAGTAACTTTTACGTTGGAACATTCCGAAACTTCAAAGGATATAGATTGATACAAACCTTTTTTCTGTTGTACTGTTCTTCCAGGTCCACATGTAATAGAAACATGAATCATATTCTCAGTTCTCATTTCTCCTCTTTCCAACAAATAATATGGATTATACAAAAATTGATTTCGTTGATAAGGTAAAAATATTTGAAAATAATCATTTTCAGGGATGTTAAAATGTTCAATTAATGAAAGATGGATACATTCACCTATCTTTTTCAACTCTTCTTTATTTACTATATCTTCATGATAATAAACGTTCACAAAAGGCATACATTTTCATTCCTTTTTCTTAATTTAGCATTCAACAACATATCCTCATGAAATATGTAAAATCTCATAAATAGTAACATCGTCCATTACATCTATTTCAGGCTTTTCCTTATAAAAACTGAATTGACTATATCCCCACTTATCCGGATTATAAACTATTACATTTCCTAAACATTTTTCTATGTTTTGCACATTTTCATTTACTTTATTTAATTGCGTCCCAATCAGCGATTTACTTTGAGAAATACTCCCTGCATATTCAACAGCATATCTACTTTTTCTAAAATCATTACTTAAATTAACAACTAATGGAACACCTATATTTATTTGTTGCCACCCAAACGATTGCAAAATATTATCGTAATACCCTTCGAATATAAATTTGTTCATCCCTTCATGACCATTCCACATATATAAAGGTGCATAACAGTTATAGAAATTCCCATCCTTACCTGTCTCAGTAATTAAATAAGCCTTAAAATTTAGTTCTTGAAAACCATCAGTTTTAAACCCATTATCCTTTACCCTTTTTTTAATAATCTCCATGTCATAATCCTTTGGTAAAATGACCTTATATTGCATACCAATCATGTTTATCACTCACTTTCGATCTTATATACATAATGATAAACCGATGATCGGCTGACGTAAAATAGGTATAAATTATGTTTGATATCATTTATAATGATACCGTATAAGGGGCTGAAATGAATGGAAATAAATGATCTTATTATATTCAAAACTGTAGCTAACGAAGGATCTATTAGTAAAGCTGCTAAAGAGCTAGGCTATGTACAACCAAATGTAACTGAGCGAATCAAAAAATTAGAACAAGAATTGGAAACACCTTTACTACATAGAGATAACAAAGGTGTCTCCCTGTTACCTTCTGGTGACATTTTATTAGACTACACGAATAAAATATTAGCTCTTTTAGAAGAAGCGAAAGATGAAATTAAAACAAGTGCTTCTTCTTATGTAATAGCGACGTCACAATCTATTTTGACTAATTATTTAAGTATGCGTATTAAAGAAAATTTCAGGAATTATCAAATATATATAGAAAGTAGTAGCCATTTACAAAAACTACTACAGCAACAAAAAGTTGATATGGTCATAACTTATGAGGATTATCCCGACGCAGCGTTTAAAAAAGTATTCACCACTTCAATTTCTGTAGGCTTATTAAAAGCGAAAGAACAGTGTAACATTGAC
Source organism: Bacillus sp. RC51 (assembly GCF_044908115.1). NCBI lineage: Bacteria > Bacillati > Bacillota > Bacilli > Caryophanales > Bacillaceae > Bacillus > Bacillus sp. RC51. The sequence continues at coordinate 486,705 of NZ_JBIYCW010000001.1, read as the reverse complement.
TTTTCAAAAGAACTTTTCTTTGTTAGTAACGATAAAAAGTGCCCTTTTAGAAATATGACAATACAATTTCTAAAAGAAAACAATCTATCTCAGCATCAACTTCAACAGTTAGATTCTTATTCGCTTATTGAAGAGTTTATTGTTGAGGGAAATGGGATAGCTTTTTTACCGATTAGAAATGATAAATTAGTTTCAGTTGAAAATGTCGCGGTTGAAAAACTACCTATTAACTTCTTTACAACTCGAGACTTAAATAAAGTGATTCCAGGTGAACTATTTAATTAATAAAGAGGCTACACTTGTCGTATTTTACGGGTAAATAGATATCCCTTTTCGAATCGCTAATATAACTTCATATACTATCGTACGGCCTAATAAAATAAAAAGGGATGTTACCTAGTTAATATGTCTAACTACTAGGACATCCCTTTTCATCTTGAAAACTTATTTTACACGTTCTGCTCCACCCCTGTGCTCTTCTCCTTCTTACCCCTTTTAAAATTCTTCAACTTCTTAACTGTTCCAACTAACCCTTTCGGAAAAACTAGTAGCACGATAATGTACAATAAACCAAGAATAATCGTCCATCGTTCAAAAATCGGATACTCTGTAGCTAGTTCTGATAAATAATATTTTAGTGATTCAATAATTCCTGCTCCAGCAATAGCTCCGATTAACGTTCCAACTCCCCCAATCATTGTCATCAATAATGCATTTAACGTCATTTCAATTGAAAATACCGTCGTATTTACAAAGCGTAATGTGATGACAAATAAACCACCGCTAATCGCTGCAACTACTCCTGCAACAACACTAGCAATAATTTTATAATGAAGAACTTTATAGCCAAGTGCTTCAACTCGTTGTTCATTTTGTGAAATCGCCTTTAATACTTTCCCAATTGAAGACTTTGTGAAAAGACGTAACAAGATGAAAATGACGATTAGACATATAAATGTTATATAATAAAATGTAAAACGATCACGGAATATATCTGGTACACGAAATGTAAATCCATCTCCTCCGTGAGTCAGTGAACGCCATTTTTCAGCAAGTACAAAAAACAGCTGGGAAATAGCGAGCGTTAACATTGCATAAAAATGACTTTTCAGCCGTAAAGAAAGCAAACCGATTATATAACTAACGATGGCTGATACAATAATTGCGGCTGCTATTCCTATAAAAAAGTTCGTTATAGACACCCCTTGCCGATCAAATAAGAGTGCCACACCATACGCCCCTATTCCAAAGAACATACAATGGCCGAATGATACAATTCCTGTATATCCAAGTAATACATCAAAACTCATTGCAAAAATAGCAAAGATGAAGATTTGAGTGAACAAAATTAACAAGCTCCGTGAATCATTTACGAATGGAAATACACTTAAACAAATGAGCATAAATACTCCGAAGTATACTTTAATTCGATTTGATGTGCTGTTCACCGTTTCACCCCTTTTCACCAACAAGGCCCGTTGGCTTCACTATTAAGAAAAATAGTAACATTAACATATTAATTGCAAGTGATAAATCCGGTATAAAATATGCTGTAAAAGCACCAGCTAATCCAACAATTAAAGAAGCGATTGCTGAACCTTGTACGCTTCCTAATCCTCCAATTATCACTACTATAAAAGCTAAAATCGCATACTGCATACCCATCTCGGCGAAAATAACACCTGAATACGGTGCTAATAAGAAACCTCCCAAAGCCGCCATCCCTGCTCCTAATAAAAAGACGAAAGAAAATATCGCTTTTACATTAATACCGAGCGCTTGAACCATCTCTTTATCCATTACACCTGCGCGAATCATAAGACCTATCTTTGTTTTTTTGAGCAATAATAGTAAGGCAATGTAAATGATGATCCCAATTAAAATAACGAATAGACGATATTTAATTAATATAACGCCTTCAAATGTATAACTACCTTGTAACCATAACGGTAATTTTGCAGCAATTGGATTAGGACCCCAAAATATTTTGATGCACTCGCTAAGAACGAGCATTCCTCCGAGTGTCACGAGAAGCTGCCGCACATGGTTTCCATACACTGGTCTAATAAGAAATCTTTCTAAAATGAAACCGAGAAACATACCCATAGCGACTGCCCCAATTAGCGCTAATAAATAACTATCTGTCATATTAAATAACCAAACACCTGTAAATGCTCCCCATGCAAATAAACCGCCATGCGCAAAATTTAGTACGCTCATTAAACCGAAAATAAGTGATAGACCAGACGCTAATAAAAAAATAAGCATCCCTGTCGAAACGCCATTTACAAATAAGTTAATTAGCACATCCACGTTCTATCCCCCCGTATCAATGTTAAGAAATACCTAAATATTTATGACATGTTTCCTTATCCTCTCGCAGTTCCTCCATGAAACCGTTATGCACAATGCGCCCATTATCCATAATGTAAAAATAATCACCGATTTGACTAGCCATCATAAAATTTTGTTCAACAAGTAAAACAGTCGTTTTTTCCTTCATTTTCAAAATTGCTACCATTAATTTTTCTATCATAATTGGAGACAGCCCTTTACTCGGCTCATCAATAAGTAATAAACCATCACTATTAATAAATGCTCTTGAAATTGCTAGCATTTGCTTTTGCCCTCCGCTTAAGAGTCCGCTTTTTTTGTGCCAAAATTGCTTTAAATCTGGAAATAATTCAAGCATCCAGTCTATTTTTTCTTCCGCTTCTTCTCCCTTCCCCCTAGCAAGAGCGAATGTTTCTTCTACTGTCAGGTCGTGAAAAATACCTTGATTTTCTGGTACATACCCTATTCCTTTCCTTGAAATTAAATGTGTAGATAATCCATTTACTTGTGTACTATCATAATAAACTTCTCCATTTGCTATCCGGTGAAACCCCATAACCGAGCGTAATGTTGTTGTTTTTCCAGCTCCATTTCTTCCAAACAATACTGTAATCGTTCCCTTCTCAACCGAAAGGGACACCCCTTGTAAAATATGAAACTGATCTAAATACGTCTCTATATTATTCACTTGTAGTAGTGCCACTATATAATCCCCCTAAATAAGCACTTTGTACTCGCTCGTCTTTCATCATTTCTTCCGGCAATCCTTCAGCCAATAACTCTCCATGAAATAAAACGATAAGATGATCTGATAAATCTAGCACCATATCCATTTTGTGTTCGATAAGTACGATTGTGCTCTCTGGATTCTTTTTAATATTTTCGATTACTTGTAATATAGCCGGAACTTCCTCAACAGAAATACCTGCTGTCGGCTCATCTAGTAGTAATACATCCGTTTTTAATGCTAATAACATAGCAAGCTCTAACTTTCTTTTTTCTCCGTGAGCTAAATCCTTAGCTAATACGTCCCCTTTCTCGTGAAGGAGTACTGTCTTCAAAAGACGTCTCGCTTCTCCAGTTTGCTGCTTTAACTTGGCTGCATTCGGAAAGAAACTGTAATAATCCTGAACAAACGATTGAACACTTAGACGTACATTTTCAAGCACTGTTAGCTCTGGAAAAATATTTGTCAGCTGAAAAGAACGACCAATCCCCAAGCGCGTTCGATCTGAAATTGATAATTTTGTAATATCCTGTCCTTTAAAATAAACTTCACCTTTCGTCGGAGAAATTTGCCCACTTAATAAATTGAATAGTGTTGTCTTTCCAGCACCATTCGGTCCAATTATTGAAATGAGCTTTCCTTTTTGTACCGTTAAATTAACATCCTTAATAACATGATGATCCCCAAAAGATACACAAAGATTTTTCGTCTCTAACAAATGTGTCATAAAATCCCTCCCACTGAAAGCCATGTTTATGAAAGAAACAAGTATAAAGAGGGTATTCCCTCTTTATACAAAAACAACAGAAAATTCAGTCTATTTATTCTGAATTGATGGTTCTGTCTCTTTCATCGTTAATTCTCTCTCTAACACTGGTACTGGATAATCAACACCATCTTGCTTTTTCAGCGTTATAGAATATAGAGTTTGTAATGCTTGATGATCCTTCTCTCTAAATTTCATCTTTCCTTTCGGTGTCTCAAATTCCATCCCTTCCATTTTCTTAATAAGTGTATCTACATCTGTATCGCCCTTCGTTTTCTTTAAAGATTCGACGATAGAAATTGCCGCTGACATTCCTCCTGCTGTAAACAGATCTGGAACAGCACCATTAAAACGTTTTTTATGTTCTTCTACTAGCCAATCGTTCACCTTATTCTTTGGAAGTGAGTGATAATAAACAGAAAACCCTTGCATCCCTATTAGCGCATCCATCGTTTTTAATGCTGGTATATCAGGTGCACCAGTAGAAATTTTAATACCTTGCGCTTCCACATTCATATCTTTCAACTGTTTCCATGGTGAATTCGCACCTGCCCAAACGATAAATAAATAATCTGGTTTTGAGCTAATAATATTTTGAATATTTGCAGTGAAATCAGTTGAATTCGTATCCGCGTATTGCTCGTTTACAATATTCGCACCTAATTTCTTTGCTCCCGCTTTAAATGCTGCAATCCCTTCACGACCGAAAGCATTATCTGGAGCAAACGTCGCAATCTTTACATCTTTTTTAGCAATTGAGGCAGCCCCAGCAATCGCATCTTGCGAAGAGTTTCTACCTGTTCTAAAAATATATTTATTCCAGTTCTTCCCGGTAATACTATCAGCAACTGCTGGTTCTACAACCATAATCTTTTTATACTCTTCAGCTAGTGGTAAAACTGCTAATGTATCACTTGAACTAGATGATCCGACTAAAAAATCAACTTTCTCTTCTTCTAATAATTTCGTAGCTTTCTTAACCGCTACATCGGCTTTCGTTTCCGTATCTTCTACAACAAACTTAATCTTCTTCCCTTCCACTTTCCCAGTTCCACCAGTTGCATAATCTAACCCTAATTCAAACCCGTTCACTGTTTGTTTTCCATACGATTCTAATGGACCTGTTAACGAAGCAAGAACCCCTACCTTAATCGTTTTTTCATCTTCTGTACTTGTCTTCTTTCCCGAACAAGCTACTGTTACTAATAATGACCCTAAAACACAACCAGTAACCACCGTTCTTAGCCATTTACGTTTTTTCATCGACATTGTGATCCTCCCCATACTTTACTTTCTGATAGAATCAAACACGCCAAATTCCCCTGTCCGTAATCATGACTTTAAAATTGGTAATGGAAAACTCTTGTAGTAACCTCTACATTCGGCACAAATCTATAATCACCTTCCTATTAAATGGAAACGGACATACAATCAATATATATTCCGTTGTTCAAATGAAATTACTGTTTCACTACAGTAATCATCACGCAAAAAGCTGCAAATAATTAACTTAATTCATTAAGTCAATTATTTGCAGCTTACCTAAAAAAAAATGATTAATTATTTTCGACTTTCTCTAACCCCTCAACCAATTGCTTCTTATCTAATCCTTCCCCTATTACTACCAAATTTGTCGGGAAACCGAAGTCTTGTTCCAGTAAAGTTGGTACGCCAAATGAATATTGGAATAAGTGAGGGTATTTATCTCCATGGAATTTCACAAATCCTTTTACGCGATAAATACTATCTGGTAAATTCGAAAGCCATTCGTATAATTTATCTTGATCAATCGATTTCGTAAATTGATACGTCATCGTTTGTATATGTAAATGCTGTTTGACATGTAGTGTCTCATGTTCCCCATCATTCGTAAATTCAGCTTCTTCTATGTCTTCTAAAGATATATTACAATATTTTGTTTCAAACAATTTCGCATGATTATTTATTGCTTTTACGTCTTCAAGTACTTTGTGCTTATCCGAATCTGTTAATAAATCTGATTTATTAATAAGAATATGACTTCCATATTTCATTTGCTCATGTAATAGCTGTTGTACATTTGCACTTAATATACTTCGGTTTAACCATCTTACTGCATCTAATACGACTACTATAGATTTCACTTCAAGGAAAGGAGCTAAAATTGGTGATACACATGCATCTAACACTTCAATTGGATGTGCGACACCTGTTGTTTCTATATAAATTACATCTGGTCTTTCTTGTTGATATAAAGAATGTAATTGAATTTCAAGCTCTTCTTTTAACGTACAACAAATACATCCTTTCAGAAGTTCCCTTAACACATTCTCTTTTCCAATAATATCTGTATCTACCGAGTATTCACCGATTTCATTCATTAAAACTGCAACTTTTCGATTTTTCTTCTTTTCTGCTAATAATAAATTTTGCAGCAATGTTGATTTTCCGCTACCTAAAAAACCACCTAATATATGAATTTCTACTTTACTCATTCGACCGACCATCCATTTCTCTACTTCAAATTTATTCAAAGCGTAATTATTACGATTTATATTTATCATTTTATTAAAAGAATACCTATTTGTAAACAAAACTGCTAGATTATCGTTTCATTTTCCATTCACTTCATGAGCAACTCTAATTCCAGACTCGATTGCTCCTTGCATCCATCCATGTGTTAATGTCGTATGTTCTCCTGCAAAGTGCACTCTACCCGCTGGCGGCGTAATATATGGAAACAATTCAAGCTCTTGCCCTGGTTCAAAAGCTGTAAATGCTCCGCAAGAATACGGATTTTGACTCCAGCTAAAAGATTCTCCCGCAACATACTCACTATAAACCACATTTCCATATATTTGCGCTAAATTTTTCAACGCATAACGAATACGTTCTCTATTCGAGAGACTATCCCACGTTAACGCCTCATCTGCCCACGTATAACTCACTAAAACGATAGCCGCCCCTGGTGTATGAATTCCATAGCTCGGATAATATGTAAAGCGGATAGGTAAATCTGTAATTGACTTACCACCATATTGTCCTGCTCTTTCCCAAAATCTACTTTTAAACTCTATCGCAATTTTAGTTGAAGCAATATAATTTAATTCACGAATTGCCCGCCTTTTATAATAAGAGAATAAATGATATGGCTGAACTTCTACAAATCGCAAAGCTGAAAATGGAATTGTGACAATAGCGATGTCACCAGTTACTATAAATGAATTTAACGTTTGTTCATGTGTTACTTGCATCATTACTTTATTATCTTCCTGTATAATTTTTTCTACTTTATACGACATAAAAATATTATCCTTTAGCTCTGGTAAAAATGAATTTGGTAATTTATCCATTCCGCCCGTTATCTCATAATATTTCGTCGTTGAAGTGAAAAAGATTATTTCGCGTAATACTTCAATTAAAGACATTCCCATGTATGCTTCCATATCAAGAAGTACTCCGATCATATCTATTGCCCCATCTGAATAATACTCGGTTAAAAATGAACCGAGCGAATATGTTTTATACTTTTTTTCAACAATAATCCAGTTTTTATTAGGATCTTTCTTAATATAATTAAGTATCGGTTCCAATACCTCTAACATTAATCCTTCTGCCGTTTTCCCCTTTTCTTTATCTAAAACTGGATATCCAAGTACACTTGGGTCCTTTTCAAACACATCCAATCTCGTTCTTTTGTTATTCGTATAAATTATATCTGAAGAAGTTTTATTAATAAAAAGGTTTAACGGTAGTTTAAATTTACGAATGTAGGCTAAAGTTAAATCATGAGTATCCGGAATACGCATAGGACCTGCGTTAAAATATAATCCTGCACTAAATGGTTCCCGAATCGTATACACCCTGCCACCTATTCTGTTATTTGCTTCTATAATCGTTACCTCGTGCCCAGCCTCTTTTAATAAAGATGCTGCAACTAATCCAGACATCCCTGCACCGGCAATTGTAATCCGTTTGGGGTTATTCGTTTTGGCAAGCCCTTCATGAATAATTTGAAGCATTTGTTCCATCGATAATGGATTCCCCATGCCCATTCCCCTTTTATGAAGGATTTTACTGAATTATATTCGTTTAACAGGATTCCTATGTTTCATTCAAGCAATTGAGTGGATACATTTTCAATCACTTGAATATCTTTTATAAAATGTAATAAAATAGATATGAAACTATAGAAGTAAGACGTATTATCTTACATAATAAAATTTATGAAATAGCGAGGAATTTTGAAATGAAAAAAGGTATTAACCGTGTTGTATTAGTAGGAACAGGAGCAGTTGGATGTAGTTATGCTTACTGTATGATTAACCAAGCTGTAGCTGAAGAATTTGTTTTAGTTGATGTAAATGAAGCAAAAGCTGAAGGAGAAGCAATGGACTTAAGCCATGCCGTACCTTTCGCACCAGCTCCAACAAAGGTTTGGAAAGGTAGTTATGAAGATTGTAAAGACGCAGATCTTGTTGTAATTACAGCTGGATTGCCACAAAAACCAGGTGAAACACGTTTAGATTTAGTTGAGAAAAACGCTAAAATTTTCAAACAAATTGTTCGTAGCATTATGAATAGCGGCTTTGATGGCATCTTCTTAATCGCAACAAACCCTGTAGATATTTTAACTTACGTAACTTGGAAAGAATCTGGATTACCGAAAGAACGCGTAATCGGTTCTGGTACAACTCTTGACTCAGCTCGTTTCCGCTATATGTTAGGTGAGTACTTCGATATTGGACCTCATAACATTCACGCTTATATTATCGGAGAGCACGGTGATACAGAACTTCCGGTGTGGAGTCACGTATCAATTGGTATTCAAAAACTACAAACGCTTCTTGAAAAAGACAACACATATAACCAAAAAGATTTAGATGATATTTTCGTAAACGTTCGTGATGCAGCTTATCACATTATTGAACGAAAAGGTGCTACATACTACGGCATCGGCATGTCACTTTTACGTGTTACGAAAGCAATCTTAAGCAATGAAAACAGCGTATTAACTGTATCAGCATATCTTGAAGGTCAATACGGCCAACAAGATGTTTATATCGGCGTACCTGCTGTTTTAAACCGCGGCGGTGTTCGTGAAATTTTAGAAGTTGAACTAAGTGAAGAGGAAGAATTAAAATTCGATCACTCTGTTCAAGTATTGAAAGAAACAATGGCTCCTGTTCTTTAATCATATTTTCCAATCAAAAAAGCAATCCGATTTATATTGGATTGCTTTTTTATATTTTTATAGTTCCCCCTCAATTTAAACAGTAATATTATCTATAAAAAGGGGTGATTTCATGAATGATTCTTTGACGATTGCAATCCTCTTGCTAGCTGTAGCATCCTTAATACTTTTCCTCTTCTTAATCATCAGAACGCTATTTCCAACTAAAAAATATGATAAGAATCTCGGATTGATTCTAATTATTTTAAGCTTGTTAGCAATACCGATAAGTATCTTCCTTGTAGGAGGATGGGCAGGTATGGAAGTTAGTGTAATCGCAGTCTTTATTTTTGCTGCTGTTATTATAGCTTTAATCGCAAATACCTTCATTAAACTACCTCCTCCAAAGAAAAAATAATAAATGACCGATGTTTTCATCAAGAGAAAACATCGATCATTTTCTATCACTTATTATCTTTAATCGGTTCATCATTATTTACATCAAGTACATCTAATAAAAAGATAAAGATTGGAATCCCAATAATAAGCCCCCATATTCCGAGGAAATGCTCTGAAAAGATAAGAATCATAAATGTATAAAAAACAGGTAAATTCGTTTTTGCAGACATAAATTTTGGATTTAATAAATAACTTTCCAGAGCGTGGATTACTGTAATGAACACTAGTATGTAAACAACATACACAACCCCGCCGACGTTATAGGCAATGATACAAAGTGGAAACAAGGAAATGATAACACCAGCAACTGGAATCAAACCGAGTAGAAAGACCATGACAGCCAATACAAGAAGCTGTGGAAATCCTAAAATGACAAGCGCAATTACAGTGAGCACACAATTTACAACCGCAATTAAAAACTGTGCTTCAATCACTTTTCCGAACGACCTTGCAAACCTTTCACCGAAATATGCAATCTCCTCATAAAAAATTTTCAGCTTACTATCTTTAAATTTCGAAGTAAATGCTATAATGCGTTCTTTTTCTAATAAGAAAAATAAACTTAAAATAAGAGAAAGTAGTATTTGTAAACTGACTTTTCCTATGTTTGCTATCGATTGATAAATGACATCTACACCTTGTTCGATATATTTCGATACTTCCATTCCATTAATTGTCGAAAGTGCATATTTAATTATCTCGTTATCAGGTGGGTTTTGAAAAAACAATTTAAATTGATAAATCAATTGTGAAATTTGTATCGTTAGTACAGGCAAATATTTATATAGTGTAGTTACAATAAACGTCACTAATACAATATATAAACCAGCAATAACCACTTTCCTATTTACTTTTAATTTTTTTGAAATAAACTTTTGAAATCGATCCATCAAAAACGTGAGAATAAACGTAATTAATATTAAATTAATCATACTTTTTAATCCATACAATACAAGCACTAATATTATTAAAACGAGAAACCGTTGAAACCCTCTACTTCGAAAGAAATTTTTCACTTCATTCATTAAAAATTAACCTCCCCCTTCAATGGATGGAAATTGGATATATTACATTTTATGAACTTCTATAGACAATCTTTCTTACTAATTAGGAAGAATCCTTTTTTTCTTTTTTAATGTCTGATTTTTCATCTAATACTTTTCTAAAAACTATTTTTCAACTCTATATTTTAGGAGAACGTCTATTTTTAGATTGCTGTTCATACGCATATCCAATATTAAAAAGTTCTTTTTCACCAAACTGTTTCCCAACAAACACTACACCTACCGGCTGACCATCAGAATCATATCCTGCCGGCACTGCTAATTCTGGATAACCAGCCACAGCTGATAGAAGAACTTCATCGTTATTAATCATCACAAGAGCATCCAAACCTTTTTCTACTAAATACCTATCTAGCTCTTTTCTTGCATTTTCTTGACTCGTTTGAACTATTTTTTCAAACTCATCTTTCGTTATAGCAGATTTCTCAGAACCCTCAATTAATGTTTGTCCATACTTTATTCGTCGTTTACTATCCTTTTTATTAAACGCTATAATCTCTTCTAACGATTTTACTGGCACATTTTTTTGCCGTGAAAGATAATCGTTAACATTATGCTTGAACTCATATTCTAATGTTTGCAGATTATCTACACCCTCGCTGTTTAACTGAACATCATCAGTCAATATTGCACCTGCATCTTCAAGGTCCTTTCTAATCTTTTTCGCTACTGCTTTTCTAATTTCATCTTGTTGTTCTATAGAAAAAAGAATCCCTATCTTTTTCCCCTTTAATCCATCTATCGATAACTCCTTCGTATAATCCATTCTATCTCTATCTTTCATTTTTTCTATCATAGCATCTTTTCCATCATAACCTACCATTGAATTAAATAGCGTTGCTGCATCTTTGACCGTTCTTGCCATTGGCCCTGCTGTATCAAGTGTTTCAGCTAACGGGATAATTCCTGTTCTGCTAACCATACCTAAAGACGGACGTAACCCAACTACTGATTGTTGCGTTGCCGGTGCTACTATGGATCCCGTCGTTTCCGTCCCGATTGCAAGCGGTGCAAAATCAGCTGCAACCACTGTAGCAGATCCTGAACTCGATCCTGATGTATCAAATGTAATCGGGCCATATGGATTTAAATTTTGTCCTTTCTTCCCACTATATCCACTTGGCATTGTAAAAGATAAATAATTCGCCCACTCAGACATATTTGCTTTTCCTAAAACAAACGCCCCTTCTTCTTTCAACTTCTTCACAATCATCGCATCTTCATCTGCAATCCAATCTTTTAATACATAAGTTCCAGCACTTGTCGGCATAACATTCGCTGTTTGTACATTATCTTTTACGATGACAGGAATGCCGTATAAGTTCGATTTCTTATTTAAAAATCTCTCTTTATCTAACTGTCGTGCTTCCTCCATTGCATTAGGATTAATCTCTGTAACAGCATTTAATGATATTCCATTTTGATCATGTTCTTGTATTCTAAAAAGATAAATACTCGTTAATTCTTCATATGATAATTTCCCATCATCAACCATTTTTTGAAGCTCATCCACAGTCGTATTTACAACTTCTTTTTCTTTTATCTTTATATTATCTATGTCGATCCCTTTAAGCTGATTATGTATCGGTTTTAACACTCTGTCTTTATCATATACAATACGCTCAGGTTCCTTTGGAAAATAATTTTTATACACGTAATATCCTCCGGCACACACCAATAGAACAATACCTCCAGCGATAGACAACGTTATCTTTACCCATTTTTTCATGTTGCTTCCTCCACTCTAAAAGTTGCTCATTTATATAAAAAAGAGAGTTACCTTTTACTTAACTCTCTCCAATCAAAATGCTAAATGAAAAAATGAAAGATTTCAATCTAATTACTTTTTTTTTGCATTTGCTTTGCTAACAATTCCTTCACCTGATTATATGTTAACCCTGAATTTTTATTTAAACGTTTCACTTCATCAACATCAGTACCGACAACTGTATATTTTTTCTCATCATTCATGTTCCCACTTCCTTTCTCACCAGATTATTTCTTATATTTCTTCCCTAAATGCACATAAATTAACACCAATACGAATAGGGAAGCTGGACTAAATTAAATAGACGAGACAGATGATATAGTATTCAATAACTAAAAGGAGTTCTGTTGCGTAAGAGGAATAGATAAAAATATCTCGAATTTATATACTTATTGAATTTAAGGACATGGAGGATGCATTTTGAAAACATATGAGTTTAAACATAACATTCCAACATTGGAAGAGTACAAATATTTGTGTGATTCTGTTGGATGGACTAATTATATGAATTTTGAAGTAGCGGATACTTCACTGAAGCATTCTATTCACTGCATCACGGTCAAAGATAATGAAAAAATTGTGGGCATGGGGAGAATTGTTGGTGATGGATCTATCTATTTCTATATTCAAGATATAGTGGTTCATCCGGATTATCAGAAACATGGTATTGGGAAAGAAATAATGCATCTTTTGGTTGCATACTTAAATGAGAATGCCCCTGATAAGGCGTTTGTCGGTTTATTTGCATCACAAGGTAAAGAATCGTTCTATGAAAAATTTGATTTTAAAAATTACTCACCAAACATGACGGGGATGTTTACTGTCATTTCAAAAACATGATAGATTTTTAATTGTAGGGAAAACTTCGATTCATATGAAAGAAATTATTCTTGCAGTAACCTTTTCCACAATCGCATTTAAACATTACATACGAAAGGAGAGTACATATATAGCTATATATGTACTCTCCTTTCATTTATTTAACTCTGTATATATTAAATTTCTTAATAAAATTTCACTACATCTTCAGTAGGTAAGAATGTTCTTTCCCCTGGTTGTTCATTTGGCTCACCAAATGGCATTTGTCCTACTAAACTCCACTCCGCTGGAATATTCCATGTTTCTTTCACTTCAGCATCTACGATTGGATTGTAATGTTGTAATGATGCGCCAATTCCTTCAGCTGATAATAACATCCATACAGTATGTTGTAACATTGCATTACCTTGATGAGACCAGAATGGGAATTGATCTTTATATAACGGTGCATTTTCTTGCATTTTTTCTACAGTTGCTTGATCTTCAAAGAATAAAACGGTACCTACACCTGCATGGAAACCTTTTAGTCTTTCTACAGTCGCTTCAAAGTTTTCTGCTGGTACGCGTGATCTAAGCGTTTCTTTTACGATATCCCAAAACTTTTCATGCTCTCCATCCATTAATACAACCATACGGCCACTTTGCATATTGAAAGAAGTTGGTGCATGTAAAGCTGTTTTTAATACTTCTTCAATTCTTTCCTTTGTAATTGTAGCGTTTTTTGTTACTTTACGAATTGAACGACGGTTCACGATTGCTTCTTTTAAGTTTGTTGTAGTTGCTGACATTTTAATTCCTCCAAATATATGTTTTATTATTTTTATTTAAACAAATCAATTTGAGTCTTTCATGCAAGACGAATTAGCAATATCCATCCGCCTTACATTGCATACCTTCAAATGAATTTGTTTTATCCTTTTCGATTTCTTTATCAATTACTCTTTCTAGCGTTTCTTTACTAGCAAGTCCTTGAATGACTTCATCTCCAATCATTACAGTTGGTACCGCCATAATATTCGATTCATCATATGCATGTTGAATCGCTTCTTGATGTTTTTCTTTATATTTACGAGTTACTAAAGCATCTTTAAATTCTGCTTCAGGAAGCCCTACTTCTACCGCTAATTTCGTTAATACATCAATATCTTCAATGTTTTGCTCTTCTTGGAAAAACGCAGTAAATACTCGGTGATGATACTCATTTCCAAGTCCACGCTCTTTCGCAAATTGGCACCCTTCAAAAGCTAAATGTGTATATGGATGCGGAGAAACACGTGGCAGACGCATTTCAATCCCTAATTTTTTTGCAGTAGGAAGAATGAAAGAATCCCATGAACCTAACTTATCTGGCTCGTTCCAAGGATCTATTTTAGAATATGGACTTGGACGCAATTCAAATGGCATCCATTCGATTTCTACATCTTTCTCTTTCGCTACTTCATCTAATGGACCTTTTGCTAAAAAGCAAAACGGGCATATAAAATCTGAGTATACTTTCATTTTCACAGTCATATTATTTGCACCTTACCTTCTTTTTATTTTTTAAATGTAACCAAAACGGTTACAATTTCGAGAAAAAAATATGCATTCCCTTTTAGAGACTTGCAATTATCATATTATGCATTCATTTTTTGTTGTAAAGATTCAAATAACTGCCCCATCGTAATATTTCTCAACACTTCTTCCATCGCAGATTGCGCCTGAACTAAAATAACCTCTAAAACAGCTTGAATATTCGCCCCAATTGGACAGTCTGGATTCGGTTTTTCATGAATGTGAAATAGTTTGTCTTCTTCCACTACATTCACTGCATGATACACATCTAATAATGTGATTTCATGTAAATCCTTTAATAATCCCGCGCCACCCGGACCGCGTTTGACGTATACAAACTCAGCTTGTTTCAAGTAAGACGTTATTTTTCGAATTACTACCGGATTTGTATTTACACTTTCGGCCATATAGTCCGAAGTACAAACTGAAGATGGATTGTTTTTCAAAATAGATAAAATATGAACAGCTATAGAAAAGCGGCTACTAATTTTCATTGTGATTACCACCTCGATGTAATCATTATAGTTACAACTAGAGTATAAGTCAATCCTTTTTACAAATTTTTTAAAGCAAATAAAAAGTGCCCCATTACAATATATGAGACACCTCTTCTTATTCTGCAAACAAGTCTTGAAATTCTTCAATAAATAGCTGCACAGCGATTGAAGAATCCTTTAATGAAGGAACAGCTAAAGCAATTTCTCTCCATACTTGTGGTTCCAATTCTCTCGTTTGTATATTCTTTGGTAAACTCGTTAAAGATAACTCAGCCAAAATTGCGATTCCTAATCCTTCTTGAATCATATTTAAAGCTGTTGTAACTGTGGAAATTATATATTCAGCCCGAAGTGGTACGTTCGCTTGTTTAAACATATCGATAATGGGTGGTTCGTACCCACCCTTACATAATATGATCGGTTCATTCTCTAAATCACCTATTGTAATAGAATCGTTCTTACAAAGAGGATGATCCTCTCTTAAGACAACAACCATTTTCCCCTTCGTTAAGGGCACGATCTCCATATCTTTATTAGGCAAGATAACAATTCCTATATCAACAACCCTCGATACTAACCAATCTTCAACTTCTTTAATCGTGCCTTCACAAAGAACGACTTCTAAGTTCGGATACTTCTCCTTAAAAAGATTTATCATTTTGGGTAAGAAATGTGCAGAAGCACTCGGAAAACTCCCAATTCGAATCGTCCCAACTTCGTGCCCTTTCTCCATCGCTACTTCTTGTTCAATCTTCTCAACGCCGTTTAAGATTTCTCTAATATGTACAAGAATTCTATTTCCAACATCCGTAACGATTAGCCCTTTTCGTTTATCGCGTATAAGAATGGTAACGCCTAACTCTGACTCAATGCTTGAAATCGCATGACTTACAGCTGGCTGTGTCATATTTAACATCCCGGCAGCCTTCGTAAAACTCCCTAATTCAACCGTTTTAATTAAAACTTGAAGTTGTGTAATGGTCATAACTAATCACTTATACTCCTTATAAAAAAGATTCATTTTATTTATCATAGTCGATATCATATCATAGTGAAATGGAATACAACAAGGAGGGATTACAGTGACACAGCTTTCTCGAACTAAGACGGCCATAATCCTTACATTTCTCGTTATTATGTGGGGAATTA
Source organism: Bacillus sp. RC51 (assembly GCF_044908115.1). Taxonomy (NCBI): domain Bacteria; kingdom Bacillati; phylum Bacillota; class Bacilli; order Caryophanales; family Bacillaceae; genus Bacillus; species Bacillus sp. RC51. The sequence goes on along the minus strand of NZ_JBIYCW010000001.1, from coordinate 470,416 downwards.
ATTGGCCGTTATCAAAATTCGCTCTGCATTACACACCACCCGTACTCTTTGCAGGGATTAGAACATTAATAGGAGGATTTATCTTACTTACTTTCGCATTACCGAGATACAAACAATTAAATTTAAAGGAAACTTGGCATTTATACTTTATTTCATCTTTACTCAATATTATTTTGTTTTACGGACTACAAACTGTCGGACTTCAGTATATGCCCGCCGGACTCTTCTCCGCAATCGTATTTCTCCAACCTGTCTTACTCGGCATTTTCTCATGGATTTGGCTTGAAGAATCTATGTACGGCTTGAAAATTTTCGGACTTATTCTTGGATTTATTGGTGTTGGGGTTATTAGCTCTAGTAGTTTAACTGGACATATTTCTATTATCGGTGTACTACTTGCTTTAGGGTGCGCTATCGGCTGGGCACTCGGCACAGTATTTATTAAGAAAACTGGACACCGCGTTAATGCTATTTGGATGGTAACACTTCAGCTTATTATTGGCGGACTTTGCTTAATCGGATTTGGTTCAGAATTTGAAAGCTGGTCTAGCATCGCTTGGAGTATACCATTTGTAAGTGTACTACTATTCATCTCGTTCTTTGTTATTGCAATGGGATGGCTCGCTTACTTTACACTTGTAGGAGCTGGTGAGGCAAGTAAAGTTGGGGCTTATACGTTCCTTATCCCACTGATCGCTATTATTGTAAGCTCTATTTTCTTACATGAGGCCATTACAATTAGCTTATTCATCGGACTTTTATTTATTATCGTAAGCATTTGTTTTGTAAATATAAAGCCGAAAGCACTTGCTGTAAGGCAGCAAGTTGAAGTGAAATAAATAGATATGAGAAAGGAGTCTACCACTTGTAGGCTCTTTCTTTTTTACCATTTTATCAGTACAGTCACTTAACATCTTAGCAAAAGGGAAATTTTTCTTTTTTATTGTATGATGATAATTAAGTAGAAAATATTATCTCTAATACATATGTATGGACTAACAATTCTAATCATAAGGGGGAATTATATGGTTTTACAGTATAAAGAATTTGGAGATTTAAGCTCTCCACTTATGGTTTTTATTCATGGTGGCGGAGTCAGTGGATGGATGTGGGACAATCAAGTTAAACATTTTACTAACTTTCACTGTCTTGTTCCTGATTTACCCGAGCAAGGGGAAAATAGTAGTAAGGATCATTTTTCAATACACTTTAGTGCTGAAAAAATCATTGAATTAGTTGAAGAAAAAGGACAAGGTAAAACTGTTATAGTAATCGGGTTTTCGTTAGGTGCTCAAGTATTAATTGCACAGGTATTATCATTCCTAAAATCGGTCATGGAATCCCTTTAGCAAATCCCAAACTATTTAATACTTTAATTGAAAACTGGCTTAAGCACGATAACCTACCAGAAGAAGTAATGACAGTCAATTGAGCTCCTTAGCTTAATAAACCATGTTGTATTTGTAGCTCTAATCCCCTCGAAGCTGCTTAATCTCAAAATTTTATTAACAAAGGTCTCATTACTTTCAATGAGACCTTTCAATGTTCCCTACTTTTTACGACGTACTACAAAAACACACGTACCTACGGAAGATACAATCGCTAAAACTGATAAGACAATTGCTATTGTTTGCATATTACTTGTACCTTCATTTTTTTCCACACTAGATACTTCACCATGTTCTCCTGTTAATGATGTACCTTTTGCAATCGTAGTAAGTGAGTGGGGCTTTTCAGCTTTCTCATCGCCTGTCCATTCAACAATTTCTCCATCTTTATACTGTTGATATGCATTCCAAGCTATTTGTTGCTCTTTATCTGGATTTTTAGCAACGAAAGTAAATCGTTGGAACTGACCAGGTAAAATCCCTTCTCCTGTTGCTTCCCATATTACAGTTTTAACTTTTCCAGCTGCATCTTTTTGTTCTTCCACTTTCCACCCTGGCACTGGCTCGTACTGTTGAAACTCGACTCCAGACGGTATTTTCAGTGTGACTTTTGTTGTTGCCATATTCTTTTCAACAGGTACCTTTATTGTATAAGTCTCCCAAGAGCTAACGTCAGAAGTTGCTGGTTTCACAGTTACGTGAGCACTAACAGGTAACGAAAAAATCCCCATTGCAATTATTGTTGCGATCATTGTTGTTCCTAATTTTTTTATACGTTTCATTTTCTATAAACTCCTTTTCATTTATAACGTCTTTTTTATCTGCCACCTACAATAAATTTATAATCCGTATCGAAACTATCAAGAGATTTTGTTAATCCGTGAACTTGTATATTCCAGTTTCCTGTCATGTTAATATACATACCGTCCGCTTCATATTCTCCCGGTGACACTGCCGAAACTTTAAATGAACCTTTGCCCATATTCATATCTAAAGATTGAGTCGTCAATACAATTTGTTCCATATCAGTAACAGGCTGTCCATTCTCATCCTTCAAAGTAATATGAAATGTATTCTGTCCTACCTTATTAGGACTTACATGTAAAGTAAGTTCATATCCATTATCTAATTGTTTACTCTCTGTAAAAGGTCCCGTAGGAGGCATCGGCGGCGTTTGTACGTTTGTCATAAAAGCTACGATTACGAAAACGATAATTCCAATGATAAACTCTACTTTCACCGTAGCTCCTAACCTTTGCTGCGCTCGTATTCTCCCTTTCACATAATGAAAAATTCCCAATATCCCCATACACACGAATAAAAGTATCTTTGCTAATAAGGCCAATCCATACTTCGTATCAAATAGGGAATGGATCGTGGGAATAAAAAATGTACTGTTAAAGAGACCCGTTAATAAAATCACAATGACAGCACCTGTTGCCCATGGCGAAAAACGCTTAATCGCATCCCAATACATAGTCCACTTGTCATCCTCTTTACGTAACAGAAGAACAATCGATGATAGCCCCCCCATCCATAACGAAGCTGCGAATAAATGCAGAAAGTCCATAACGACAGCAATTTCTTTAAACCTTATACCATATGCGTGACTATTAAAGGCTTTCATAACAAGTAACCCAATAAATAATACAATTGGAATGCTCCATACTTTAAACGACGAAAGCTTCTCACGCTTCACTGCAAAATATGTAACAATCATCAGCATACTAATAAGAGCCATTTGAGTGATCCATACATAACGAAAAACAGATAGTTGTAATGTTTCTTTTAATAATATAGGATTGAATGCTTCTAACCACGAAACATCAGCATTTATTTTCGCCTGCAATGGTAGATTGAATAGTAAACTAATAAATATCCCAAATAATGATATCCATATTATTTTCTTACTCCTCGACTGAACTTGACTTGCACTTCCTTTATAAAGGATAAGGTTAAATAATAGAACACCGATAAATAGAGAAAAACTTGTATATAAAATTCCGCGTTCCATAATCATATCGATTTGGGGAACATAGCCCATCTCTTCTACTTTTATATCATCTGTTCCCGCTTCTGCTAGTCCAATACGGAATGGAATAACTCCTTGAATTGGATGTCCATCAGCTGAAATAGCTTTCCACTGAATAGAGTAAAGACCATTTTTGAGATTCTCTTTTAAACCAGCTTCTAATAATTTTTTGTTTTTCGTATCAATATGAGCATCTTTTAAATCTACTCTTTGACCTGAGGTATCTCTTACGAACAATATATTAAAACTTGAAACTTGTATGTCCTCATCGAATTCAATTTTCACAACAGATGGTGCTTTCTTTAACGTTTCATTTTCAGCAGGATTTGATTTCACAACGTACGCATGAGCGGATGCGCTTTTTGGTATCAATATGATCAACACGCACGCAATTAATAGCCATGCCCCTAGCCTTCGTATTACTTTCACAATCATTTCACTTCTTTCTTTTTCGTCACTACACTTTCATTACTTTTTACTTCCCAAGTTTTATTTCTTGATAAAATATTAACCTGATTAAGTATAAGGATTTATTTAGTATCACTCTCTATTTATTCCTCACCTCTATACTTCTAATATAATAGTAGCTACCTTCATAGATATTACTAATATTTTTAAAGTTGATTATCATTATAGCATAAAATATATTTATGTAAGTTCCCTAAGAAGAAAAGTTATCGTGAATCATTTGTGAAGAAAATGTGAAATACATAAAGTGAAACTTTAATCAGTGGGACTTTTACGGGCATTCGATCTCCCACCTAACTCCCTCGCATTCTCCGACTTTTGAAGCGGGAATCTTATTGCCAACAAATAGCGGGATAAATAAAAAAGGTATTACGTTATTACGCAACACCCTTTCTCCATAATACACTTCCTTTACTTCTCTTCCGGATAATGACAATAATTAATGATCGTGCCCTCTGTATCCGCTAGGTTAAGATAAATTAATCTTCTACCATGCTTATTCATTCGAAGTGTATGCTCTTCCATTCAAATACCTTGTTCTTTACATATGTTGTGTTTCAACACATTCTTTCCCTATTTTTAAATTTCATTTTCTTTTTTAGGGTTCATTTCAATTATTTTTAACAGCTGTTGTACCCTTTTATCATATGTATGTTCGATTAGCGTTCTCTTCAGCCCTTCCATCGCAATTTTCTTTCTTTGTGCCGGGTTCGATAAATATCTTTCAGCTTTCTCTATAAAATCAACCGCTGAGGTAAATGTCTCAATTTGTACCCCTGGAATATAACACTTTTCTAAATCTGAACGAATATCCGTCATTTGAAAAGAACCTGTACTAGCTATTTCGAATGTACGATTATTAATAGAACAAGCATTTACTTTTACTCTATTTCTATTAAATGTTAAATCCTCTATCGAGCGATGTATATTCATGTTGATTTTACTTTTTTTGTAATATCCTATACTGTTTTCGTAAACCAAAAATGGTAAAAGTAAAATTTTATCTTTCAATAACTCATAACTTTTTAGTCTATCCCAATTACAACCTATAATTAGAGTGTTTTTAGTCACTAAGTACTCTGCAATTGAATCAATAAATGCGAGCCGATTATCAAAAGCAGTCCCTATGAAACTAATATCAAATATGTATTCCTCTTCCCTAAGTATCGGCGTATATACAGGAGGTTCTGCTGCTAAAGGCAAATAATATACATTATCACAACCTAAATCTTTATAAAAATCAATACATCCTGTATCTTGCGTAAACACATAATCATAGTCAAGCACTAAGTTTTTCGTCACATCTGTAAAGTAAGGGTCATCTGTAAGCCAGAGTGCAGTTTTAAAGTTGTATTGTTTTAAATCTTGAATTCCCTTAATTATCCCTTCTTCAAAACCATGAAATACAATAATGAGTGCCGGTTTTATCTTTAAAGCCGTTTTCACCAAGTTTTCGTATGTTACCATCGTTACATTACGAATTGCCTTTTTCAAACTATTATATATAGATTCCTCTAGCGCCGGAAAATAGACAGGAACACTAGATGTAACAAATAATACGTTAAAATTTTCAGCACTATTTGAAATCTCCACAGATAACCACTCTCCAATACATGAAATTCACAATTTATATTATATGTATTGCATAAAATATATAGTTGGTTATAAAGCACTCTTTTTCTTTCATATATTACTGTGCAAAATGAGGATTGCTTACCCTATAGTCGGCTCCATTTGCTCGCAAATACTAAAAAAAATCATGCCCACTCCTACAGGATAGTGGATAGCTTCTCATAATATATATTCAACATTCCGAAATACTTTCGTCGAAATATTGAAAAGTATACAAATAAAAAGGCGTTACATTAGTACGTAACACCTTTCACAACAATACACTTCCTTTATTTCACTTCCGGATAATCACAATATTCAATAATCGTCCCTTCCGTATCCGCTGGGTTAAGGTAAATTAATCGTCTACCATGCTTATTGATGCGAAGCGTATGTTCTAACGTTCGAATCCCTTGTTCCTTTAATTCTTCTAAAGCCACATCTAAATCGTCTACACGATACGCAACATGATGGACACCTTTCCCTTTTTGCTTTATAAATCGTGCTATTGGAGAAGTCGTATTATTCGTTGGCGCAAGTAATTCGATTCTATCACCATCAACTTCAAGAATAGCTACTTCGCTTTCAACACCAGGTGCTTCACTTACGTATCGATCTATTAAAGTTCCTGATAAAACCTTTTCATAAAACTGTATCGTACTATCTATATCACGAACTGCGATCCCGATATGGTCAATTGTTTTTTTCATTTTATTTCCCCTATTACTTTATTTTTTCTATTCTTATCAATAGTAACAAAAAAAGTTATAGAATCAAATTCTATAACTTTTTTCATTTAACTTATTTTCTTATTCGCACTAGCTGCTGGTTGCACTCCATTTTTCGTTTTTACAACGCTAATACCATAGCCGATAAATCCACCGATAATCGCTGGGAAGATCCAGCCTAATCCTACTTCCTGCATCGGAAGGAATTTAGTGAACACTTGGCTTACTACTTCAATGTTAACTCCAGCTGCACTTAATCCATCGAATAAGCTGATGATAAATGTTACGATTAAGCTCACTTGATAAACTTCAGCTCTACCTTTGAATAACGAGTGGAAGAATGTTAAGAAAATCAGCACGATTGCTAGTGGATAAATTGCTGTTAATACTGGAACAGAAACTGCGATTAATTGTGTTAATCCTACGTTTGCAACAATAGCACTAAACACACATAACGTAATTGCAATTACCTTGTAAGGAACATTTGGGAATAGCTTATGGAAAAATGAAGAACACGCTGATACAAGTCCCACACTTGTTGTTAAACAAGCAACTGTAATCATTAACCCTAATAATACCCCGCCATATGATCCGAAATAGTAGTTAGAAACTTTTGCTAATACTTCTCCGCCGTTTTCTAAATGTCCAAGCTTCGCAACGCTTGAAGCTCCCATATAAGAAAGAGCTGTATAAATAATTGCTAAAATAGATGCAGCGATCAGTGTTGCTTTTGCACAAACAACCATAATTTGTGTTTTCGTTTTCGCACCTTTTTCTTTAATTGCATTAATAATGATGATCCCAAATACGAACGATGCAAGCGTGTCCATTGTTAAGTATCCTTCTTGGAATCCTTTGAAAAATGCATGTGATGTATATCCTTCAACTGGTGCTTGCATATCTCCAATTGGATGAATAAAAGCAACGATTACTAAAATACCGATGAATGTCAATTTAATTGGCGTTAATATTTTTCCAACAATATCGACAATTTTCGCAGGATTTAGCGAAAAAAAACAAGTGATGCTAAAGAATATAATTGTGAAAAGAATTAAAGGTGTAGAACCTAATCCCTCTGGCATAAAAGGCTTAAGACCAATTTCATAAGAAACATTTCCTGTTCTTGGTATTGCAAATAACGGACCGATCGCTAAGTATAAAACTGTTGTAAACACAATCCCGAATACCGGGTGAGCACGACTTGCTAATGACTGTAAATCATCTTTACCCGAAAAACCAAATGCTAATACACCTAGTAATGGTAAACCTACTCCTGTTACTAAAAATCCAGCGTTAGCAATCCATACATTCTCTCCTGCCGATTGACCAAGCATCGCTGGGAATATTAAATTTCCTGCTCCAAAAAATAGTGCAAATAACATTAATCCGATAACTACTATGAACGAAAACGGTACTTTATTCGCCATAATATAACCCCCATTCAAATTTCCTTATTTCATTTTCCAATTTTAACTAATTGAATTTTCTGAATATTTAATTTAAGTATCAACTATTCTTGAACTCATTATAGTTTGTTATATAATATTTTGCAATACTATTTTCAAACTTTTCATTCATTTTATGAATATACATTTTTTAACATGGAAATTAGACTAAAAAACCAACATGGTCATCCATGTTGGTTTTACATTTACTATCATTAATTAAAATTTCGCCGCTACTTTCTTAACGTTATCCAAACCTTCTTCAACAATTTGCTGTGAACGATCTGGATATTGATTGTGTCCTTCAATTACAACTGTCTCTGGATTTGCAATTCCCCAGAATCCAAGTACGTTTGTAACGTAATTAACAGCCATTTCCATAGGAGCCATTTGTTCAGAAGAGTAATCTGAACCACGAGCACCTAAAACAACTACTTTCTTATCACCAACTAAACCTTCTGGACCGTTCGCTGTATATTTAAACGTTTTTCCCGCTTGAGAAAGATATGAAATATACGTGATTAATGGTGCTGGTACTGTAAAGTTCCATAATGGGAATGCAAATACTACTTTTTCAGCTTCTAAAAACTGGTTTAAGTACTTATCCACTGTAGCAACTGCCTTCTCTTCTTCAGCTGTTATCTCCATTCCTTGACTACGTTTATATCCACCTGAAATAGCGATATTTCCGTAATACGGAAGATCTAATGCGAATAAATCTAACTCCGTAATTTCTGTATTCGGATTTGCTTCCTTATAAGCACTTACAAATGTTTCATACATTTTTGAACTAATTGCTTGCTCCGCTGGACGATCGTTTGCTTTTACAAATAATACTTTTGACATTGTTTTATTCTCCTCTACTTTTGTATTTTCTTCTTTTTTACCAAATAACGAGCTAAATAATCCCATTTTCTTCACCTAAACTTTCTTATCATATTCATTATTCATCATCATAAAAATTCTTATTCTAATAAAAAGTTCCAATAGATACCTTAACCTAAGTAACTCAAAACTTTTTGTTATTTAATTACCTTATGTAAGTGATTGTAATACATCTACTTACTTTAGTCAAGTAACTTCTTAAAAAGAAAAATATCTCGGATTAAAAACAATAAAGAAATATATTTCCTCATTCAAAATGATAAATTCGAAAACACATAAGTGAAATCCCTTGTATAATACAACTAGAGAGAGAAATTCATCTATAGAGAGGATTTATTAATGAGTACTTTAGAAAAGATTCAAACCTTTATCATTCTTGCAGCTGTTATATTCGGGGTTATATTAGGACAATTTAATATGATACATATGTATTCGGAAAAATTTATTGTTCCCTTCTTATTTTTCATGCTTTATGGATTATTCCTCAGCATCCCATTGAAAGAAATAAAAAATGGATTCCGTAATTTAAAATTCGCTGGAACGAGCCTCACCATTAATTTTTTATGGACACCTTTACTCGCTTGGGGGTTAGGAGCACTATTTCTTTCAGATCACCCGGCACTTTGGGTTGGATTTATTATGTTAATGGTTACTCCATGTACAGATTGGTATTTAATTTTCACAGAGATCGCAAAAGGTAACGTCGCATTATCTACATCAATTCTACCAGTAAATTTAATTTTACAAGTACTACTGCTTCCAATTTATTTATTTTTATTTGCTGGTGTAATGAAGACTGTAGCGTTTTCTATTTTAGTAGAAAGTATTGTTATCGTAATCGTCTTACCATTTTTACTTGCGCACGCTACAAAATTCATTATGCATAAAATGAAAAAAGCTGAAACACTTGAGAATAAACTCATTCCATTTTTCAGCTCTGCTCAAATTGTATTTTTAAGTTTAGCAATAGTAGCGATGTTTGCCTCACAAGGTAAGTACTTATTACAAAATATGAATGTTGTTTTATTGTTACTTATACCAGTATTACTGTTCTTCATAATTAACTTTATACTAGGACAGTTTGTAGGACGTATGATGCATTTATCCTATGAAGACACTGTAAGCCTAAGCTTAACAACATTAGCGAGAAACTCGCCTGTTGCACTCGCAATTGCTGTGACTGCTTTTCCAGACGAGCCTCTTATCGCGCTTGCATTAGTGATTGGACCGTTAATAGAACTACCAGTACTAGCGTGTGTGTCACAAGTGTTATTACTTATTAAGAAAAAACAGCAATACACATAAAAAAAACGTCCTACTTTGGGACGTTTTTTTATTGTCGAGAAAGTATAGAAGTAACGATACTTATCGGCTCTAAGGATTTTATACGTTATAGAAAATTAGCTTGTCGTTACGTTAACAAAGTCTTTCTAATTAAAAATTATAGGGAAAGTAAATATAACGAAAGCTGCCCAAAGTCCGTAAATTGGCAAATACTTCGTAACGGCATCTTGGATAGCTGTCGGTCCTGATTTGTTTTGTAGAAAACGCATATAGGAAAACATGATCCAAATTAGATTTGCCCAGATCAGTATGTTTACTCCTAAGACAGCAAGTCTATTAGGTGTAATCCCGTAAGAAGAAAGTCTGAATACGATGGCTGACAAAGCCACAGTGTCAATAATAAGCGCAAGAACAATTAAGGCAAAATTGATATAATCTGAAATGTTCTTTTTCTCGTCTGATTCACTCTCAACAATGGAAAATATGGTAACAGCCAATACACCAAGGAGTATTCCGTTGAAGGCCATTAGGAAATTGCGGTCCAAGAACGGATTTTTCCCGACCCATATAACCGTTATAAGATAAATCAACAATGTGATCAAGACGAGAGGACTAAAAATTTTAGATATGTATGGTGTAATATTCTTAGCAAGTTTAAGATTCATTGATGCCAAGTATGCAGCCACAATAGCGAGAGCGGCAGCACCAAATAAAATAACATTACTAAAATAGAAGTCTTCTATATTCAAGTCAACAAACCTAAATAACTGCATGGTTAATGCTGCTAATACCATTCCGCTCACTGCCATGCTGGCGTAGAGAATACCATATTCCAAATTAAATTTAATATAAGCTAATCTCGTACTTCCTTTTGAATATTCATTTCCTGTAAACGCAAGCCCTACTAAGACCCATAACAATATAGGAAGATGTAAATAAGCAAGGATACTGCTGTCTTTATAATTTAATGGCAACATATTAAGATACAACCCGGAAATCAGGAATAACGATGCAAGGAAATAAATAATACTTTTTTCCGGAGTATTATTGTAAACAAAATAGGCAGCGATAAAGGGAATTATACCAAAAGCCAGGTTAATTGGAGCAATTGCTTCCTGCTCGACAAAGTGGAAAATGATTCTAGTGCTTAGCCCAGCTAGAATAGCTAACATGCCCATGAATAAGAAACCTTTTTGAAACAACGATACTTTTTCTTTATTTGTCGTTTCCTTGAAATGCAACCTTTCATACCAAGCACTTAGCACCTGAGAATCAGGGTTTTGGACCCATGCTTGTGAGAATGACTTTTTAAAAGCTTTTGGGTCTTTTCTATACATTCTCTCCAACTCATGAGGGTTATCCATATTTTCAATAATCAAATTGTTAATGTCCATAGTTATACCTCCTCTAATTTTAAAAATAACGTTGTTACCTTTTCCATAAAAAGCACCACACTTATTTATTCTGATTTTGATTTTAATATAAAGTTTATCGTTTTGCAATAAATTTTTATTACTTTAGATAATATTTTTGTTGTATATTTTTATTCCAAGCAAAAACAAAAAGCATTCCTCATTCAAAGAAATAATCAAAATGATATAAACGTCCAATTTAATAACACCTTTTCAAACAATTATTTCAAATAAATTTTAGTGCTAGTATACAAAACTCTGTAATTATAAAATAAAAAAGCATGACATAAAATTGTCATGCTTTTTCTTTTATATCTATATTTTTAAACCTAATACAGAACATTTTACTCGGGAAAGAGCTTTTTCATTTGTTGAAACCACTTATGTCCTTATATAAAAAGCTCTTTACTAATAAGTAATCTAATTACTGCTTTTTTCAAATTAGTAAAGAACTTTTTATCCCGGCTCAATTTTTCGTAAGATGTCTTTATTACTTGATTGGAGGCTATTTTTGCTTTGTTCATATCTCCTAATCAGCCATTTCCCAAAATTGAGATGCTACTTTGGAAATTCTTTGGTCTTTTAATTTTACTATTACAGGCTCTAACTGAAAATCAAATTGTTTCAATTCAAAAAGCGTTGTATGTTCTAAAAATGATGATGTGTAATCCATTCTTGGAATAACGGATAATCCTAGTCCTCTACTAACAAGTGCTACAACCATCCTTATATCTTTACACTCGATAATGATATTTGGCTTGACTTGATGTTCATCAAATACTTTGAAAAGGTCTTCATTGAAGGAGAGTCCTTCCATTGCTCCTAGCATAATGAATGGAAACTGGGCAATCTGTTCAATCGTCACATGCTGTGATGAAAACGAGGCTGCCCAACTTGATGGAATAATCACAGCGGTTGGTTGTTTTTTTAATATTTTCATCTCATATTGTTCACTATTGCCCAATCGTAAAAGTAAGGCAACATCAATTTCTCTTTGTTCTAGTCTTTTTAATAATTCTTCTGAATTTCCAGTTACTATTTTTATTTTGACATTAGGGTATTGTGTTCTAAACGTACTAACATAGTCAATGAGCATATTCGAACATGTAGACGATACACCGATACTTACTGTTCCGCCTATACCTTGTTCAATTTCTTGAATTTGCTGCTTTACATCTTGAATTTGCATTAACATTTGATTGGCATATTGGTATAGTATTTCACCTGTTGCTGTAAGCTCCCATTTTTGACGATATCGATGAATTAAAGTTGTGCCAAGATCAGTTTCAAGCTTTTTTAATAATTGGCTAAGTGGGGGCTGCGCGATATGGAGCACTTCTGCTGCCTTAGAAATGCTTCCTTGTTTCACAATTTCTTTAAAGTAATATAATTGCCTGAAATCCATTGTATCTCTCCATCATATGTTTTTTGATATAATTAGTTTATCATATATATATTTTTCATATGTCGAATTTAGCGTTATATTTAATTCTATAGCTATAGTCTTTATATTGATAATATTAACTAGAAAGTGAGAGATACTATGAATCATTGGAGCAGAACCTTGAAGCGCATCATCTTATACGTGCTCGGGTTATTTTTTATGTCGATGGGCATTAGCATGTCGATTCAAGCAGGATTTGGTGTATCGCCTGTGTCATCATTAGCATATGCAAGTACGCTAACGATTGGTTTATCGGTTGGTGTGACAATGGCGCTTGCAAATGTTTTATACATTATTATTCAAGTGATATTAAGTAAACGAATGGAGTTAAGTGAATTTGTGAGTCAATTCATTATTTCGTTTTTATTTGGTTTTTTCATGGATGCAACGCTCTTCCTTGTACAACTTTTCCCTGCACCTGAAACTCTCCTTGCTCGAAGTGTATATTTGATTATTAGTTTATTTGTTATAGCGGTCGGTTTAATGGGCTATACAACAGCGAAACTGCCATTAATGCCGTATGATGCGTTAACTTATGCAATTAGTGAAAAATTTAATTTAAAATTCGGTAAAGCAAAAATTTTGAGCGATTTAATAAACATTTGTGTGGCTGGTGCAATCTGTATAGTTTTCATTCAATCATTAGGCTCAATCGGAATCGGCACACTAATTGCCGCCTATTTTATCGGCAAAATTTTAGGGTGGATGATACCGTATTATCAACCACCTCTCCAACAATGGGTATTTAAAACAGAAAAGGCTGTCTAAGGAATCATAATAAAGTACAGGAAAAATAGATGAATCAAATTCCTCAGCCGAAATCAAATAATGAATTTTACACCTTACCAAGTGCCAGTCCACATTAGGAATGGCACTTCTTTATTACTGCCTTTTCTTTGACCTTCTATCACTTTGGTTAAATGATAAAACAAACATTGTATTAAAACTAACCTGCCGTTTAGTTAAAGAAGGATCTTTAAACAACTTTTTTATATTTTAAAAGACTTTATTGCTACTTAACACTATTTCATACCATCTTTTCAAACAATTATTTCAAATAAATTTTAGTGCTAGTATACAAAACTCTGTAATTATAAAATAAAAAAGCATGACATAAAATTGTCATGCTTTTTCTTTTATATCTATATTTTTAAACCTAATACAGAACATTTTACTTGGGAAAGAGCTTTTTCATTTGTTAAAATCACTTAATTCTCAAACACAAAATTAATCTTATTATCTTTCCACTCTAACTTCGCATCAAACGTTTTCTCGCCTTTTTTAAAGCCTTTAATTAAATCGGTCTTCTCACCTTTTAATAGTTTCGTCATGTTTTTTTGCGAAATAGCTTTGCTTAAAATCTTCTTCGAGATGGTAAAGTCACATTGTGTTGTATTGTAGTTAGAACAACCGTAAAACGTTGACTTATCAATCACATCGCCATCACACTTTTTGCAGCTACCGACCTTTTTACCTGTTGTAAATTTCGATCCTTTTCGCTCAATCGATTCAACATGTAATCCGGTGAAATCCCATTTCTCCGACATTTCTACCGCGTCTTCAATAATTTTAGCTGATAGCTTTTTCGTTTGCTCCATAAATGTCGCTGGTGAAGCTGTACCTTCTCCAATTTCCGCAAGGCGTTGCTCCCATTTTGCTGTCATTTCTGGTGAAGCCAGTATTTTATCACCGATTGCTGTAATTAATACTTTCCCTTTATCGGTTGCGTACACTTGGTTTTTCTGTACATCTATATATTTACGGTCTTTCAGCATTGTAATAATACCAGCACGAGTGGCCTCAGTACCTAAACCTTCTGTTTTCTTCAATACTTTCTCAAGCTCTTCATTCTCTAAATACTTACCGGCCGTTTTCATTAACGTAATGAGTTGTCCTTCTGTATAACGTTTCGGTGGCTGTGTTTTTCCTTCTTTCACTTTCACCTTTACAACTTTTCCTTGTTCACCTTCAGCTACAATTGGAAGAATCGTTTCGTCATCTTTATCATCTTGGAAAATAACTTTACGCCAACCTTCTTGAATTTGCTGTTTTCCTTTCGAAATGAACGCAGCACGTTCGTCTACAAGAGTTGTAATCGTTGTGTAGTCAAAGATTGCTACTTCATAATGCGCCGCAATAAGTCTTCTTACGATCATATCGTAAATTTTCTTTTCATCACCTGATAGTTTGCTTGGATTTGTCACTTGCTCTGTCGGTATAATTGCGTAGTGATCTGTAACTTTCTTTTCATTCACATAACGCTTATTATTCATAATTGATTCAATTGGTGCTGGCAATAAACCTTTATATTCATCAAACTGACTTAACTTCTGTAAAATATCAGGGAAAGTCGCTGCTTCTCCTTGTGTAACATAGTTAGAATCCGAACGTGGATAAGAGACTATCCCTTTTTGATATAGTGCTTGCGTGATATCTAGCGTCTTTTTCGGTGAAAATTTAAAGGCTTTATTCGCCGTTGCTTGCAGTGCTGATAAATTAAATAAAAACGGTGGCTGAAACTCTTTACGCTCCGTTTTCATTTCTTTTACTACAGCCGGTTTGTTTTGACAAAACGCTGCAATTTTATTTGCCAAATCAGGATCATTTAAGCGGGACTCATTATCTTTCTCCCATTTCCCCTCATACTTCTTTCCTTCTATATTAAAGGTTGCGAAAACTTCCCAAAACGGCTCTGACTTAAAGTTCTCAATTTCTTTCTCACGCTTTACGATGAGTGCTAATGTTGGTGTTTGTACACGACCAGCGGAAAACACATCATTCATTCCTTTTTTCTTTAGCAAAATACTAAAGACACGCGATGCATTCATACCAACGACCCAGTCAGCGCAAGATCTTGTATATGCTTCGTAATACGTATTAATCGTATCTGCTTCATCTAGTAAGTTTTTAAATCCTTGATAAATAGCTTGCTTCGTTAAAGATGAAATCCAAAGACGCTTCATTGGCTTTTGCACGTTGCAAAGATTAATAATATTTCTTACAATCAGTTCCCCTTCACGCCCAGCATCGCCCGCGTGAATAATTTCTGTTACCTGTGGATTATGTAACAGCTGTTTCACAACGTTAAATTGCTTATACTTTGACTTTGTTACCTCAAATTGAAAACGCTCTGGAATCATCGGCAATGTATTAAGTGACCATTTCTTCCACTCAGCGTGATAATGTTCTGGATTACATAACTGCGTCAAATGACCAATTGCCCATGTACAGTACGCTCCATTTGGAAATAACTCATTTGCTTCTACTTCTAAATACCCATCTTTCCGGCGATATTTAAACTGTGAAACAAGAGCCAAACCTTGATCTGGTTTCTCGGCAATAATTAATTTCATCTTCTAACTCCCTATCTGTATTCCAGTGTTACTTTCATTGTCTATCTGTTTAGAAGCGATGATAAAACAACCATCTTATTTATCATTCGCGGTTTGCCTCACAAATGGGAGACCTATAATATTATACGCCTATTCTTTATGGCTTCACAATAGAAACTCATTATATAACACTTTCTTTCTCATGCTTATAGACAAAAAAGACGCTCAAAAATCGAACATCTTTTCCATTCACTACTACTTGCTTACATATATTCTCTCAAAATAAAAATACAACAATTCTTTATGAAGCATCGTCCACTAAGATAACCATCATTATTTGAAAATTATATTGAACTTACCTTTTTAAAATTGTGCAGATAATTTGCAGATATATATTAGCATAAGTACTCTCCATTTGAACATATGATGAAGTGAATGATAGGACAGGGAGGTATCATGATGTTCGCTTATACGTTAACTGCCTTAACACTTTGTTGTATCTCGATTATTATTACATCATATATTTCTAAACGTAAGGGTACCCTAATGGAGTATATGGTATTTATTATGTCTTTTAGTATGTGTATCGGTTTAAGTATAGGTTTTTATTTAGGGATTCTCTTCAAAGGAGAATTACTATATTCTACTTTGCTTGCTATTTTGATTAGTGGGTTTATCGGTTTTTTAGTCGGTCTACGTTTTCACCTATATACTGCTTTAGAAGGACTGTTCTCTGGATTAATGGCAAGTATGATGGGAGCAATGATTACAGAAATGTTAAACGCTCAACAAGCCCACAGTATACTGTTCATTAGTCTTTTACTTACTATAACAATAACTATGTCATGTATAATTCAACTTTTATCAGAAACCTTTTCTACTTTTATCCAACGGCGTTTTTTATTATTACTTTCAATTAGTGTGGTAATTATCGTTGCCGTGTTCGTGACATTCCCCGATCATACTCCCCCATCTTCATCCGGGCACGATCAACATATGCATTAACACTTGCAACGAAAATGAATAAGCAGCTATCCATCGGATAACTGCTTCATATTATTCTGGCTTATTAGGAATGTTAGGGTTTGGAACATAATCAGATTTGTAATCTGTATATTTCACTTCTGTTACCATCCCGGCTGAAGCATGGTGTAAATCATGACAGTGGAACATCCATTCACCCGGATTGTCTGCTACAAAGGCTACTTCATATTCTTCTCCTGGTTTTAAGTTCAATGTATCTTTCACAATTGGGGAACCTTCTATCGGTTTTCCATCTTTACTTAACACTTGGAAGAAATGACCGTGTAAATGCATCGGGTGATCGTCCATTTTAGAACGATTTACCAATTTTACTTTTACTAAATCACCCTTTTTCACTGGAATTGGGTCAATATCCGGAAATACCTTTCCATTAATTGTATATACCATTTCATTTCCATTCATTTGTGTATTCAAGTCCATATTATATGTGGCAGTATACTGCTGATCTAACGTGAAACCACCTAATTTTTTAGCACCATATTTCGTCATATCTAATTTCGATAATTTTTCTTTTTCATCTGCTTTATCTTTCATCTCTTTGCTGCCATCATATTCAATAACAGCTTTCATTCCTTTGGCACCTTTATTTGCTGAGTGGTCTTCCACATACCATTTCCCAGTATTATTAGCAGTAAATTCAATATCATAACGTTCACCCGGTGCGATTGAAATTACTTGATCCTTTATAACTTTTGGATCGTTTATTGGTTGACCATCTGTCGCAATTACTTTTATATCATGACCGTGAACATGTATATCATGTGATAGATAACCAGCATTAACGAGTCGAAGACGAACTTTATCTCCTTTATTCACTTTTAATGGTTCTACTAAATCCCCACTTTTACCATTGATTGTGAATAAATCATACATACTCATATCATGACCTTCCATCTTCATCTTTCCATGGTCCATTCCTGCCATATTGCCAGAGTCTTTTTTATCACTCTTCATGTCCATACCGGAATGATCCATGCCTTTCATATCATCATTCTTTTTCGTATTTTCATTACCCTTAGATTTATTACCGTCTGCTTTTTCTGTTTTCCCTTTTGTCATTTCTTTTAACTGCTTATTAATTTCTTCTTCATCTGTTACCCATTCATCTAACATTAATGTGTAATCTTTATCATACTTTTCATTTGTATCCTCTACAATAAGAGCACCATACAAGCCTCTATCTAGTTGATTTACAGAATCTTGATGTGAATGATACCAATACGTTCCTGATACGTTCGCTTCAAATTCATAGGTGAAACTTTTTCCTGCTTCAACCGCATCTTGCGTCACACCTGGAATTCCATCCATGTTATTTGGGACAGGATACCCATGCCAATGAATAGATACTGGTGCAGATAATTCATTTTTTAATGTCACTTTAACCTTTTCACCTTTTTTCACTCTAATTTCTGGACCTGGGGATGAGCCATTAAATGTCCAGACTGGAACAATAACACCGTTACTTAGCTTTTGCTTTTCTTCTTTCGCTACTAAAGTAACTTCTGGCCCTTTTACAACTTTCAATGGTTTTGTAGCCGTTTCAGTCTGTGTTGTTTTTTTATCGTCCATATTTTTATGATCATTTGTTGTATTCGTGGTCGCAGAACATGCAGCAATTAAAGATATTACGGAGACTGTAACTGCTGTTAATACAAATCTCTTCAATGAAAATCCCTCCTTTTTCTTTTTCAAGATTATTATAGAAGACAATTTTCAAGAAAATATGGAGGTTTAAAATGGCCCAAATAAAAAGACGCCCAAAATTGAGCGCCTCTTCTAATAATTATTTCGTAACAACTTCATCTTCTTTTACATTCACATTATTTTCACTCATAAACTCTTCAATCTCTTCAACTTCTCTAATGATATCTTTTGACAAGTTTTCATACCCATCTTTTGTTACAAGGATATCATCCTCAATACGAATTCCAATTGATTCTTCTTCAATATAAAGACCAGGTTCGATTGTTATAACCATACCTTCTTCTAACACTCTATCTTTGTATGTTCCTACATCGTGAGTATCTAAACCAAGGAAATGGCTGACGCCATGATAATAGTATTTTGATAACTCTTCATCTTCTTGAATTAAACCAATTGCTTTACACTCTTCTGCCAGTACCTTTTTTGTATGCTCATTTAATGCAGTAAACTTTAATCCTGGCTTAATAAGCTCAGTTGTTTCTTTCAATGCTTTTAACACTATATTATATATTTGTTTTTGGCGACTAGAGAATGTTCCACTAGCTGGGAATGTGTAACTAATATCAGCGTTGTAGTAATCTTTTTGAGCACCTAAATCGAGCAGCACTAAATCACCATTTTGAATTTGTGCATCATTATCTTCATAATGAAGGACTGTAGCATTTTTACCACTCGCCAAAATTGTATTGAATGCATGATGTTTAATTCCAGATGATTTAAGCGTAAAATCAAAATGAGCTTCTAATTCATATTCCATCACATCTGCTTTTGCATGCTTCAGCACGTTATAAATACCCTCTTTAGTTACAGCAATCGCTTCTTTAATGATTTCAATTTCTTCTTCCGTTTTAAACACTCGTAATTCACAAATATGCGGATATACATTACCAATTAAAACGTGTGGATACTGTTCTCTTACATGTTTAGCAAACGCTAACGTTTTCGTCTCAGTACCCTTCCACTCACGACGCTCTAAATCTAAATACAGATGCTTCGCATTTTCTGTGAAAAGTGTATTTACCATTGTCTTCTCAAAGCTTTCTATATATACAACTTTTTTTATGCCTGAAATTTGTTCTGCATCTTCTTTAGAAACTGTTTTACCGTCCCATTTTTCCGTTACTGGATCTGATTTTTCAATGAAAAGAGTTTCTTCCACACTATTTCCAAACTTTTTCAACATGAAAATAACATTTGGCTCATCGATTCCCGTTAAATAGTAAAAATTTCGATTCGGCACAAATTTATAATGTGCATCGGCTGACATATGAGGTGCTTGCCCAGCAAATAAAATAGTAATAGATTCATCCGGTAATGTGTTTACTAATCGTTCTCTATTTTGAGCAAAAAATATTGATTTCATAATAATCCCCCTTGCATTCTATGTATGCTTTTAAAATTAATTATCCAATACAATTCATTCTATTATTGTTATAATTTTTCGTCAATTAATAGTGCTCATATAGAAAATAAAACTTTCATACTAGGCGCTCTTTCACTCGCAATTATGCATACCACTCCACAATTTCTTGACATTTATTCCATATACTTAAAATCTCATATATAGAAAGGAGTCTACAAAAGTGAAACATTATGTAGCAACAGGGTTAGTAATTACTTCTTTATTAATAATTACAGGATGTTCTAGCAATGCTGAAACAGCACCAGCTAAAAAAGAAACGGTGCAATCTCAGCCAAAAAATAAAGAAATAGCAAATACGATCCCGCAAAACTTCTATAAAGAAATTACATCTGGAAAAATCGAGCACATTCATGGAATTGGCTATGCAGGAAATATGCCTGGGATTTCTATCGCCACGCACAGTGGTATAAAAGTTTATCAAGATGGCAAATGGTTTGAAACTACTACACAGTTACACGATTATATGGGCTTTCAGGCAACAAAAAATGGATTTTTTGCTAGCGGGCATCCTGAACCAGGAGCAAACTTAAAAAACCCTTTAGGATTAATGAAAAGTTCTGATGGCGGTAATACCCTTGAAAAGCTAACGTTTTATGGAGAATCTGATTTTCATAACCTTGCTGTCGGATATAATACGGAAGCAATTTATTTATACAATGAGCGTCCAAATTCTAAATTACAACAAGGTTTTTATTTCAGTACGAACAACGGACAAGATTGGAAAAATAGTAAATTAAACGGTCTTTCAAGTACAATCCATTCCTTTTCAGCACATCCAGATCAATCTAGTGTAGTCGCGGTAAGTGCTAAAGACGGTGTATATTTGTCTACAGATTATGGAAATACATTTGAACTATTTTCTAAACCAGTTGAATCGACCGCAGTGACATTAAGTAATGAAGACATTATCTATGCCTCTATTAATAAGCAAGCTGAGCAACTGATTACGAAGAAATCAATTGCTACAAATGAAGAAACAAACTTACAGATTCCATCTTTAGATTCTAAAGATACAATTATGTACATATCACAAAATCCTCAAAATTCAGCTGAAATAGTTTTTGCTACAATGAAAGCAAATGTGTTCCTCTCTACAGATGACGGTAAAACGTGGAAACAGCTTACTAGAAATGGAACATTCCAATTTAATTAGAAAGGTGAATATAACGTGTTTTCTACAATTAGCGAGTGGAGTTATCAACTCATGTCTCCTTTAATGGCTATCGCGAATGCTACGAAATCAATTCCTCTTTTATTTGCGTTTTTATTAGGCATTGTAGGTACCCTTTCTCCTTGCCAATTAACAGGAAACATTAGTGCTATTACACTTTATCCCGCATTAACGGGCAGTAAAACTCCCACCTCAAAATTCGGATAGGACAAAGAAGTTAGGTGGGATATCAACTGCCCGTAAATGCCCGATTGGTGAAGGCTAATAATCAGTGGGGGATGAACAAAACCCCCACTGATTAAAGTTTCACTTTATGGCAATCAATCTTTACAAAAGGGACATGCATGGAAACATATATTGTTATTCATTTTAGGAAAAATAATAGCTTTTACGACACTTGGACTATTAGTATGGTTCTTAGGAAAAGAGATTCAGCAAATATTAACTTTGTATTTCCCATGGTTACGAAAAATAATTGGACCTTTATTAATTTTAATGGGGCTAATGTTGGCAGGTATTATAAAAGGAAGAAGTTTCTTCTCGATCAAATTTATACGAAAACAAACCGAAGTTAGCTCATTTTCACTTGGATTCTTCTTTTCTTTAGCTTTCTGTCCGACTATGTTCGTTCTATTTTTCGGAACGTTAATCCCTTTATCTTTCTCATCTAATTATGGATACTTGTTTCCGACATTCTTTTCGATAGGAACTGCTCTACCTATCGTTGTACTTATGTTCATCATCTCCTACCTTGGATTAAATGGGACTTTACTGAAAAAGAGCCGAAAAATAGGAAAAAACATTCAGCGTATAGCCGGTGTTCTCCTTATATTAATCGGGCTTTATGATACTGTCCTATATTGGTAATACACACAAAAGGTAAGCTTCAGTGAAATGAGCTTACCTTTTGTATCATTTTATTCATTTTTTCTTTTGTTGTAGTTGGCTTAGTAAATTCGTAACAAACGCCAGAAACAGTGAGTCATTTTCTTTTTTAGGTGACCATTGCATAATAAGTTGTCGTGGAATTTTAATTTCTATCGGTTGCACGATGAAGTCATGAATAATTTGTTTATGAAGTCCTGATACTGGAACGATTGTTATCCCTTTAACTTGTAAAGCCAGTGCTAACGCCGAACTAATTGTCTCTGATTCCATCACTTTATTAACTACTATTTCATTTTTCATCAAATATGGTTCAAGTACTTCTTTACAACCAGAGAGCGGCATTATAAAAGGATAATTTTTCAACTCTTTCATTGTAAGACCAGATGGAACTGACTTAGAAGAAACCATAACATACGGATCTTCACCAATTACATCATAATGAAATCCTGGTATTAAATTTTCTTTTATAGAAATAGAAAAATCAGCACTTCCAGAAGACAGCCAATCTAACACTTCTTGATAGCTTCCTTCTCGAACTGCAAGCACATACTGACTTTGATCAAAATTACCTAGTTCGATACACTCCGCCAAACAATATACAGTAACTGAAGGATATGTAGCTAATACAATCTTATACAAGTTATTATTTTTTAATTGTAAAGCTGTTTCTTCAAGGTTTTCATACTCCATTAGAAGTCGATCTACACAAACTAAAAATTCTTTTCCATTTTCAGTTAAAACAGTTCCTCGTCTAGAGCGATCAAATAATGTTATCGCATATCGTTTCTCTAATTTGTTTACGATATGAGTTATAGCCGGCTGTGTCATATGTAACTCCTTAGCTGCTAAACTAATGCTGTTCAAACGAGCCACGTATTTAAAAACTTTAAAATCAAAAACGTTCATTCTGTTCTCCTTATATAAAAGTTATTTATATCATCTATAAATAAGCTTCATTATATTTATCAACCCACTTCATATACACTAATTATACATCATCAATATTACGAAAAAATAAACATATAAACATTAGAGGAGTGTTGATTAAATGAGTACTTACGTTTTAGTACATGGAGCATGGCAAGGTGAATGGGCATGGGATTTAGTAAAACCTCAACTAGAGGCTTTCGGACATACAGTTATTACACTAGACTTACCTGGAAGTGGGAAAGATACAACTCCATCACAAAATATAACATTAGATTCCTATGTTAATGCAGTAACAGCTACTATAGATCAACAAAATGAAAAAGTTATTCTGGTTGGACATAGTATGGGTGGAATTGTGATCACTCAAACCGCTGAGCTTATACCAAATAAAATCGATAAATTAGTTTATCTTTGCGCATTCTTACCACAAAACGGCGAAAGTCTTGGTAGTAAATTAAATGGAGAAACCGGACCACAATTCTCTATAAATGAGAATGACTTGACTGCAGAACTTGTACCAGAGTTGATTGAACAAACATTTTTAAATGCTACAGAAGACGGTTCTATTAAAGGAGCATCTTTTAATCAAATGCGTCCTCAACCACTAGGACCGTTCCAAAAAGAGCTAAAAATATCAGAAGAGAACTTTGGAACTGTAAATCGTATTTATATCGAAACAACTCTAGATAGAGCGATTCCGATTGATTTTCAGCGCCGAATGAATACAGAAACTACTTGCACAAAAATAATTACTTTGGAAGCTGATCATTCACCATTCTTTTCTAAAACAACAGAACTTGTGAATTGCTTAAATGAGTTAAGCTAAATTTCATTTAATGAAAATAGACACCCGTGGGTGTCTATTTATTATGCTAACTAGGGATTGTATTTTCTTCTCTACATTTGCATGCCCTTTTGCTTCATCTCCCACTTCTTATACAGTAGTACTGCGCCAAATAAAAATACCCCTGCAACAAATGAACCTACTGGTAACATCTTTATCATTTCATCAGGAAATACGAGCGGAAGTAATGGGAATGCATACGCTGCTGGAATACGTACTCCAACGATTTTTAATAAAATAAGCATCAATATCATATTTAATAAAGTGACTACAATCCATGAATCAATTGCAAAATACAATAAAGTTCCAACAGTCGCCGATATAGTTAATACTACTATTTGTTTAAATGCCATTTTTTCATTGTACATCGGTTTTTGAAGTGATTCATACACAACGACTAGAATTGGCGGAATAACCGCTAATTGTTCATAACCAGTTATCCAACATAAACTGATCCATACAAAATTTAAAAATAGAAATACAACCATATATTTATATTGGATTTTAACTTTTCTCTCAATACCGTTGTTCAATTTAAAAATAAGAACACCAATCATTAAAATAAATGTCAAAACGAAGACTGAGATAACAAATGACCATTCCGTCGCATTTGTTACTAATGGTAATAAACCTGTCGCAATAGATGGTGCTAAATTGGATTGAATAACACGTAAAAACAACATCATTAATATAAGTGTTAAGCTAACTTTTCCTATATAGGAAATATCCATTTGATTCACTGCAAAACCAATAACAGCTGTTATTGACGGCGCAATAAAGATTTTTTCTGGTTGTCTTAGCCATCCCGGCTCACGATATGCCCATAAAGCTATTGCCATCGCAGCTATTTCCGGCAAAATTACTTCTGGATCATCTAATAGTACACCAGCTGTAACCATCGCTAATATAAATAGAATTGCAATGCTATATGATATGATTGTTTCTTTCCTTGAAATTACTGAATTCATTATTACATACTCCTTTTTGCTTATTACTCTCATAAAGTAAAACAATACCCTATATACCCTACTTAGGTATTGTATATTAACATCTTTTCTATTTCAAGTATTTGTAGTTTTTTCATTCTTTATCACCCCATACACTTACAAAACAAGGAATGTTTATAGGCATTGACACTTATTAAAAGATAGGTTAAAATAACTATATATTAGTAAGTAACTAATGTAATTAAATCTAACTAGAGGTGAAAACAAATGAAAAACATTTTATTCCGTATTAACGAATTATCAAAAAAAGAAAAAGCATCTGGATTAACAGTTGATGAAAAACAAGAACAACAAATGTTGCGTCAAAACTATACAAAAACATTTCGCGGGAGCTTAGATTCCATTTTATTAAACACAAAAATCGTTGATCAAAATGGTCTTAACGTTACACCAGTTGCATTACAAGATGCTCAAATACGTTTAAAATTAAGCAAATGAAATCAAAGCTAAAAAAACAATCGTATAAAACATAAAAAGAGCTGAAATTCCTATATAGAAATTCCAGCTCTTTTTATTGTCTTTTCTAATTTAGTAAACGAGCGATACATCGCAATTCTCCACGATACAATCATCGCAAAAGCGAGTAAGAAAAACATTCCACTTAATTGGGTTAAATCAATCGACTGACTTAAATATGATTTCAATGCTACCCGGACAGCTAATAAACCAACTAAAATAAATATGAACGCTTTTGATGGTTTCATATATATGTCTTCGCCTCTTATTTCGAACTTAGATGTTTTAATAAGAAATATAGAGAAAATAAGTCCTAGGCTAATTGCCTCTACTATTTCTAACGATGTTAACCGAAACTCTGGTAAAAAGTACATCATTGCACCAGTGCTCATAAAAATTGGCGGTAATATAATTTTCTTTTTTGTTACCGGTTTTTTCGCTGACTTAAAGCGAAGAAACATAACTCCAACGGCCATACAAACCGCTACTATACTTGATAAAAGTGCTAAACTCATACTCTCCACTCCTATCTATTTAAAAGATTTTTTGAGCAAAATCATAAACCAAACGAGCCCAACACTTATAATGACATGACCTAATCCAGCCATATGGCTTAAACCATTAAAGTCAGTTCCATTTACTTGTAGAAGACCTCTAAATACCATTGTAGCGATTGTAAAAATAAGTCCTATGTTATAAACAACAAACCACGCACGAAAACTTTTTGTTTCACGGACATTAAATACTTTAAATAGAGCTAAAGCGATCAAAAAGAATACGAAGCCGAGCACTAATACGTGTGTATGCACTAATTGCAACATAGTGGATCCTTTAATTCCTTGTGCTTTCGTATACTCTCTTGCAAATACACCTGATAATAAACCAATAATTAAGTAAATGAATGCTGCATTATATAATTTCTTCATTATATTCCTCCTGCTGTAGAACGACAATTCATATTGTCACTTTCTTTATTCACTGCAATCATTTTACGCAAAGTTTATGAACGGAATATGAACAGAGTATTACATTGTTAGTCTTGCGTTTTATTTTTTGAAAATAAAAAAGACCATTCCCCAACTATTCATTGTGGAATGGCCTTTTAACTTATTTTAAATCTTCAATTGAAAAGGCACCAGGAAGTAACTGCTCTACAGTCACTTCTTTTTCATCGCCTTTTACATTTGTTAGTAAAACTGGCATTTTCGGATTACAAAATTCAGCAATAACTTGTCTACATGCACCACATGGTGAAATAGGTCCGTCAGTTTCTCCTGTAATGACTAAGTAACTAAAGTCGCGCTCACCTTCTGATACTGCTTTAAAGATCGCTGTTCTTTCTGCACAGTTACATAAACCGTAAGAAGCGTTTTCTATATTACAACCAGTATAGATTTTACCTTCTTTCGTAACTAATGCTGCACCAACAGGAAATTTAGAATACGGAATATATGCTTTTGACAACATCTTATTTGCTTCTTCGATATATTTTTTCTTATCCATATTATTTCCTCCTCAAAGTAAATGTAATTATGATTAGTCAGTAATAACTGTATGAACTAATTTAGGAGCCACTGCTGTTTCAGCGATAGAAATGTTTTCATAAATTTTAGCTTTTACATCTTCTACATTTTCGCGATTTGCATAAATCGTTACGAACGGCTCGCCTTCTTTTACTGCATCGCCAACTTTTTTACGTAACATTAATCCTACCGCTAAATCGATTTCATCTTCTTTTGTTGCACGGCCAGCACCTAATAACATAGCTGCGATACCGATTTCATCTGCAACAATGTTTGAAATCACACCTGAAGTTTTTGCAGGTACATCAATTACATACTTCGCCTGTGGCATTTTTTCTGGATTATCTACAATTGAGCTGTCTCCGCCTTGGTTGCTTAAGAACTCTTTAAACTTCTCAGTTGCTTTTCCGTTTTCCATCACTTCAATTAGCATTTCACGAGCTTCTTCTAATGTATTTGCTTTTTTCGCAAGTACGACCATTTGGCTTCCTAATACAAGTACTAATTCTGTTAAATCTTCTGGACCTTCGCCTTTTAAAGTATCAATTGCTTCCTTCACTTCTAGAGCGTTACCAATAGCAAAACCAAGAGGTTGTGACATATCTGAAATTACCGCCATCGTTTGACGTCCAACATTATTTCCGATACGTACCATTGCATGAGCTAATTCTTTTGCATCTTCTTCGGTTTTCATAAATGCACCAGCACCTGTTTTTACATCAAGTACGATTGCATCAGCACCAGCTGCAATTTTTTTACTCATAATTGAACTTGCAATTAGAGGAATTGAATTTACTGTTCCTGTTACATCACGTAATGCATAAATCTTTTTATCAGCAGGTGTTAAGTTTCCTGTTTGTCCGATAACAGCCACTTTGTCACGGTTTACAATATCAATGAACTGTTCTTTCGTAATTTCAACGTGGAATCCTTCTACCGCTTCTAATTTATCAATTGTCCCGCCCGTATGTCCTAAACCACGACCAGACATTTTTGCTACTGGTACATCTAAAGCAGCGACTAATGGTCCTAATACTAATGTTGTTGTATCACCAACACCGCCAGTTGAATGCTTATCTACTTTAATGCCTTCAATTGCTGATAAGTCGATTGTTTCTCCAGACTCAACCATTGCCATCGTTAAATCTGCACGTTCACGATCCGTCATATCTTTAAAGAAAATTGCCATTGCAAGTGCACTCGCTTGATAGTCAGGAATACTTCCGTCTGTATAACCGTTAATAAAGAAATTAATTTCTTCAGTTGTTAATTCTTTTCCATCACGTTTTTTCGCAATAATATCTACCATTCTCATTGTAATCACCATTCCTTTTTATATTATATGAATCTGTTAAAATAATAAGCCAACGATTGTTGCTGATAAGAAACTTACTAACGTTGCACCGAAAAGTAATTTCAAACCAAATCTTGCGACTACATTCCCTTGTTTTTCATTTAAGCTCTTAACTGCCCCAGCAATAATTCCAATTGAAGAGAAGTTTGCAAATGAAACTAAGAATACAGATATAATCGCTGTCGTTCTATCTGAGAAATTAAAGTTTCCTTGTGCTAAATCTGTCATCGCAACAAATTCATTTGATACAAGTTTTGTCGCCATAATATTCCCTGCGTTAACTGCTTCATGCCATGGAACACCCATAATAAATGCAAATGGTGCAAATACATAACCAAGAATTTCTTGGAATGAGATACCGATTACACCTTTAAATACTGCATTAATGAATGCGATAAGGGCAACGAAACCGATTAACATAGCTGCTACTGTAATCGCAACTTTAAATCCATCTATAATGTATTCCCCTAATACTTCAAAGAATGTCTTTTTCTCTTCTTCTTGTACTTCTAACATATCTTCTTCTTCAGTAACTTCATACGGGTTAATGATAGAAGCAATAATGAAGCCACCGAATAAGTTAAGCACTAAAGCGGTTACAACATATTGCGGTTTTAATAACACCATATATGATCCAACGATAGACATAGATACTGTAGACATTGCAGATGCACATAATGTATACATTCTTTTCTCTGGCAATAATCCTAGTTGTTTCTTAACTGAAATAAACACTTCAGATTGTCCTAAAATCGCAGAAGCTACCGCGTTATATGATTCTAATTTCCCCATTCCATTTACTTTACTTAATACTAGACCGATAGATTTCACAATAATAGGTAATACTTTAATGTGTTGCAAAATACCTATTAAAGCTGATATAAATACGATTGGCATTAATACACTTAAAAAGAATGAAAACTCTTTTTGATTTACTAATCCACCAAATACGAAATTCACACCATCAGCGGCATATTTTAATAATTCTCCAAAACCATCTGCTATTCCACTAATTAATATATTCCCTACGCTTGTATTTAATAATAAAAACCCCAAAATGAATTGTAATATAACCATCGTTATGATTGGGCGATATTTGACTTTCTTTCTATCATTACTAGCAAGCCAAGCGATACCTAAAATCAATACGAGGCCTAAAACACCGATTAAGTATTTCATAAGCCGTCTCCTCCCATTCGTATCCGCTTACATTCTTTTCAATTGTTAAAGCAATAGATACACTTTACTTTAAACGTGTATCTATTGCTTTTCACACTTTATTGATTAGTAGTTATCTGTAGCACCTTTTGCATCATTTAATACGATTGCAACACTAGCACTTGCTCCAACGCGAGAAGCTCCAGCCTCTACCATTTTGTCTGCATCTTCACGTGTACGAACGCCGCCAGATGCTTTCACGCCAACGTTTGGTCCAACTGTTTTACGCATTAATGCGATATCTTCTGCAGTTGCTCCGCCAGTTGAGAATCCAGTTGAAGTTTTTACGAAATCAGCGCCAGCTTTTACTGATAATTCACAAGCACGAACTTTTTCTTCATCTGTTAGAAGGCAAGTTTCAATGATTACTTTTACAAGAGCTTTTCCTTTTGCTGCTTGTACTACTTCATAAATATCTTTTTCAACGAACTCATTGTCGCCATCTTTTAAAGCACCTACGTTGATTACCATATCAACTTCAGTTGCACCTTTTGCGATAGCATCTTTTGTTTCGAATGCTTTTGTTTCAGTAGTGCTTGCTCCTAATGGGAAACCGATTACAGTACAAACGTCTACATCATGTCCAGCTAATTCTTCAGCAGCTAGCTTTACCCATGTAGGATTAATACAAACTGAAGCAAATTTGTATTGCTTTGCCTCTTCGATTACTTTCATAACATCTTCTTTTGTAGAATTTGGTTTTAAAATTGTATGGTCAATTAACTTTGCAATGTTCATTATCTTCACTCCTCATATCTTTTAACAACTTCATTCTAACTCTTAGTTGAACAAATGTAAATACACTTTTGAACTTTTGTTCATTCTTTTTCAGAAGGGAATTTCTAGTAATACATTGAAAGTAGTATAAGCTTGTAAATAAAGGATGTGAACCACTTGTTTAAGTCAAAATTCTTTATATTCACATTGCTAGTATGCACCTCACTATCCATATTTATTTTTTATAAAAGGGATGTTATTTTCCAAGAAGGAAACCCAGTTCCATTTGCTTCAGCTATGTCTAAGATGGTTATTCAAGATAAAGAAATGGTGGAAGTAGAACCGATAGATAATCAATACCCCTACTTAGTAAAGCGCGGAAAAATGGAACCTTTTATCGATATGATGGAGCAAGATGGATGGAGTTTTGTAGATAGAGATATTATGGCTAACTCACTAATTTTTGAAAAAGGAGATCAATCAAAGAGCGTTCCTTACAAATACTTTACAAGGTACTACACATTGATTTATTCATACTAAAAATAAAAGGCTTTCTCAAAATTAATATTTTGAGAAAGCCTTTTATTTCTAACCTTTTTGATAATGTAACAATTCTTTCGCTGTATGCTGATCTATAATTAGTACATTTGCATACCCGCCACGTAACGCACCGTCAATTGCTTTTATTTTTCTATTACCACCTGCAACTAAAATAGAACGTTTCTTTAACTTTAACTCTTCTAACTCAATTCCAATTGTACGCTTATTAATTTCTTCACTACTAATATTTCCATCTCCGTCAAAGAAACGTGAACAAATGTCACCGACTGCTTGTTTTTTCAGTAAGCTAGTTTCATCCTTATCTAAATATCCTAATCGGAATAATAACGCTTCATCACGCACTGTTCCGACAGTAAAAATTGCAATATTCGCTTGTTTTCCCATTTCAATAATGTGATGAATATGTCGATCCTGCTCCACTAATTCTTTTGTCACCGCATTATCAAATATAACTGGAAGAGGTAGATTTCTTGGCGTCGTTTGAAAAGCATCTGCAAATAACGCGATCGTTTCATTCGCATATGTATTTACACTTGAGTGACTAATGCCACCTTTTAACTGGACAACCTCTACACCTTTCACATGTTGCGGTACGATTTTTCTAGCGATTTCATACATCGTCATTCCCCAGCTTACACCAACGATATCACCATTTTTCACTGTCTTTTCCATATACTCAGCTGCATATTTACTAATATACTCCGTAATCGTTGCATATTCTGGTACTGGAGAAAATACGACATGCGCTTCTAACAGGTTATACTTTTCTTTAAGTAAGTTCCCGACGTTATCTAAATCAGCAAACGGATCAGCTATACTAATTTGAACAAATCCTTTTTCTTTCGCGTACTTTAATAATCTTGAGATTGTCGGTCTTGAGATATTTAATTTGTTAGCAATTTCTTGCTGACTATAATCTGATTGATAATATAATCTTGCAACTTCAACGCTTAATTGTTGTTTATCCTTATCCATAGTAACTCATTACATATCCTTTCCTGTATTTCCTTTTCGTTACAAGCATTATACAGCTTTATGCAAAAAAATTCGACTCCCTTATTTATCAACCTAAACTTCTACTCCACTTAGGATTTACAATGAAACTTTTATTTTTTAGCTTCATACACTCGATACAAATGATCTTGAATCAGATAAAGTGAAACTTTAATCAGTGGGGGTTTTGTTCATCCCCCACTGATTATTAGCCCTCACCAATCGGGCTTTTACGGGCAGTCCGACTCCCACCTAACTCCCTCGTATTCGCCGAATTTTGAGGTGGGAGTCTTACTGCCCGCAAATAGCGGGATAAATCGATTCATATTTAATTCATTCTTTTTGTTCTTTCTGTAGTAACAATAACAAACATTAAATATCGTTTATGGAACTTCCTTAACGTACGGTAAAGCCAAGTTTTTTAATATAGAAATTCCTTAGCGTGCGAAATTCACGTTTTGATGGCGAGACCCCATCGCCATCAAGCTAAAATTTTATAGTACCCCCAGAACGAAATTTTGTGCTACTTGTAACAAAAAAGCACATTTTTTCGTTTTGGGGAGCAACCAAATTCTTAACTTGATGGTGATGGGATATTTACTTTTCTAAGCTTGATAGCGATGGACGATATCCCTATTACGTAATGATTGTTAGACGTCCAATTTGATTACACTCTTCAGCGAACCAAAGATCGCCATCCGGACAAAACGTGATACCATGTGGCTCTGCATTATTTGTAGGTATCGTATATTCCGTAATAACTCCTTCAACTGTAATACGGCTGATTTTGTTACCTCCCCATTCTGTGAACCAAAGATCTCTGTTATTCCCAGGTATTATGGCATGAGGACGAGCGTTCGGCGTCGGTATAACAAATTCTTTGATCTCACCTTCGAACGTAATTCTACCAATTTTATTGCCTATGATTTGCACAAACCATATTGCTCCATCTGGGCCGCTCGCAATTCCAACTGGCCCGGAGTTGGGTGTTGGGATTGGATATTCTTTGACCTCACCTTTAGTGGTTATTCTCCCAATCCTATTGTTCTGATTCTGTGTAAACCATAATGCACCGTCTGATCCCAGAGTAATAAAAGAGGGAAATGATTTGGAGTTAGGCAATTCAAACTCGGTGATTTCCCCTGACTTTGTTATTCTTCCGATCCTACCATTATTCATTTCTGTAAACCATATTGCTCCATCTGGTCCTTCCGTTATGCCAAAAGGTGCGGCGTTCGTTGTAGGGAGTACATATTCTTCAAAAAGACCGTTCATCGACATTTTACCGATCTTGCTTGAGTTATATTCCGTAAACCATAAGTCACCGGTCTGGTCCGAGATAATTGACATAGCTCCTGCATTTGCTGTCGGAATGGGAAAAGAATTTATTTCACCAGTAGCATTTATTCTACCAATTCGATTCCCTTTCTGTTCCGTAAACCACAATGCTCCGTCTTTTCCTACGGTTATTCCATATGGTCCTGAATCTATTTCATTGACCACATATTCTTGTATCGTGATCCTCATATCATTTCCTCCCATTGAAAATTTTGAGTCTTGTTTTTCGGTATAATTTAGTTTAAAAAAGGACATTCCTGGTATTACAGTGGATGCCCTTTTTGCTAAATTATAAGATATTTTGTTAGAATTCAAAGTCTAGAATCATTTTACTGGTTTGACCTGTAAACTTATAATTATAGGACCCTTTCAGGCTTTCTAATTCACCAGTAGCTTTGATGATTATTGCAGGGGAATCTAGATTTCCTTTATCAAATATCCCTTGCTCTATAGCTATAAATGTCCCTCGTTTTCCCTTATAAATTCCTTCGAAATGTAAAAATCCAGAAATTTTAGCAGTAGCCAAGTGACCATCATCTATAGTTGATTCTAAATAATATAATAAATATTCAACAAAAGCTTTTCCTTTTAATTCACCGTCAATATCATATTCGACATGGGCAATATTAATAGGGAAATCTTTTCTAGTGTCATTGACTGGCTTTTCATCCCATTTACTTACTGTAAATGTTACTTCCATACGCGTAAACCTCCCTTCATCATTAGATGAGTAATCTACCTCCAGTATATCACCTAAAAAGTACCATCAATAATTATATCTCATAGGAGTGTTTCTAAAGTAACGGATGCTGCTGGTAAGACCCTGTTAAGAGCAAAAGACGACTTATTTTTTGTTCTTCTTATATGACATTGAAAGTAAATTTTTATTTAACAGTTTACTTTCATTTTTATTAAAAAAGAACACGTAGAAATTACTACATGTTCTTTATGAGACGGTTCATTTTTAAATATTACGTATCTTCTAGATTTTTCTTATTATATAGTTGTGTCCTTCTATTTCTTTTCCCTCATTTCAACAGCAAAGTTCATGATCTCTTCCTCTGTTAATTTTTCTTCAGTGGTTAAGATCGGACGGATTACTCTATACGTTTCTTAATTATTTCAATTGTACTAGAAATTGTGAATTAAAAAAGAGAGCCGTAGCCCTCACTTCCAATTAATAGCAATTAAGGATGCTTCGAGGGTATTTAATAGTCTACATTTTAAGGAATGTAGGCTAAGTAATATAAGTTAATCTGTTATTAATTTTGAATAAATACTTAGATCAATAAACTTTTCATTAGATTTTTCACACTTTCTCATTGTCCCTTCGAATGTAAAGTTTAACTTTTGTAAGACTTTTATTGAATTGATGTTTTCAGATTCAACTTTTGCTTCTATTCTATTGAATTCTAAAGTACTAAACGCATAATCCATTAAAGAGAGAATGGCTTCTGGCGCATACCCCTTACCCCAAAAAGCTTTACTAATATCGTAACCAATTTCTGCTTTGGCGTTTTTGAAATCAAATGAATTATAACCACAAGAACCGATAATTTCATTTGATTCTAATTCAATTATTGAATAACGAATAGCTCTGTTTTCCCGAGATAACTTATCAAGCATTTCAATCATATCTACCGCTTGGCTTTCATCAGTAAAACTATTGATATTCATAAATTTTGTAACTTCTGGATCCGCCCAAATTGTAAACATGCTAGCTGAGTCTGATACTTTCATTTTTCTTAAAACTAATCTTTCGGTTTGTAGTTCTGTAATCAATATTTTTACCTCCATTATGTTTTTATTTTGGGGTCAAGATATTGATATCTGCGCATAGTTCAGTCCCTTCGTGTTTCAAGATAATATTATTATAAAAGCTATAAAGGATGAACCAATAAATTTCAAAAATTTGGTTATGTTACAGTTTATGATAACTGCGTAATAAAGAAAAATGAAACAATTGTATTGTGATTTTTAAACATCTTTAATTTTATTCTTATTTACCGTTCGTTGAGAGCAATTATTTTTTAGTTGCTGTATTTCCCATTGCAATAGAAATTCTATTCCAACTGTTGATTTGATTAATTACCAGAACAAGGTCAATATATTGTTTCTCGTCATAGTGTTCACGTACTCGCTTATATAGGTCTTCAGGAACTCTTTTAGTGGGAATTAGAGTAATATGCTCAGATAGTTCAAGAGCAACTTTCTCTTCAGGTGTATAAAAATCACATTCATTCCAAGCATTCAAGCAATAAATTCGTTGTTCGGTTTCACCTATCTTACGGGCATCTGATGTATGCATATCCATGCAGAAAGCACAACCGTTAATTTGAGAGACTCTAATCTTTATAAGTTCTCTAGTAATTCGATTAATTGTAGATTTCTTAGTGTACTTCTCCATATCCATCATAATTTTCATGCCATCAGGTGCAACATCATAGTAGGAAATTCTTTGACTCATAAGGCAAGACCTCCTTTGATTTTAAGATACTTATAATTATACCTTCATACGAACATTCGTGCTATTTTTTTGTTTGTAAAGCATTCGAAATCAAAGAGAATTTCAGTTATAGACAGTGTAATTAGTTGTTTCATGGTACGTAAATATCGCAAATGAGTAACCGTATTTTCCAAACAAATATTTTCACTTTTTAATTACTTTATTATTACCGTCAGAATAAATTGAATAACTCTATTAATTTTTAAATGATTTTATTATAAATGAAACAATTTTATTATCACCAAACAACTACATAATTTTGATCAAACTTTATTCGAAAGCTACAGTGTTTTTATCTTCCTATAGTTATTTATGGGGATTTAGTTAATTTTTTCGTTTTGGAGAACAACTAATTTCTTAGCTTGATAAGCATGTGACGAGGCCCCCTGCCCGTCAAGCTAAAGTTTTAATGTACCCCCAAAATAAAAATTTTCTTTCACTACAGTTAATTACTTTGAGAAGTCAGCGGATTTTTTCATTTTAGGGGGATTTTGTTTTGTTAGCTTGATAGTGATGGGATACAGCCAACATTTTGGAAGTTTTATATGCTAAGCGAATTTTAACCTAAAAAAGTCGAATTCCTGTACGTTAAGTGAAGTGGCATTTCATTCACATAATCCCTATTATCTGAAGTTAATAAAGTCTGTTACACTCTCTTCTTTAAAAACGTTTCCATAATATCCTTCTTGAATCTTTTATAATCAAGCTGAAAAGCTACATTATGCGTTTTATAGCCTGGATTAGTAGCAAAACGAAAGTCTGCAATACTTTGACCAAATCCTTCTCCTTGATCAGGAATTACTTTAATGGGTACTCTTGAAAGGCCAACAGCCTCTTGATTCAGCAAATACCACACTGTTACAAAATCATGCATAGGGCTTCCACTTATACCAGGATTAGACTTGGAGTAGAATTTATAATAATAGTCTAACATAGGTTTGATGATGAGTCCTGCAAGATCCTGTGTATTCCGATGAAATGCATCGATTTGCTGGACCATTTCGGGTGTAACAATCGCATGTTGAGTCACATTTAAAGGAATAATTGTCAAGTTCTTTGCATGCTGCAGAATTAAGTTTGCTGCATAAGGGTCTGAGTAAAAGTTAGCTTCAGCCACAGCAGTTACGTTACCTGGATAGAAAAAAGCTCCCCCCATGCAAATACATTCTCTTACGTTTCGCATTGTTTCTAAATTCAACACAAAAGTCGTAGCTAGCGAAGAAAGTCTTCCTAAATTGATAATTGTAAGATCTTCTAAATTTGATTCTATAATTTGATAAATATCATTTAAAGGATAAACTGGATATGAAATTTCAGGGGGAATGATAGGTCCTAATCCGACTTTTCCATGTACCTCAGGGAAATACTGAATCAATATACCTGTCAACGGTACAGAAGCACCAAGGAATACGGGTATCTCTTCTCTTCCCGCAATGTACTTCAAATAGTTAATATTTCTTATTGCATTTTCTCTGGATACATTTCCATAATCGGCTACAATTCCTACAAGTTGAATGTCTTTACGAAAAAAAGTGTACAGTATAGCAAACGCATCATCAATCCCCAAATCTGTAAACAGGAGAACCTTTTTTTTCATATCTCTTCCTCCAAAATCTATAGAATCCTACTTTCACTAATGATGTAGTGATCAGACTAAGCTTGTATGTATATATTTTATGTATTCTTAAAGAGTGGATTCTATTCACTTGAAATAGCTTTGCTCATCTAAATTTGATATTATGTTCAAGCGTAAGTTTCTGTTCTTAAGTTCATAGGCATGGTGTGCTATCCCATGCCCATCAACTTAAGAATTTTTTAACACCCCAAAACGAAAAAACAAGTTAAATTCTCATAGATAACTATCTTATAATTAATTATATAATTTATTTTTCAATATAATAATATAAAGATATTACTCTTAAAAGGGGGGGATTCAAATTGGTTAAAAACTTACCTTTATACTAATAGTTATTTTAATACTAGATGTAAGTTCTTCTACATTAAGTACGGACGGATACTTTTCTCCAGTTATAGAATGGTCTTTAATGATTATAAGTATTATTTTAAACATTACTGCAGTTATAGGCTTATCACTACACGTCTTTGTATATCAACCTATGAAAAGATTTGAAAAAATTAAAATGAGATCTTCAAATAAAATAATTATATTTGAGGTAACACCACCTCGCCATCGAGTGTTGATTTAGAAAAAAGTTTAATTATAAATATTTTATGATATTCAATAAATTTAACTTATAAAAATATTTTTATTCTTATTCAACTATCCTGCCCCGTTAGTTTAAGTACATTTCTTCACAATTTTTACAGTGATAGTAACATAAATACCCAACAAAAAATCATCTCACCTCTAGAAATCTATAATGGTAGTTTTAGAATAAGTGAATAAGAGAAATAACCACCATTGATTATTTCTCTTTTCATATACATATTTATTTTTGGAAAAATAACCTAACTCCAAATGCTAATAATACTGTACCAGTAATACCCTCTATTGTACGGTTCACTTTTTCTTTTCGTAAAAAAGTTCTTAATTGACGTATTAGTGAGATATAAAGTAAATACCATATTGCTGTCAAAGTCGTAAATGTGAGTCCTAACAACAGAAATTGGAAGAGATGACTTTGATTGCTCACAATAAATTGGGGTAGAAAACTTAGGAAAAATACAGCCGTTTTCGGATTTAAGATTGCCGTGGTAAATCCTTGTCTAAAACTTTTAATCGTACCAATATCCTTAGAGTTCATTTCCACTGAACCTGACATATCTTCTTTTTTAGAAAAGGCACTTTTAATTGACTTTACAGCTAAGTAAATTAAATAAAAAGCCCCAGCATATTTTATTAATGTAAATAACATAGAGAATTTCATTAGGATAGCAGAGAGTCCTAGTGTAGCCATTATTGTATGAATCATCATTCCAGATACCGTTCCTAAGACGGTCCTTATCCCACCATTTCTACCATGCGAGATAGTGTTTTTTGTAACTAAGGCAAAACCGGGACCAGGCATTATTATGATTAAGATTGCTGTGAGGATAAATAACAAATAATTTTCCATGTTCTAGTATTTCCTTTCCAATTTTTAGTTTTGCCTATAGTATAGCTTTTTTACTTAAAATATTAAATATAAAAAGCGTGATCAGGAGTTTATCGAGGTTATTAGTATCAATTTGACCAAACATTATCCTAAAGTTACATTGATAAAACAAACGGCAAACTTATGGGTAAAATTACAAGCTCGGCTCTCACAAAAAACGGGATAAAAAAATAAACAGCGGAACTAGTCCACTGTTTATTTCGTCACACCCTCATGTAATTTTTCTGTATAATCTTTTACATCCTTCCAGCTATCTTTCGCTGTATTTAAATCTTCTTTTATAAAGGTAAATTCTTCAGGGCTGATTCCTTTTACGTTTTGTAGTAAATTATTATATTTCGCACCTACCGTATACCACTGATTTGATATGTTTTGCAGTGCTGTAATTGCTGCATCAATTGTTTCTGTCATATTAGTCGTTTTATTTTTCACATCTGTCAAAATTGCCACTTCTGCTTGTGCTCCTGAAATTCTATTCTTTAAACTGGCTATTTCTCGTTCTGCATTTGCAATATCTTTTTTTGCGATCGCAATCATCGGTCCGCCCGCAAGACATGTTATTAGTGCTACGCAAAGTACGCCACCAGCAATGACCATGTCGTTACTCTTTTTAATCGAATCGTTATATGTATTTATTTGTTGCTCTAGAGCTGGAATACCAGCATTCGTACTCGCCAAAATCGAGGTTAATTGATTCGTATCCTCTTTAAAACTATTTGTGTCTTTCGCCATTCTATCGCGAAAAGCTTTCAAATTCCCTAATAGTACATCTACCTCATTTTGATTCTTTAAAATATCCGCATACAACTTTTCTAAATCCGCTTTTAATTTACCGCTATCCTTTTGATCAATCGCTGCTAACATGTCATTATAATACGCTTGAAAAGTATTATTGTAATTAATAATATTTTGATCCGTTTTCATAATTTGAGGCTTCATATTATTTAACCAATACGCCGCATTAATTTTTGCATCTCTTTGATGCTGAATCATATTTCCTTTAAACTCACTATTAATTGAACTTATTTTACTCAAATCAGTCTCTTGCTGATTTTGAATTAATTTTGCATATGAATCCATTGCGAATATGCTCGATGTCGTTTGCGCCATTACATCTTGGAATCCTGCTGGACCGAGAGAATAATTTTTTGCATTTTCTTGTAATGTTTTTACGTTTTGTTCCGCTGCAAAAGGATGTAAAGGAAGTGCATTACTCGTTGCCACCCCAGCAATCATGATCGTTAAAAGACATTTTTTATAAAATCTTTTCTGCATACTTTTCACCCATTCTCTTTATAAGGATATAAAAAAGCTCCTGCTCACAACTGAACAGGAGCTTCAACTCATTCATCAATACTTAACGCTCTAACGATTCGTATTCGATTATGCTTTTTTCGTATCTACTACTTTAATATCTTCAGCATAGATTTTTTCTGCATAGTCTTTAATGTTCTTCCAGCTATCTTTCGCAATGTTTAAATCTTCTTTAATGAAAACAAGGTCATTTGGACTAATTGAATCTACATTTTGAAGTAAAGAATTGTATTTTGATCCCATTGTGTACCATTGATTTGAAATGTTTTGCAACGCTGTAATTGCTGTATCAATTGTGTTTGTTAAATATTCAGTTTGTGTTTTAATGTTCGTTAGTCCTGCCACTTCTAATTGCGCAGTTGTAACTTGTCCTGTTATCTTTTGAATTTCTGCCTGTGCATTATCAAGCTCTTTCTTCGCTAAGACGATTCCTGCAGTACCACCACCTACTGCTGCTGTTCCACCTGCAATTAATGCGATTCCTAGCGGAGTTCCTGCTCCCGTAGCAATTACAACCGCACCACCGATAATTGCAATTGGGCCTAAAGCTGTCGCAACAGATGAACCGATAATAATTGCATTATATTTACTAATTGCTTCATTATACGTTGTAATTTGATTTTGCAGAAGCGGAATTCCAGCATCTTGACTAGCCAAGATAGATGTAATTTGATTTGCATCTCCCTTGAAATTTTGAGTATCCGACGTCATTTTATTTCGGAATTTCTTTAAGTCTTCTACTAACTTATCTACTTGCGCTTTATTTTCAGTAATACTACTTGATAATCTAGTTAGACCTTTCGTAAGAGTTGCTTTATCCTTTGCATCAACCGCAGCAACTAAAGTATCATAATAGTTTTGGAATTTCGTATTGTAATTAATGATATTTTGATTTGTTGAAATAAGCTGTGGCTTCAATACATCTAGCCATTGTTGTGCATTCCCTCTAGCTGTATCTTGATGCTGAATCACTTTACCTTTTAAAGATGTATCAACTGACGTTACGTTCCCAAAGTTAACATTACCTTGTTTAATAATTGTTAAAGCGTACAGATCCATTACTAAAGCGTTAGAACCTGTTCTTTCCATCGCATCTTTAAGGCCTTCTGGTCCTAATGAATATTCGTCATAATCATTATATGCTTTTGCTACTGCATGAATTGGAGCTTGTTTCACTGTACTTTCAGCTGCATACGTATGGGCCGGCATAATATTCCCTGCTGTAAA
Source organism: Bacillus sp. RC51 (assembly GCF_044908115.1). Classification (NCBI taxonomy): domain Bacteria; kingdom Bacillati; phylum Bacillota; class Bacilli; order Caryophanales; family Bacillaceae; genus Bacillus; species Bacillus sp. RC51. The sequence continues at coordinate 429,053 of NZ_JBIYCW010000001.1, read as the reverse complement.
TACTGCCATAAGTGCTGATAGAGCCATTACTTTATAAGGTTTTTTTGTCATTTTTCTTCTCTCCCTATATCGCTAATTATTTTTCTGTTTAATGTACTTCAACGTTTGTAACGTAATCTTCAAATTGATTTGTTTGCTTATTCATTTCATCACTTACTTTTTTAAGTTGATTGAAATGTTTTTGAAGTAAACTACTGTCTGTATACGTGCCTTCTTCAATATTTGTTTGAATTTGGATCATATTATTATTTAAAACTTTCCAATCCGTTAATAACGTTTCTAAAGTTGTAATTTGGCGATCAATTAGTTCTGTAAAGCTACTTACTTGATCTTCAACAAATGTAATTTGAGTCGCCTCTAATTCAGTTTGTGATAACTTCTGAATAAGCGGTAATAGCTCTTTTTGCTTTTGTTGAATACGAAGAGCTGCTTCCCTCGTTTGACTATCTGCAGCATTTACAATTTCATTACTTAAAGTACCGATAGAAACAAAGTCGATTGTTTTCGTTTGTGCAGTTTGATTTGTGATTGTAAATACTTGTTTACCGATATTAATAGAACCTTTAATAATTTCTTGCGGTCTATTCAAAATAGTAGTTAATTCAGCTTGAATTTCCCCTTGAATTCTTTTAATATCTTCTCTTAATTTCACAATATCTCCACTTGATCCTTGAAGTGTTTTTATTGCCTCATCAGCTTTAATTGATAAGTTGTTACTATCTTTGTCTAATACCGTTTTAAATCGATTTAACTCTAATAAATCTTGCTCCATACTCTCTTGAATGCTTTGGACTTGCAATTGTAATTTTCCATATGCGTTTGTAAAATCTGCTTTTGCCTGTTCATCTTCATTTACTTTTCCTGCTAGTTCATAGAGCTTACTATAATAACTATTAAATCTTGTGCTGTATCTCATCATTTCTTGATTTAAGTCGATTAGCTTCGGATTATATTCATCAATCCACTCTCGTACATTCGTTTTTGCAAATTTTTGATGATTCGTTAAACTACTCATAGCGTTTACCTTAATGTCTGGCTGTTGCAAAATAACTAATCCGTATGCTTGTATAAGTGGTGACTGTGACCCTAACATTCTAATTGAATTGGATAATGTATTTGGAGCAATTACATTTTGCGCATATACTGTTTTCACTTCTGTTTGCCCCTCCTTAGCGTAAGCGCTTACAGGAACGAAGCAACTCGTAGATACTGCTGTAACCAATAACCCTGTAATTAAAGTCTTTTTCACTTTAACTCCTCCTATGTATTAGCAACTATTACTATCGCATTTTATTATTCTATTTTCTTGCAAATGATTTGAGATGGTTAAAAATAGAGAACGTTCTCACCGTGAGTCATGTACGAACCATCTCTCTCAAACTTTATTTCTACAGTACTTACTTATTGTTATAAAACACTTCATAACTTTTCATATGTGCTTAGTATGAATAAAACTGTATAAATTTTCTATTTTATTGCGATTTCCACATTCACACAGTGAATATATTACATGAAAATATTATTCATTTTAAACTAATTAACGTATGAAAGTATGAAATTTCGTTTTGTTTTCATGTAAGTTTTGTACTGTAAGGTCATTTAAACACAGCTATTTATATAACGTAAAGAAGTATTTTAATTCCCTTTATTTTCAAGATCTCATGTCCTTATCTCAAAATAAAATTCAATTCACTTTCTCGATTAAACTATCTATATACCACAACAGGAAACACTACATATTCATAATCATTAAAATTATACTAATATACTTTTTTGGATCCATATGCAATTATGCATAGCATATACACAAAAAGGATAACTTCACTTTCGTGAAGTTATCCTTAAAAAATTTCCTTACTTTTTCAAATGATACGGTACTGTCGTAATAACAACATTTCTTTTATAGAGTAAATACGCACGAATGAGTAAACTAGACTGATTATGAAGAATGTTATGCCAACCTTTTTTCGGAATAAACTGTGGTATAACGACCGTAACTCGGTAATTTGATTCACTCGCTTTATATTGCACTGTGTCAATAAATTTTGTAAGCGGCTGAATAATGCTTCTATAATGAGAATGTAATGTAACAAGCCTTACTTCAGGTTGCCACTTCTCCCATTTCTCTTCAAATTTCTTTTCCTCTTCTCTGTCAAAAGCAACATATACAGCGATAACTTGATCTGCAGAAAGAGCTTTAGCATAGTTCAATGAATTTTCTACTACATGAGTCATACCAGCTACAGGAACGACAATTACATTCCCTTCAATCGGAACAAGTGGTTCACAAGTTTTTAAACTTAATTGATCCCCCACTGCATCATAATGCTTCTTTATTCGATGGAACAAGAAGATAATGGCAGGTAAGAAAATAAGGATCGACCAAACTTGTGCGAATTTAGTTAAAAAGAACATACTCATTACGATAAAACTAATGACTGCACCAATTAAATTAACCGTTAATCTTAAAGCCCATCCTTCAGGCTTTTCACGAAGCCATTTTAGTACCATTCCAGTTTGAGAAAGTGTAAACGGAATAAATACCCCTACTGCATATAGCGGAATCAAGTGTTCTGTTTTCCCCTGAAAAGCTACAATTAAAATAATCGAAGAAATCCCAAGTATAATAATACCGTTTGAATAACCTAGGCGGTCTCCTCTAATCGTAAACATTCTCGGTATGAACTTATCTTTTGCAAGATTAACCGCTAATAGCGGAAATGCAGAATAACCTGTGTTAGCCGCAAGAATTAATATTAAAGCTGTTGTACCTTGTATGAAATAGTACATGAAATTACGTCCAAAAGTTTGTTCAGCAATTTGTGAAACGACTGTTACTTCCTTACTTGGATTAATTCCGTAATAATAAGCTAAAAAGACAATTCCAGAAAATAAAACTGCAAGTAATGCACCCATTGCAAGCAATGTTTTCGCTGCATTGTTAGGTGCAGGATCTTTAAAGTTTGGAATTGCGTTAGATATCGCCTCAACACCCGTTAATGCAGAGCTACCTGATGCAAACGCTCTTAACAGTAGAAATAAACTAATTCCTGCAACTGGTGTTCCAATTGGCGAATGTAGCGTAGGTGAAACGTGACCAGTCAAAATATTATATATTCCTACACCAATTAATATAAATAATGCTACAACGAATAAATAAACCGGATATGCTAAAACGGAAGCTGATTCCGTTACGCCTCTTAAATTTAAGATGGTAATCAATATGACAAATATAATCGCAATGATTACATTATGTGCATGTAAGCTAGGAAAAGCAGATGTGAGCGCATCTGTACCCGCAGATACACTTACTGCAACCGTTAAAATGTAATCAACTAATAAAGATCCTCCTGCTATTAAGCCTGGATTCATCCCTAAATTCTCTTTTGATACAACATATGCCCCGCCGCCATGAGGGTAAGCAAAAATAATTTGTCGATAAGATAAAATAAGAGCTGTCAATAATACTAATACCCCAATAGCAATCGGAATGGAATACCAATAAGCTACTGCTCCAAGACCTGCTAAAGCAATTAAAATTTGCTCTGGTCCGTATGCAACCGATGACAATGCGTCAGAAGATAAAATTGCTAGCGCCTTCGTTTTATTAAGCTTTTGCTCTCCTAACTCAGTTGATTTTAACGGCCTTCCAATTAAAAACCTTTTGATAGATGAAACCAACGCTGTCCACTCTCCAATAATTTTGCACGAATTTTTCTGCTAATTACAGCGGATAAACTATTTCTTCAGAAAACAAAAAATGTCTACAAGCCATAATGAAATAGACTTGTAGACATTATTTTTTTTGTCGCACAAGCTCCACCTTCCTTCTCAATATAACGCTTACGAGGTTAGCTGTCGGATTCGGGCCTATGAGTAGCCCTACCTTTTTCAAGGATTCACCCCATTGGATTATGTACTAATCCATAAGAACGGGTCCCCCGCACCATGCGGCTTCAGCGATTTAGAAAATTGAAACTGTGGATTATAATACTCCTTTATTTTCAAAAAGTAAACAAAAATTTTAAAAAAGAAAAAAATTAAAACGATTGCGCATAATCCACTGAAAAATATACATAATGAATACTAAAAATCCACAAAGGAGACCCGTATGTCTAAAGAAAAGAAGCCACTTTTTTCCGATTCATATTTAGATGCAGTAGCAAATGAAATTAATCAGCTATATGGTAAACGTGAAAGAGAACGAAATACGACAGATAAACCGAAAAGAAACGAATAAATTGTCAAAAAGAAACAAAAAAAAGGATAGCAACATTTATATTTTGCTATCCTTTACTCTTTTTCATACCATTTCTTTAGTAAAAATCATTTTTTCATATACCTTTAAATTTTGATACACAACACTTAATAAAGGCACATCTATAGACATTTCCTCTGCTAATTTCAATAAGTATCCTTGTAAATGCTTCCCTTCAATGAGCGAACCTTTTTCCATATCCCGTTGCATAGATGACTTCATATCATACGAAATTTTATCAATCGTTTTCATATGTTCCTGGGCGATATTGTCCTTAACTGGAGCCCCCATAGATTTCATGATTTGCACTGATTCTTCAAATAAGTTCCTAATAAATTCTCGGCCTCCATCACTCTCACGAATCGGTCCTATCGGCGCACGCATTAATGTTGTCACACCTGACATTACGGTGATAAATAAATATTTATGCCACATATCTTGCACAATATTTTCACTTAAAACAAAACTAGCTTTTGTATCTGCAAATATTTTAGAAATAAGCTTTATTCTCTCTGAATCTTGAGGCTTAATTTCCCCAAATACAAGTCTGTTGGCAACACTAGTTTGTACGATTTCTCCTTGATCGTTTAACGTCGTCTCGATAAAGCATAAACCGCCAATTACTTTTTCCACGCCGAATTCCTTTTGTAATAGTGTTAAATGAGCGATACCATTTAACACTGGAATTATTACTGTATTCTCTCCTACAAATGGTTTCAAATCTGTTATTGCCTCGTTTAGGTGATACGCTTTTGTTGAGAATAAAATCACATCAAATGGAGTGGTAATATCTTCTTTCGTTATTAGCTTCGGTTGAAATGAAAAATCGCCGTTAATACTTCGGATAACAAGACCTTTTTCCTCTAATTGTTCTTTCCGTTTACTACGTACGAGAAAAGTTACATCTTCTCCCTTTTCGGCAAGTCGTCCACCAAAAAAACCTCCAACGCCTCCAGCTCCTAATACTAAAATACGCATAATACATCCCCCTTTTCAAAACACAATTCTACTCCTTTTAGTATACATAACATTATACATGTCACCTAATAAATAAGCTGAATTTTCATTCTTAATTATATAAAAATCCCGTGGTTATTTTTTAGCAGATTAGGGCATGTTGTTTCTATAGCTTACATTGAAAGGAAACAATATAAATGGAGGCAATACAAACGATCGAAGAAAAATATGTATCAACAGCTATTTTTCAATTTATTTTCCCATTTTCGTTCAAAAGTGGATATGAACAAAATATGTTCCCTTTCTTACAAAAAAATGATTTCCGGCCCTTTCGACTCGATCATCTTGAAGATGAAAATACATATTACGGGGAGTTTCATGTTTCACATCAAAATATGGAAGCATACTATCTTTCATTTACGAATAAAATTCTCTTCCCTCATTCTGAGCATCAAAAAGGATTACAGCGCTATTCTAAAGATCTCAATTTAAACGGCCATTTAACAACAAATCTTATCTCTGTCCCATTCACAGTGCACTCAATTGATGTAACACTTTGTCCTTATGAACTTGGGTTTCTAACAATCCGAACAGAAGTTAACATCTCTCCAAATATGACATTATCAGAAGCAATAGAATTCGCTGCACGATTCCGCGTACTTGAAACGAGAGATGAAATGGACGAAAGCATTTGCATAACATGTGCGGGGAAAAAATATTCCCAAGTTGAAAAGTTCATTTTCGGTTATTTATTTAACGGTTTAACAGATTTTTTTGAAAAGAAAAGATTAAGAAGTTCTTACTTTCAAACTTTTCCTTTTTTTGAAGACCAAAGAATGTACGTGCAAACTTTGTTATCGCTAAAACAACATATGGAACTTAACGTTATTGATGTTTATCGTACTTCCAGTCTTTCTGGATTAACAAGTGATGGTAAACCGTATGTAAGTGCGAACAATCTCCCTTATATAAATGATTACTTGAAACAGCACGCCTATCAAAGGTGGGCTCCTAATCGTTATTTCATAATGGAAGAACATATTTTCACATGTATTACGAACGAAGATGATAATAAAATAGCTAAACTTGCTAGCCAAATGTATGGGGAGTTTTATTACGCTTTATTATTAAACTTATTCCATAAAATTGTATTGTTAAAAATGGCAAACGCTTATGCTGAACTAAATATTGAACAAGATACAAATGAGATAGAAAAGTTAATTTACTCTATTAATTCGTTTACAGCTAATTATTTTTCTTTAGAGTTAGTATCTCAGTCACAAAGTGAAGATATTTTCTTTCGTTTAAGAAAACTTTTCAATATTGAAATACTGTTCACGAATGCGAAACAAAATCTTGATGGCTTGTTTAAATATCAAGAAAATGTTGCATCTAAAAAAGATAGCCTTTTATTATTAATTTTAACTCTCTACTCTGTAGTGGGCCAAATGTTTGGATTTACACTAATTGATCTTATAGGAAAAAAAAGTGAGGGGCATGTAGTTTCTTATACTCCTCTTGAATATTTCGCCCTATTTTTATCTATTAGTGGGATATGTATATCTCTAATTTTAGGTGCTCACAGTTTATATCAATGGGCGATGCAACATAAAAACCGAAAAGCATGGGTAAAACAAACTGTACTTTCTGCCGTTAAAGAAAAAGAAGATAAGAATTAAAGACGATTATTTTCAAATTACAAATTCATGGCGCGCTTCAGTAAATGAAATTTTTATCAGCGATTTTCCGAGTATATCGGTGCAACTCAAAATATATCGGCGATTTTTTAAATATATCGACTTACCGACAAAAATTGACAAAAAAGAAGTTACTCTAAAATAAACTTTGGAGTAACTTCTTCTCGTTTTTGTTAAACTAATTCCGCTTACTTACCTGCTTCGATTTTTTCTAATGTAGCAGCTACTTGCTCTTCAGTTAATTCGTGTTGCACGATATAACGATTACGTGGGTGTACACGACATTCATGAGAACATGCACGTAAATGTTTTGCTTCACTTTCTTCAGAACATAAAATTTTCTTGTTACATTCAGGGTTTGCACAGTTTACATAGCGCTCACAAGGTTCACCTGTAAAATGATCTTTACCAACGATAACGTGCTCTTTTTGGTTTACTGGTACAGCGATACGCTCATCAAATACGTAACATTGACCATCCCAAAGTTCACCTTGTACTTCTGGATCTTTTCCGTACGTTACAATTCCGCCATGAAGCTGGCTTACATCTTCATAACCTTCGCGAACTAACCAACCTGAGAATTTCTCACAACGAATTCCCCCTGTACAGTACGTTAAAATCTTTTTACCTTCAAGTGTTTCTTTATTTTCTCTAATCCAATCTGGTAATTCACGGAATGATTCAATATCTGGTTTAATTGCACCTTTAAAGTGTCCTAAATCAAATTCATAATCATTTCGTGCATCAATAATAACTGTATCTTCTTGTTTCATTGCCTCATAAAAATCTTTTGGTTCTAAATACTTCCCAGTAATCTCTTTCGGATTAATGTCGTCTTCTAGACGAAGTGTAACTAACTCTGAACGAGGACGTACGTGCATTTTCTTGAATGCATGTTCATCCGCCTCATCAATTTTAAACACGATTCCAGCAAAACGTGGATCATTATTCATCGCTTCCACGTATTTTTCTGTTTGCTCAACAGTTCCAGAACAAGTTCCGTTAATTCCTTCTGTCGCTACAAGAATTCTTCCTTTTAACTCAAGTGATTTACAAAATTCTAAATGCTGTTCAGCAAATTCTTCTGGATTTTCAATTGTTGTGTACATGTAATACAGTAATACTCTATATGGTTTTGTAGTTGCCAATGTATTTCTACCACCTATCTAAATTTTAAAATCATGTATAAGTTAACGTTCATATCAAAACATATATAATAAGAAAATACATACTAAATTGTACTTAGCCTATTTTCTTCTATTTACAATTTTTTCTACAAGTTAACAAAAATAAAAACAAGATTACAGAACAAAACACTACGGTTAGGTTGTAATCCCAATATATTATATATCATACAATTTCATTTCCATCAATTAATATGCTGTAATATAAGCTGTATGTTCACATAAATTTCAAAAATAGCCCTATAATTTATTATCTTCTCCCTTATTCATCAACCATAAACTCCCAAAATATTTTTGCATCGTCACACCATTCATTGCACACAGTCATATAATTTGCATTAAGGAAACTTTTATGTTCAAATGAAATTGCCACATCATATATCTAAATGTATTGAAATAATGAGTAAGAATAAAGTGAAACTTTAATCAAGTTAAGATTTCAAAGGGGAATACTACTATGAATAAAGATATAACAAAAGATAAACAAGTCCCTTCTCAAAGTACAACAGTTCAATCAGCCCATTTAGCGTTAAGTGGACAAACAAAAGGCTTTAAAAGACTGTTACCATTCTTAGGACCTGCTTTTATCGCATCAGTTGCTTATATTGATCCTGGGAACTTTGCTACAAATATCGCAGCTGGATCACAATATGGGTATTTATTGCTTTGGGTAATACTCGCTTCTAATTTAATGGCTGTATTAATTCAAACTTTATCAGCTAAATTAGGAATCGCTACTGGGAGAAATCTTCCTGAAGTAGCTCGCGAAAACTTCCCCAAACCAGTTTCCATCGGTTTATGGATTCAAGGTGAACTCGTTATTATGGCTACAGATTTAGCAGAATTTATCGGGGCAGCACTTGGATTGTATTTATTATTTGGAATTCCGATGTTACCAGCTGCTTTAATTACAGCAGTTGGATCATTTATTATTCTTGAATTTCAACGCAGAGGCTTTCGTCCATTAGAAGCTATCATAACAGGTATGATTTTTATCGTTGTTATCGCTTTTGGTATCCAAGTCTTTTACGCAAAACCGGAATTAAGCCCTCTACTCTCAGGACTTTTCACTCCAAAATTCCAAGGTGTAGATAGCATCCTTTTAGCAGCTGGAATTTTAGGTGCGACAGTAATGCCGCACGCGATATATTTACATTCGGCCTTAACGCAGCGCCGTGTAGTCGGAACAAATGATGAACAAAAGAAAAAGATTTTCCGCTTCGAATTCATCGATATTATTATTGCAATGGTTATCGCTGGAGCAATTAATGCAAGTATGTTAATTGTAGCAGCTGCACTATTCTTTAAAAACGGCTTGCACGTTGAAGACCTTGATGTTGCTTTTAACCAGTTCAGTAATTTAGTCGGTCCTGTATCGGCTGCATTATTTGGAATTGGACTTTTATCAGCAGGTTTATCTAGTTCTTCTGTTGGTACGATGTCTGGTGATATTATTATGCAAGGATTCATTCGAATGCATATTCCGTTATACTTACGCCGATTTATAACAATGATTCCGCCTCTCGTTATTATCGCTTTAGGTGTAAATCCAACTTACGCTCTCGTTATGAGTCAAGTTGTCTTATCGTTCGGTATTGCCTTTGCATTAGTACCACTTATTATGTTTACAAGTAATAAGAAGATTATGGGCGCACTCGTCAACCATCGCATTACAACATTTATCGCGTGGTTAATCGCTGCACTTATTATCGCTTTAAATATTTTCTTACTGTATCAAACATTTGTAGGTTAATAAAAAAGGGTATTCCAAATTTAATTTGGAATACCCTTTTTGGATGAAATGATTTCCTTCTACTTACCACTTATGTATGTCCCTCTTTCTGGCATTATCGCACCTTTTTCAGTTCGAAAATAAAGTGGTAATCCTTCCGAAAGAAATATGCTCACCTTAGATGGATCCTGCCTTTGATGATGAATATGTAAATGCGGCTCACTTGAACTTCCTGAGTTACCAACTTGGGCAAGAAATTCTCCTTCATTTACATGTTCGCCTTCCCTCACTTTAATTGATCCTTTCTTTAAATGGGCAAGAAACAAAAATGTACCTGTTTCATCCAGTCGTAAATAAATATGATTTCCCGCCATCGATTGAAAATCATCCGATCCCGGAACTAAATCTATTTCATCATTTTTAATTGATACAACTGTCCCAGAAGCTGGTGCCATTACTTTCGCTCCATATATTCCATAATCCTCTAACTTACTACTTTTCACTTCAGCAGGTGGAATGAGAATATCGTATGCCCATCGTTCATTTGGTTTTATAACGTGATAGTTCGTTTCTAATTTATCGCCGCCCCAACCTATCAATGCTCGTTCATTCAAAGGAAAACGAACGACTACTTTAGGACTCATAGACTGTACATCTACCGGGTATGCAATTCTCCCAATGTTAGCGAACCACCCCACGGGCCAAGCTCCAATGGTAGAAAACAGAACTATTAATAGTAGCGTTCCATCTATCCGCTTTCTAAAAATGCCTTTCCAAACAAACATTACTGCTGAGCCTATTAAGAGACAAACTGAAATTACACTAAAAGCCTGTATAATCCACCACACAAAGACTGATGTAACGCCATTACCTAAATAAACTAAACTCCAACTTATAATTAAAAAAGCAACTATAATCGCTAATAAAAATCTCTTCCACATGCTGTATCCCTACTCTCCTATCTTTGTTCCCCATGATACGAAGTAAAAATTACGACATATGAAAGAAATACTTACGACTTTCTTACATTTCTTTATACCGCGGTAAAACGATAGTGAAAACCGTTTCTTTATCGTTACTACGTACAGTGATATCTCCTTTATGAAGTTCCGCTATACTTCTCGCAATTGCAAGCCCCATTCCTTTTCCACCCGTATGAGAGCTACGTGATTTTTCACCACGATAAAACTTTTCAAAAACGTAAGGAAGGTTCTCATTCGGAATGCATTGTCCAAAATTTTTAATTTCTATTTCAACATTCATATCTCTTTTAGAAAATTGAATTAAAAGCTCCTTTCCGTCTTTCCCGTACATAATACTATTACTAATTACATTTTCGAATAGCCTCACCATAACCGCCACATCCATTTCCACATGTAACACCTTATCACCTTTAATACAAAAGCTCATATCGGCATCATCTAGTTGTGGTACAAAATCAATCATGATTTGTTCAATGAACGCTTTCATATTTACTACACTTTTATGTAATTCGATCTCTCTATAATTTATTTGACAATATTCTAACAAATCATCTACTTGATTTTTCAATTCATAACTTTTTCGCTTTAATATACTTACATACTGTTCACATTCTTCTCTATTTGAATGCAGCTGATTTCCTAACAGGTCCGCGTAACCTATTAGGGATGTTACAGGTGTTCGTAAGTCATGAGAAATATTACTAATCATTTCATCTTTCATTTCTTGCGATTTTTTTTCATTCTCTATAGACTCTTTTAAACTTTTGGCCATTCTATTAACATTCGCTGCTAATTCACCAATCTCGTCATTTTTTGAAATAGGTATATGTATTTCCAAATTACCATTACTTATTTCCTTCAGACTCTTGTTAATTTCAGATAATCTTTTCATCGTTGTTTTTGTCATGAATGCAAAGTATATTGTAGTAAAAATTAAAAAAACTATTAAATATAAAAATGAATATTTTTCCTCTAACGCAGTAACATGACTATATATATTTCCAATTGCAATTTGAAACGCTATTATACTTACAGTTGCTAAAAAAATGCTACATATGAATGCGATAAAAAACTTAGCTCTCATGCCTTGTAATGATTTAATCTTCAATTTTATATCCGACTCCCCAAACATTTTGAATAAACTTCGGCTCTTTTGGATTCTCTTCAATTTTATTTCTTAATCTTGCAATATGAACCATTACTGTATTATTACTTTCATAGGCCCTTTCTTTCCAAACGCTTTCATATATTTCTTCAATAGTAAACACACGATTCATTGCAGCGGCCATTAAGTACAAAATATCATATTCAGTTTTCGTAAGATTAATTGTTTCTCCATATAACATTACTGTTCTCGACACTTCATCTATTTCTAAACCTCTAATGTTTATTTCCTTTTTTATTACTTGAACAGCATTTTGATTGAAATATGTATACCTTCTTAATTGAGCTTTCACTCTTGCTATAAATTCAATTGTACTGAACGGCTTCACAATATAATCATCTGCCCCAGTACTAAATCCAACGACTTTATCTATGTCCGATGATTTCGCGCTTAAAAACATAATTGGTAAACTATATTTCTCTCTTATCCTTCTACACAATTCAATCCCATCCATTTGAGGCATCATAACATCAAGGATAGCAAGTTGAACATCATTATTATTCAGTACCTCTAACGCCTCTTCTCCGTTGTCAGCACTAAAGACAGTAAAACCTTCTTGTTTTAAATTTTCATTAACGAATCGAATAATATCTCGATCATCATCTACAATTAAAATTGAGTTTTTCTCCATATCTAAACCTCTTTTTGAAATATATTCCACAATTAATTTTAACATAAATCAAAATCATCATTACACCTTGAATAATCTTTATTTTCAGATTAAATTATATAATAACAACACATTCTAGTTTCAGAAGAAATGGAGTGAAGGCATGTTTCCTATATTAAAAACCAACCGGCTCATTTTACGAGAACTTACCGAAGAAGATGCACCGAGTATATTACAGTGCTTTTCTAATACCGATGTCCTGCGCCATTATGGCCAAAAACCATTGCAAAATTTGGATCAAGTAAAGCAAATCCTTAATAATTTTAAGTTGGGTTACAACGCAAGAAGCGGCATTAAATGGGGAATCGAATTAAAAGACAAGAAAGGTCTCATTGGAACAATTGGTTTTCATGATTGGTCTTCCGAACATAAACGAGCAAATATAAGTTATGCCTTTTTCCCTGAACACTGGGGAAATGGATATGCGACTGAAGCGGTTTCTGAAGTTATATCATACGGTTTCCACACACTTCATTTAAAACGTATCGGAGCAATTGTCTTTCTTGAAAATGAGGCTTCAAATAAAGTACTATTAAAATTAGGTTTTGAAAAAGAAGGAGTTCTAAAAAACTATATGTATCAAGATGATATCCCCTATGATACGAATTTTTATTCTTTATTAAAATCGGTTTAATAGATATAATTCAAAAAAAAGAAACCTCACTTTTAAAAGTAAGGTTTCTTTTTTGATTAATAGTTTTACTTATTATCGATATAAGCATTCTTATAAGTATAAACGCCACCAAATTGATGCTTTTCAATTCCTTTTACATAATCCCTTTGTACATAAGCGGAACCAATATGATAAAGCGGTGCTACCGCAGCGTCCTCTAATATGACCTGCTCAGCTTCTCGCAACACTTCCCATCTTTTCTTTTGATCTAGTATAAGATCATTTTTAGCTTTTTTTATTAGCTCATCGTAATGAGGATTAGAATAATTCATTTTATTATTTGGATTACTTGTCGTAAATAGCTCTAAATAACTAATTGGATCTTTATAATCTGGTCCCCAATTTACCATAGATATATCGTAATCACCTGTTTGTTCTAATTGTAACTTTTGCTTAAATGGCTGTTGTTTAATTTGTATCGCGAGTCCTTGCAAATGCTTTTCTAAGTCACCTTTTATATATTCCGCCATACGTTTTGCGTTATCTTGTTCAAACGTTAAAAACTCGAGTTTTATTTGTTCTACTCCAAGTTCTTTTTTCGCTTCTTCCCAAATCTTTTTCGCTTTTTGTAAGTCGTATGGAGAAATATCTCCGTTTTCTTTTCTAAAATCTTTGCCAGTCGCTTCATTTATATGACCAACTGGTACAAGTCCACTTGCAGGTTTTGCGCCGTTATTAATAAAGTGAGCTACAAAATCTTCTTTATTTAACGCTAATGAGATAGACTGACGCACTTTCTTATTTGCTAACGCATTATTTTTTTCATTAAAACGGAGCATTGCAATTCCAGGATCGCTCGACATATGTAATTCCTTATTCCCTTTATACTTGTCTACAAATTGAGAATTAATTGGTACTCGATCCAAATCGCCAGCTTCATATAAATTTACTGCTGTCATTGTATCCTTCACAATTTGAAAGTTTATTTCTTCTAATTTCACTTTCTTTTTATCCCAATATGTATCATTTTTCTTTAATTGAAATTCTTGTTCATGCTTCCACTTCTCTAATACAAATGGACCGTTATATATGAGATTACTAGGTTCCAATGCATAATTCTTTCCTTGTTCTTTTAAAAATGATTCGTACTGTGGTAAGTATATAGGTAACGCTAACAACTGTAAAAAATACGGAATTGGCTGTTCTAGTTCCACTTCTAACTTATAATCATTTATGACTTTAACCCCAAGTTCATCAAGAGGCATTGTTCCCTTATTTATCTCTTTCGCATTTTTCACGTAAAAGAGCATATACGCATATTGAGACGCTGTTTCATGACTTACCGCCCGTCTCCACGCAAACATAAAATCATTGGCTGTTACACTGTCTCCATTTGACCATTTTGCATCTTTACGCAAATCAAATGTATATTTTTTACCATCTTCACTTCTTTCAAACGACTTTGCTACTGCTGGAATAGGCTGATCTTGATCATTTAATACATACAACCCTTCAAATATGTTTTGCATAACGTGCGCTGACGTACCATCCATCGTTTTCGCAGTATCAAGAGAAGGAATTTCTTCTGATACCGTTACATTTAATACTTGTTTTTTTGCCTCTGTGTCACTTTTATTCGCTTTATTATTACAAGCTGTTAATAATAAAGTTGTAACAAGTGCCATTACCATTAAATGGCTCTTTTTTCGCTTCATGAGTTGTTCTCCTTAAAAATATGATATTGTAAAACGTTATATATTATAGCAGAAATACTAACAGAAAGATGCGACATTCTTTTGAATATTTATTCGTTCAAGAAAAAAAGCTATCCTTTTAAAAAAGGACAGCTTTTTCAACTGACATATAAATACCTATCTTTGTAAACCTCGTTTATAACGACTTGCTTCAAATATAATACGCTCTTCATCTAATGTTTTACATTCACCATTCCAAACGACACGTTTACCATTAATAATTACATCGCTTATATCTTTTCCACTAGCTGCATACACAAGATGTGACAACACTTCATCTGCCGGTTGTAAATGCGGCTTATTAGATGGGTCAATCGTAATAAAATCAGCACACTTACCAACCTCAAGTGAGCCCGTTTGTTTCATCCCGATTACTTCAGCAGCTCCTTTAGTCGCAAGTGTAAGAGCTGTTTCAACTGGTAATGCTGTTGCATCTTGATGAATACCTTTTTGTAATAAAGTCGCTATGCGCATTTCTTCAAACATATCTAAATTGTTGTTAGACGCCACACTATCTGTTGCAATCCCTACTTTCATTCCTGCTTCTAGCATCGCTTTTACATTTGCTATACCAGAACCTAATTTTAAATTACTATTCGGGTTATGAGCTACTCGAACATCATGTTCTGCTAAAAATGCACGCTCATTTTCATTTAATACTACACCGTGCGCAATAACTGTTGGGCGTTTAAACAATCCGCAACTTGCTGCATATTCTACTGGACGCTTCCCATACTGTGCTTCAATATCACGTACTTCACGCTCTGTTTCAGAAAGATGAATATGAACCATCGTTTGATTTTCTACTGCAATACGTGCGCATTCTTCTAACAGTTCTGTGGAACATGTATATGGACTATGCGGTGCAACCATCGTAGTTAACATACCACTTTCGTTATAGTAACGCTTCACATATTTCTCAGCTTCTTCAATTGCTTTCTTTTCATCATCTTTCGTTCCGAAGCTAAATAAAGTTCTTGAAACAGCAGCTCGCATTCCGCTCCTTGATACCGTTTCCATAATTGCGTCTTGATCTACTCCAATTGGATTAAACATGTCAGAGAATGATGTTGTACCACTTTTCACCATTTCAAGTAATCCTAATTCCGTGCTAGCGACCGCAAGCTCTGGCGTAAATTGACTTTCAAGTGGCCAAATTCTCGTCTCAAGCCATGGCTGCAATAACATATCATCTCCGATACCTCTCAAAAGGCTCATAACAACATGTGTATGTGTATTGACAAGCCCTGGTAAAACCCACTTTCCTTTCATGTCAATTACTTCATCTACTTCAAAATCGTTAGCGAATTCTCCGCTCTTTACATCTATAATTTGATCATTTTCTACAATGATATATCCATTTTCTATCACTTCATTTTGTTCATTCATCGTTACGATTGTAGCGTTTACATAAGTTGTTTTCAAAAGTATTTCCCCTTTCAACTCTATGAAGTTCCTTTTAATAAGTTACCACCATTATAGTAACTTATTAAAGATTAAGAGTCAAAAGATAATTTTAATTCTTTCGTTGTCTTTTCCTTCAAAATGCTATATTGTTTTTCATTTGTATCTGCAAATGCTTCTTCACGGCTCGACTTCATGTCCATATAGTTTAATGTTTCATGAAATTGGGTCCTAGTAAAATCATACCTTTTTCCATCTACTATATTGTAAAAATGCCATACTTCACCTATCTTCGTCTTTATTATCTCTCCCCCGCACAATTCTTGGACAATAAAGGCCGTTACACCACATTGTCCCTTTGCTGGGCTTTCGCTCGTCCACTTAGAACTCGTTTCTATTGACCAAGATTTTCTTAATGCTTCATATAGTTGTTTAATCTTTATGCTATCCATATTCAGCATCTCCTGACATTAGCAGTTTTACACATCATATGTAAAAGCGGTAAAAGGCAATTTTTCAAAATCATTACTATTTGTAACACCGTTCAATATATTGAACGGTGTTACAAATGATTTAATTCACCTTTGCTCCATAACATCTCGCAACTGCAACCGCCTGCGCTATATCTAATTTCACGTTTTTTAAATCAAAAGCTTTAAAATCAACTCTATCAACTACAGCTCCTCTTAAATCCGCACCACTAAGTTTCACCTTACCTAATTGTGCGCCCGTTAAATCCGCTTCACGCAAATCTGCTTTTTCTAAATTACATTCATATAGGTCAGCTTCAATTAAACGTATACCCTTTAACATTTGTTTACTTAAGTTCGCGAATCTTAAATTCGTATATGACCAATCACCCGATATAATTGTTATTCCGTCTAAATTCGCCTCTTCGAAATCCGAACCAGTCATTTTACATTCTTCAAACTTAGATACAAATAAATTCGCACCAAAAAACCTACAATTAGCAAATGTAGTTCCTTGATGGATAGAAGCATTAAAAAGAGAACCAGTAAAATCGCATTCTATGAAATTACAATTTTCACTAAAAACTTCTGATGCATCTATCCCTCTAAAACGGCATTTTATGAAGGTACAATTTTTCAATTCCTCTTCTTTTATCCAGACATCTTGAAAATCTATTTCTACATATTCTTTATTTACAAATTCGCTCATAATCAATCCTCCAATTTTTCAAAAAACCTCACTTCAGCATGAAGTGAGGTTTCTTCTTATACAATATGCTCATCTAACCATGAAATCAAATCTTGAAATACATCTTCTCTATTCACTTCATGGAACATTTCATGTCTACCATTTTCATATAAACGAAGTGTTACATCTTTCACACCACATTTTTTATAGTTTTCGTATACTTCTTTTACACCTTTCCCCATATCCCCAACAGGATCACGATCTCCTGAAAAAATATGTATTGGAAGGTTTTTCGGTGTTTTCTTAAACTCTTCTAGTTTATTTACTTCTAATACCCCAGAAAATAATTCACGATAAAAGCTTGTTGTACAAATAAATCCACATAAAGGATCCGCAATATATTTATCAACTTGATTATTATCTGAAGATAACCAATCAAATTTCGTACGATTTGGTTTAAAGTGCGAATTGAAATTTCCGAAAGATAAAAAGTTCAGCATCGGACTTTTCGTTTTCTTTCCGCGAAGTTTCATCTCAATTGTCGCTACTTTATGACCGATACTTCCTAATAGCCCTGGATCTCCACCAGTTCCTGAAATAAGGAATCCATCATATAATTCACCTTTCAGTTGTACAGCACGCCTAGATAAAAAAGAACCCATACTATGTCCAAGTAAAAATAACGGGCATGTCTGCTCTTTTCTTATCGTTTCTGATACAAAAATAACATCAGACACAGCCTCATTCCAGCCTACATTTGGTTTAAAATGACCATAATCTTCTTCTCTTTTTACTGTTTTCCCATGACCTTTATGATCATGTGCATAAACACCATACCCAGCTTCTAATAAAGCAGCAATAAAGTCTGTATAAACACCTGCATGTTCTGTCATACCATGTGCAATTTGAATAATCCCTCGCGGATCTCCTTCTGGTAGCCATTTACGTAAATAAATTTCCGATCCATCCAATGCCGTAACGAAACTTTCCTGTATGCTCATTCCGACAGCCTCCAAATCTATTATGTATATCTTTTTTTATAATGAATAAACATTCATTATTCTTATTATGTATTATATGCAATTGCTTTCATTATGACAAATGATCTATTTTTCCGATTACATATTAAACTATTCTCTTGACGAATTTAAATTAAAATTATATAGTTACTTACATAAAGTAATTAATATATTTTTAGGAGGTTTTAATCATGATGCCCTCACTATTTTTAGCACATGGATCACCTATGCTTGCTATTCAAGATACAGACTATACACGATTTTTAAAGACACTTGGAGAAACATATAAACCGAAAGCTATTGTTATTTTTACCGCTCACTGGGAAAGTGAAGTATTAACGATCTCCTCTTCAGATAACGAATATGAAACAATTTATGACTTTGGAGGTTTTCCTCCTGAGTTATACGAAATCAAATATCATGCGAAAGGCTCTTCTAGCATTGCGTCTATGCTAGAAACAAAATTTAAAAACAAAGGCATTCCAGTCCATCATAATATGACGAGAGGTTTAGATCATGGTTCATGGACACTCCTGCATCGTATGTACCCAGAAGCCAATATTCCTGTCGTACAAATATCAGTAAATCCATTCCTTCCTGCAAAAGAACAATTTGAAATTGGAGAAGCACTAAAAGGACTTGGACAAGAAGATATTTTAGTAATCGGCAGCGGAGTTACTGTTCATAATTTACGAGCATTAAAATGGAATGAAACAACTCCGGAACAATGGGCGATTGAATTTGATGATTGGATTATAAATCATATGCATACTAGCGATAAAGATGCATTGTTTAACTGGGAAAGAAATGCTCCTCATGCACAATTAGCTGTACCAAGAGCGGAACATTTTGTTCCTCTATTTATCGCGATGGGTAGTGGTGAGAACGACGGTACGGTCATTCACCGTAGCTACGAGCTTGGTACATTAAGTTATCTTTGCCTTCAATTTTAATGAAAAAGGATGAAGCAATATTGCTTCATCCTTTTTCTGTTTTTCATTCACATAGTTAACTAACTTCCAAATGTCGTTTCTCTGATACCTCTTCGTTCTTACTATGAAAATAAACCCAAATGCACGCAATAAATAATAGTGATGATGTAGAGAAGAAAACATATTGGAAGCCTGCATGAGCTGCAATTTGTCCACCAAGTACTGGCCCAATCATATTTCCTAAAAACTGAAACGATTGATTATATCCAAATATTCGTCCCGTTACATGGGTTGGCGTATGTTGTTTTAGTAGAGTTTGTACGGAAGGTAATAGTCCTGCTTGTGCAATACCTAATAAAAATCGAAGAATTAATAGTTGCCAAGCTGAGGTTACAAATGCTTGCGGAATAAAAATAATTCCTGCAGCAAACAACGCTACAACTAACGTTTTTTGAGGTCCAATATGATCTGATAATCTTCCTAGCTTAGGAGCTGCTAAAATTACTGCTAATCCTGTCGCAGACATGACTGCACCTGCAAGCATTTCAATATGATCTGTTCCTGGTCCTGCCAAATGCTTTACGTACAACGTAATAATAGGTTGAATCGACATATTTGCAAGCTGAATAATAAACGTTGCTACAAATAAACTTATTATTAAATGTTTTGCAGGGACCATCGTCCATACTTTCTTCGGCTGTGCCTTTTTTTCTTTAGCAGAATGTTTCTCCTCATGTAAAAAGAAAAAGACGATAAGAAAGGAAAGGAATAAGAAAGCTCCTGTAACTAGAAAAACATGGCGCATTCCAATTAACTCTGACAAATAACCTCCGAGTATCGGCCCAAGTAATGAACCGCTCACGCCTCCAGTTGAAATTGTAGAAATTGCCCAACCTGAATGTTCTTGCGGAGTTTCTGCAGCAATAAGTGTCATCGCTGTAGAAAGGAAACCTGATACCGATCCCATTAAAAACCGAAGTGCGACTAATTGATACACATCTGTCACAAACCCCATAAGCGTCATAATTATCGCCATACCAAGGCTAGCACGTATAAGCATCAATTTCCGTCCATGTATATCACCGAGCTTTCCCCATATCGGTGATACAATCGCACCCATTAAAAATGTTACACCAAATGCAAGTCCCGACCACTGTGCAATACTAGCAGTGCCGGTCACCCCTAATTCCTCAATATAAAAAGATAAAAAAGGAATTACTAAACTCATACCGGCTGCAGTGGTAAAACAACCTAGCCAACAAATCATTAAATTTCGTTTCCAGTTGGCCATTTTCACACCTTCTTTCATTAGATACCCATTCTACACCCTTTCTTGTAAAAAGTTTAGTAATTTGCTTTATACATAATAAAAATCTATCCCTTTGCATTCTTTGCAAAGGGATAGATTTAATTATCTCCTATGGGTATTAAACGTGCATTACAGCACCTCTCATAAAACTCAATCGGACCTGCTTGTCCTATAATTGCATAATCATATCCGCTTTTCTTCATGTTATATAAACAATGATTCAATAACGTCTTCCCAACACCGTTCACACGATTATGTTTCGCTGTACCCATCGGGCCAAACAACCCTTTTTTTCCTCTCACAACATCGTAACAAGCGAAACCAATGATTGCTCCTTCCTGCTCAGCAATAAAAATAGGTAACTCCTCTTTATATGTCCGAAATCCATAATCTAAAGATTTTAACCAACGTTCACCAAATTCATCCTTAACAAAACGTGCCAACTTTTCAAAATCAGAAAAGACAGCTCTTCTAACATTAAAATTATTATAAATAGGATTAAATCTTTTTAAATCAACGGTTAAGTCTCTTGACTCAGATGTAATACTCAACAGCTCTTTTTGCACGTTTTTACTTATAACCTTTTCAAGAACTGTATCAACTTGAAACAGTGCATATAAAACATGACCTTCATTTATTAATACTTGCTGAAAACGGTCCATCCGTTTCTTTGCTACTTGTAAAACTTCTATCGTCTTATTTGAAACTTTAAACTCCCCAACATTTATGTATTCTATTTCATTTGCATAATATTGTTGGAGCAATGATATTTTTGCTAAAAAATCCATACCCACCGTGTGAAATAAATACATATGTAACTCCGCGCAAACTCCATTACCTTCCTTACAAGCTCCTATAAATAGATGCATAGGATGAATAATACCTTTATTACACTCAACCTCTCGCGTTGCAATCTCCAATATTTTATGTGCACGTTTTGTAAATTGAAATTCCTCCATATACATCCCTTCCCCCTAATAACTTGATATCAAGCCGTAAATATATATAATTGAAACAATTATCCCAACTACTAATATCCCTGGAAGTAAATTTGCTACTTTAATTTTAATGAATCCAAGTAAGTTTAATCCAATTGCAAAAATCATAATACCACCAGTTGCTGTCATTTCAACTATAAATTGATTCATTAATTTCTCTGGTACAAAACTATTAATTTGTGTTGCAAAAACCGCAATCCCTCCTTCATATAAAATAACTGGAATCGCCGAAAATACTACGCCAATTCCTAAAGTTGTCGTTAATATAATAGAAATAAACCCATCGATAATCGCCTTTGTAAATAAAATATCATGATTTCCGCGAATCCCGCTGTCGAGTGCACCAAGTATGCCCATCGCACCAATTGCAAAAATTAAAGTAGCTGTTACAAACCCTTCTGATATGCTCCCTTTCCCTTTCGATCCAACTTTATTTTCTAGCCAATCCCCTAACAGTTTTAACCTTTCTTCTAATTGTAGCCATTCTCCGATGACGGTACCAATAACTAAACTTAAAATGACAACAAGAAAATTTTCACTTTTCAATGCCATTTGAAGTCCAAGCACAGTAACCGCTAAACCGATTGCATGCATAATTGTTCCCTTCATACTTTCTGGAATCCTACTAAATAATTTTCCTAGTAAAGTACCAAATATAATACAAATCCCATTTACAACTGCTCCTAATATAACCATTTCTCATTCTTCACCCTTCGAATTCTTTATTTCTATATTTTGGTTTATACATTGATTTACAGGTTACCTATATGTTAACGTAATATTGTGAATATTAACAAACGTTTTTCACTACATAACCCGCTATTTTTTTGTAACTATACAAAGACCGATTGCCTTTAGTAGATTCATTGTTAATCTAATTGCGGGATAAACTCAAAAGGGAAGGTATTTATGAAAACTTTACTAAAACGATTTCTGTTAATAGCCTTTTTCATTACACCAATTGTTTTATTAATCAACTACTCTTTTATTTCAAAAGCGAAAGACAAACCTGATATGCAAAACAAATCTAGTAAAACAGCTTCAAAAAGCGAAAAGAAAACCGAAGACCCTGAAATCACACTCACCTTCTCTGGTGATACAATGTTCGATTGGCAATTACGTCCCGTAATCGAAAAAAATGGGGCTGATTATCCATTCCAACACGTAAAAGAAGAAATAACGAAAGCTGATATTTCTTTTGTTAATTTAGAGTCAGCATTTACAACGAGAGAAAAAAGAGTACCTGGGCAACAATTTTGGATTAAAAGTGATCCATCCACACTACAAGCCATTAAAAATACCGGATATGACATCGTGAACATTGGCAATAACCATACGCTTGATTATGGGCAAGATGGACTACTAGACACCATTTCTCACGTCGAAAAATTAAAACTACCTTACACTGGAGCCGGAAAAAATGCTGAAGATGCTTATACTGCTCGTGAACTAACTGTAAAAGGAAAAAAGTTTAAATTTCTTTCCTTTGTACGCTTTATGCCCAACTTTAATTGGGTAGCTGGTAACAATAAACCCGGCGTTGCAAACGGATATGACCTAGATCTTGTAACAAAAACGATTCAAGAGCAAAAGAAAGATGCTGATTATGTAATCGTCTATATGCATTGGGGCGTCGAAAAATCTAATCGTCCAATAGAATACCAGAAACAATATGTTCCGAAAATGGTAGAGGCGGGTGCTGATGCAATCGTTGGAAGTCACCCGCATTGGTTACAAGGATTTGAGTATTACAATAAAGTTCCTATCGCATACTCGTTAGGAAACTTTTTATTCCCGAATTATGTAAATGGAAAGAGTGCGGAAACAGGCGTATTAACTTTAACCTTTAAAGGTAAGGATGTCCAAATGTCATTCAATCCTTACATCATTCGCAACAACCAAGTTTCTCCTGTAAATGAAGAAGAAAAGAAAAAAGCACTGCAATATTTACAAACGGTTTCAACTGATGTAGAAATTGATGATACTGGGAAAATAATAAATAAACGCAACTAAACAGCACGAGATTCATTTCTCTGTAACATACATTATGGGATAGGTGATGTATATGCTGAAAAACTTATTAGAAAATATAAGTCTGTTAGAAAACGTGTATAAAATATCTATAGCGATCCTGCTTTTATGTTCATTTTTTTCTGTTAGACTTCTAAGAAAAATAAAGCGAGAGAGAAAACTTACTCCCTTTGAATTTACAATGTATGTAATCATTTGTATTGCAATACTTTTTTGGTTAACTAGCTTTATCCTTCTTGAATATGGAGCGTATTTCGTTTAACTTTCAAAGAATAAAAAAGATAGAACAAGCAGGATTTCCCTCCGCTTGTATCTACCTTTTTTATTTCAAGTAGAATTGTATGTTAACTCTTTTCATTTATTAAATAAGTAAATCAAACAGCACAGGATTTTTATTAAGCTCCACGAATTGAATGTTATTTTCTTGAAAACGAGTAATTAAAGCTTCATAGTCTTCCTTATGCTTTAATTCTACCCCCACTAAAGCTGGACCATTTTCTTTATTATGTTTCTTAATATACTCAAAGCGAGTAATATCATCTTCCGGTCCTAATCCTTTATCAAGAAACTCTCGTAGTGCTCCTGAACGTTGCGGAAATTCAATGATGAAATAGTGCTTTAATCCTTCATGAATAAGGGATCGTTCTTTCATTTCTTGCATTCTATCAATATCATTATTTCCACCACTTAACGTGCATACAACTGTTTTTCCCTTTATTTCATCTCTGTATAGATCAAGTGCCGCAATAGAAAGCGCACCAGCTGGCTCTGCTACAATTGCATTTTTCTTATACAGTTCTAAAATCGTCGTACAAACCTTTCCCTCTGGTACTAAAACTATGTCATCAATTACATCTTTACATGTTTCAAAAGTTAACTTTCCTACCTTCTTAACAGCTGCACCATCAACAAAACTATCAATCTTTTCTAATGCAACATTCTCATTTTGAAGAAAAGCCTCTTTCATAGATGCAGCTCCCATCGGTTCTACACCGATTACCTTTGTAGTAGGACTAACCCCCTTTACATATGTACCAATACCAGATGCTAATCCACCACCGCCAATTGCTGTAAATATATAATCAACTGGTTTCTCCATATCATGCATAATTTCAACAGCGACTGTTCCTTGACCAGCAACGACATACGGATCATCAAACGGATGTACAAATGTCATCCTATTTTCCACACAATAGCGCTGCGCCTCTTGGAAAGAACTATCAAATGTATCACCAACTAATACAATGTCTGCGAAATCACCACCGAAAAATTCAACTTGTGATACTTTTTGCTTAGGTGTCGTTGTGGGCATGAAAATTTTTGACGGAATCTTCAATAAATTACACGTATAAGCAACTCCTTGTGCATGATTACCAGCACTTGCACAAACAACACCATTTTGTAACTTTTCTTTCGGTAAACTTTGAATTAAATTATACGCACCACGAATTTTGAAAGAACGAATAACTTGTAAATCTTCTCGCTTAACATATACGTCACATTCATATTTCTCAGATAAAACTGAATCTCGTTGTAACGGTGTTTTAATAACGATATCTTTCATGCAATTATGAGCCATTAAGATATCTTCAATTTTCACTCTCTCCTTTACATTTTGCACCATTTTATATCATCCTTATCTCTTTTTATATTGGCTCAATCAAAATTCGGGATTTTCAGAACTGCACCTGTATTCGCCGATGTTACCATTTGTGCATAACGTCCAAGCCACCCAGTTTTCACTTTTGGTTCTGGTCGTTTCCACCCTTTTTTACGCTTCTCTAATTCCTCATCACTAACTCTCACTTCTAACAAGCGTTCCTCAACATCAATACATACAATATCTCCTTGTTCAAGAAGTGCAATCGTTCCGCCAGCTGCTGCTTCTGGTGAAATGTGCCCTACCGAAATACCACGTGAAGCACCGGAGAAACGACCATCAGTTAAAAGTGCAACATCTGCTCCTAATCCCATACCAGCAATTGCTGATGTTGGTGCTAACATTTCGGGCATACCAGGTCCGCCTCTTGGTCCTTCATAGCGAATAACAACTACATCTCCTTTCTTAACTTTCCCAAGCATAATGCCGGCAAGCGCCTCATCTTGTGAATTAAAAATAACGCAAGGTCCTTCAAATCGTTTTACTTCTGTTGCTCCGCTTTTAATAACCGCTCCGTCTTTCGCAAGGTTTCCTTTTAATATACGTAATCCTCCTTCTTCACTATGAGGATTTTCTAGAGAATGAATAACTTCCTTATCTTGAATCTCTGCATGAGCAATGTTTTCTCTTAATGTTTGCCCAGTAGCAGTTATACGATCAAGGTGAAGTACCCCTTCTTTTCGGCTCATCTCTTTCAAAATTGCACTAATCCCGCCTGCGCGATCGATATCTTCCATATGCCAATTAGAAGCTGGACTTACTTTACATAAATGCGGTACACGCCTTGAAACTGCATCAATGCGGTTCATATCGTAATCTAACCCCGCCTCTTGTGCGAGTGCTAACGTGTGTAATACTGTATTCGTTGATCCACCCATCGCCATATCAAGTGCAAACGCATCATCAATTGCTTCTTCTGTTACAATGTCGCGTGGTTTAATATCTCTTTCAATTAAAATTTTTAATTTTTCTGCTGCTTGTTTAATTAACTCCTCACGTCTTGGATCAATCGCTAAAATACTCCCGTTACCAGGAAGAGCTAAACCTAACACTTCACATAAACAGTTCATAGAGTTCGCTGTAAACATACCGGAACAAGAACCACAAGATGGACAGCCATGATCTTCAATATCCTTTAATTCTTCTTCTGAAATTTTCCCAGATTGATAGGCTCCTACCCCTTCAAAAACAGAACTTAAATCGACAACTTCCCCTTTAGATGTTTTCCCCGCTGCCATCGGACCACCTGAAACGAAAACAGTTGGAATGTTTATTCGAAGTGCAGCCATCATCATACCTGGTGTAATTTTGTCACAGTTTGGAATACAAATCATTCCGTCAAACCAGTGTGCATTTACAACTGTTTCTACTGAATCTGCAATGATTTCACGACTCGGAAGCGAATAACGCATACCGATATGACCCATCGCAATACCGTCATCCACTCCAATTGTATTAAATTCAAATGGAACCATGCCTGCTGCACGTACTGCTTCTTTAACAAGTTTCCCAAACTCATTTAAGTGCTTATGACCTGGAATAATTTCAATAAAAGAATTACAAATTGCTATGAATGGTTTATCAAAATCTTCATCTTTTAAACCAGTTGCTTTTAATAAACTACGATGCGGAGCTTTATCAAAACCTTTTTTAATCATGTCACTTCTCATCTTGTCAAATCCCCTCTTACACATTTTTTCTCTTACTTAATCTATTTTTTAAAATAAAAACTCTCACCTCAGCAATCAACTACTACTTAATAGTAGCTTTGATTGCTGAGGCGAGAGTTTCGCGTTACCACTCAGCTTCCTTACACTTCTCACGAAATATAAGCTTTGTAGGTCCAACCAGACCCCCGTCCTTTTACCGGAGACGATACCGCCGCCCTCTACTCAGTTTCCCTTTCGCAAGCGATGCTCCGAGGTGATATTCAATGATTCGATGCTTACTACTCTCGCAGCCTTGGAGTAGCTCTCTGAAACAATCATAATCATCTACTTTCCTCTTCTTTGCATATACATATATAAAGTCTGAAAATTCATAATTGACTTTTATTTGTTAAACGTATTATAGGACTTTGTTCTTTTCATTGTCAACATATTTTTTGGATTTTTTTCATTTAAGTTCAGTTCGTCTACTGGAGGGTTATTTGTTTTTTATTATGAACTTCTAATGCAGACTCATATATTTCTTAATAATTTATGTACACAAAAAAGCCAGCATTTTTGCTGACCTTTTTTCACTGTGTAAAACGATATCCTACTCCCCAAATTGTTTCGATGTATGATTTATCAAATGGATCGAGTTCAATTTTTTGACGAATATTTTTCACATGTACAGCAACCGTTGCTGCATCACCAATTACATCCATCCCCCAGACAGTTTCAAAGAGACGATCTTTACTAAATACTTGGTTTGGATGTTCCGCCATACAAGTTAATAAATCAAATTCTTTTCCTGTTAACATGACCTCAGTTCCATTTATAAATACACGTCGTGCCGATTTATCAATAAGCAATCCTCGAATACGAATTTCATCTTTTATTTGTTCTCGCTTTCCTGTTAAACGATCATAACGGGCTAGATGAGCGTTTACACGTGCCACCATTTCACTTGGGCTAAATGGTTTTATAATATAATCATCTGCTCCAAAACCTAACCCTTTAATTTTATCGATTTCCTCTTGTTTTGCGGACACCATAAGTATTGGAATGTCCTTTTTCAATCGAACTTGTTTACAAATTTCATATCCATCTATTCCTGGTAACATTATATCTAAAATTAACAAGTCATAATCTTTCAGCAAAACCCTTTGCAAACCTTTTTCACCGGAATAATCAATATCTACTGTATACCCGGCAACCTCTAAATAATCCTTTTCTAACTCTGCAATAACAGCTTCATCTTCAATAATTAAAATTCTTTTCAAGATGCTCTCCTTTTTCTAATTAATTTTTTGTAATGTGAATGCAAGTGTTGTTCCTTTACCTGTCTTGCTTTCTACCCAAATTTCGCCACCATGTTGTGTGATAATCTGATGTGCAATTGATAAACCAAGTCCACTTCCACCCGTTTTAGAATTTCTAGAATGATCTGCACGGTAAAATCTTTCAAATATATGAGGTAACGCCTTCTCTTCTATTCCTTTTCCATTATCTTTTATGTAAATCGTTACATAGTCATTAGATTCAGTCATACGAATTCCAATATATCCTTCTTCTTTATCCATATACTTCACACTATTCCAAATGATATTTGTAATAACACGACGTAATTTTTCACGATCACCTTTTACAACAATAGAAGCATCCTTTTGAGCATCCCATCTCACTCCAATTCCCTTATCTTGCAATTCAAGCTGTAATTCTTCTATACAATCAGATAAGTATTGGTTAATTTCAACCTCTTCAAATTGAAATGGTTCCTCTTTCAAATCAAGTTTTGAAAAGAGAAAAAGCTCGTCAATTAATTGATCCATATCAAACACTTTATGATAAATAATCGTTAAATATTTATCTAATTGTTCCGGCGTTCGAGCGATACCTTCTTTAATCCCTTGTACATAACCTTTAATAGCCGTAATCGGCGTCCGTAAGTCATGAGAAATATTTGAAAGCAACTCTTTACGATTTTTTTCATATTGCATTTGCAACTCGACCGATTCCTTCAACCTGCCACGCATCTCTTCAAACGATAAACTTAATTCACCTATTTCATCTTTCGCAAGTGGCTTTACTTGAAATTCTAAATCACCCTTTTGAATTCTTTCCGTTGCCTGCTTTAATGAATGCAATGGTTTAATAATACTCCGTGATATAAAATATGTTAATATTCCATTCGTAATAATTAACCCCAGTATTAAAGAGAATACGAAATACGGGAAAAATTCTCTAATCATTTCTTCTAAAGGGTTTACATACTCAAATACAAAAATACTAACCTTATCCTTCTCTGCATCGTAGTAATCAAATTGCTTATAGTAAAAAGAATTACCCTCTATTTTCACATCCATTCCTTTTCTTTGTCCTTCCGTTTCAAATGCGGGTAGGTATTTATCAAACGAAGAGATTTTAAAATATGGGGATGAATATTTAAGCTCATCATTTTTTCGAATTAGTAATCCTGCTTGATTATCGTTTAATTCTTTATCAGTTTCCTTTAAAAATTTTATATCCTCCAATTTATCTGGAGCATACGATGAAAGAATTTTCAACCTACTAAAAATATCATCTTCATCTTCTTTTGTACGAATAGCTCCCTCCTGCTCTTTATCAATGAGAGAATGACTATTTTGATTAAGACCAATGATTGCTTTTGCAATACGAATATCACCAAATAAAGTAACACTAATTAACATAACTGCTATACCGCAAAAAACGATTGGAATAATTACCATCGCAACATACGACAACAGCAATCTAATACGGATTGACATTACAGAACTCCTATGAACATTATAATTTTAGCTTGTTACAGAATTCACCGGAAACGAAACTTGACTCATCCAAATACCAGCTAATAATACGAGTATAGCTAGAACAATTTCTAAGAGCAATAAACGGCGATTAACTGTTCCGATATCGTTACCCCATGTTTTCGTTTGTCTCCATGCTACAATGGTAATTATACATACAGTAAGAATCTTTATATTTAAAAGGTTCGTCCATATTGAATTAAAATTAAAAAGTACCCAATTCCTCGTCTGTAAAAGCACAATTAATTCCCCAGAAAGAAATGCTAGAATAAATGAAGTACCAGCAATAATACTAAAATGTTTACGAAAACGCTTTTGATCAAATGTAATTTTGTATAATGTTGTCCACTCTATAACAAGAGCTAAATAAATAAGTGCTCCTAGCCACACTGCAATACTCATAACATGGATCATTCTAATTATAACTGCTGCCCAATTTGGATTAGTAATCCATACATGACCTGTGAAAGAAAAACTAGCCACAAGAAATCCCCAAATTAGCGCATACCATTCGTTCCCCATATGCTGCAAAGACATAAGAACTAATAATAGCAGTTGAATCATAATAATAACTGAAAATGGCGAATGAATAAGTAAACTCCCCTTCGGAATAATTGACTTATACACTATTAATTCGGCTATCAATCCTACTACAAGTATAGAGAAGAAAATCTTTTTCATATTCTTCATTCTTTGCAATATGGGAGGTAATCTATAACGTTTTACAAACATATCGAGCCACTTTACTCCTGCTCCAATTAAAATCATTCCCTCTACAATATAGCGTAGTGTTACTATCATAACATCTGAAAATACTGAGCCACTCGCATTTCCCTCTACCACTACATTAGTTTGTACTTCTTCTCCAATTGAAAAGGGATAGCCTCCTTCACTCGGATGTCCGTCTGCAGATATCATAGACCACCTTACTGTGTAAGTACCATTATTTAAGTTTGGTATTTTCACTTTTATTTTTGCTGGGTTATCTAATATTTCAACCTTTGATACTTGCACTCTCTTTGCACTTGGATCTAGCAATTCAATATTGACTACATTTCCTGTAACTGGTTCACTAAATTCAAGAATAATCTGTTCCGGTTGTACTGTAAGAACCTCACCCTCTTTAGGGGTGGCTCCTATAACACTTGTATGAGCAAATACACTACTATGAGAAAATAAAAATATACTTGTACTTATTACAATAAATACTATCATTCTATAGAGCATGAAAACCTCCGTATTATTATTCTGGATGATTACCTGAGTGATCTCCGGTAGAAAATGGAGTAGTTACCCCCTCATAATTCATCATCGTATGCATTCCTTTTTCCGCATGAACGAGATGATGACAATGAACCATCCATAGTCCACTATTATTTGCCTCTAAAGCAATTTCATATTCTTCTCCCGGAAAAACATTAACTGTATCTAAGTAAATCGGACTTCCCTCCATTGGTTTACCATTTTTAGAAATAACCTGGAATGTATGTCCATGCAAATGCATTGGATGAATTTCTTCCCCCTTATTTTTAAATCGAATCTTAACTTTATCCCCTTTCTCTACTTTAATTGGTGGAATGTCAGGTGATGTCTTTCCATTAATCGTATACACCCATTTTTCTTGTCCATTTACATCTTTCACACCTTCTGCCAAATCCATATCATAGACCTTTGTAAACTTTGAATCTATCGTAAACTTGCCAACTTCTTTTTCTCCATATTTCGTAAAGTCAAACCATGGATAACTCTTTATATCAACAGGTTTTTTCGGCAAAGAACCGTTCCCAATAGTCGTCGTTAACATTCGATTCATTTTCTTAGATGGATCAACATTAATAAGTTTTACACTCGTTGTTTCTGGCATTTTAAAAACAAGGTCATAACGTTGTGCAGCTCCCATCGGAAGAATTGCTTTATCTAGCTCGTCCCCACCTTTTATATCACGACCATCTAATGCAATAATTTGAAATGGCGCCCCAACTAATGTCATTAAATGCGTATTATTCCCAGCATTAATTAAGCGAAGGCGTACTGTTTCACCTGGTTTTGCATCCAATCGTAGTCCCTCACTTGTATCATTTAATGTAAATACATCGTAATCATCTCCATCAGATAAATCTTTGAGTTGATCATTACTTGGTATCATAAGCGGCCCTTCTAAAGTTTGTGCCTTTTCATTTCGAATATAATTGCTAGGATAGCTATCCCAATCTTTATCTTGTCCGCCATTATGCTTACGGGTTTTTATGGCTCCTGTTTTCCATTCATGGATCGCCACTGTATAATCCTTTTCATATTTTACAGCTGGTTTATTCGGTTCAATAACAATGGTTCCAAATAGTCCCCGTTCCGTTTGTATTGCACTTTTTTGATGTGAATGATACCAATATGTCCCTACCTGATCAGCATTAAATGCGTATGTATATGTTTCACCTGGTTTTATAGCATTTTGCGTAACACCTGGAACACCGTCTACTGCTGCTGGAACATCTAATCCATGCCAATGGATTGTAACCGGTTCTGGTAATTCATTTTTCAAATTTACAACAATACGTTCACCTTGTTTAACTCGAATTTGAGTACCCGGTGATGTTCCATCAAAGGTCCATGCATCTACCTTTTTCCCATTTCCCAAATCTAAACTTGCTACTTTCGCCGTAATATTAAAAGTTTTTGTAACCCTTTCTTCGGCAGCTGAATTAGCAAGAGACGTAATTGATTCTGAAGTAGATGTTGCATCTGTTAACTTCTTTTTTTCATTTGCACCTGGGTAATTATTAATTAAAAAATATCCGAAAATAACTAACCCTAATAGTAAGCATGCTGCAATCAATATATTTCTTAAATCGCTTTGTATAAATTCCTTTTTCATGTTAGTCTCTCTTTCATTTTTTCTTGTAAACTATTTATTTTCATACGTGGAGTCATTACCTATCACCTTGCATTTTCACTTCGGTTTACATCATAACACCCAGAAAAAAAGAAACTTTGAAGGAATTTTAAAGAATTTATAAAGAAATACATTTCAATTTTTATTCACTTCTAAATCTTTTTTATTGCGCAATAAAACAATTTATATAATACTGTATAAAACATATATATTTAGGAGGATTACAGCAATGTCTGAAAAAACATACGAACTCGCAACCTTCGCAGGCGGTTGTTTTTGGTGCATGGTAAAACCATTTGATGAGCTTCTCGGTATTCAAAAAGTACTTTCCGGCTATGCAGGTGGTCATGTAGAAAACCCAACATACGAACAAGTAAAGACTGGAACATCTGGACATTTAGAAGTTGTACAAATTACATTCGATCCTTCTATTTTTCCTTATCAAAAATTACTAGATTTATATTGGCCACAAATTGATCCAATTGATGACGGCGGACAATTTTTTGACCGTGGTCCCTCTTACCGCACAGCAATTTTTTATCATAATGAAACACAAAAAGAGCTTGCAGAAAAATCGAAGCAAACTCTAGCAGAAAGCGGTATGTTTAAAGATCCTATTGTGACTGAAATTCGCTCAGCTGCACCTTTTTATGAAGCAGAGGAATATCACCAACATTTCTATAAAAAGAATCCAGAGAAATATGCTACCGAGCAAAAAGAATCTGGCCGTGAAGATTTCATAAAAGAAAATTGGCAAAAAAAATAATAAAAATGCATCGTGCTTTCTTTTCAAAGTGCGATGCGTTTTTATCTTTGAGTAAAATAATATTACCAGCGATTTACTAGAAATTAAACATTCTTATTACCCATCAACAAATATTTAGATTGACAAAATGTTTGGATCGGGCAATCGGATACCGTGCCAGCTGTCTACATCGCATTGACCATATTCGTTATCACCCACAGCTACCACCGTGCCATCTAATTTCAGACCGACCGTATGCGCACAACCCGCCGCTATCGCTACAATATCGTGCCAATCACTTACATCACATTGACCATGTTTATTATTACCCACAGCCGTCACCATGCCGTCTGATTTAAGACCAATTGTATGATTACTCCCTGCCGCTATCGACACAATATCGCGCCAATCACTTACATCACATTGACCATGTTTATTATTACCCACAGCCGTCACTGTACCGTCTGATTTAAGACCAACTGTATGAAGATAGCCTGCCGCTATCGACACAATATCACGCCAGCCACTTACATTGCATTGGTCATACCGATTATTACCCACAGTCGTCACCGTTCCGTCCAATTTAAGACCGACTGTATGCCAGTCACCCACCGCGACCGCCACAATATCACGCCAGCTATTTATATTGCATTCACCTTCTTTATTTCGCCCCACTGCTACCACCGTGCCATCCGATTTAAGACCAATGGTACGACGCCACCCCGCCGCTATCGCTGCAATATCGCACCAATCGTTTACATCGCATTGGTCATGCTTATTCCACCCCACCGCTACCACAGTATTATCACTTTTAAGAGCGATTGTATGAGCGTTCCCAGTGTTCGTCGCCATATGAACATTGCCCGCAGCGACTGCTTCCATATCACACCAGCTGCTTACATTGCATTCTCCTTCTTTATTTCGCCCCACTGCTACCGCTGTGCCATCCGATTTAAGACCAACAGTATGACCACGCCCCGCCGCTATCGTATCTTTAGGCCATCGTTTCACCTTTAACCACTTATCTTTCGGTGAAATGTAATTCATGTTTTACCTCCTTACATATAAGTAACTGTATCCAAATAGATGTTTTTATCAAATTTCATTATAAATGACCTGACTTTTTTTATAAATCTACAGCTACAAAAGAAGCCTATTATTACTTCTTCAAAAAATAAAAACCTCCAGTTTAAGTACTAGAGGTCTTCCATTTTATTTCTTTAATCTCTCGATAAAATCCTGTAATTTATCAAGCGATTTCATATTATGATTACAAGCTACACCATCTTTGCAAATATAGTTTCCCTTTCTAACGAAAGTTCCTTGTACATCACCTTTAATTTCAACTAAAAACATTCCTACTTCTTCATGCCCATGACATAATGAACAAATGCTTTTTTTATTTAAACTTTGAAATGTTCCTTGCAGACCAACAAACTTATTTTTATCATTTTTCGCTACAATAAATTTCCTACTTGACCCTTTATCAATCCAGCTTAAATAAGATAATTCTTTCATGTCCAGTTCTTCCATATCAGGCAGTTTTAATTTTTTTGCTTTAGGGAATAGTTTTTTTAACGTTTGTGCTGTAACTTCCTGAAACGGAATGACATACGGATTTATTTTCATTAAAAACGATTCTGCATCTTCTCTATTTTGAACTGTTAATACTGTATCAATTAACTCTTTCTGTTCATCCGTTAAATTCTCAAATACATGTATTATCTTTTCAATTGCAAGTGACTTTAACGCTTGAATTACTCCTCTATCATTTGCCGTCGCGTGTCCATTTGCTAAAATATAAGCTTGTGACTTTATAAAATTGTATTGATCACTTCTAATAAAAGCTTCCATCTTTATCACTCCATACAAATTGTTGAATTAGTTTTATTGTATACAATAATTATCTTTTACGGTATGTAAAAGACGATTTACAAAAGAACATTACATAACAAAACCGCCTCTAAGTTTCCAATTAGAGGCGGCTTCCTTATTTAGAATACACGATTTTCTTAATCGTTTCTCCAGACAGAAAATATTCTTCTGCTAATTGATGAATTGCAATTCCACTTTTAAAAGCGTCTTTAATTGCTTTATTTCTTTCATCTAATTGTTTTCTTCCTCCAGATCGTGTACCCCATTTATAATGTTTCGTTTCTTGTTTTGGAATATAAATTGTTTCACCTTGTATATACTTTTGAATTTCAGCAATTAAACTTTCTGGTAAAACGGCCTTAGCCTTTACGTATTTCATTTCTGCTCGCCCCTTATTTTTTATGGTTCATTTCAATAAGGTGCAAAGCCAAATATAAAAAATGATACGAGCTCATTTTGGCGATTGATTGTATATTACTTGTCTACCTCACGCAAAGTATCGCCATTTCCATACTTGGCTTTGCATGAGACGCTGCAGTGTCTGGCAATTGAATTGTAATCGCCATATAAATACCTCCTAATATACCTTTTATATTTTATTATATGC
The DNA here is from genome assembly GCF_044908115.1 of Bacillus sp. RC51. Taxonomy (NCBI): domain Bacteria; kingdom Bacillati; phylum Bacillota; class Bacilli; order Caryophanales; family Bacillaceae; genus Bacillus; species Bacillus sp. RC51. Next base: position 392,938 of record NZ_JBIYCW010000001.1, on the reverse strand, counting down.
TAATTTTTCTCGCCTTGCATCTTCATAATCTTTTAAAGAAAAAGCGCTAGTCTTTTCGTTAAAACGATAGACTAACGCTTTACATTAAATGATTCCTAATACATTTAGGAATACGATAATAATCGCAATTGGTGCAATATAGCGAAGTAAGAATAACCATAATACAAACAGTTTATAGCCTTTATTTTTACTTACACCAAGTTCTTTCATTAATACATCTTTCTTCATTTTTAAAGGGACAAAGATGGAAACTAATAAAACACCAAGTGGCATTAGTATGTTACTAACCGCATAGTCTGCTAAATCAAAAATTGTTTTCCCAAATGGTTTCACATCACTTAACAAACCGAATGATAAGGCTGATGGAACCCCTACAACAAAGATTAACAAGCCAACAATTAATGCCATTTTTTCACGTTTCCCTTTACTTTTACCTTTAGTTGTTAAAGACGCAACACTAATTTCTAACATCGAAATTGCTGATGTAATAGTAGCAAAGAAGAATAGTAATAAGAAAACAATGAAGAATAACTTCCCGAACGCCATTTTACTGAAAATAGCTGGCAGTACGATAAATAATAGCCCTGGTCCTTGAGATGGTTCCATCCCAAATGCGAACACTACTGGGAAAATTGCAAGCCCTGCAAGTAATGTAATAACAAGCGTTAAAGCTACGATAGAAAATGCTGAACGTGGTAAGCTTTCTTCTTTCGGTAAGTACGAACTATACGTTACCATAACGGCTACCCCGACAGATAACGAAAAGAACGATTGCCCCATTGCATATAAAATGATTTCTGATGTTACGTTTGAGAAATCAGGTTGTAAGAAGAATCGAACTCCTTCTCCAGCACCATCTAACGTAAGTGCACGAACAATTAATACGAAGAATAAAACGAATAATGCTGGCATGAAATATTTATTTACTTTTTCAACACCATTTTGTACACCTTTACTTACGATAAAAATAGTAATAAGGATGAATAATAGCTGTGATCCAACTGCTAAATACGGATTGGAAATGATTTCACCAAACGTAGCTTCGTATGCTCCATTTCCTTCCCATAGTCTACCTGTAATTGCATTCCATAAGTATAATATAATCCATCCTCCTACAACACTGTAGAAAGAAAGTAATATGAAACATGTTACAATCCCTAACTTCCCTAACCATGGCCATAATGTTTTTGGTGCGATTTCTCTATATGCATCAACGGCCTCTTTTTGTGTACTTCTTCCGATAACGAATTCAGCTAATAATAGCGGTAAACCAATTAATAATGTGAAACCGATGAAAATAAGGAAGAACGCGCCGCCCCCTCCAATTCCGGCCATATACGGGAACTTCCAAATCGCCCCTAGACCAATTGCTGAACCTGCTGCAGCTAATACGAAACCTAATTTTGATGTCCATTGCTGTGAATTCATTTATTAATCTCCTCTCTTTATCTTTTTCTGTTTTACAATCCGGTATTTATATTGTTCTATCCATACTCTTTTCTAATACGTTCACTTCCTCCCTAATAATAAAAAAAACGCCCCTACGTAAATACGTAGGGACGACAAAAATATCGCGGTACCACCCTAGTTATGAAGATACACCAAAGTTAGGACCTAAATAAAAAACGTCCCTACGCAAATACGTAGGGACGATAAAATATCGCGGTACCACCCTAGTTATGAAGCCACACCAAAGTTAGGACCTAAATAAAAAACGTCCCTACGTAAATACGTAGGGACGATAAATATCGCGGTACCACCCTAGTTGTGAAACAATCTTCACCACTTTATTTGATAACGGTATAAACTACCGTCTTTCATTTCCTCATAATGTGAGATTTATGAAAGATGCTCCAGGACGAACTTCATGAATAATCTATATACTGATTCACACCAACCATCAGCTCTCTGAAATAGGGAGATATTCACTACTATACCCTTTCATTGCCCAAATATTATTTTCCGAATTGATTACTATCATTTTTATCATACATTAAAAATAGTGTCAACTTATATTTTGAAATTTTATGCATTACATTCTATTTAAAAATTCAAAATATGACTTTTGTATGAATAGTATTAGAACATTTATGGTTTATACTGTATTAACTTCTCTAGCAGGTTTATAGTAGTATACGATAAAGTGAAACTTTAATCAGTGGGGTTTTGTTCATCCCTCACTGATTATTAGTTGAACCAATCGGGCGTTTACCGGCAGTTGATCTCCCACCTAACTTCTTTGCTCCAGTCGCATTTTGAGGTGGGAGTTTTACTGCCCGCAAATAGCGGGATAAATGCAAGACAGCACGAGTAGGAGGAAAGAATTTTGTCTACTTCAAAAGTTTTAAAAGGTACCGCTTTATTAAGTGGTGCAACAATGATTTCACGAATTTTAGGTTTTATATACTTTTTCCCCTTTCAATTATTAGTTGGAACGCAAGGCGTCGCTTTATATGGATACGCATACTCTTGGTACGGTATTTTATTAAGCTTTTCAACAGCTGGTATTCCTATTGCCGTCTCAAAATTTGTTGCAAAACATAATGCGCTCGGTGATTATAGTACAAGCAAAAAATTATACAACTCTAGCGTAAAATTAATGTTGTTTATGGGCTTTTTAGGGTTTTTAACTTTATTTATTGGGGCACCGTACATATCACAATTTATTATTCGCTCAAAAACGCCAGATCCACAATTTATCGCTGACGTAACACTTACGATGCGAGCATTAAGTTTCGCACTTATTATCGTACCAGCTATGAGTGTTACACGTGGTTATTTCCAAGGTTTTCAACATATGAAACCAAGTGCTGTTTCTCAAGTCGTAGAACAAATCGCACGTGTCGTTTTCATTTTAGTTGGTAGTTTTATCGTTTCAAAACTATTAGGGGGTTCAGTCGCCTCTTCTGTTGCAGTTGCTACGTTTGGCGCTGTTATCGGAGCGCTTGCCAGCGTCTCTATTTTAATGATGTACTGGAAAAAATATAACGGATTAAAGCCTCCCGAAGGTGAATTAAAGTCAAGGGCATCCGATATTCCATTAAAAAATATTTATATAGAATTACTTCGATATGCAATCCCAATTGTATTTGTCGGTATTGCAATTCCGCTCTATACGTTAGTAGATCAATATACCGTAGCTGATGTCCTTAGAGCGATGGGAGAGCCTTTAGAAACCGCGAATGCAGTTTTCGCTTATATAACGAACTATGCACAAAAGTTAATTATGATTCCCGCTTCACTTGCAACTGGATTCTCATTAACAATTATTCCGGCTATAACGAAATCATTTACAAGCGGGAAACTAGAAGAATTACAAGAACAAATTTCAAAGATATTCCAAGTATTGTTATTCTTCACTATCCCAGCCGCATTCGGTCTAGCAAGTATCGCTTACGATGCATTCCGCATGGTTTATGTAAATCCTGAAATTGCACTTGGTGGATCACAATATTTAATTTCATTTGCACCTTCTGCTGTATTAAGTGCAATTTTCACAGTTTCAGCCGCTATATTACAAGGAATTGATTATCAAAGAAAAACAATGATCGCATTCTCAGCCGGTATTCTCGTTAAAATTGTGATGAACACACCGCTCTTACATTTATTCGGTGGACATGGTGCTGTACTTGGAACAATTCTTGGATATCTCGTTTCAAATATTATTATGTTGTACTGCATCGTTAAGTTTGCGAAATTTAAAATTGGCGAAACGGCAAAAACAGTATTTCTTATTACGATTTACTCCGCAGCAATGTCTGCTGTTGTAATTGCATTAAGAGCAATTATAAGCTGGATTATTCCTGGACAATCTTATGTAGAATCACTGATCATTGTGTTTATATGCGCCGCAGCAGGAGGACTTGTTTATCTTTTATTCGTATTAACGAGTGGACTTGCCTCGCATATTCTCGGTGATAGGATTCAACGATTACCTATACTAGGAAAGTTAGTAAAATAAAAAAACAAGAGATGTAACGCGTTGTTACATCTCTTGTTTTTTCACTTCGCATATTGAATGCGCTTTTGTTGTTCAGCAATATTTAATTCTGGAGCATATTGTTCTACTAAATGTAATACCTCTTCGATCAACACTTCTAACTCCTGTACACTATACTCCGGTTCCCCTATCAGCGTATCCGCCATACGCTCATATAGATTTTCAGGTTTAATATTCATACGCTCTACATTATAAGCCATCCATTTAAATGCAGGATGGTGCACGTACATTCTATTCAAACCGAATAAAACACCGAATAAATCCCTTTGTACTTCACAAATAACATCATAAAGCATAAGCCAATCTTTCCGTTTTAAAAGCGCCTCTCGATTATGCCAACGATTACTAAACCAAAGATTTTCTGAGATCATCCTTTTCGCCAGTTCTTCTGGATATGCTTCAACCCTATCTTTTAGAGCATGTACTTTCACTTCTCCATACAAACTCACACCATCATGAACCGATGATACAATACATTGTTTCTCATAATTTATATCATACTGCTCTACAACATCTGAAATAACCTTTTTTGCTGTCACTGTTAAAAAATTACTAATCTCTAGTTTAATTCCTTCTTTCGTCAAATACGTTTCCGACCATTCTTCTTCCTCGTATGGATGATATGACAAAATAGTGCCACCTATAGTTTCGATTGGCTTTTGACGGTCTTTATCCTCAGGTAATGCTGACCATAAAATATGTAATTCGATATCCGAATGTTCATCTTCTAATTTTCTCGCTACAGAGCCTGCTAAAATAATAGATTCGACTTTCGGATTTCGCCTATAAATCTCCGATATTTCTATCGCTTTCTCTTTTAATCCCATCTCATTTCCCCCTAAAACTGCAGTACTCCCCTTACTTTTCATTTATCTATTTCGATATTAAACATTATATTACCTTTTCAAATTCCCACTAAATCATATTTCTACCCAATAACGTTGAACAATTTCGCCAGAATTAGAAGAAACTACTTCATTTTCTAGCACACCACCAACCTTTTGAATCGTTTTAGCCGAACCAATATTAGCTTTATCACAAGTTATTAGCACTTTCTTCAACCCTAACTTTTGCGCTTCACTTAATGCAAGTTTCAATTGTTTTGTCGCGTAACCTAGGCGACGTTTATTCGGATGGATACTATAACCGATATGACCGCTTTCCAGCAATAATTCTGGATTTAATCGATGTCTAATATTCACAAAACCGATAAGTTCTCCTTTTTCAAAACTTAAAAACTGACTAGATGGCACTCGATTTGCTTGTAAGTTTTCTCCTACTTCTTGTATACTCACTTTTTCAAACCATTCATCTAGTGAATCAAAATTTTGTAAAGAACAACTACCGTGCGGTTCCTCTCCTGCATGTAAAAATGCCTGCCTATACTCCATAATTTGTTCGCTATATTCGTATGTTGGTTTCAATAGCTTCATTGTCATTCTCCCCACTCACCCATTATCTATTTTTCTAAAAGAAACACCTTAATAGGGGATTTTCATCCTTACTATTAAGGTGTTTCCATCAATTTTATTCAAATAGCCCCATACTTAAATAGCGTTCCCCTGTATCAGGTGCAATACATAAAACCTTTTTACCAGCACCTAAACGCTTCGCTATCATTATTGCGGCGTACACAGAAGCTCCTGAAGATGGTCCTACTAATAAGCCTTCTTGTCTTGCTAAGTTTCTCATTGTAGTTAATGCTTCTTCATCCGCAATTTGAATAATTTCGTTATACACTTCTGTATTTAAGTTTTTGGGAATAAACCCTGGGCTTGTTCCGACTAGTTTATGAGGGCCTGGAACACCGCCAGATAACACTGGGGATCCTTTCGGTTCTACTACTGCAATATATAAGTTTGGTAGTTTCTCTTTTAACGTTTCACCGGCCCCTGTAATTGTTCCGCCTGTTCCTGCGGTTGCTACAAATGCATCAAGTTCTCCATCCATTTGTTCATAAATTTCAAGTGCAGTCGTATAACGATGAATATTCGGATTTGCTGGGTTTTCAAATTGCTGCGGAATAAAACTATTTGGAATTTCTTTTTGTAACTCTACCGCCTTCGCAATTGCTCCTGGCATTCTTTGTTCTGCTGGTGTTAAAACTACTTCTGCGCCGTATGCTTTCAATAAATTAATACGCTCTTTGGACATATTATCTGGCATAATTAAAATAGCTTTATATCCTTTAGCAGCTGCATTCATCGCTAAGCCAATTCCTGTATTTCCACTTGTCGGTTCAATAATTGTATCACCTGGCTTAATGAGACCGTGTTCCTCGGCAATATGAATTAAGTTATAAGCAGCACGATCTTTCACACTGCGTGACGGATTAAACATTTCCAGTTTTACATACACATCCGCTGCGTCCTCTGGAATAAATTTAGATAATCGGACAACAGGTGTATCTCCTATTAATTCTGTAACGTTTTCACATAATTTCATAGCGCATCCCCTATTCTATCGTTTTCTTATCATTTGGCAGTAACAATGAAGTAAGTCCAATTAATGGTAAACCACTACATAATAGCATAATAAATTGAAGACTATACATATCAGCTAATTTCCCAAGGACTACAGCACCTAATGCTCCAAGACCAAACGCAAGACCGACAATTAATCCTGACACCATTCCAACTTTCCCTGGAACAAGTTCTTGTGCATATACAACGATTACACTAAAACTACTAGAGCTAATAAATCCAATGCATAAAAATAACGGTACAACCCACATAAGAGAAACGTGAGGTAACAATAGTGCAAGCGGCGCTGAACCGAGCATCGAAAAGACAATAATCTTTTTCTTACCGAATCGATCCGCTAGCGGACCACCAAAGAAAGTACCTAATACACCAGCAATCATAAAAGCGAAGACGAAATACTGTGCATTTTTTATAGATAAACCGTAATGCTCTATTAAATAAAATTGATAGAAATTCCCGATACCAGCACCGTACCAAGAACGTACAAATGTTAGAAAAACAAGAAGTATAATAACAAATTTAATGTGCGTACTTACAATCGCATTTTCAGCCTCAAGTGCAGCCCTCTTTTTCCTTCTTACAGCACCAGTGGCTAATTCATTTTTATACCAATTTGATACGAAAATTAGTAATACAATTCCTACTGCTGCAAAGGCTGTAAAACCTAAAGAACCAATTTGACCGAGCGGAACGAAAATTAATGCTGTAAAAATAGGTGCTAGAGAATTCCCTGTATTTCCCCCCACTTGATAAATCGCTTGTGCTAAACCTCGTTTTGCACCGGCTGCCATATAAGCAACACGAGCGCCCTCCGGATGAAAGACCGCGGAACCTAATCCTATAAATAAAACAGAAATAATAACAACTATAAAGTTCGGTGCAAATGCGAGTCCAATCATCCCAAGCATACTCGAAAACATACCGAGCGGTAATAAAAATGGTGACGGCTTCTTATCTGAATACATCCCAAAAACCGGCTGCATAATCGATGACGTCATATTTAACGCAAACGCAATCCACCCTACTTGCATATAGGATAAATTCATCGTTTTTTCCAAAATAGGAAACAACGCTGGCACAACTGCTTGCATCGAATCATTCAAAAAATGTCCGAAACTAATCGCAAATAATATTCGATATATTGTCGGTGTTTCTACTGTATTTTTTTGTGAAACTGCCTGCATATGTGTATTTCTCCTTCCTGTACAAAATGTATATTTATTACAGTTATTGTAATAAATTTAGACTTTAATCAGAATAAATTCTGAGTTTTGAAACATTTCTATTCTATACTGGTTTCATTTCTTTTTCCAGAAATTCAACTTCTAAAAAAATATATTTTTTCTATCTGCTTTGTCGGATTTATTCATATGAACTCTTTGTATTTTCTTTTATACTAAGGCAGGACGAAAGGAAGGCTTGCAATTATGAAGAAAAAGACGATCCTAAAACATATTAGGATCGCCTTTTTTTATTAAATAGAAAAACGCTTATATTTCTCATAATCACTCGTCTTACATTCTAGTGCCATTTTCGTACCTTCGTTTTCATAACTCGTAGATAAAACGTGTGCATGATTGTTGAAATACGAAACTACCTGCCCTTGATCATACGGAATTAACATTTCACACGTCGTATACTCTTTATAAATGTGTGAGCGAACTACTTCTACAAGCTCTTTAATTCCAACATGTTTCTTCGCAGATAGATAAACGCGATCTTCTTGCACTTTCGGAATTTCAACATCTACCAAATCTGATTTGTTATATGCATAAATCGTCGGGATATTTTCCACGCCAATTTTCTTTAACGTTTCATTTGTAATATCAATTAATTGCTCATAATTGGGATTTGAGTAATCTACAACGTGAATAAGTAAATCTGCTTCCGCCACTTCCTCTAACGTTGAACGGAATGCTTTCACAAGATGATGCGGTAATTTACTTACAAATCCAACAGTATCCGTTAATAAAAATGATTTATTATCCGGCAAATCAATATTTCGTACAGATGTCTCTAACGTCGCAAATAACATATCTTTTTCAAATACTTGTTTTTCTACAGTACCATTAAAAATTTCAAGCATTGTATTCATTATCGTTGATTTACCTGCATTCGTATATCCTACTAATGATACAACTGGCATTTCATTTTTCTTACGTTGTTTACGCTGCGTTTGACGCTGTGCAACAAGTGCCTCTAATTCTTTATTTAGAGCTACAATTTGTTCTTCAATTTTACGACGGTCTAATTCCAACTTCTTCTCACCGACGCCTTTATTTTTCGTGCCAACTCCCCCGCTTTGTCTTCCTAAAGATTCACGAAGACCGATTAAACGAGGCATCATGTACTGAAGATGGGCCACTTCTACTTGCAACTGCGCTTCTTTCGTTTTCGCACGCTGCGCAAAAATATCCAAAATTAAAATGGTACGATCAATTACTTTACAATCTAAATCCTCTTCTAAATTTCGAATTTGTGAAGGAGATAATTCGTCATTAAAGATGACCATATTTGCATCTGCTTCTTTCACATATGCTGCTACTTCTTCAATCTTCCCTTTTCCAATATAATGCGACGGATTTACTCGTTGTAAATTTTGCGTCACTTGACCGATTACTTCCACATCACAAGCTTCCGTAAGATTTGCTAACTCTTCCATCGAATATGCAAAATCAGCTTCCTTACCTAAATTTACTCCAACTAATATTGCTCTTTGTAATAATTCTTCCATATATTTATTCCTCCATTTCGATTACGCAAAATAAAAAACACAGGTCACTGCCTGTGTTTTTGTAAACGGATAAGGGTTCACCAAAGAAATAGAAGAAAGCAGTGCTTTCGTCCTATACATGGTCAAAAAGTCCCAAGATAGTATACGTATCCAACAAGTGTTCACCTATACTATCCCATTCTATTTATAAAGGCAAAACAAAAAGAGGGCGTATTCGTCCCTCCCTCTTTTTCACATATAAGCTTAATAAAGGGTTCCTTTAAAATAGGCAGACCAATCCCGTTCACTCTGTACACAGACAGAGCCTTTGAGCGCTATTCAATTATCGGCACAAAGTATTGAGACGTAATCTGATTAAGATCAAAGGAAGCCCCTCCGTTCATTTTAAGTTACATAAAGTGTAGCATAAGTAATTCGCTTTCACAAGATTAAACCACCTATAGAAACCGAAAGAAAATCTTTATATTTTTACTTTAATCGTCATTTATTGCGAGTTCTTCTCACAATAAAAATAACAACAGCAATTAACAATAAAACACCTATAGAAATGATAGTTACTTGCCACCAACTTAAACCGCTTACCATTTCATCTTTTAAATCCACTTTCTTCGTCGGAACAGACTCTTTTGCAATATGACGTAAAGCCATTTTCTCTATCTCTGCCTCATCTAATCTCTTCGTTCCACTGCAGCTAGATGTCTCCAACAGTTTCACTTCTCCTCTATGAGAAGAGAACACTAGGTACTCTCCTCCCTCTGCAAAACGAAACGCACAACTACTACTACTGCTTGTATATATAATAATTTGCGAAGAACTTGTCCCTTTCCAAATTTTCTTCACTTCAAATAATGTTGTCATTCTTCCGTCCTTCTCTTGAACTTCTAATACCTTACCTTCAAACACTACATCATTTTGTTGTAACCTCTCTTCTGGTGATGCTTTAGTACAATCACAAGCATAAGATTTCTCTGGTAAAATAAAATAAGTAAAGCTACAAATTAAAACAAGAGACAATACATATACGATTCTTTTCAAGAATCTCAAACCCCTTCATTATCAAATTTAGAAGCTTTCCGTATATTATTTGGACATCACTCCTCAAATCCCTTTCCGTTTATTAAAATATATTAATTTTATTAAACAGAAAATCTTTATCAATATTTTTACGATCTAATATTAGTATCAGATTATAAAAATAAGTTAGGAGATGTTCTTATGAATTCTCAATCTCGTATTACTGCAATTGGTACTTATGTTCCAGATCAAATATTATCTAATAACGATTTAGAAAAGAAGGAAAATTAAATAATGGAGATACACTTTTACTGTAGGGATTTGGCGATGGGTGTATGCATTTAGGGCTTATTGTGGAGTGGGATTTAAACTGAAATTTCCTTTTATACAACTAACATTACGGTAAATGAAATTATATCAACGATTCCAGTTAGACTATTAGTTGATCACAAAAAAGCGGCATTCAAAGATTGATTATCTCCCTTTGAACGCCGCTTCTTTTATCTGAATTTTATTTACCTGTCCGAGACCATATCACAACTGGAATAAGCAGTAAGGCTACAGCCCCTCCCGCTAATGATAATGCCGCATAACTTGAATTAGCTACTACCATACCTGACATCGCTCCACCAGAAGCTCCAGCTAACGCAACAAATACATCTATTTTCCCTTGTGTTTTTGCACGTGTAGAAGGTATAGTTGCATCAACAATTTGAGCTGTACCACTTATTAAACCGAGGTTCCACCCTAACCCAAGTAAAGACAGAGCAACAATTAATAATAGTAAAGAATCACTCGGCGCTATCGCAGCTATGACACCCGCCGCTAGTAAAATTACTCCACCAGCTATACTCATCGTAGTTCGGCCGATTTTATCAATTAACATTCCTGTAACGAGAGACGGAAGATACATTGCACCTACATGAAAACCAATTACAAGCCCTATTGCACTTAAACCATGACCATGATGCCCCATATGAACTGGCGTCATCGTCATAATCGCAACCATCACTATTTGAGTAAGTATCATTACGATTGCTCCAACAGTAACACCACGTTTATTTTCTATCATTTCTTCTGTTACTGGTTGCCCTTTATATGTATGTTCTTGTTTATATGTTTCTATTATGTTAGCAATAATTAACGGATCTGGACGAAGCATAACAAAAAGTACAAGACCCGCAAGTATAAATGCCGCTGCTGATAATATGAACGGACCAGCAAGGTTAGGAATTCCAATTGAATGGGCAAAATCTCCCATTACGCCTACTAAATTTGGACCAGCTACCGCACCAAAAGTCGTCATAACCATCGTAATACTAATAGCAGTTGCTCGTTGTTTCTTATCTGCTAAATCGGTACCAGCATAACGAGCTTGTAGATTCGTCGCTGTACCCGCACCATATATGAGTAAAGAAACTAGTAATAGAATAATACTATTTGTTAACGCAGCCAATACAACTCCAATAGCTCCTAGTCCTCCTACTATAAACCCTGTTGCAAGTCCTATTCGGCGACCATATTTTTGCGATAACTTCCCAACAAAGAAAGCCGCTACCGCAGATCCCATTGTAAACATAGCAGCCGGTAATCCTGCATACGCATCCGTCCCAAGCATTTGCTGCGCAAGAAGTGCACCTACTGTAATTCCAGCGGCTAACCCGGCTCCGCCAAACATTTGTGAAATACTTACGATTATTAACGTTCGTTTATATAATTTTTGTTGCTCTTCTTCTGTATACATATGATTACTTATTGAAGCATCCGCCTTATCTAGCATTTTCTCACCCACTTAATAAAATTCATTACTCTTGTTAATGTACTATGTTTAACGTTACATATTCAATGTCATTTTTCATCCGTCTCTTTAATTATTAAAAAATCTCTAACTATAACTTATCTCATGCTATATTAAAAATACTACTATTCACAATATACAAGGAGAAAACAATAAAAAAAACACTAGAATTATGCGAAGCTTGCAAACATAATCCAGTACAGGAAATAGAAGAATCTGATGAAGCAAATCAACCTTATAAATTATGTAGCTTAGAACCTTGCATCGGCATAGATTTTGTTGGTTTTAATAATAAGAGGCATTACAGTCATAAGTTTAACGAATTAAACCCAGATTTTTCATACTAGCGTAAAGAAAAACAGGCTGCTATTAGCCTGTTTTTCTTTACACTTCCTCTACCACTCTTTCCCTTCTCTTTTTACTCAAAGCCTTTCCTTCCCAAAATAACAAACTTACTAAAGCACAAATTAAAATAACTGGAACACTCGCTTTATATAAATCAGTAAAACTCATAGCCATCTTATTTTTGGCATACCGACTTACATCTTTTGAAAATGCAAGTACTTCTTTCTTTATACTCTCCTCTTGTTTTTCAACTTCTTTTGTTACTTGATTCGTAATTTCTTCTCTTTTTATCTCTCGATATTCTACTGGAACGCCACTTAATACTTCATCCACTTTTTGGTGAATTAATTCGTCTTTTTTCTCTTTACTTAATCCCACCAATGTTTCATTTTGTTTCTTTTCTACATTTGTTTCTATACTTTGTTTCTCTATTTTTTCTTTTGTTATTTGTAATATCTCAGCTCGCTCGGCACTACTCACATGAATATTACGCACTTTTTCTTTTGCATAACGATATACATTCTCTTTATTTAAAGATAAGTTGTGAGTTAAATTAGATACAAATATTGCAACCGCTAATACAATACCTACTTGACGTAACATCGATACGACAGTTTGAGAAGCAGTTAATAATTCCCCTTCAAACGAAGATGCACTTAAAACTGTAATTGGCCCCACTACTAAACCATATCCAACACCTAATATCATACACGGAATAATAATTTCTATATTTGTTGAATTGACGTCAATCATTTGCAACCAATAGTAGGATAGGCCCATAACAAGAAACCCTGACAAAATAATAGTTACTTTTCCAAGCTTTTTAATTAAAGTTGCTGCAACAGGTGAGATAAAAAATATCATCGCTGAAATAGGTGTCACTAGAAAAGCAGCTTCAATTTCCGTTCGATGCTGTATTTTTGTCAAAAAAGTTGGAAGCAATACAGTAACGCCAATTAAGAATAAATTACTTAATATAACAACGATAGACGCTCCGACAAACATTCGATCTTTAAATAAATTTAAATTCACCATTGGATTATGAATCTTTCGTTCCACTAAAACAAATAGAATAAGAGAAATAGTGCTAATTGCATAACAAGACAAAGCAATATTACTTTGCCATCCCCACGTATTGCCTTTCACTAATACGAGAGTAAAAGAAAAAATCGCTAAACTACTTAATACGAGTCCAATCCAATCAATTTTTGAGATAATACGTTCTTCATTTTTTATTTGTAGCATAATACAGCATAAAATGATTCCAAGAATACAAATCGGAACATTGACGAAGAACACCCATCTCCATCCTACATTTTGCGTAATAATTCCGCCTATTACCGGACCAAGTGCAGCTGACAATCCTTGCGTTACTCCTAAAATAGCAAGTGCAACATGCCTCTTTGCTAACGGCATAGCTGATACACCTATTACCATACTCGTTGGAAATAAAATTGCAGCACCAACACTTTGTATAAAACGAGAAAAAATAAGGAAGTCACCTGTATTAGCAAAAGCACAAAGCACTGATCCACCACCAAAAATAATTAAACCGAGAATATACACCTTTGCTTTCCCAAAAATATCAGCTATCCGTCCTAGCGGGATTGCGAGTACTGCAATCGTCATTGTATAAACATTTAATACCCAAGACATCTTCTCTAATGAAGTATTTACACTCGATTGTATTGCTGGTAAAGCTATATTCATAATCGTTGTATCAATCATACAAAGAAAAATACCTAAGCACATTAAAAAGACAATCTTAATACCCTTTGACTGCTCCATGTTAATCTACCCCTTTATTTATTGTGAACGTGTTTTTCATTCTTCCGTTTTATTGTTTTCTTTTGCTTCTAATTGCTGTAACTTCCTCTTCAACATCTCTACTTGTGCACTATATGATGCAATACCTACATCGAGCGAAATTTCTTCAACAAAAGTAATACCTTCTCTCCATTTTTCATATTTCAAACGAAGATCCGCAATGTACGCTTCTTTCCTTTCAATTTCGTCTTCAATCCATTTTTTTATCGCCCTATCATCACTATAATTACCAAAATACATCCTCATTAAAAAATCTGAACGTAAAACGTCTTTCTCTACATCCGTTTGCATGTATTTATAAAACTCTTCACGCCCTTCATCTGTAATAAAGTACATTTTCTTATTCGGTTTCCCTTCTTGCATAACAACCTCTTTTTTTATTTTCCCCTCTTTTTCTAATTGTCTTAAAGTTGGGTAAATCATTCCAAAGCTTCCATCAAAAAAATGAGTAAATACATCTTCAAACAAAATTTTAATATCATAACCAGACAATTCTTTTTCCATTAATAAACCTAAAACAACATCTCTTCCCTTCAAAATAAGACCCCCACATAGTATATAATCAATAATCATATTAACAATGTTAATATGATTATTGATTATATACCTTATTCTGTAAATTGTAAAATGTTTCTAACTAAAAAAGCTGTCTTGTAATTTGGTTTTTCCAAATTACAGGACAGCCTCTATTCATAGTTCCTATACAAAACTTTTTACTATTTAACTCCTACATCTTGCATAGATTCAGTTTCCTTTTTCTTACCTTCTTTTATTTCATAGTAATAAGAAGGTAATTCTATATTATGTTCTAAGAAGTAATCCTCAATTAATGAAATAATCACTTTCAATGTTTTCAAACGAGCGTATAATTTATCATTACTCGCAATAATATTCCATTTAGCATTCGGCTTATTTGTTTCTTCAAACATATCTTCCATTGCTTCGACATACTCATCCCATTTTTCACGATTACGCCAGTCTTCGTCTGTAATTTTCCATCTTTTAAGAGGGTTGTTCTCTCTTTCTGTAAATCTCTTTAACTGTTCGTCATTACTAATATGATAGAAAAACTTTCCTATTATGTAATGATCATCAGTTAATAGTTTTTCGAAATCATTAATTTCACCATACGCTCTCGTCCACTCTTCCTTTGTGGCGAACTCTTCAACACGCTCAACTAATACACGCCCATACCATGAACGGTCGAATATAGTAATTTGCCCATATTGAGGAAGTTTCCGCCAAAAACGTTGCAAATAATGATACCGTTTTTCATGAGGAGCAGGCGCTCCAATTGGATTTACTTGGAATCCGCGTGGATCAAGATGCTCAGTCACTCGCTTAATTGCTCCGCCTTTACCTGCCGCATCCCAACCTTCCATAACAATCATAACGGCTATTTTCTCTTCTTTTAATATTTGTTGTAGTGCTAATAAACGCATTTGATATTTTTCAAGTTTCTTATTGTACTTAGATTTTGATTCAATTTTTTTCGTTAAATCTACTTTAGCAAGATGCTCTTTTTCCATCAAACGAATCCCCCTTGTTATATGACAATGTTATTTTAACATATTTATTGGTAATTTTTTCTTGTTTGAAAAAAGCTGTGTAGAAAATCTCTACACAGCTTCTTTCTCTAATTGTACATCCACCTCAATATTCTCTCTTCTATTCCTTACAGCTTTCATAAAGAATACAACAGTTAAAATAACTGTAATAATCGCACCTACAATATACGATGTATTTAGCGGAATATTAAAACCAATTTTCGCATTTAAAATATAAACAACTGTCATGAGCGTCATAAATATCGCTGGAATTAAAGAAACGATATACTGTTTCCCTTTTATAAATAAATACATCGTTCCAATCCATAACGCAATGGCTGCAGTCGATTGGTTAGCCCAAGAGAAATATCTCCATAATAGTGTAAAGTCAATTTTCGTTAAACCATATGCAATAACAAATAATGGAATCGCAATAATTAAGCGATTTTTTAATTTTGTTTGATTGAAATGGAAGTAATCCGCAATAATAGAACGTGCCGTACGGAATGCTGTGTCTCCAGATGTAATTGGTAATACAATGACACCAAGAACAGCTATTGTGCCCCCCACAGCACCTAACATCGTCTTCGAGATTTCACTTACAACCGCAGCTGGTGTACCCGATTTAATTAGCTCATTTAATTCACCGTAAGAGAAAATACTCATTGCCGCAGCTGCCCAGATCATTGCAATTATCGCTTCTGCAATCATCATACCGAAAAATACATAACGGCCATGTTTCTCCGTTTGAAGTGTACGTGAAATAATTGGTGATTGTGTTGCGTGGAATCCTGATAAGGCACCACACGTAATCGTCAACATTAATAATGGGAAAATAGGTGCATTGTCTGGATGCATATTTTCAAACGTTAGCTCTGGAATAGGAGAGCCTTTTATTATCATCATTCCCCCTATGCCAATAGCACTTATTAGCAATAATGCACCTAATACCGGATAAATTTTACCAATAATTTTATCAATCGGTAAAATAGTCGATAAAATGTAATATATGAAAATTACAGATAAAATAATAGTTATTGACACTTTTCCTTGCAATACAATATCAAGTAATGATGCTGGTGTTGTTATAAATACAGTTCCTACTAATACTAAAAGTAACAATGAAAAAACATTTACAATATGTCTCATTGCATTCCCTAAAAATTTCCCTGCTAATTCAGGAATATGCGCCCCTTTATTTCGTATAGAAATCATCCCTGTAAGATAATCATGAACGGCTCCTGCAAAAATCGCTCCTATCACAATCCAGACAAATGCAACTGGACCATATAAAGCACCTAATATTGGTCCGAATATAGGACCAGTACCTGCAATATTAAGTAATTGAATCATAGAATTCTTTCGCCTATCCATAGGTACATAATCTATCCCATCTTGATTCACATAAGCTGGTGTCTTTCTCGAATAATTTACTCCAAATATCTTTTCAATTAACTTTCCATATGTAAAATAACCGATTATCAATACGACGATTGACACTAAAAATGTAATCACTTCTATCCCCTCCCCCTTCAGAAAGCATTTTCTTATTTCCATATAAGAAATCGCTTTCAATTTATTCTAGCATATTTAACTATATTAAATAAATGATTTATACAGAATTTTTAGCATATTCTTTTTATAAGATAAAAAAACAGCCTCTCTTATTTACAATATCCCCTTACATTATATGGTATATTTTTTCACAAAGAGAAGATAATAACAAATAAATCCATTAAAGAATGGGAGCTCTCTAAAAATGAAACGAAAAATATTTTCTCTCTTTTCACTAATCTGCTTAGCACTACCAATACAAGCTAGTGCATACACATTTCAATCACTACCAATTGCGTCAAAGTCTAAACAGTGGTATATCGAAATTGACAAATCTCATAACTCAAACAAGCAAGCCGTGCAGCCAAAACAAGGTGTATATGATACGTATAGTTTACTCTTAAAAAATATTGGTAATGATGTTGCAAATGTATCGGTGGAAATACTTGATAACACACCTACATCTAAAGCTACCTTTAATCCTACTTCATCTAATAACAACGTTTCAAAAAGTCATACAAGCTTTGACTACATGGTATTCCCATTAGACTTTAATAGCCATAATTTTAAAGTTGTCATTACTTGGGAAGAAAAGAATTTCTCTTACAACGGTCATCCAGTACATGAGAGTAAAAAAATGAAGCAAACATTTGTGTTTAATGAAGAGTAAGTCCTAATTTGATTAGGGCTTACTCTTTATTTACAAAACCCGATTGAATTGCTTCTGTCACTTCTTTTGCAATATGTATTTTTGTAGCGTCTACACAGATTTTTTTGTCCCAAACATGTACGGAAGGCTCTTCATTAGACAAATGCTTAATTAAGATGAGTCGATTATATATCATTTTATTTTCTATAGGAGTAGCAATATACACCGTGAAATTCCTTGCTTCAAATACCTTTTCTCCCAAAACGTATTTACATCCCAACTCATGTACTACTAAATCATGTAGATTTTCTATAGTCATATACCATTCCCCCTTTTTGCCTACATAATCAATCGAACCGCCGAATACTTGGTACAGACAATGCCATTCCAATTGTTATGAGTACTAAAATAGCTAGCATTATAATTGTTATCTTTCCACCTATTACAGTAGCTAACCAGCCTACCACCACATACCCTAATGGTAATAAAGCAAATGAGCCTAACATATCAAGACTTGCCACTCTTCCAAAAGCTTCTTCTGGTACAAGCTCTTGTAAACTTGTTTCCCAAATAAGCCCAAATATCATGATACCGAATCCTTCAATTGCCATTAATCCAATTAAGGCGGGTGCCCAAGAAACGAAAGGCATAATTAATAACGCCATTCCACTAATTAAAACACCACCATACGCAAGTAATCCTCTCTTATGCCACCGCTGCCTCCCACCAAAAATTAGTGCTGCAATTACAGCTCCAGCACCAGAAGCAGCCATACCTAAGCCATACACGTAAGCTTCAAAATGATGATGAACATTAAACAACCATGGAATTAATACAACGATAATGCCTGCATAACAAATATTAACGAAAGAAAAGACTAGAATGGTAATCCACAACCACGGATGACTTTTTAAAACTAAAATACCTTCCATAAACTCTTGTTTGTAATCGATCTTACTCTTTTCAATGGGTTTTACTTTTTTAAACTTAATTTCTTTTAAAAATAATAAACATAAAAATGATAACAAATACGTTGCTGCATCTAGTCCGAATCCTATCCCTGCAGATGTAACCGATACTATTAACCCACCAAGTGCTGGGCCAATTAATCGTATTCCTTGATTACTCATTTGCGTTAATGCATTAGCTGCATTTCGAATTTCCGGTACAAATACTTTCGCTCTTACAGCTGAATACGCCGGCTGAAATATCCCTTCCATAAGTCCATATAACGCTACGAGTACATATAGAAGTGAAATTGTTAAAACGTCCATAAATATAAGCGTTGCAAGTAATAGCATTAATATGCAGCGGATTATATCTGTAAATAACATCAATTTCACCCGGTCAATTCGATCCACGACTAATCCAGCAAACGGTAACGCAAGAATATTAGGAAGCATGTACATTGCCATAGTCATTCCCATTACAACTGTTGAACCAGTTAATGAATACACAACGACTGGCAGAATAACCATCGTTATCGAACTACCTAAAGTCGAAAGTAATTGCCCAATCCATAAAAACTTAAAGTGCGGTGACACTTTAACTGGCAATAACAATTTACCGACATAACCTAAATTTTTCTCTGTTGGTATTTCTCCTTGCATATCTCTCTCCTCTTTTCAAATTAAGTCAATACCAAAAACAAACACAGAAAATTCAATCTTTAATAACTTTAATTATATATGGAACTGTTAAATTATTGGTAGAAATATAAAAAAGAACATCATAATGAATCTACACATATTACGTGTTGAATATAAATAAAAAAGGTGTTTTCATATATGAAAACACCTTTTTTATTTATAATTTTAAGTTCTTCTTCAATGTCCAATATTTTTCTGGAGCATTTTCAAGTGAGAATTCTACCCAGCCATTTGGATCTTCACGATATACGTTTACTTTTGTACCATTTTCTAATTTTCCAACTTCATTTTGTGTAACGTTTGGTACACTCTTAATTGGGTTGTTAAACGGGAATGGAACTTGATAGTAAGACCCTACCGACTGAACAGTAGTTTTTGCGTCTTTTGCATAATCTTTATATGGAATTGTTTCGCCTAATGCATCTACATTTAATGTATTAGGGTTTTTCGGTAATCGTTTGACATTTTGATAATCCTTGTTATTGAAAGGCTTAATACGTTCCATAATATTAGCAATTTTGCCAGCCCATTCTTTATCAGTTGAATACATTACATTCATCGCAGGTAATGTGTAACCTTTGAAATACTTAGCACCTTGTTCTAAGTAATTCTTTCTCACATAATCAGCATTGTATGAAATACTTAATCCATAAGATGGTAAATATTTTGCATGTGCGAATGGATCCCAATCATACGCTCGTAGTCCAAATAAATTATGTTTACGATATGCAATTTCTGATTTCCCGTATCCAGACTCTAAGATTGCATGTGCTGCTAAATATAAAGAGTTCACGCCATACTCGTTTTGCGCTTTAATAAAGTCTTGTCCAACTCCAACAAGCGGACTATCGGGATGATATCTTTTAATATAATTATCAATCTCTTGAGCTGTTACATTAGAAGGTAATGTTACATCTAAATCGATATATGATGCCATGGCGTTATATAAAAATTGTGCATATTCTTCACGTGTTAAAACACCTGTTGGATTAAATGCACCTGCTCCATTACCTGCAGCAACACCGTTAGACTCTAATGCACTAATCGCTTCATTTGCCCAATGATCTTTCGGAACATCATTAAATGTATGATTAGCTTTTACTTTTAGTTTAAAGGCTTTCTGTAAAATTACAGCCATTTCAGCACGAGTTAAAGATTCTTTCGGTCTAAATGTTCCTTTACCATCACCTACGAAAATCCCCATATCTGTTAAAGCTAAAATTTCTTTTTGGAACATTGTTGTCCCTTCGTTAATATCAGAGTATGGATTTTTATATTCGCTTTTCGCTTCTGGTTTTAATGCACGATATATTAATGCGGCTACTTGCTCACGATTTACAACATCCCCGAATCCAAACTTACCATTATCATATCCTGCAATAATTTCTTTTGATGTTAAATTAGTAATTGCTTTATACGACCAATGATCTTTCGGAACGTCTGGAAATTCTTTTTCAGCTGCAAATGAAGTTGCCGGAGCCATCACTACTTGAAGTGCGACTGTCACTGCTAACACATTAGAAATAACTTTTTTCATATTTTTTAACACGTTATGTATATGCTTGTCCCGTGTTAACTTGCCTCCCTTTATAATAAAATTTTCCCTATCAAACTAACAAACTCTTAATTAGTCAACAGTAAAAGTATACGTGATACAAATAAACTAATCTACCATTATTTTATTTATAATCAGTATAATACGATATATCTTTTTATTTTGATACAAAATTATATAAACTCATATGAAAAGCCCATCTCTATATAGAAGATGGGCTTAGCAAAAGATGTTTTTATTTAGCCAAACGATATTTTGAAACATTGAAACCTTTCCACTCATAATAATCTAAAATACCAGCATAAACTGCTTCAGCAGCAATTTGTCTTCCTGATTCTGAAGCCAACTTCTCATAATCTGCACTATTATCTAAAAATGCTAGTTCAGTTAATACTGCAGGCATCTCATTTTCTCTTAGTACATAAAAGTCTTCTGGTTTCGCACCACGATTTCTTGTATCTAGAGCTTTAACTACTCGTTTTTGTATTTTCTCTGCTAACATACGACTATCTTTTTCACGTTCAGTTAATTCTTTCGTTTCAGATCCTTTATAATAAAAAGTCTCCGTTCCATATCCATCATGATTGTTAGAGCCATTTGCATGAATACTTATAAAAATATCTCCATTATGCTCTTTCGCGAACTCTACACGGTTTTTAAGGTCCTCAGGTTGATTTTCACCAAGACGGATATCCGTTTCACGTGTTAACAACACATGGAATGGAGTATTTTTATCTAGTAATTTTTGTAATCTTTTCGATGTATCTAATACAATATCACTTTCATATAATCCTTGTGTCGGCTTCCCAGAATCTTTCCCACCATGACCTGGATCAATAATAATTACTTTTCCTTCTAATGCATCTGGAATTTTAAGAGAATCTGATTTTGCAATAAATTGCGCTGCTTCTGCCTTCGTTACAGTTTTATTAGGTAGCCAAGCTGTACTAGTTACACCTTGTGAAATATTCAATTCTACTAAAATGTTCGCTTTATCTTTTCCCCAACTAGGATTTAAATCTGCAAATTTTGTTGGTAATGGTTGTTTTACTTTCGCATCTAATTTATACGCCCCAACAAGCATCGCTGCCATAGAAACTCGGTCAATTTTACCGTCTGGATCAAAAATCCCGTTTCCTTTCCCTGCAATTACTCCTGCTTTTTCTACAGCGGCAATAAATCGAGTTGCCCAATGAGTTTTAGAATCTGTAAAGGTTGGCTGAGCCGCATTATCAATCGGTAACTTTAAAGTTTGCGCAATAATTGTTGCTGCTTCTGCACGAGTGATTTCTTTTCCAGGCTCGAACATTCCTGCATCATTACCTTTAATTGCACCTTTCTCTACTAAATAGTAAATAGAACCTTCTGCCCAGCCCCCTGCTGGGACATCTGGAAATGTTTTTGTTTGTGCGAAACTACTAGATGAATAAGATAATATACTAGCTGCAATTATTCCTGCTGCGATTATTCTATTTTTCATAGAATATATTCCCCTCTCAAGTACAATGTTTTTATGTAACAGACTAATTATAGTTCTGAAAATTAGTAATAGTCAATCGAATTTTGTATAATTTTGTATAATTTTGTATTATTATTGTATTTTTTGGAACAAATAACTATAGTTAAACTATAAGATTCTTATTATATAAGAGGAGAGATTCGTATGAGCACGAATTGGAAAAGCGTCGAACACCGCATTTATACAATGTGTATGATTCAGCATAATAACGAAGTATTACTAATACAACGGCCGGATCATCTAGGCTTCCCTGGTTACATCGCTCCTGGCGGTAAAGTAGATTTTCCAGAAAGTATCGTTCAAGCTGCTAAACGAGAAGTAAAAGAAGAAACTGGATTACTTGTTTCAAATTTAACTTTTAAGGGATTAGATGCATACGTAAATCCGAAAGAAAATGTTCGATATATGGTATTTAACTATTGGACAGATTCATTTGAAGGTGAACTCCTTTTGAATCCTCCTGAAGGCGAATTATTATGGGTGCCAATTGATACAGCACTCAATCTTCCTATGCAAGATTGGTTTAAAGAGAGATTCCCATTATTTTTTGAAAAAGGTACGTTTGAAATTCAGCGTGTTTGGGACCAAGACTTGGATAAACAAGTTGCTATGACAATTATCCATACGTAAAAAAGCTTGGAATCTCTCCAAGCCTTTCTTACTTTCCCTCTATTTTCTTAATCTCATAATCAATTTCTAAAAAATTAACTCCAAATATCCACATTCTATGATTAGCTTCTAATATTCGATCCTTTCTCTCTTTAATAATAAAAGTCTCTGCTAATGGTAAGCGTATTGTAAAGAAGCGGGTATGTAAGTATATCCCTTCATCTCCCTTACGACGCTCTCTTAGCTTACTTGTAATCATTAACTGGTTCGTATCATTGTACAACTTCAAAATACCAGTCATATTCGAATATGGTAAAGGCAATGCGATATTCATATATGTCTCGTTCTTGTATGCATGCTTTGAATAGAGGGCTACAAAAACAGACTCTCCTGCTTCATTTTTTCTTAGCCAAGCCCTTACATTCTCTCTTCCATCCTTCTCATCTATTATCCCAATGATAGAGCCATGCATCGTTTCCCACTTGCCGCCCATTCCTAAATGTATTTGTCCTACACGCTTACTCATTTTCTCATAACAAAATGCAACCGGGCGGAACCAACGAGTCCATTTAATATGCGATTGTAACTCATACTCTTTTGTATTTTCATAAAAACGAATAATACTTAAAGGAATCTTCGTCATGTCAAATGCCTCACTATGAAAATCATTCATTTTATCAACTAAACCTTTGTATTCCTTGCTATCTATTAAATTTCTGTTATGTAAAAATGCTTCACCAACTGTCGCATTTCCTCTTAACCTGCTCATTGTTTTCCCGTAATATTTATAATTCGGAGTACTCTTTTCAATCATCCAACCAAGAAAAGCTGGTAACGCTACTCCAATTCCATTTACAACACCGTGAATCCAGACCATTTGTGCAATTGTAATCGTCATTACTTGTTTGAAATTCCCGTATGAATATATGAGTGAAAACATTATTGTTACCATAAGTGTACTAGAAGAAAGAACTAAAAGTACCTTCGCACTTATAGTATTGAATTTCGTTCTCCACACGTAAACTCCATATCCATAAATGGCACATAAATATATGAACACTGCAAAAAATTCAAATACCCTCGAATACGTAATTCCTATTGCAACTGTCATTGGAGAAATGACGATGATAAACATAATAGCATCATATAACTTACTTCCCTGTTCTCTTTTTCTTCCAAGTAAACCAGCTGATAACGGCAATAGAAATGCCGAATAATGAAAGTGTGCCGCTGTAAGTAAAACAATGTCAGAACTAAAGTGCATAATTGAAACCTTTGCTACTGAAGCAAAAAACCAAAAACCACCTAAAAACAAATAAATAAACGCACTATCTATAGCTACTTCTTCTAGAGGCTTCCATCCTCTTTCTAGCAATCTACTTACACCAAATAATGCAACGATTCCTGTATATACAAACCAAAGTAGCGCAAAGAAAAAGTGATTTGTTACGAAAGCTAGCATTGCACTAACTGCTGCAATTGGATATAAAAGCGATACAAATTTATAAAATAATACATACGATCCATTTCTTGTTTTCTTATCAATAATGCAAAATGACATCGGTATAAATAACAAAATAGATAACAATATGATTGCTTCAACAGGATTTACATTCGACCACTCGTATATTAGAAATATAATATAACAAGCAAGCCCAAATAGTATATTTTTCATCTCGTTTATTTCCTTTCCACAAATGTTCCCTTATATGAAAATAACGAACCAATTAACGGATTCCGTACTTGTACATGAATTCGAAAACATTGCAGTGCATCATCATAACTTTCAACAATTTTTGCCTCTCCATATAAAAATTTTGGTAACGGAATTTTTCTACCAAACATATAAAACCATTGTTTCTTTGAGGAAATATGTATCCCGCCTTTTTCATCAATATAGAAATTCAATGTAGAAACGAGTATATGTGGCTCACCAAAATAATCTACAATTTCATTATTCTCTTCATCCAACTTCATAACAGCGTTAAAATATCTTTTCTTATTATGAAAATAAAAAGTACGATTCCACCGTACAAATTCTTTCCCCTGTCCATCTCGCTCAGCGGTATTATGTATCACAAACGGAACTTTTTGCCCTCGCTCAGAGAAAAACATACGGAACTTCGATGTAATTTTTAATATTAATTTAACGAAAAAAGATCCCCCATAAATTTCATCCATTTCCCCTTCCCCAATAAAGCTATTTTCCTTTGTTATCGCATATCGTCCCTGCAATTTTGGATGAAGCCTTTTATAAGAATCCCCTAATAATCTTTCATAAATATTAACCATATACTTATCCCTTTCTCGTCCTCTTGCAATTTTTTGCGCTTGGCAAATTAGTGCTATTTATATAACCGACAATCGATAACCCTATTAGAAGAAAATTTAATGTAATCGGATTAAACGGTTGCGTAAAACTAGCGATATTCGTCGATCCTGCCGCTAATGTTAAAACTATCAACAATATAATATGCAATATAAATAGTTTTCGCTTTTGAAGTGGCAATAGCCACATAACACCCCATATTATTTCTAAAAATCCAACTATTTTAAGTATAAAAATACTACTTTCATTCGATCCGATTAGTGCAGAAAGCATCTTTACTTCTTCTGAATGAGTAAACATCAATTTCGGTACAATCCCTTGATATAACCATACGAAAGCAAATAAAAAGCAAACTAGCCAATACGTCATCGTTCTTCTAATTAGCAACTTTGGATGAAGTCCCTTTTCTAACCATAATTTTAAAGCATCAAAACTCCATGCTGTTGCCCAACCTAATAGTGGACGAAAAATATATAAATCCATCACATTTCCTATACGACCTAACCTTGTATCATAATCATATTGCGTTTCAAAATGAATATGTTCTCCATTCGGGGTATACTTCCAATAACCACGCCCAATTTGTATAAGTGATAATTGATTGTCTGTCCAAAATTTCAAAGAGGAAATGCGCTCCCCAGTTTCTTTTCTTATTTCACCTATCGATTCCCCTTCTCCGGCTATTTCAAGACCAAATCCGATCTTTGTTTTATATAAAAACTTCTGTGGTTCTCCCTCTTTTTTTTCTAAATACGAAATTTCAGTAAAACGAGCATCCCATTCTGTATGTATATCAGGCTCTTGTGTATATGCCCATAGTTTCTCCATTGTTGTGTTCATTTCTGTTGCTACATAAATAGGTTTTTTCTTCCCCATCCTTCCACCTCCCATGCGCTATATTTTCAATGTACATGCAATGAATTTATTTTGCTACATTTTTCACAAACTAATTTAATAAAAAGATAGAATTTCAAAAAAATACAAAAAACACTTGATTCCCTGAAAAATTTAAATTATTATAAAACAAATGTTACCAACAACTTCATAAATCATACACTCTCGCCTAAAACGTGAGATAGAGGTTGCAACGCTTATAAGTATTCTAAAGGAGACACAGAGATGTCTATGATTTTAGAGGAAAGGAAGTGTTGCCGAAATTGATAAATTTCTCTGCATTTATCAATTGGGGCTGTTTTCGAATAGAAACAGAACTGTCATATGTACAGACGTGTACGTATGAAGAGCTATCTACAAAAAAGAGATATCATTTTTATGATATTCCTTTTTTGGCGGTTTTTTTATTAGCTCCGTTTTCTGTTTCCCTTTTCCTGTAACAGCACCATCCTCACTTATTTGAGATGGTGTTTTTTGTTTTTCTCTCTGGTAACTACAGGAATATTGGGATTTGTATATGTCCTAACCTATTCTTAAAAATGGACGAAAGAAGGAATTTGTAATGGAAACGATTGTACAAAAATTTGGCGGTACTTCTGTCGGAAGCGTCGAACGCATTCAACATGTAGCAAATTTAATTATTGAAGAATATGAACGAGGACATAGTATTGTCTCTGTCGTTTCAGCAATGGGAAAAAGTACGGATAAACTTGTAGCACTTGCTAACGCTATTACTGAGAATCCAAGTAAACGTGAAATGGATATGCTCCTATCTACAGGAGAACAAGTAACTATTTCATTATTAACAATAGCACTACAAACAAAAGGTTATAACGCAATTTCATTAACAGGATGGCAAGCTGGTATTACGACAGAATCTGTACATAGTAGTGCACGGATTACTGACATTAACACCACTCGTATTCAGTCTTACCTTACTGCAGGCACGATTGTTATAGTAGCTGGTTTCCAAGGAATAAGTGAAGAAAATGAAATTACCACACTTGGCCGCGGTGGCTCCGATACGACTGCTGTCGCATTAGCTGCTGCACTAAAAGCAAAAAAATGTGATATTTATACGGATGTGACCGGCGTATATACGACTGATCCACGAGTTGTACAAGATGCTTATAAATTAGATGAAATTTCTTATGACGAAATGTTAGAGCTTGCCAACCTCGGTGCTGGCGTATTACACCCACGCGCTGTTGAATTTGCTAAAAATCATAATGTAATTTTAGAAGTTCGCTCAAGTATGGAACAAGAAAACGGAACAATTGTAAGGGGAGAATGTAACATGGAACAACAATCAATCGTTAAAGGTATTGCATTTGAGGATAATATTACACGTGTCACAATTAAAGGGTTAGAACAAGGTGCACTT
The DNA here is from genome assembly GCF_044908115.1 of Bacillus sp. RC51. NCBI lineage: Bacteria > Bacillati > Bacillota > Bacilli > Caryophanales > Bacillaceae > Bacillus > Bacillus sp. RC51. Next base: position 365,048 of record NZ_JBIYCW010000001.1, on the reverse strand, counting down.
TCAACAGTTTTCTCTACATTAGCAGCAGCACATATTAATGTAGATATTATTATTCAAAGTATTACAAATGAAGGAACTGTTCACCTCTCCTTCTCAATCCATTCTAATGATTTAAGAGAAACATTAGAAGTATTGGAACAAAATCAAGAAGCACTTCACTATGAATCTGTAGAACATGAAAATCATTTAGCAAAAGTATCAATTGTAGGATCTGGTATGGTATCTAACCCAGGAGTTGCTGCGAATATGTTCACTACTTTAAAAGAAGAAGATATTCATATTAAAATGGTAAGTACATCAGAAATTAAAGTATCTGTCGTTATTGACCGTCTTCATTTAGTAACGGGTGTTGAAGCACTTCATCAATCATTTATGGCGAAAATTGAACCTTTAGTGCAGATGAGTTAATTTCCACCGGTAAAACTTTAAAAAATATATGAATCTATTTCCTTCCTATATAAATAGAAACAGGGTAGGACTGTTTTGTGGGAAAGTCGAAGTTATTCTATCGAATAGCAATTACAGTATCAAATTCTTGAAATGATAGCATTCACGAAATAAAGTTCTCGCATATTTCAATAGTAAAGGGTTTACGAAGTGTTATTCGTTAACAAGATTTTATATACTATGCCCGAAAACACCTTGTCACATTTTCCTACACTGTGACAAGATGTTTTTTGTTTAGAAGAGATTTTAGTATAATTATAAGGATAATTAAATAATAAATTTATACATAAAAGGAGATAAAAACTATGGCAAACAACCGATTACTACGAATGGACAATGTCAGCATCGTTGTAGAATCACTTGATGACGCAATCTCTTTCTTCGAGGAGATTGGCTTGAATCTCGAAGGGCGAGCTACTGTTGAAGGTGAATGGGCTGGTCGCGTAACCGGATTGGGTACTCAGTGCGTGGAGATTGCTATGATGGTTACGCCAGATGGCCACAGCCGAATTGAACTTTCGCGATTTCTCACCCCACCTACTATAGCAGACCATCGGACAGCTCCTGTAAACGCCCTCGGTTATTTGCGCGTCATGTTCACCGTCGAAGACATTGACGAAATGGTATCGAGACTGACTAAGCATGGTGCTCAGCTCGTTGGTGAAGTAGTTCAGTATGAGAACTCGTATCGACTCTGCTACATTCGTGGAACCGAAGGAATTTTAATCGGTTTAGCGGAAGAACTCGGTAATAAATAAGTAATGTTTTATTAGAAGTCTTTACTGAAGTAAAAATATTTGAAAGAACTTTACGCTTAATAAAACTTAAATTTTGAACCCCGTCCTAGCTTTAGAACGGGGCTATACTCGTTTGAGCTTTTAAAATTAAATAACTTTATTATCATTTTACACATAGATTTCAAGACTCTATACAAACAGCTTTTTAACATATTACCTATATATAAAAACCGCTATAAAACAATTAAATTATTCGCAATACCTTTTCCTAGGAAATATAACGGACTCTTCTCACTTCTTATCATATATATCTTTCCCTTTAAATAACGAGCGAAATTCATTCAAAATAACTTTCTTCACGTCGGAATAAAAGACCATCATGAATAGCGCAGCTCCTAATAAAATCTCTTGAATTCCTTCGTAATCAATGAAAGCACTCATAATTAGCAAACCAAACCAAATCCAATATAAAAACCAAACTCATTCTCTTTCTCAAAATCCTCATCTTCATCAATATGTATTTTCTCTTTAAAGCTTTGGTTTCCTTTTATTAATTCATCTAGCGTGACATTATACATTTCGCTAAGCAAAATTAAATTATCAATATCCGGACAGCTTTTATCATGTTCCCACTTATACACAGCTTGCCTTGTCACACCAATTTTCTTAGCAACATCTTCTTGTGAAAACCCTTTTGACTCTCGTAATCTTTTAAGTTGTTGTCCTAAGCTCATAACGTCCCCTCCTTTAACAAATTATTACATAAAAGGATCCAAAAAAGAAAGAAACCATTAGTAAAACCCACTGTAAACCACTCGTTTACACTATAAAAAAGAGAGAATAACTCTTTGAGCTATCCTCTCACTTCTATTAAAACAAATGAATGTTTTCTTTCTTGCAAGCTTCACGTAAATCATCAGGCCATACAGAAGATTGAACTTCACCGATATGTGCTTTACGTAAGAAGTACATACACATTCTTGATTGTCCAATACCACCACCAATTGTTAATGGTAGTACGTCTTCTAAAATACCTTTATGGAAATCATACTCACGTTTGAAGTCTTCACCAGTTTTCGTTAATTGCTCATCAAGTGCTTTACTATCAACACGAATTCCCATTGATGATAATTCGAACGAAGCTTGTAGTACTGGGTGCCAGAATAAAATGTCACCGTTTAATTTCCAATCATCATAATCGGATGCGCGTCCATCGTGCTTTTCACCTGAACGGAGTGCATCACCAATTCCAATAATAAAGACTGCACCGTGTTCTTTCGCAATTGCATGTTCACGATCTTTCGGTGTTAATTCTGGATATTTATCTTCCAGTTCTTGAGAAGTAATGAAAACAATTTCTTCTGGTAAATACTTTCCAAGGAACGGATACTTTTCAAATAAGTGATCTTCCAATTCTTTGAATATTCCATAAATTGTTTGTACTGTTTTTTGTAAGTAATCGACAGTACGCCATTCTTTTTGAACGATTTTTTCCCAATCCCATTGGTCAACATAAATGGAATGTGTTGCATCAAGTTCTTCATCACGACGAATCGCGTTCATGTTTGTATATAAACCTTCACCAGCTTCATATCCGTATTCATGTAATGCGAATCTTTTCCACTTCGCTAGTGAATGCACAATTTCTAATTCTTCTCCTGAATGTAACATATCAAATTCAATTGGACGTTCTACACCGTTTAAGTGATCGTTTAATCCTGATTTTTTCGTTACGAATAATGGTGCAGATACGCGGAATAGTTCAAGACGTTTTGCTAATTGATCCTCGAAAAATGTTTTAACTTCCTTAATTGCGATTTGAGTCTCTCTTACTGTCATTAATGATTGATACATGGTGGTTTCCTCCTAAAATGTTTGGATGTTGTGAAAAGAAGCCAACAAAAAAAGCCCTTCTTTCCCAAAAAACTGGGACGAAAGACTTTGGTTCCGCGGTACCACCCAAATTAGCAACAGAGGTTGCTCACTTATACAGTACGGAGATCAAAAAATCTCGATACTGCTCTTCTTGTAACGGCGAAGTTCCCGGCTAAGTCTACTTTCCTATAAAGGATTTCGGTTAGCGACTCCAGGAGGTTCTTCATAATAGGCTTCGTATCAGGCTCACACCGTCCCTGACTCGCTTAAACTACATCCTACTACTACTCGTCCTTTCATAGTCGTTTTATTGTCACATCTCTGAAACATTTTATTAATGATTATTCTATACAAAAAATAGATAAAGTCAACAAAAAGTTTTAAAAAATTTTTCAATTCTTTATTTTATGCCTTTACCGATTGTTCTTAATATAACATTTTTATTTCCTTTGTCTCTTCAATCCAAAAAACATTTCACTAATTGAAACTAACATATATACAACAACTAGTGTGATTGTTCGAAATATAGAATCCGCAGTATTTCTTATTATTTTCATTTTCTTTATAATTCCTTTCAGTTTACTTGCAATTTCATGATATACTATAGCATTCAAGCAGTTTGTTTTTATTTAAAGCAAGCATAGTCATTTATCGATAGTATTTTTCTAAAACATTGGCTATTATCAAATCAGATTTTTTATATAACGGAGTGATCATATGAGTAAAACGAAAGCAAAACCGAAAAAAGGTGTAGGACAAGGTACAGGAAGTAAAGGATGGAACCGTTGGCAATCAAGTGCGAAAAAGAAAGCTGCAAAACCATACAAAAGTAAAGGTACAAAGAAATAAAATAAATAGTGGGAGATGAACAACTCCCACTGATTAAAGTTTCACTTTATCTCTTTACTTTGTACAAAACAAAATATAATTATTACAACAAAAAAGCTATGCTTTCATCTCTATGAAAGCATAGCTTTTTCCATATTAAATCATAAGAATATCGCGGATTTCTTCCTCCGTAATAGAAGATAACTTCTCTTCTCCTGGCTCGATAATTTCAGCGATTAAATTTTTCTTACTCTCTTGTAACTCGTGTATTTTTTCTTCAATTGTTCCATGTGCTACTAACTTAATCACTTGCACTGTATTTTTTTGTCCCATTCGATACGCTCTATCCGCAGCTTGTTGTTCAACAGCTGGATTCCACCACAAGTCGTACAATATAACTGTATCTGCACCTGTTAAATTTAGTCCTGTTCCACCAGCTTTTAACGAAATAAGAAATAGATCCCCTTCTCCTTCGTTAAACCGATTGCATAGCTCTACACGTTCTTGCGCTGGTGTACTCCCGTCTAAATAAAAGTATGGAACTGCTTGACGATTTAATTCACGTCCGATTATCGAAAGCATCTTCGTAAATTGGGAAAAGATAAGAATTCTCTTCCCTGTACTTCTGCATTCCTCCAAAATTTCTAGCAACTGATCAAATTTAGCTGAACTACCTTTATAGTCATCAACAAACAAAGCAGGATGACAACAAATTTGCCGTAGTCTCGTTAAACCAGCTAAAACCCGAATTTTATTTTTACGTAACGTATCTTTATCCAAATGTTTTAACGTTTCTTCTCTTAACTTTGCTAAATAAGCTGCGTAAAGCCTCTTTTGATCTGGTAAAAGTTCTGATGATTGTAAGTGCTCAATTTTTTCTGGGAGTTCATGTAATACATCGCCCTTTAACCTTCTTAACACGAAAGGTTTTACCCGCTTCGCAATATCTTCACGTCTTAAATCACCGAACTCTTTTCTTCCCGGTAATAATTCTGGGAAGACGACGTGGAAGATAGACCATAGCTCTTCTAATGAATTCTCTACAGGTGTTCCCGTTAATCCAAAACGGTACTCTGCTTGAATCGTTTTTACTGCCTTCGCAGTTTGCGTCGTATGATTTTTAAACGCTTGTGCTTCATCAAGAAATAACGTATGAAATGGCTGCGCATATAACCTTATATCTCTTCTCAGTAAAGGATATGACGTAATTACTACATCAAATTTCGTTATATCTTTTAAAATTTTTCGGCGCTCTGCTTGATTTCCATCGGCAATAACTGCTCTAATATGTGGAGCGAATTTTTTTAACTCGCTAAGCCAGTTGTAAACGAGGGACGACGGAGAAACAACTAATATAGGCAGTTTCTTCTCTCGAATTTCCGGCAAAACAGAGTCTATAAAAGCAATACTTTGCAACGTTTTCCCCAGTCCCATATCATCAGCTAAAATGCCGCCAAAACGATAATAGGCAAGTGTTTTCATCCACTGAAATCCGTATGTTTGATACTCTCTCATTATCGCATCTAAGCCACTTGGCACCGCAAACTTCAGCTTTTTAGGGTTTTGAATGTTCTCTACCAATTCTTGAACAGACTCATCTAAACTTAATACGTTTCCTTCTTGCAGTGAATTCATCCATTTCACACTACGAATAAGAGGGACATCTATTTCTTCGCCCTTTAAAAATTCTTTTCGAATACTAGATTCTTTTATAAACTGATTAATATCATTAAACTCTTTACTCTCAAGTGATAGTAGAGCACCACTTGCTAAACGATAATATTTCCGTTTCTCCTCAAGAGCGACTAATACCCCTTTAATTTCTGCCTCTGGAATACCTTTTATATCAAAGCGGAATGATAACCAATCAATTCTCTCTTTCCTTCTAACTCTTATAAGAGGAGCTGTGTCTCCCTTATGAATTCGTAATTTGATGGCTGACGTCGCATAAATATCAACTAAACCTTTTAACGTTGGAACAGCATGATATAAAAAGTTATACTCAGCTTCTTCATTATGCATAAAATAACCGCCTTCCGTTTTCGCGAAGGCACTTTCACTCATAATGTCTAAAATCTCTTTTTCCTTTTTCTCATCACGATTAAAAACAGATGGCTGCCCATCCTCTTCTAACGGATTAATCACGACATTTCCATAATGAAATTCGAGACCTGCTAACAAGCGATTTTTCACTCGATCTAAATACAATTTTGCTTTTAGCGAAGGCGTTTCAACACGATCTGATATTACTTCATCAATTCGCACAGTACCAAGCTTCATTAACCCTGGTACAACTTTTGCTACAAAGTGTTCCATCTTATCTGCTGGAATATACAATTGGTTACTACTAGAACGATTCATCATTTTTTGTAATTCGATAAGCCGCTTACAATCCTCAGCGTTCAACTGATACAGTTTCCCTCCAAATAGAGCATAACTATACGTATCCATTACTTCTACTTGTTGTAAGCCGTCAATATAAAGTGTAAACCCACCGTTACTCCCTTTATTAAACTCAAAATGTAAAGGAAGTAGCCCTTTTGAAATTTGTAAACCGTGAAAAGATTTTCCATCTTGATTAAGTCCCACAAACTCAACTTTAGAAAGTAAAGAAAGCATATCCTTCCATGAAGCTGGCGGTATTAAAATCATACTATCATCTTGTTTTGCATGTACTTCCAGTGTATCCTCATACATTTTTTCATTATGATAAATTTTAATGAGCTGCTGAATAATCGCATCCGTTTCTTGCTTAAAGCTATGTACATCCGGTGTATATGTAAATTCATTCGAACAATTATAGGACTCTCTTTTCTCCACATTGGAAAGAAATTCTCTAATATGATTTACAAAATACATCTTGGCGAGTTTAAACTGAATACCTAGCAGTGCCCCACCATTTTTCGTAACTACTGGCGTACATATAAATTCAACATGAAGTATTTCACGTGTATCAAAACGGTGTTGTTTACTTTTTGGTCTTAATGGTTTTTCTGCAAATAAATGAAACATCCCGCTTGTTAATTGTTCATTTCCGCTACTAATAGTCACCATTCCACCGGTTTGCTGATTATAATTTATTTGTATCAATACTGCCGCAACATGTTGACAGTATGTTTGAAAAGACGCTAACGAAGGACAACTACATTTCGCAACAACATCACCTTTTTTAGCTTTTTCTACTGTAACATGAAAATCTTCGTTCCCTTTTACCGTCGCTTCGCAAATTTCTTTATTTTCATCATAATGATTTATTATTACTTTATTTGATTTATAATAAGCTTCGCCTCTTTTATATGAGGTTTCTCCGCATACTTCTTTAATAATCGATTTATTTAATGTAAAACCCATTGTTTTGACACTTCCTTACTTTAAAACCAGTTTCTCTTAACTAACATTTTACATGCTCCAAGAGAAAATATAAAATGTAGATTTAATAAAAAAAGATGCTTGTATATAAGCACCTTTTTTCACTCTATCTCCATCAACCGTTTCGCCTCAAAATACAACACTTGAATAAATTTCTTCGTATTAATTCGTATATGGCCAGAAGTTGCTACTTCATCCTTTGTCATTTCTGTCATTCGTTTTCTAACTACAGTGAAATCAAAAAATTTTGGAGCATAGCTTTCAAATTTCGGATTTGAAAAGTCTGTTAATCCAAGGGAAGCTAAGTGATTTAACGATTGATAAATCGCTCTACGTACCCTTTGTTCAGATGCTTTTCTCTCCTTATCTATATCTGCATCTGAAGCTATATTCTCTAATTTTCTTATAGTTATATGGTGAAAGATATCTTTTAGCGCAGGAAATCCAAATTCAAACGTTTGCTCTTTTTCTTGTCCATATAAATATTCCAACATACTAAGTAAATCTTTACTTCCATTCTCTCCCGCAATACCGAGTTCTGATAATAAATAGCGCCCTGAATCTGCTATTCTTTTTCCTTCCTGCATTGGCTCATTTCGAACTTGCGGCTGTTCCCACTTAAAAACGTTATTCAATGATTTTTGAATATCATGTATAGAGCGCTCTAAACGAATACGTTCCATTACTTTACGTACAACAGATACAACCTCAATTTTATTTAATGGTTTTGTAATATAATATTCAACACCAAGTGTATACGCCTCACCAATAAGCTGTTTCGATTCAACTTGAGAAATCATAATGATTTTCCCTGTAAAGGAGGACGCAATATGGCGAACTGTTTCAATCCCATCTCGCATTGGCATTAATAAATCAATAAATAAAATATCTACTTTTTTAAAATTTAGTTGATCTGCTTCAATAAAAGCTCCATCTTCCGACTCTCCAATTACTTCCCCAAGATCGCCATCTTCAATAATTTGTGAAAGCATGGAGCGGAAAACTTCATCATCATCTACGATATAATAAAACAACTTCATTCTCCTTCCCGCTTTAAACTGCACTCCGGTAAACAAACGATAAACTTACACCCTCCGCCAGTTTCTCGGTCTTCTAATCTCACTTCTCCACCTAGCTCTGTTACCATTTCGTTTATGTAAGAAAGTCCAATACCTGTTGAAGGTGTTCCCGCTTGATCATACTTTGAAGTAAATCCTGGCTTAAATACTAATTTCTTATACTTCTGTGCAATACCAGGACCATCGTCAATTACTTCAAAGAATATATGTTTATCTCGTTTATATAGCTTAATAATAATGAGACCTCTACCCTCAATTGCTTCAACTGCATTTGCAACTAAATTATTAAAAATTGATAAGACCGTGTACACATGATATTCTGCATGCTCACCTTCTATATGTTTAGAAAAACGTATATCTTTTCCCAACATTTCAGCGTACTTCTCATTTATTCTCACAATCATTTCCGCAAGCTCATGTCCTTCTACATACTCAGCCACACTTTTATCTAATAACAGTTTAGATAACCCTGCAAAAATTCTTTGATTATCCTTTTTTATTTCATGTACTTCTCCCGCTATTTTCAATGCTGTTTTACTACTCGAATCATCGTTCGCTTGTAAATTCCGATATAATTGATACGCTGTTTGTGTAATTAACTCCGCATTTTGTAACGTTTTTTTCAAATGAACAGATTCCACATATAAGTTAGAAAGATGCAGCAACATTTTTTCATTTTCTTTTCGCACTTGTGATTCTTTTAATTTTGTTTCATACAAGTTCATCATATTTAAAAAACCAAGCGCAAAGAAACTACGAAAAATAGCAATAATAATTAGTTTATTCACTTCAGAAACTGTTATCGTTGTCCCCAGCACTAACATATGATAAAACGCAAGTTCAGACATACTTGCGATAATTTCAATTGTAATTCCAAGACATCCTATCACAATTGGCTTCTGATGAAACTTATTCACCCTACAAAGCGAAAAAAGACTTCCATAAATAAAATAATAAAAGAACACAGGATAACGCAAATAAAATGATTCTGTCATATGGAATGAACCTTGCAATACCCAGTCAAGACATACACGAAATAAGACTACAGATATACCTACAAGAATACCTGCAGCTGCTGCTGGCACTCTTCTTAAAAATAGTAATAAAAAGAAGAAAAGTGGTGTCCCGAAACTAACACGAAACATATCATTAAAAGGATGAAAATTCAACTCTCCAGCAATCGGAACAACAACCATTAATATAATTAAAAGATACATATCTTTCTTCCATAATTGATTCCAATTCAAAGGTGCCACTTCCTATGCTTTTTTTCAATTGTAAAAGTGAAAGCCCGCTTATAATTATAAACGGGCTTTATTTCTATATTCTAACCTTTTCTACCGCTTTTATTTGGCGATACTCCGGTTCCCATATTGCTTCTTTTACTGCAATCTTAATATCGTCATCACTTAAGTTCTCTCTAGCAACACCTTCTGCAACTGCAACTTTTGCTACTTCAATCGCAACCAGTTCAGAGATATTACGTAACTCTTCAACTTCTGGCAAAATAGGCGCTCCTGGCTGACTTGTATCTACCATACTTGCAACTGCTTCTGCTGCTGCTGCGAACATTCCATCCGTCATGACGCTTGCACGAACAACAATTGTACCAAGACCTAGTCCTGGGAAAATAAGTGCGTTATTTGACTGTCCAATCACATACGTTACACCGTTATATGTAACCGGTTCAAACGGACTTCCTGTTGCAACTAATGCTTTTCCTTCTGTCCACTCGATTAAATCTGCTGGTTTCGCTTCAGCAAGTGGCGTTGGATTCGACATTGGTAAAATGATTGGTCTTTCTACATGAGAAGCCATTTCTTTAATAATTTCCTCTTTAAATGCGCCCGCAACAGTAGATGTACCAATTAAAATTGTCGGTTTTACATGTTTCACAACTTCAGCAAGTCCGATAGCATCATTTTGTTTCCAATCACTTACTTCATCTTCTTTTCTTGCATATGGAATTTGGAAATCAAGAAGATCTTCCATATTATCTGTAACCAACCCATTACGGTCAATACACCAGAAACGATTATGTGATTCTTCGTCTGATAAGCCGACACGAACCATTGCATCTCTTACTTGATCTGCGATACCGATTCCAGCCGTACCAGCACCAAACACAACTACACGGTGTTCACTTAACGGTACACCAGAAGCTTTTACTGCCGATAATACAGCAGCAAGTGAAACTGCCCCTGTACCTTGAATATCATCATTAAACGTACAAACGTCATGACGATATTTATCTAAAATTTTTCGTGCATTACGAGAACTGAAGTCTTCCCAATGTAGAAGTGCTTTCGGGAATTGTTTATTTACCGCTTGAACAAACGTATCAATAAATTTATCGTAAGCTTCACCTGTTATACGAGGGTGACGATTTCCAATATAAAATGGATTGTTTAATAATTCCTCACGATTTGTACCTACATCTAAAATTACCGGTAATACACGGCTAGGATCGATTCCAACTGCGGCCGTATATACAGCCAATTTCCCGATTGCGATGTTAATTCCACCAACACCCCAATCACCAATTCCTAATATACCTTCTCCATCCGTTACAACGACTAAATCAATGTTTTCAGCTGTTGCACCGATATTTGCAAATGCATCTTCAATACCTGATGGATCGTTAATTGATAAATAAATGCCACGTGGTTTACGGTATTCATGACTATATCTTTGAATTGCTACACCTACAGTTGGTGTATATACAATCGGTAACATTTCACGTAAATGCTCTGTTAAAATACGATAAAATAACACTTCATTTCGATCATGTAACGCTGTTAAGTATACATTCTTTAATAAATCATCCGGCTGAGAACTAAATTGTTCATATGCTCGGCGTGCTTGTTCTTCTAACGTTAAAACCGCTGGCGGTAATAACCCTTTTAAACCTAACTCTTCTCTTTCCTCTTGTGTGAAAGCTACCCCTTTATTTAAAAGTGGTGTTGATAATACTTCTGCTCCTCTTAATGTTGTTTCTAATGCACCATTAGAAGCCACTGTAAACTTACTCATAACATCCCTACCTCTATTCATATATAGCATTTCTATATTGTAAACAAAAAAGAGGGGATTGTCCCCCTCTTCTTTTAATTTTTCTTTAAAAGAGTTGCTCCTGCAATCCCTGGGTGTGTCATTTCGAATGGATCTAGAATTAACTCTAATTCTGCTTGTGACAATACACCATTTTTCACACATAGTTCTCGAACGGATTGCCCTGTCGCAATTGCTTCTTTCGCAACACGAGCTGCTGCTTCATAGCCGATATGAGGATTCACGGCTGTAATAATTCCTACACTCTTCTCAACGTACTCTTTTAAGCGATCTTCATTCGCTTCAATTCCTTTTAAGCAATTATCTGTAAAGGCACGGAAACCGTTATTCATAATGCTAATAGATTGAAGTAAGTTGAAAACAAGTACTGGTTCCATAACATTTAATTCTAATTGTCCTGCTTCTGAAGCAAGGCAAATTGTATGGTCGTTACCAATTACTTGGAACGCAATTTGATTAATTACTTCTGGCATAACAGGGTTTACTTTCCCTGGCATAATAGATGAACCTGGTTGACGAGCTGGTAGCATAATTTCCGCTAATCCAACGCGTGGACCTGATGCCATTAGACGAAGGTCGTTCGCAATTTTAGACATGTTCATCATACATACTTTAAGTGCTGCAGATACTTCAGTGTACGCATCCGTATTTTGAGTTGCATCTACTAAATCTTCTGCACCAACAAGTGGTAGTTCACTAATTGTAGCTAAATGTTTTACAACTGCTTCAATATATTCTGGATCTGCATTTAAGCCTGTACCAACTGCAGTTGCTCCCATATTTACTTCATATAAATGTTGACGTGATTGCTTGATACGTTTCATGTCACGTTCAAGTACGCGGGAGTATGCTTTAAATTCTTGTCCAAGACGAATTGGCACAGCATCTTGTAAATGTGTACGACCCATTTTAATAACATGATCGAACTGTTCTGCTTTTAATTCAAATACATCATGCATATAACCCATTGTTTGTAATAAGCCTTCTAATGCATTTAATGTTGCAATATGAATCGCTGTTGGGAATGCATCGTTTGTTGATTGTGCCATATTTACATGACTGTTTGGACTAATATAATCATAGTCTCCCTTTTCCATTCCTAATAATTCAAGAGCACGATTGGCAATGACTTCATTTGCGTTCATATTCATTGAAGTTCCTGCACCACCTTGAATTGGATCAACGATGAAATGATCATGCCATTTCCCCTCAAGGATTTCTTGTGATGCTTCTGCGATAGCACCACCCTTTTTCAATTCCAATCTTCCTACATCTGCATTAGCAAGTGCTGCCGCTTTTTTTACAATTGCTAACGCTTTAATTAAACCTTCATGGACTTTGTATCCTGTAATTGGGAAATTCTCTACTGCACGCATTGTTTGTACACCGTAGTACGCATAATTTGGTACTTCTTTTTCACCTAAAAAATCTTTTTCAATTCGTACTCCATTTTTAACTTCAGTTAATGTTGCCATGATTACTCACTCCTTAACAATCTCTTACGCTGCTTTTGTTTGTTTGACCGTTTCTACATATTGTTTTGCTTTCTCATCATCGAATTCGCCTTCCCACTTCGACATAACAATGGCAGCTAATGCATTTCCTAATACATTGACAGCTGAACGAATCATATCTAAAATGCGGTCAATTCCCGCAATTAATGCGATGCCTTCTAGCGGTAAGCCCATTGATCCTAACGTCGCTAATACAACAACGAATGATGCACCCGGAACTCCCGCCATACCTTTGGATGTTAACATGAGAACGAATAATAGCGTTATTTGCTCCGTCAGTGACATGTGTACACCGTACATTTGTGCAACAAACAATGCCGCTAACGCTTGATAAATAGCTGATCCAGTCAAGTTAAATGTATAACCTGTCGGAATTACGAAAGAGGCAACTGCCTTTGGACAACCGAACTCTTCCATTTTTCTCATTATATTAGGTAAAACAGCTTCTGAACTTGCTGTCGTAAATGAAAGAATAAGTTCTTCTTTTAAAATTTTCATTAATGTAAAAATATTTACTCCAACCATTCGCGCATTAATACCTAATACAATCACAACGAATAGTATAACAGTTACGTATACAGCTAGCACTAGTTTTCCTAAAGGAAGTAGTGTTGCTACACCAAATTTTGCAACCGTAACAGCAATTAATGCGAATACACCAAATGGTGCGAATTTCATCACTTGATTTGTAACCCAGAACATCGCTTCGAGCACACCTTCAAAAAAGTTAAAAACAGGCTTTCCTTTTTCTCCGATTGCTGCAACTCCTAAACCGAATAGTACTGAGAAGAATATAATTGGTAATAAGTCACCTTGTGTAATAGACTCAAATATATTTTTCGGTACAATATGAACAATCGTTTCTGCAAAGCCTTTCTTCTCTGTTGCATCTGCTGTTTGTTTATAAGAAGAAATATCACTTTGCTGTAAATTACTCATATCAACGCCAGTACCTGGTTGGAATATATTTGCTGCAAGTAATCCCATTAAAATAGCAATCGTCGTAATAATTTCGAAATAAAGAATTGTCTTACCACCCAGTTTCCCAAGCTTTTTCATATCGCCTACACCAGCTACCGCAACAATTAATGCTGAAATAACAATTGGTACTACAATCATCTTAATTAAGTGAATAAATATATCCCCAATTGGTGTGATATAAGAAATCGCCGTTTTATTGCCATAAAAGACTGCCCCTACTACAATCCCTAAAACAAGCGCGACAAAAATTTGTGTTGCCAATCCGAATTTTTTCATTTATGTTCATCCCCTTCATGCGAACGCTTTCAATTTGAATTTATAAAAGCTACTCACACATCATATAAGCGAACCTACAAAATCATACAAAAACCTACAAGTTCGTCACAAATAATTCAAATTTATTTCTTATAATATTCATTGACACTTTTTATATAAAAAAGAAATAAAATAACCTTGATAAAACATCAGATTATTTCGTATAATCTAAAAGATATACGTATTCTAAATAAATGGGGATGAAAAGGAGTGGATGTTATGAAAAATCACGCGAAGAAGTTCATCATATCTATTTCTTTTCTATTTCATTTTCTTACGAAGGAACAAAGGCATTCGCCTTTGTTCCTTTTTTATTGCAATCTATATAGGGGGAATTATTATGAAACCATATAAACGCGTCTTAATTAAACTAAGTGGCGGCGCACTTGCTGATCAATCTGGAAATAGCTTTAACTCCAAACGATTAGAACATATCGCAAACGAAATAATATCCATTATTGACCTAGATATCGAAGTATCCATTGTCATCGGCGGCGGTAACATTTTCAGAGGTCATCTAGCTGAAGAATGGGGAATTGATCGTGTAGAAGCTGATAATATCGGTACGCTAGGTACGATTATTAACAGCTTAATGCTTCGCGGCGTTTTAACAAGTAAAACAGATAGAGAAGTACGCGTTATGACTTCCATCCCTTTTAATGCAGTAGCTGAACCATATATTCGCCTACGTGCAGTACATCATTTAGATAACGGTTATGTTGTCATATTCGGTGGTGGTAACGGGCAACCATTCGTTACAACAGATTACCCAAGTGTACAAAGAGCCATTGAAATGAATAGCGACGCCATTTTAGTCGCAAAACAAGGAGTAGACGGTGTCTTTACAAGTGATCCGAAACATAACAAATCAGCGAAAATGTACAGTAAACTGAACTATAACGATATTGTTAGGCAAAACATACAAGTAATGGATCAAGCAGCTTTATTGCTTGCTCGAGATTATAATTTACCGGCACACGTCTTTAACTTTGATGAGCCTGGCGTTATGAAAAGAATTTGTTTAGGTGAACATGTTGGGACGTTGATTAATGATGATGTTTCGATGCTTGTGCATGAAAAATAGTATTTTTCATTAACAAAGGGTGCCTTTTATAGACACCCTTTGTTCGTTAATCGTCACAAATAAAAATCAACCCATCCAACTACTTTCTCCTTACAACGCTCCCAGAAAGATAAGTTGTCAAAAAATGTTTCTGTCATCTCTTTCGAATCACCAATGTCTTGCGTTAACGCCTCATTCACTTGCGCTATGATAGGTCCACCATGAATATACAAATTCATCTCATCATTAATATAGAAGCTACGTGCAGTAAAGTTTGTAGTACCGATAACAGTTAGTTCATTATCAATCAGCATTAACTTTCCATGAAACATCCCTTTTTTATAACCGTATACAGTAATCCCATTATTAACAGCTTGACGTATGTATGGATATGCCGCCTCTTTAATGAGAGGAATATCTGGTTTATATGACCAAAGTATTTTTACTGTAACGCCACGTTTTTGCGCCGCGATTAAAGCGTTCATTAATTTTTTATTTTTCGCTATAAAATAAGGTGTTGTAATTACAATTGAATGTTTCGCTTGTTTTATTAACCTTATATATTTTTCAGCGACATGATGTCCATTGTAGCTAACCATCGTATGTAATGTATTCCCTTTACTCGCTTTATTCGTACTTCTTTTTATATGTTCTTTCGTATCTCGTTTCCAATCTAAAGCGAATTGCTCTTCCAAATCTTTTGCTCCTTCTCCTCTAAGCCGCACATGATAGTCACGCCAATATCCAAATCGCTTATCTTTCCCTAAGTACTCATCCCCCATATTAAAGCCACCCGTATAGCCAATCTCCCCATCAATCGTCGTAATACGACGATGATTACGATGGTGAAGTGAATAAAATCCGAATGGCAATTCAGGTTTTCTACTATATGTAAAATGTACACCACTTTCCCGCAATTCATTTTTCATCTTTCTTTCAAATGATAAATCATTAATGCGATCAACTGATAAATAGACGTTTACTCCTTCTTTCGCCTTCTCCTTTAATAAGTTTAAAAAAGTATGGCTACTTTTATCATCCGATAAAATATAAAAATAAGTGTAAATAGATTGCTTTGCTTCACTTATATCAGTAAATAACTGTTTATAAAACGACTTCCCTTCTACATATAATTGAAAGTCACTATAATGAGGTGCATACTCTGTCGGCATATTTTTCCCGGCTTCCATTTTCCTTCCGAGCGTAACGTCAATATGCATCCAAATTAAAATAACAACGAAAATAGCAATAATAATAGAAGTGACTCGCAATATTTTTTTAATCATTTTGATTTCCTTCCACTCATATTACTTACTATTTCGTAGTGTTTCATTAAAATAAATTTTCATTCAAAATGCATTTCCTACTTTTTGGATGTTACAAAGTTAAAGGAGAGCAGAATATGAAAATAAGAAAAACTCCTATTATTTTTATCCCAGGTCTTTTCGGTTCAATGAGTAATATTATTATTCCTGGTACCGGTAATTGGAACTTTGGGCTTTCTTCGTTTATTTATGAACCATTCATTATAATGTTAGAAAGTATCGGCTATGAACGAAATAAAAACTTGTTTATCTGTTTTTATGACTGGCGTCAGCGTATTGCTTTTTCCACTCAAAAATATTTATTAAAAACAATTGCCTATGTTAAAAAATTTACAGGGTGCGACAAACTAAATTTAGTTTGTCATAGTATGGGTGGACTTCTTGCACGTTCTTACGTTCAAAGTGAAGAATATGAAAATGATGTGGAGCAACTTATTATACTCTGTACACCAAACGCTGGATCTCCCCCCAATTATAGTTATTGGACTGGAGGTGCTCTCCCAGTACATACATCTTCTAAAATAAATATCGTTCATTTTTATATGGAACAGTACATTCACTACGTAAGCACCTTACACAAAATGAATAAAGTTGAAGCGATACACCGTTACTTTCCAGGATTACAAGATGTTATTCCTTGTAAAGATTACGGAAATTATTTATTTATAAGATCCGGCTCTGCTATTACATTTCTTCCTTATAGTAAGATGAAAACGAAAAATCCATTCCTCGATACATTAAATGCAAATAGATTTATTATAGAGAAAAGAAATATTGAAACTACACTCATTGCAGGAGATGGAGTAGAAACGATTCAATATCTACAAGTCGTCCCTTCACATTCAAAACTGGAATGGACAGACGGAAAAGTCGCCGGTGATATACTTACAAAATATGGTGATGGTAACGCTGTTCTGCATAGCGTTTTTCTTCTAGAGGGAAATAAATATGTTGTGCATGCTTCACATAACGAAGTGCTCTACAAAAGCATTCCTATATTACAAAAGATACTTTAAATTACGAATACAAAAAAGGTGTGGCATTGCGCCACACCTTTTCATTAAATGAAGTTCCTTGCATCATTATTTCTTCCAAACTTATAAATCGCAATTAAGAAAAACGCTATCGCAAAGGCGAATAAGATTAGAATATTTAAATACAACTCTGAAAACGGAATTCCTTGCTGCAACTTCGAAATCGTGTCCATTAGCCAGCGTTGCGGTAAAAAATCAGCTATTTTTTGTACTGTTTTCGGCATAATATCATATGGAAAATAACATCCCGCTAATAAACATGTCGGTACAATAACAACATTTTGCATCGCATTTGAAGCAGTTGAACTTTTTGAAAAAGACACAATGACTAATGATAAACCAATTGCGATTAAAGCAAATATCATGAGTACACCAATCATAACTGTGAAAGGCATATTTATATTCGTATGAAAAACATTCGTCATAAATAATACTGCAATTACAATTTGTAATGTTAATATAATCATATTCACCGCGACATTAGATAATATAAATTTCTTTCCATCTATCGGTGTCGATAATAACCTAAAATACGTTCTGTTCTCTTTTTCTTTTAATATAAATCCTGATAAGTTCATCGCTGAAAATAGCATAAACATAATAAGATAACCAATCGTTTGATTTGTCATATCCTTATTTTTCGAAGTATCTTCAAGTGTCTCTGCTTTTACTTTAAATGAACTTTTTTGATAACCAGCGTACATACTATTAAACGTACTTTGATCCGCCCCTGCCACTTTACTAATCGCAGCGATGTTATCAACATAGTTATATAAATACGATTTTATAAATCCTGTTACTTGATCGCCTTTAATCGATGAAATCTCAATATGACTCGGTTTCCCTTCTCGAACACTTTCAGAAAAACCAGACTGTAATGTAATAACACCATCAAGTTTTTTTGAAGTGAGTTTATCCTCCACTTCAGATTCCTTAATTTTACTAACATTTACATGATTGAGTCCTTCTAAAAATTTCACTGTATCATTTGCGATAGGTTGATTTTCTTTATTTATAACCCCAATATTTAACGTTCCTTGCCCTACATTCCCATATATCGAAAAGGAAATGAGCGTTCCTATTATCGGCAAGCTAATAATAATGAGTAACCCCTTTTTATTTTTCAGAAGCACAGATAACGTTTTTTGTATGAGCCATAAAATATCTTTCATACTATAGCCCCTCCCGTCTACGTAATGCAATAATCGCAATTAATAAGAAGATTGCTGAAATCCCAAGATTTAAAGATATTACCGGCAGTGCCGCTCCTACATCATTTGCATAAATAATTTTCATAATAGCTGTGTTTGCCCACGTTAATGGTGATAAATTCGTAACGGAATTTTCTTCCACTACGAAATACGCACCACCAAAAATAGACGCTAATTGCACAACAACCATAATAATTGCTCTAGATGCCTCACCTGTTTTTGTAATAAATCCGATTCCTAAACCGAAGCTAATTGCTAGAAAGACTTCTGTTAGTAAAATAATAAATATGATTCCAAGATGGTCGCCCCAATTCGCTTGAAAAACAAATTTACTAAATAAAACGACGAGTAATAGACAAAGTGCATTCGCTACAAGACTACCGAGCACTTTCCCAATGAAAATTTCAGCCTTACTTATAGGTGCTGCAATTAAACGATCTCCTGTTTTACGTATTCGTTCTCCTCGAATTAAAAAACTCGCCCCCATTGCAGCGTACAGTGCAATCATCGTCGTCATTACAACCGCATAGTAATCCATAGAACCTGGTTTTTTAGCAGCTTGTAAAGATGTTTCTTTAATATAATCATTATGATTTCCGTTTGAAATAACTGCGCTAACCTTACTCGGATCTACTTTTGCAACTTCGGCCACTACGTTGTACTTATCAACAAATGTTGTAAGCATGCCTTCCACAATACTTCCCTCAATACTACTTTTGTCACTTCCGTAAAATTTTGCACCATCTTTATTTAACTCTACATAAGCAGCATATTTATTTTGCTTCACTTCTTCTTTCCCATCTATACCTTCGGAAGCCTTTTTAAAATGAATACCTGATTTATCGACTTCTTTTGTAAATGCTTCAAATGATTGAGAAAACGTGCTACTCGCTTCATCTTTATATAGCACTTGTATATCCTTAAACGATTGACTATCGCTATTAAATGCGTTACTTAACGCTGTTCCTAATACAAGCATAAGCACAATCGGAAATGCCAACATAAAAACTAAGGTTCTTACGTCCCTGAAATCTCTTTTAATGTGCATAACTGCAATATTGAAGATGTTCAATCGATGAACCTCCCTTTACTTTTTCTTCATTTACCTTTTATTTATCTCGTAAGTTTCTTCCGGTCAACGTAAGGAATACAGTTTCTAAGTTCGGAGCCTGCTCCTCTAACGAACGAATTTCAATGTCATGATTAATAAAGTGTTGAATAATTTTATTTAAATTATTTAATCCTGCATCAGAATTTACTTTGATTACGTTCTCTTCAATTTGAACAGCTTTCACACCGTTTATCTCTTTTAATTTTTCAACGTCTAGATTTTCTACTGACTTCACTTCAATCCAAATGTCTTTCGTATCGGTAATAATCGCTTTTAACTGTTCTTTCGTTCCTTCTGCAATTACTTTACCGTGATCGACAATTGCTATTTTCGTACAAATCTCTTCTACTTCTTCCATGTAGTGACTCGTATAAATAATCGTACTTCCCATTTCATTTAATTTTCGGACAGACTGGAGAATGTAGTTTCTTGACTGCGGATCAATTCCAACTGTCGGTTCATCCATA
Organism: Bacillus sp. RC51; assembly: GCF_044908115.1. Classification (NCBI taxonomy): domain Bacteria; kingdom Bacillati; phylum Bacillota; class Bacilli; order Caryophanales; family Bacillaceae; genus Bacillus; species Bacillus sp. RC51. Next base: position 344,620 of record NZ_JBIYCW010000001.1, on the reverse strand, counting down.
ATAATTAACTTCGGTCTATGAGCGATTGCACAAGCGATATTCAGTCTTCGTTTCATCCCGCCAGAAAAGTTTTTCGGATAACTTTTATGTTTATCACTAAGGCCTACAAATTGAAGTGCTTCCTCTACTCTCGCTTTTAGCTCGGCTCCTCGTAATCCATACAATCCAGCAAAGAATTTCACATTTTCATAGGCAGTTAACTCTTCATAAATCGCAATATCTTGCGGAACGATACCAATATTCATTTTCGCAAATCGATTATGTTTCTTTATATTTTTTCCTAGTATACTAATTTCACCTTCATTACTTCTTAACAAACCAGCAATCATATTAATCGTTGTACTCTTACCAGCACCATTCGAACCTAAAAAGCCAAATATTTCTCCTTCTTTAATAGATAAAGACATATTATCTACCGCGATGAAATCACCAAATTTTTTCGTTAAATTTTTAATTTCCAATGTGTTCATCATTTCACCCCTATTTCGGTTTCTCTGCTTTTATCCCGCATCAACGGTCAGTAAGACTCCCACCTCAAAATTCAGCTGGTGCAATGAAGTTAGGTGGGAGTCTTACTGACCGTAAAAATGCCCGATTGGTTCAACTAACAATCAGCGGGGAAAAACACCCCCCACTGATTGAAGTTTCACTTTATTATAAACAAAAAGAATGAACCTGCTCAGTGCAGAAGTTCACTCTTTTCACATGAGATGATTCACTTTTTTCATATGAGATGATTCATCCTCGTCTCATCCTCTTATATCGGCAATAACATTGTTACTGAAAAACCACTTGTTCCATCTACAATAATTTTTCCGTTTACTGATGCTGTTCGCTCCTCCATCCCCATAATACCGAGGCCCTTCTTAACAAGAGCTGCACCTTTACCATTATCCTTCACTTGTACTTTCACCATCTTGTTCAGTACATGAATATCTATTGAAATGACTGTCGCATCAGCATATTTCATCGCGTTTGTTAGTGCCTCCATAACATTTTCACCAATAATCTTCCACTGAATTGGTGAAATCATATCTAAGTTCCCTTTATATACGAATGGAATATTTATATCATGCTTACCAGCAAATTCCTCTATGAATAATTTCATACGATGAATACCAATTTGCTCTGTTGGTGGCTTCATATTTTTTAATGTAATCCGAATGCTTTCAATTCCATCTTTTGAAATATGAATGGCATTTTGTAATAATTCCGCAGATTTTTCTTTATCTATTTCCATTAATCTCTTTGCTGCTTCCATTTGAATTAGTGCACCTGTCATTGAGTGACCGATTTTATCATGAATTTCTTGAGATAGTCGATTTCTTTCCTCTAATTTAAATGTGTATTCAGATTGCCTTATGTAATCTTTATTTTCATTTAAGCTTTTCGTAAGTCTTTGTATGTCTTTTCTCATTTTATCATTTTGCATTTCTAGTTTTAATAATCGTGCTATATAGCGGTGAGCTATCGTTAAGGAAAAAAAACAAAATGCACTAATAAGTCCATACGTCATTTGAATACCTTCACCTATAAAAATAATAGGAAGAATCATAATGAAAAAGATTAACCATTTCTTTTTTATGTAATAATTTGCAATTTCATATAAGTTCAAAGGTAAAAATAAAATAAAAAACGGATGAACCTTCCATGTAAATAACATAACTACGCCAATTGACACACAAGTTAATATGTTTTTGTACGTATCTTTTTTAAATATAGAGATCAACACATTGACAGAAAGATATAAAAGCAAAGTAAGTATAATCCACGGTAAGTTCGTAACATTTAAATGAATGTAGCTAAACACTATATATAAAAAGACAATAAGTTTACTTACAGTTAACCAAAATTCCATAACATTAATCTACTTTCCCTGTTAAGTAATAAATCGCAATTTGCGTGCGATGTTCTAGTCCGGTTTTCCCTAAAACTGATGTAATATAATTTGCAATCGTTCCTTCAGATATGAAAAGTTGCTTCGAAATTTCTTTATTTGAGAAACCTTTCGCAATTAATGCGATAATACTAAGCTCTCTTTCTGTGAAAAGGCTCTTATCAATTTTAGATTCTTCCTCTTTACTTTCCATTAAATTAGACTTAATTTTATCAAGCACTACATCTTGCATAACAGTTTGACCGTTATAAACTCCTTTTATCGCATCACGAATACGCTCCGGATCATTATTTTTTAATAAATAACCTTTCGCTCCGTTTTTTACTGCGTCCAAAATATATTCATCATCATCAAATGTCGTTAAAATGAGAGGCTTCGTTTTTGTCTCTTCACAAATTAACTTCGTCGCCTCTACCCCGTTCATGTTTGGCATACGAACATCTAAAAGCGCAATATCAACTTCATACTTTTTACAATACGCTACAGCTTCTTTTCCATCATTTACAGTATCTAATACTTCAAACTCTTCATATGTATTTAAAATAATTTTCATACCTTCTCTAATAAAAGAATTATCGTCCGCTATTAATATTTTAATTTTCATGTTTGTTAGTATGGACCTTATCCTACTAACATTCACATCCTTTCTCCATGTAGCATTTCCTCTTTGCTCATTATATACTTCTCTTTACCATTTTTTCACACCTTTTTCATATAGCCCTCCTGCTAAAAATATATTATTCTTTTTTTATAACATGTGTAGGGTGACTTATCATTTCTTACGTCTATATAATAGAATGCGTCAAAAAGGAGGGAGAGACCGATTGAGGAAAAACAATTAGTTGCAAAAGCACAGCAAGGAAGCGAACATGCTTTTCGTATCCTTGTACAAACATATCGTCATTATATTTTTCAAGTTATCTTTTCCATTTTAAGACATGAAGAAGATGCTAAAGATGTTACACAAGAAGTATTCGTAAAAATTCACGCCTCTCTCCCAAATTATCAATTTCGCGGATTAAAAACGTGGATGGCACGTATTGCCACCAATCACGCTATTGATTATAAGAGAAAAAAAGCTAGAGAAAACGAAGAACTCTCCTTATGTAAAGAAACTGCGGAAAATATAAAATCCTCTCATAATATCGAGGCATTATTATTGACGAAAGAGCAAAAATTACTCATTGCTCAAAAACTGCGAGAACTTCCCGACAATTACCGTGACGTCGTTCTCGCACATTACTTAGAAGAAAAAAGTTATCAAGAAATTGCTTTGCAAGAAAATATTGAAGTGAAAACAGTCGAAATGAAACTGTATCGGGCAAGAAAATGGATTAAAAAACATTGGAAGGAGGAAGAGTTTCTATGATGCATTATTCAAAAGAAGATTGGCGCAATTATACATTAGATGTTATATCAAACAATGAACGTGAATCTATGGAAGAACATCTTTATGAATGTGATCATTGTTTAGCACTTTATATGGAAAGTATTGATGAACAACATGAAAACCTTCCAATGATAAATGATGATTCATTTACGAACGAAGTTATGACGCAAATTAATTTTGAAACACTACAATCTAATGAAAATATAAAAACAAACTCACTAAAGCGCACAATTATTCACTACATAATTGCGACTGCGGCTACAATTATTTTTATGGTAAGTGGTTTATTCCAGTATATTTTCACAGCGACATCAAATTTCGAGAAATCTTCAAAACATAACGAGTCTTCTATCTCACAACAAATTGTAAACAAATCGGTAGACACATCAAAAAAGGACGGAGGTTCAAAGCATGAATAAAAATCCCTTTTTAGCACTTGTGTTAGGGCTAATTCCTGGGCTTGGACATTTATATTTAAAGAAATTTGGACGATTTATTTTATATAGCGGCGGGGCTTTATTTCTATTTATCCTTGCAGCATTTTGTACAATAGCATTAGGAGCGCGTGATATTGCTTTTCTTTCTCTATTTTTACTAGTCGTGTTATGGGCGATCAATTTATTAGACTTAGTTATCACTATTATTAATCAATCGAAAAAACAAGCAGCCGGAGAATTTATAGAGTCCTCTAAAGAAAGCGAACGATTTTATATCATTCTTCTATCAATCATTCCTGGGCTTGGTCATTTTCAATTAGGACTTATGCAACGCGGACTTACATTTTTAGTCGCTTGCACAGGAATCGGAAGTATGATTATATTCGTTGCACTCTTAACATCTCAAGGAAGTTTCCTTATCTTTCTTATTACATTACCTGTTTTATGGATTTATAATTTCTTCGATGTTGTTCAACAACTACAGAAAAAAGAACGCGGCGAGCAATTAGTGGATCGTACTATTTTTGAAGAATTTGAAGAGCACCGAGAACAAGGAAAGAAAAATAAAACATTCGCTTCCATTTTAGCAATGTTTCCTGGAGCAGGACATATGTATTTAGGCTTACAGCGCCGTGGCCTTCAGCTTATGGCAGCCTTTTTACTATCTATTTATTTGCTCGACTTATTAAGACTTTCTGCGTTTTTATTTTTAGTACCAATCATTTGGTTCTATAGCTTTTTTGATGCGTTACAGCAAACTGCAAAATACGGAAAAGAACGTGTAAATGACGAACCTATCATTGACTATTTTATCAATCATCAAAGATGGATCGGTATTGGGTTAATTACACTCGGTGGTTATTATTTATTAGATCAAACAGTCCTTCCTATTTTGAATGACTATTTTGCAACTATATTTAATATTCATCTTAGCGAACTATATTATCGCTATTTCCAAACATCTATCGTTGCTCTCCTTTTAATTGGTGGCGGCTTTAAATTGTTACTTGGAAATAAAGAAAACAAAGGTGGTACAAACGAATGAGAACATGGCGCGTTGGAACATTCTCAATGGGGCTCTCCATTATTACATTAGGTTGCTTTTTACTATTTTCAGTCGTAAAAGGAGTTCAAGCATTAGATACATTAACAGCCTGGTGGCCTGTTTTACTTATCATACTTGGCGCTGAAATTTTATTATACCTTCTATTTTCTAAGAAGGAACATTCATTTATTAAATATGATATTTTTAGTATTTTCTTTATCGGAGTTTTAGGAAGTGTTGGAATTGCTTTTTACTGCTTATTATCAACTGGATTGCTAGAAGAAGTTCGTCATTCTATTAACACAACTAGACAAACGAGTAATATTCCAGACGGACAACTTGATATACCTGAATCTATCAAAAAAATCGTAGTGGATGCGGGGCATCACCCTCTAACGATAGAGGGTGATAATACAAATCAAATTCATCTTTTTGGAACATATGAAATGACGACAAAAACAAATGAAAAACCTAATTTAAAAAGAGATGATTTCCTTTCAGTTCAAACGGCTGGAGAAACGATGTATATAACGTTAAAACCATTACCGGTTCAGCATACGTTTTTTAACTTCGCACCACAGGTGAAACAAACACTCGTTCTTCCGCAAAATAAAAATGTAGAGATCCGCGCTTCGAATAACGAACTATCTCTTTATCCAGGTCAATTACAAAATAATTGGTTTGTACAAAACAGTTCAAACGTATCTGTTCATTTAACTAAAGAAAGTGATGTTTCTTTAACAGCCGTAACAAATCAAAAAGAAACTCACGGAAACACACCTTGGGAACAAGTAGAAGATTTAGCGAAAAAAGAAAATAATTCTTCAGAAGAAAATCCAGAATTAAATGGGCAAGAACATTGGTATAAAAACTCGATAAAAACAGGAAATGGAACGTACAAATTAAATATTGAGAAAGCTTATAATTTAAATATGAGCGTTATCGAAAAATAAGAAACCTTCCACAATTGTGGAAGGTTTTTCTCATATAATCGCTTTTATTCCTTCTAAAATTAATCCAATCATAAAACCACAAACAGCCCCGTTCACACGAATCCACTGCAAATCTTTACCGACATTATTTTCAATCATTTCGATTAATGTTTTATCATCTAACTTATCAAGGTTTTCTTGCACAAGCTTTCCAATTTTCGAATGATTCTTTTCAACAATAGTAACAACTTGTTTTTGTAACCAATCTTCTATTTTTTGAACAGTCAATTCGTCTTCTTTTATTTTATTCATTTGTGTTTGTAAGAATGGAACAACATATTTATCAGCAAATTCTTCATTCTTCACAAAAGTAACTGCCCTACTCTGTACTTGCTCTAGCATCTCTTTTATTTTGTCAGTAGCATCCCAATTTGCAATCCATTTTTCTTTCCACTTCTCTAATTCCTGTAATAAAGATTCATTTTCTTTTACATTTATAATCTCTTGACGAATTTTCGCTAATATAAGTTGCCTTGTGCTATTATCTGCATCTTGTAAGCTGTTAATATTGCTAATGATAAACTTCTGCAAAATGCCGCCGATTTTATCCTCATCAACAATATTCATAAACGATTTCAAAGTAAACTGTAGGAATCCATCTACTTTTATGTTTTCCATCGCCTTCATGCCTAAGCTTCCGAGCTGATAACGTGCTTCATCTTGAGCTGTCCAATCTTTCACTTTTACTAATATGTAATCAAGTGTTTTTTCATCATATTCTTGCACTACTAATTGATCCACGAGAACTTGTAATATGTTACTTGTATTAATTGTATGCAAATACGTTTTTAATTCTTTTTCAATAATAACTGCTAATTTTTCCGTATCTATTTGAAGAATCGCTTTCTCAGCAATTGTTACAATTCCTTTTTTCACAGCGTCAGACTGTAACTCTTTCTCAGCAATTTGCAGTACCATTTGTGCTAGCTGCATTTCTTTTACTTTACTTGTAATACTTTCTTTCGTCAGCCATTCATTTTCTAACGTAGAAACGAGTCCCTTTGTTACCCGCTTACGATTTTTTGGTAATAATGCTGTATGTGGAATTGGAATTCCCAACGGATGACGGAATAAAGCTGTAACCGCAAACCAATCCGCAAGTCCACCAACTAACCCAGCTTCAAATCCCCCTTGTATAATCTCCCCAGCTACCGTTCCTTGAAAAGGGATTGAAGCCGCAAAACCTACGCCCATAACCCCAAGCGAAATACCCGCTATATATTTAGTCTGTAATGACATCGTATACACATCCTCTTATTATGTAAAATAAAGCTGTTTTGTTATATTTAATCGATATGAATAATCCTTTATAACTATACTATAAAGAACTAATGTGAAAATAACAAAGATTTTTATGTACATGAAAAAATGAGGCTTTAAATCGCCTCATTCTTCCTTACTCTGCTTTCGTTAATTCCGAACCTTTTTTATAATAACCACTCATCACGTCTTCCGGAACCATACTCCCACCAGTTCCCCACACAATATGAGTACCTTTCTTCACCTTCTCTGTTAAATGTTGTTTTTGTAAATACTCATTTTCAGCTTTACATACATTCAACGGCCCTATCATACCCGCTAATGCAGAAGGCTCTAAATAAATATTTTCAGTATCAGCCAGTTCTTTTAATAATCTATATAACTCTTCATCACTTACTGTGTAATTTCCACTCAAAAATGGTTCCATCGTTTTACCGACAAATCCAGATGGTCTTCCTACCGCAAGTCCATCCGCATCGGTTACATTATCAATTCCGATATCTTGAACGGAAATTTTATCGTGAAGCCCTGTCATTAAACCGAGTAACATACATGGAGAGTGCGTAGGCTCAGCAAAGAAACAATGCACATTGTCTTTGTACAATAACTTTAAGCCGAATGCTACTCCGCCGGGTCCACCACCTACCCCGCACGGAAGATAAACGAATAAAGGGTGTTCTTCATCTACTACAATCTCTAACTCTTCTAATTGTTTTTGTAAACGTGACGCCGCTACTGCGTATCCTAAAAATAAATCATGTGAGTTTTCATCATCAACAAAATAACAGCTAGGATCTGCATCTGCTTGCAGTCTTCCTTCTTCTACTGCTTTACTATAATCAGCTTCATATTCAATAACGTTTACACCTTTACTTCTTAATAAATCTTTTTTCCATTCTTTTGCGTCTGCCGACATATGAACAGTCACATTAAAACCTAATTTCGCACTCATAATACCGATGCTAAGCCCTAAATTGCCAGTAGAACCTACTGCAATTGAATACTTCGCAAAAAAACCTCTAAATCTATCATTATCTAAAATTGAATAATCATCTTTCTCTGTTAACATTCCATGCTGAAGTGCCAGTCGCTCTGCATGTTTCAGCACTTCGTATATTCCGCCTCTAGCTTTTATTGATCCTGATATCGGAAGCCCGCTATCACATTTTAATAGTAATTCCCCTAAAATAGGTTGCCCATAACTTTTCTCTAAAGATTGTTTCATAGAAGGTATTTTCACTAAAGGTGATTCTATAATACCGCCTGTTTCCTTCGTTTCAGGAAATACTTTCGCAATATATGGTGCAAAACGCTTTAATCTCTCTTCCGCGTCTTTTACATGTTCTTCATTAAGTGGCGAATTTTTTATTGCTGTTTCATACTTTTCCATATTCGGGTTTATCCAAAATACTTCTTCTGTTGCGATTAAGTTATTTACTAGTGGATATTGCTCTTTTAATGCCTCTATCTCCTTCATTCCTCTTCCTCCTCATATCCTTGTAGCTAGCCATATAATAAATTATAATTAAATTAATTTTAATATAGTTTAACATAAATAATTCATTTTAGTTAATTTTAATTTAATTTATTTAAATATAATTTAATAATTATTAAGGAGCATTTATTATGGAAAATATAGATATTGGTAAAAAGATTGAAAAACAAAGAAAAGAAAAAGGATTAACTAGTAAAGAATTAGCAAAGATGGCCGAAATCACACCATCAATGCTTAGTCAAATTGAACGTGGTTCTGCTAACCCTTCTATTCAAACATTAAAGGTACTTGCAAAAGCTCTTGATGTTCCAACATTTAGTTTTTTACTTGAAGAAAATAATACAGACGATTTAATTGTACGTTCTCATAAAAGAAAAAAAATGATTATCGATAATTTATCATATGAATTGTTATCACCTGATTTCACAGGAAATTTAGCAACAGCAATTATGACTATCCCACCAAATACTGCTTCATCAGAAAATGTTCTAGAACATAAAGGTGAAGAATTAGCATTTGTATTAGACGGAAAAATCACATTGCACTTAAATGAAGAAGAATACACATTAGAAACTGGTGATAGCGTAAAAATACCAGCTTATTTAAAACATAAATGGGTAAATCAATTCGAGAAAAATGCGATTGTTTTATTTTCTGTTACTCCGCCGATTTTTTAATTCATATGATGATACAAAAATAGCCATGCTCTCCGTGCATGGCTATTTTTATTTTTTTGGTACTAACAAAATCCCTAAACTAATAACAAAAAAACTGAGTATTTGCTGTATTGAAAGACCAAATAGAACTGAATTTTGTTCACTAATAAGTGAAATAATGATATGAGCAATTCCCTCGCAAATTAGAAAAAAGCTTATATTCTTTCCATTTCCTAATCTTTCATTTTTAATCCATAACGAGCCAATTATACCGAGTGCGAGTATAATCTCATACATGAAAATAGGATGATACAAAAATTTTGATTCATATATTTTCATCCCCCACGGCAGTGTCGTTTGTGCACCTACTTCTTGATGGAATATAAAATAAAAGATTATACTCACGCAAAATCCAAAAGGTAATGTATCAAGTAAAATCCGAAGAGAAAATTGCTCTTTTTTACTTTTCCAAACAATATATATACTCGCAATTACGCACCCTACTATAATATGCTGAATACTTCCTACAGCTAATAATGCTGGCATTGGCGCCCCAATGGCCCATACCGGATTTAAAATTGCCGGTGCGAATTTCCATACTAATACAATGATAAGAAAGCCATTCGTTACTGCATCCATCATTTTTTCATATTGAATATTTTGCTTTTTCATCCTTAGTTTCATTAGAGTAAATCCAAATAAACTTCCTATTATAAGAGAAACAGGTTGTAACCTCACCATCCACTCCATCACTATGAAATCCCCTCTTAATTCTCAATTATTTTCTTAAACTTCTCTTCTAATTGATCTGGAGGTAATACACCTCGTGCATGATCTACAATAATTCCATCTTTATTAACAAAAAATGTCGTTGGTAAAGAAAATACTTTATAATCTATTCCAGCTACTCCGTCCATATCTAATAGAACAGGAAATTTAAATCCGTGACGATCTGCAAATGCGCTCGCTTCTTGTACTGGATCCCCGATTGTTGCATTTACCGCAAAGATTTCAACATCCTCCTTATATTTATCATACAAATGAACTAGATCAGGAGCCTCCATTTCACATGGACCACACCATGATGCCCAAAAATTAATAACATATGGTTTTCCCTTTGCATCATTTAACGAATAAAGCTTCCCATCTAATCCTTTTAATGTTATGTTCGGCGCTTTAAATCCCACTTGTGGTAATACTTCCTTCTCTTGTAACTCCGCTTGTTTCGCTTTTCTTTCTTTTTCTTCTTTCTTAGTATTATAAAAGTTAACTCCTGCCCAAATTAGTGCCCCAGCTAGTATAATAGCAATTAGTTTCTTCACTTTTCTTCCTCCTCATTTCTAAAATCCCGTAAATCCGCCGAATAGACGAATAAAGAACGCTGTAATTTTCGTCATTTGATTTGTATATAATAAAACCCCTGTTAAAATCATCATTCCACCGCCGATTTTCATCATGACATTGGCATAAGTAACAATCCATTTTACCTTTCCAATAAAAAATGCCATCACGAAAAACGGAACTGCAAAGCCAAGAGTATATGCCGTAATATAAAGAAGCGCACTTTCAGGATTGGTCGCCCCGAGCATAAGCACTGCAGAAAATATCGGACCAACACACGGTGTCCATCCTGCTGCATATGTCATGCCGACCAAAACTGAGCGAATATATCCTGTCGATTTACTTCTATACTGCACTTTTTTCTCTGCCATAAGCCACTTAGGCTGAAACAATCCAGTCATAAATAACCCCATCAAAACAATAAAAATCCCACCAATTTGCTGAATCAATCTTTGATTAGATGAAAAAGTAATCCCAATCCAACTCACCGATAAACCTAACGCATAAAATATAACCGAGAAACCGATCATAAAAAATACTGTATGTATAATCGCTGACTTTTGCATAATCCCACGATTTTCTTTTAAATCTTGAATAGAGACACCTGTAATATACGATAAATAAGATGGATATAGCGGTAAAGAACATGGTGATATAAATGAAAGTATCCCAGCCCCTACTACTAGCCAAATTGTTAAATCCACCGCATTCATTTTATCCCTCCTAAACACACTACAATGCGTAGTGTTAATTATTAAAAAAAGAGGCTATATGCACTCTCCGACAATAAGTACAATCGACATACAAAATAGCCCTAACGTTACATATACTGAATTTGTATGTAATGGCATATTCAGCTTAACAACTTTCTCATTCAACACTTGCTCAATTCGTAAATTAATTGCGGTTTTCGCAAACGACGCTGTAATACATTGATTTTCCATCGTCTTTATTTTAATTAACTTTAATAATGCACTACCTAGCTCAAATGAAGATTTCATTTTTTGCATCGCATATTTATCTGCTGATAGCTCTTGATATACATGATAACGCTGCAACATCCCTTTTAATATAGGAATATACATCATTCCCTCAGCTAACAATGTAAAGAAAAATAACTTTAATGGATCTCGATTTTTTTGATGATATTCCTCATGTAATACAATCGCATCAATTTCTTCCTCAGAAAATGCCTGAAACATTCCTTCTGAAATGACAATTTTCGGTCGAAATAATCCAATTGTAAATGCCGTAATCTGTAACGTTGATAATACGTACACTTGCTTTCCTTTTCTAGTAATAGACACGAGATTTCTTTTCAATCTTTTACTATAAAAAAATTGTTTCCAAATTCTTTTACTCATAATGATTACAGTAAATAACAGTAATCCGGCTATCATTATACGAAGTATTGATAGTTCCCTCATATGTTTTTGTAATTCAAATAAACAAAATTGAGAAAGGAAAAATGCTTTATTTTGAAAAAGAAATGGGTATGTAACGTAGTATACTAACATGCTTAAAAAAAGCACACTAATAGTCATTGCTAACAAAACGATTTTACGCATTTTCCATTTCATTTTATCGGTCCTCTTTTTTTAGCCGACTTAATTTCTCTTCTAATTTTTTTATTAAAGATGGATCAGCTTGTTCTAACTCATCTATCATATGGTTCACAACAAGATCTCCAAATTCACCCATTAATTCCTGTGTCATTTTCTTCGTTTGATTAGATAAAAATTCTTCCTTCGTTTGTGTAGTACGATACATACCACTTCTTTTCACAATATGCTTTTCTAAATGTGCTTTCTCTACTAATCTGTTCATAACTGTCATTACAGTATTAAAATTCACCGGGGATTCTTCACTTAATTTCTGCTGCACATCTTTAATGGTAATACCCTCAGTAGCCCAAACAATTTCCATTATTTTCGCTTCAAGCGGTCCGAAAAAGTGATTTAACCCTTGCTCATTTAACTTGTAGTTTTGAGTAAACATCGTATGGCCCCTTTCACACTACAGATTGTAGTATAAAATATATAGAAGGTCAAACATAAATGATATTAACTGATACTTAAATGAATCCTAATCTCCACTAATTAGTTATCTGTACCACGTTCGATTCATTGTAAACCTAACTTCTCTCCAAATGTATCATAGAGATAATATTCTAATATTTGCACACTAAATTTCTCATTACGCCCAAGTGCAAATAATTCCCGATCTTTTGCTACGATAGTATCTAATGGAATCACCACATTATCCACTATTTTTGTAATTTCAATTACATTACTTTCTACGTTTACTTCTGTTTTAAATTCAATATTTTCTAATACTATATGTGAACGTCTTCCTGATGCAAAAAAAGTAAAGTTAGGATTTTTAAAAATTCCAATTTCACTCTCTAACGGATATAAATATTTATAAATTATATCTCTATGTCCATCTTTTATTATTTTTTCATCTTTTTCATCGTCTAAATATTCTTTCACCTTCGCTGCGAACTCAAATCGAAAATCCACTCTTTCACGCTCCCTCTTTTCAGTTTACGCTAATAAATATATCGATATAATTTTACCATATTATAGAATAAGTTCCTATAAAAAGTAAAAAACATTTTTGTAAAACTTCTGGTATTCCCCGTACTTTTTAATATAAATACTCTTTCAATATTCATTAGTACGTCGTTATATTCATTTAAACATATTGTTTCCATACTTTGAAACAATATTATCCAGTATTATATATCAATAAAGTGAAACTTTAATCAGTGGGGGTTTTGTTCATTCCCCACTGATTATTAGCCTTCACCAATCGGGCGTTTACGGGCAGCAGGGCTCCCACCTAACTGCTTTGCTCCAGTTGAATTTTGAGGCGGGAGTTTACTGCCCGCAAATAGCGGGATAAACTATCCACAGCTATCGACTCCTTATGCTATTTCAATATATTGTTCACTTTATTTCCCCTTATTCATTAAATCACAGAAGGAATGTAACTCCCCACTATCGAATTTTTACATAACAAATATTATTAGGTGGTGCTTTACTATGAAATTAGCTGTCATTGGTGGCGGTGATTTACAAGATCCAAATCACTTGCATATTAATGAACGACTTATAGAATTAACGAATAAACAATACCCAAAAGTATTATTCATTCCTACAGCTAGTCGTGATGATGAAGGATATATAAAGTTATTTTTAGAAACATTTGAAAAGCAATTACATTGTGAGGTTCAAATTTTACGCATTTCAACCGAAACACCTACTAAATATGAAATAGATGAGATGATTCATTCTGCCGATTTAATTTACCTTGGCGGTGGAAATTACGTTCACATGCTTGAACAATGGAAAGAACATAAACTAGATGAAAAGTTACTATTTGCTTTAAAACGTGGAACACTTATTGCAGGATATAGTGCCGGTGCTATGTGCTGGTTCACATCTAGCATTCGTTCAGATTATGAAGGTTCCGGTTATATAGAAAGTAGTGGCTGGGGTATTGTTAACAAAAGATTTTGCCCCCATTACAATCAATTAAATAGAATGAATGCCTTCCATACGTTTTTACAAACTCACCAAGGTAATATAGAAGGTATTGCATTAGAAGATAATTGCGCTTTATATATTACAGAAGGTTCATTTGAAATTATCGGTGAGCCAGATACAGCTTGGGAGTTTTATATGAATAATGGAGAACTCATTAGACAACATTTTGACATAACTTTAAAAAGTTATTTATAAGCATTCATAAAAAAATGTCCCTAAGTATAATGACTTAGGGACATTTTCATCTTTTAACTCACTAATCGTGTAATTCGTTTCTTCTGCCATGAAAGCTTATAATATGCATACTGTAATATTAAGCTGACGATGAATGCAGCTGGATACCCAATCCATATCCCTTCAATTCCAAGGCTCGTATGATAAGAAAGATAATACGCCACAGGTACTTCAACAAGCCAAATTGATACAACACTGATTACAGTTGGCCATAGTACAGTACCACTTGCTCGCATTGTCGCACTAATAATTTGTGCATGACCGAAAATTAAGTAGCTCCATAATGTAATCATGATTAGACTATGAGCAATGTCAATTGTATTTTGACTTGTTAAAAATAGTGCTAAAATATCTCTTGAGAACAAGTAAATAAGAGATATTAATACACCACCAATGATATAATTCATAATAATTCCGGCCTTAACAACTTTCTGCAATCGATCAAATTGGTTCGCACCAATTGATTGCGCTGCAAAAATTGATACTGTAATACCGAGGCTAACCGCTGGCATTTGTACATAACTTGCAACTTGGTTCACAACGCCATACGCCGCTGTTGCATCTGAACCGTACCGATTTACAAATGCGATTACCGCGATCTCTGATAATGAAACTAATATCATATTAATACTTGCTGGAATACCGAGGCGTAACAATAATTTTAATAACTCCCAGTCCATACGAAGATATTTTCTTACTGTCCCGTCTAATTGTAGTGGATGATTTTTCTTCTTTAAATACACTAGCATGACAATAAACGTAATAACTGTAGATATAACTGAAGCATAGGCTGCTCCGTAAACATCTAATTTCGGAGCTCCTAACCAGCCAAAAATAAGAATTGGTAATAAGATCATATTTAGCGCTGTACTTACGATTAAAAAGTAAAATGGCGTTTTAGAATCTCCTGTACCTCTCATAAATGTTGTGTATGCAAAATATAAAAATAATACTGGCATAGATATAAATAAAATTCTTGCATAATGCACACTTATTTCAATAATGTTTTCTGGCGTTCCCATAAGGCGCATAATATCCATCGCAAAAATACTACCTAGTATCGCCAACACGACTCCGATAATAAAAGTAAACGTAAGCGTCGTACCAACGATAGCTTTTAAGCGCTCCTCATTTTTAGCACCAAATGCCTGACCAATTAAAATTGAACTACCAGAACCAATTCCAATTACAAATGAAACGAGTAGGAAAAATAACGGGAAAAATGCCGATATAGCTGCTAGATCATTTACGCCAAGCCATCTTCCTACTACTACCATTCCAAATAACTGTCCAACTGATTGTAATACATTACTTAAAAGTAACGGCACTAAAAACATGGACATCGATTTCCATATCGGCTTATGTTCTGTTTCTGACTTCTGTGACTCTACACCTTCTTTATTGTTATCTGTAGGTGGTTTCAAATTTCATTTCTCCTTTTACTAAAAATCTGTTTTTCAACTTCTATCTCTTTGTATAGTTGTTATAACGATGTGCTTCCATTCATTTTCTTTTCCGTATTATTATAACTTCACCCAATATTGGCTTCCATCAGCTGTTCTATCTAAAAAACCATATTCGATTAAATATCTTCTCAAAGTTACAAAATCCGGATATATATTTTCTAAAACTGTATTTACTTCTTTTTCAGTATACTTTTTATTACTATCGAATTTCTTCACTAAATGACGTAATATAATTAATTTACGCTTTTGCTTTTTCGGAAATTTAGAAAGCGGTCCATCCAAACCTTCTGTAAAATGCGCTGTTAAAACTTCAGCATTTTCTTCCTCTGTAATATTGTATCGATCATCCACCATCGTAGCTGTTCTATGAATCGGTACAAATTTAGTTTGAACTTTTGATTTTTCTTCTGACAATTCCATTAACGCTAAAAATACTTTCGCTTGCTTCATTTTCTCGCGCAATGTAAATCGATGATTGCGAATCGTCGATGTGCTCCCGCCATCCATTTCTTTTACAATCTCTTTATCGTTAAGTCCCATATGGAAAAACTGAACCATTTTCTTTTGCAAATCAGTTAAGCCTGTAAACTTTTTATCAAGATTTAATAAATATTCAAACATAGATGTATGCTCATTTTGAATATGCAACTGTACAAACTTCTCTGCTTCATACAAAACTTGATTTTCTTGATAAATAACCCCTTTAATAAACGTTTCTCCACAAGCTAAACAAACGTACTCCTCTGCTTCCTTGTCAAATACATACCCTTTCTTCAATTCCTCTATCGACGCATCCCAAAACTTCTCTGAAATATCACTCATACTAAACACTCCTTTAAAAGGTTTACTTAAAAACAAACAAATTACAATAACGTTTATTACCACTTCACCATCTTAGCATAACACAAACAAACATTTCAACATTCCGTTTACCCATTTTATAAACTTTCACAAAAAAATCTATTAAATAAATTAAAAAAGAACTTAAAACAACGAAAAGCGAATGTATTTAATAAATGAATTACTATAGGATGTGAAACAAAACATGACTATTCTGCACGACCCTTGGTTTACTGTTAAACAAATCGCTCGAAATACATATGCGATTAGTGAATATGGGCATTGGGAGAAAGTACATTCCTTTCTACTTATAGGCGATACTACCGCACTTCTTATTGATACTGGACTAGGTATCGATAATATAAAGCGTATAACTGACAAACTTACCAATTATCGTTGTCACAACACACGTTCATTGGGATCATATCGGTAGTCACGCACAATATGAAAAACTCTATGTACATGCTTTAGAAGAAGATTGGCTCATTAACGGTATAAAAGGGCTTCCTATCTCTCAAATCCGGAAAGACATCGCTCGTGATATTACTTTACCTACCCCTAAAACATTTCAACCTGAAACATTCAAACCATTTCAAGAAACACCAACAAAATTACTAAAAGATGGAGATATTATTGATATCGGAAATAGGAAAGCTCAAATTATACATACTCCAGGTCACTCACCAGGGCATATTTGCATATACGATTATGAAACTGCGTTTTTATTTACAGGAGATTTACTTTATGAAGGCATGATTTTTGCATTTTATCCGTCGACAAACCCTGTAGACTTAGTTCAGTCTCTAAACAAAATTACAAACTTCTCTCCTATTAAACAAATTTACGGTTCACATCATACACTTGGTCTTTCTCCTACTATATTGAAAGAAGTAAAATACGCTATTCAATATTTAAGTGATAACAACCTCGTTCAACATGGAACCGGCATTCACTCATTCCAAAACTTCAGCATTCAATTTTAACTACAAAAAAGGTGTTTCCACATATAGAAACACCTTTTTACCTTTTATATATTTTATAAACAATTTCCACTAAAACTTTACTCGCTTGTACAAGTACATGTTTTCGCTTTCCATCCTCAACGAATCTATTTGAGCAGCCACTCATAATCATCATACAACTAATTATGACTAGCACTACACTTCTATTCTTGTTAGTCACTTTATGCCACTCCACTACTAAAAACTTCATTTAAATTTATCCTATCAAAAAATTTTACACGAATAATAAACCGAAAGAATATGCAATTCTGCATATTCTCACGTTTTATTACGATGTTATGATTTAATTTAGTTAATGAACACGTATAACGAGGTGACTAACTTGAAGTTTAAAGCGAAAAAAAATCCATTTCATGTCATTTTCATTACATTATTTATAATTATTTTTTTCATTTCGCTATTCTTCCAAAATGAAAATTCTATTTTTTTCACTCTTATGATGCTGTTAAATATCGTGAATCTCTCTTCATTCTATTTCTCTCACTACAACATAACGGAATCTTCTCTTATTGTAAAACACGGTTTCATATTACGTACTGAAATTCCATTTGAAAATATCCGTCACATTAAATACTCTGGCAAAACACTCCGTTCAGAAAAATGGACTAGGCAGCAATTAGAAATTGATTATAATTTATTTGACTCTGTGACAACTTTCGTACCACAAGAAGAAGAAAAATTCATTTCACTCTTAAAAGAGAACTGCCCACATATGAAAGTAATGAATCGAACACCCCACTAATATTAATAGTGAGGTAACGTTATATTAAAGCCTCTTCAATACATTTACTTATTTTTATCATAATGTCCATACCCCTACCTTTCTCTTACATACATTGTTAATAATGATGAAAGGAGGAACCGCAATGGAGAATACAAATAGCAAACCCTTTGTAAACATTGAGCAAGGTGTATTTACCTCTCAAAAACTTCAAGTAGCTATGGATCAAGCTTTTCGAGTTCCTGTATTTTTAAGTACTGTAAATACACTTAATCAAATACAACAGCAATTTTTAGACAGACTCATTTTTGAACTGGAGCAAGCTCTTCTTTTTCCTCGCACAATTCCACGAAGCGATCAATATCCTGAATCACCTTTAACAAGCATAAGAAGAATGATTTTATCAAGTTATGGCCTCGTGGCTGTAGATTTTCAGCGTTTTTTTGTACAAGGCGTGAAAACAAATGTGGGTCCATTTTTACCAGACACACCATTTTGGGAAGGGACTCCTTTTTCTCAAATCGAGCCAGCTATGGGGTACCAATACGGACTCCCCCTCCTACTAATTCGTGAAACGGGAACCGATGTAAGTAGAGGGATTTGGCAAATAGGAAATGCACCATTCTTAATTTTAGACTGGAATTCCGACACACAATCTATAGATTCATTTTTTAGTAGTGTTTCATGGAGACAATTTTTTGCGAATTGGACTGGTCATGTAAGAAATGGATATTATCTACAAACAGAACCTGCGTTTAAATATTAATTGCTTACTCTGGCTAACTCAATTCTAAGTTAGCCTATTTTTATTCCATAAAGGTAGCTCTATCTTTCTATTACAAACGATACGAACATACACTATTTCTAAAAAGTGGATCACTGCCCTTTGAGTGCAGTTAATTTCTCACAAAGAATTAAAAATGAATATCAAAAAAAGCCAAGATTCTAAACAAAGAACCTTGGCTTTTTCTATTATTCTTTCGGAGCAATCATTTTTTTCGGATCTACAATCTCATCAAATTGCTCTTCTGTTAGTAGTCCAGATTGCAATGCTGCTTCTTTTAAAGTTAACCCTTCTTTATGGGCATGCTTCGCAATTTTCGCGGCATTTTCATACCCGATATGTGGGTTTAGCGCTGTTACAAGCATTAATGAACGATTTACATTTTCATTAATTACTTCTTCATCTGCTTCAATACCAACTGCACATTTATCATTAAACGAAACGGTTGCATCAGCTAATAAGTGAGCAGATTGCAGGAAGTTGTAAGCAATAACTGGTTTGAATACGTTTAGCTCAAAATTACCTTGGCTCGCAGCAAATCCGATTGTTGTGTCATTCCCCATAACTTGTGCTACAACCATTGTTAGCGCTTCGCTTTGCGTTGGATTTACTTTCCCTGGCATAATAGAGCTTCCTGGTTCATTTGCAGGAATAATAATTTCTCCAAGACCACTTCGTGGACCACTTGCAAGCCAGCGCACATCGTTAGCTATCTTCATTAAATCTGCAGCTAATGCTTTTAATGCTCCGTGTGCAAATACAACTTCATCATGGCTCGTTAACGCATGGAATTTATTTGGTGCAGAAACAAATTGTTTACCTGTAAACAGACTAATTTCTTCTGCTACCATCTCACCAAATTTAGGGTGCGCATTAATTCCAGTTCCAACCGCAGTACCACCAATTGCTAATTCTTTCATATATGTATTGCTATCTGCAATCATACGCTCTGTTTTTTCAAGCATACGGTGCCATCCGCTAATTTCTTGTCCTAACGTTAAAGGTGTTGCATCTTGTAAATGCGTACGACCGATTTTAATAATATGTTCAAATGCAGTTACTTTTTCTGCTAATGTTTCTTTTAATTTCGTAATAGCTGGCAATACATGATTTTCTACCGCAATTACACACGCTACATGAAGTGCTGTTGGGAACGTATCATTTGAACTTTGAGACATGTTCACGTCATCATTCGGATGAATATGTACGTCAGATCCCTTTTCTTTCAAAATTTGATTACCGCGGTTTGCAATTACTTCATTTACATTCATATTCGATTGTGTACCACTACCGGTTTGCCATACGACAAGTGGAAAATGTTCATTCCATTTTTCTGCGATAACTTCATCAGCAGCTTCCACAATTGCTTGCGTCTTCTCTTCTGATAGCTTTCCTAATTTTTGATTACTAAGCGCTGCACTCTTCTTTAAAATCGCAAATGCTTTTACAATTTCAAGCGGCATATGCTCTGTTCCAATCGGGAAGTTTTCTTTACTACGTTGTGTTTGTGCTGCCCATAATTTATCAGCTGGAACTTTCATTTCTCCTAATGTATCTCTTTCAATTCTGTACTCCATTTTTTCATCCCCTTGAAAATATAATACCTACATCTCTTATATTAACAGACTTTTAATCAAATGATAAGAATTCTCACTCGTATATACAAATATTCAATATTTTTTTCATAAATTCCTCTTGACCTAAACTTAGGTTTAGGCTGTATCCTTTCCATTGTAACCTACTATAACGACACTGGAGGAATTCAAAATGAAAAAATATGCTTTCATAACAGGTGCGAATAAAGGGATCGGATATGAATTGGTTCGTCAATTAGCAGAAAAAGACTATCACGTATTTTTAGGTGCTCGTAATAAACAACTTGGACAACAAGCCGTAGAATCTTTAAATGTTTCAAACGTTTCCTATACTCAAGTAGACATTTCTAGTGCTCAATCCATTCAAGAAGCAATCAAAAAAATCCATGAAACGACTGACCACTTAGATTTATTAATCAATAATGCAGGCATAGCACTCGACTTCCATACGCTACCTAGTGAATTAAATATTGAAACTTTACGCCAAGGATTTGAAGTTAACTTTTTTGGAACATTCCAAATGGTGCAAGCCTTTTTACCATTATTAAAGAAATCAAGCAACAGTAAAATTATAAATGTAACAACTGACATGGCCTCACTAACAATGTTTGCTAGCGGTGAAACACACCCAATTAATACATTAGGATACAATTCTTCAAAAACAGCTATTAATGCTTTAACATTAGCATTTAGCAAAGAATTTGGTACTAACGGTCCAGCAATTTTCGGAGTAACCCCTGGTTTTACAACTACTGACCTAAATGGAAATTCCCCAGGTGGCCATACGACCAATGAAAGTGCTAAAATTATTATTAAATATGCATTAAGTGAAACAAACTATAATGGTAAAATACTAAATAAAGACGGCATTATACCTTGGTAATAAAGGGATGAATGATATGTATTATACAATTGGGCAAGTCGCCAAAATGCACCACTTAACTATTTCTCAAATACGTTATTACGATAAACAAGGACTGTTCCCTTTTCTTAAAAGAAATGAAAAAGGAGATCGCGTTTTTGATGAAGAAGCATTGAAATATTTAGAGATGATTTTATGTTTAAAAAACACCAGTATGCCAATTCAAAAAATAAAAAAATTTATCGACTGGTCTATGGTGGGGGAATCTACCATCCTTCAACGGTTGGAATTAATGAAACAACAGGAGACCAATGTCTTACAGCTCATTCAAGACACTGAAAAAAACTTAAAAAAGATACAACAAAAAATTGCTAAATATGAGGACGAAATAACTTCTTCAACTCCTATTATAAAATAAAAAATCACCTTCTACATATTGTAGAAGGTGATTTTTTATTTTATGATGCTTGCTTTCCTTTATCCGCATCATCTACATACCAAATGAACTTGCCTGTATATCCATAAATAACTGCTAAAATGAGTGATACGAAGCTTAGCCACATAAATGGAACGTATGATAATGTTGATACACCTAAAATACCAGCCATAAAAATACCATTATCAGACCATGGAACCATACCAGAAGTCAAAGTTCCACCTACTTCTGAGTTACGTGCTAATACGCGGCGATCTATTTTTAATTTATCATAGCTTTCTTCCATAATTTTTGGTGTTAAAATAAGTGATACGTACATCGCACAACCAAATATGTTAGCTAAAAACGCAACGATTAATGTAGACAATGTTACATTACCTGCAGAATTTAATTTCTTCTCAAATTTCGATACGATTACCTTTAGAACACCTAACTTTTCAAGTAATCCACCAAAACCTAAGCCGAAAATAATAACGGCTACTGAACCAAGCATACCATTAATTCCACCACGGTTTAATAACTTATCGACAAACTCGACACCAGATTGAATTGAGAATCCGTTATATGCTGTTCCAATTGCCTCTCCAAAGTGCATTCCTTGGAAAAGTGTTGCCCAAATTGCACCAATTAAAGCTCCCATAGCAATTGTTGGCATAGATGGTTTCTTCATCGCCAATAGCACAATAACGATTACCGCTGGAACAAGCATCCATATTTTAATATCAAAGTGCTTTAATAAAGATTCTTTTAAAAACTCAACTCTATTTAAATCTACATTATCCCCGCCATACATCCATCCAGCAACAGTAAACATAATGCTGGTAATAATATAAGCTGGAACGTCTAATACGAGCATAGCTCGAACGTGAGCAATAACATCTACTTTCGCCATAGAAGCTGCAAGAACTGTACTATCAGAAAGTGGTGATAATTTGTCTCCGAAATAAGCTCCTGAAAGGACTGCACCCGCAACAAGCGGAAGTGGTAATCCAAGCCCTTCACCTATCGCCATCATAGCAATACCTGCAGTTCCAACTGTTCCCCATGATGTTCCTGTCGCGATAGAAGTGATTGAACAAATAATTAAAGTTGCCAATAAGAATATGCTAGGGTGAATGAATTCTAATCCATAATAAATTAATGTAGGTACAACCCCACCAGCAATCCACGTTCCAATTAAAGCCCCAACTGCAACTAAAATAAGAATTGCTTCTAATCCATTAGAAATCCCTTTCGTAATTGCATCTTGCAATTCTTGATAACGAAATCCTAATCTTAATCCAAGCGCAATAACTAAAAACCATGAAATAAATAGCGCTAATTGAATTGGGAGATCAAAAATCGTTTGGAAGGAAAAGACGACAGCAAGAAATAGGCATAAAAGAATAATAATTTCTAGCATCGATGGTAATCTTACACTTTTCATTTTTTTCTCTCCTTACAAGTCGATAACATGATGTATGTAGTCTTACGTGTATGTAGTATACAATTAGCGAAGACAAAACAAAATTTTCATATTATTTCGATTTATTTTTTCAGTATAATATATTCACAACCCTTTCTATTGTAAAAGTAGATTGCGCTTTTCGCAATGAAAAATATAAAAAATGTTGTATTTTTATTTATTTAGATAAAAACACCTAATGAAATAAAACTTTAATCAATGAGGGTTTTATCCATCCCCACTAATTATTAACTCATAATAACCTTTTTAATATTTGCCTCAACAAAACTTTTTACTACCGCTTTCACCTCATATGTAATAATATATTTCCACATAAAAAAAGAGCACACATCATTTAATCGATGCATGCCCCTCTTTTATTTATACATATTTTGTATCTCTTCTTTATTTTTAAGTATTTCCGAAAACTTATCGCTACAACCTTTCGGAAATAAAACTCCAAGTCCATATGAATGCCCAAACTGAAAATGAGGGTATTTCACCTTGACCTCATCCCAAAACTTATACACACCGAAATCACCGTTTTTAACTTCAATATCATGAAATAATACAATACCGTTTTTCGCAACTTTAGGTAACCATGTTTTATAATCATGAGAAACAGCTTCATACGTATGATAGCCATCAATATGCAAAAGATTTATCGTTTCATCTTGAAACTCATCCAGAGCATCATCAAAAGTAGACCGAATTAAATTCCCTATATTCAGGTAGTTATCCCTCACCACTTTTTCTACTATTTGAAAAACCCCTTCTCCATATGGACCTGTATGCCCATCTCCAGCCCAAGTATCTACAGCAAAACATTTTGTGGCTAACCCACCATCTTTTACCCCCTGGCAAAAACTAAAAAAGGAAGCACCTAAATGCGTACCTAACTCAACTAAAGTTGCTGGTTCTTCAAATCTTACTAAATCATATGCGAAATCTAAATGCCCACTCCACGCAGATTGTGACCGAATAATAGGACTAAATTTTTCAAATTCAAACGATGGTTTATGAGTAACCCAGTTCATCGCGTATCTCCTTATACACATATTTTTAACAAACCAAATTACTCTTATCTTTATTTTTTTGGCGTCGCAATTATGATTATATTTCATAAAAAGATGAAGAATTAACCCATTCTTATTGGGGTAAAGCATCATATACATATGGATTTGCTGGCTTCTTAATCTTCTCTACTTTACTTATTTTCACAAGTGGAAATAGCATTCCTTAGAACCAGAAGCATTGAAAAACTTAGATGAACGATATGGAGATCAAATAACTGAACTTGTATTTATCGGCATCGATATGAATCGTTCTATTAACAGAAAAAGAAATGAACCAAAACTGGAATACATTTGTTGATCCTATTCCCGCTTTTACTTACACTTCATAACAAAAAATAAAAAGGCTTCCGTAGCATGAAGCCTTTTTCACTTTGTAGTACTCTTATTTAATCGACTTGCTTTAATAAGAAACACAATTGTACCTAAAACAATTAAGATAGCATATACGATACCAACTACATCACCTATTTTTTCTAAGCCAAACGGTAATAGTATAGTAGCAACTCCGACTATATAGGAAAACACACCTGAAAGCTTCGCTAATTTATTTTTATCTCCAACAAACGTTTCTTCCTGATAGCCTGCCAACAAAAACAATCTCTTTTTCACATGTATTTGATAGCCTAAAAAAATGATAAGTAATCCAACAAATAAACAAACCAAAAATCCTGCTAGCATTTTAATACCACCCTCTCTACAATATTTTACCACGCACAAAAAAATTTTCGTCTTCACCATAAATATTTTTCATCTAATTAGAAATTTCAGTTTATTACTATTCCTTTTTGTGATATATTGCATATTGTATCCAATATATATTTTGGAAAGGAGGACTATATGTCTTATGGATCCAAATCGATTAAAAGGAATTATAATGGTCATAATCGGTGCTTGTTTATGGGGCTTATCCGGAACAGCTGCGCAACAACTATTTCAATATGAAAATGTTTCTACTGAATGGTTAGTTACAATCCGTTTACTTATATCCGGTGCTATTTTGCTCATTATGTCATCATTCGGAGCGAACAAAAAAGAAATATGTGGAATTTGGAAACAAAAGTCTGATGCAAATAAGATAATTTTGTTCGGTCTTTTAGGCATGCTTGCTGTACAGTACACGTACTTCGCTTCTATTAAAGAAGGAAACGCTGCTGTTGCAACTTTGTTACAATATTTAGCCCCTATATTTATCACTATATACTTACTGTTCAAATGGAACTTCCGTCCATCAAAAATTGATTTTATTTCAATTGCACTCTCATTAGTAGGGACTTTTCTCTTACTAACAAACGGGTCTGTTCAAAACTTAGCTGTTTCCACACCAGCTATCATTTGGGGCATTTTATCTGGATTATCACTCGCATTTTATAGTTTGTATTCAAAAGAATTGTTAGAAAGATGGTCTTCATCTGTTATCGTTGGATGGGGAATGATTATTGGGGGTATTGGTGTAACGATTTTACACTTTATTTCTACAAACGAATTCATTTTATTATCAACTATGAAATATGTAAAACTAAGTACCCTCCCGCTCATTACATTTGTCGTCATTTTCGGGACACTCATCGCATTTTATTTATACTTAGATAGCATAAGATACCTTACGCCTAAAGAAACAACATTATTTGGCTGTACAGAACCACTCGCAGCTATTATTTCTTCCGTACTTATTTTGCACGTACCGTTTCAATCTTTTCAATTATTAGGTGCTTTTTGTGTCATTGTAATGGTGCTCATATTAGGCCAAAAACCAGATGAAGAAAAACCAAAATTAAAGCTTGTTAATACGAAAAAGAAACATATACAATGAAAGGATTGAATTCACTATGCCTGTCCCTCAAAATTATAAAAAACCAGGAAGAGTTTCAGCAAAGTCACTCGTTTTAAATCAACTGCAAGATTGGATTATAGAAGGTGTTTTACGACCTGATGAAAAAATAAATGATGGGGAATTGGCAGAAGCACTAGGAGTAAGCAGAACACCTGTTAGAGAAGCTTTACAAATTTTAGAGCTTTCTGGATTAGTTGAAATGGTACCTGGGCAAAAAACGAAAATCGCGCCTATTAAGTTAGACGACGTATCTATCATTTATGAGACGATAGCTGGTCTTCACTCAATTATAGGAAAGCAAGCACTTCAAAAAGTTACAGACGCTGATATTAAACTACTTTCCGAGATAAATGATGCTTTTCAACAATCTATACATGAAAAAGATTCAAAAAAAGCTTTAGAACTAGATATACGATTTCACAATACAATTACTTCTATTGCTAAAAACCGATATATTGAACCTTTTCTAGAAAATATGCAACTTCACATTTTACGCCTTGAATATTTATTTTTCCAAAACTTCGTACCTGCAAGTCAATCTATTAAAGAACATCACTCTATAATTCAAGCACTACAAAAGCAGGATGAAAAACGAATGGAACAAATGATGTCTCAAAACTGGCTCCGTCCAATGAAAGAAATACAAAAAATAATTTCTATGAAATAATAAAGCTGGTTACACAAAAGTGTAACCAGCTCCTTCTTTAATAATCTATATGCTATGCCTGAATATTTGCGTAATCTTCAATATGCTCGTACTCTTTTTCCAATTCCTCTAAAGACAGCTCGTATAATTGTCGGTCGCGAATCTTAAACACCCCTGCTCCAATTAACTCATCAATTAAATGTCTCTTACGATTTTCAACAGCAAAACGGAGTTGAATACTCATCTTTTAAAAAACTCCTTTCTACGATCATTGAAAATGATAATCTTTATCAATTACCACTTTTGATTATAAAAGATGATTCTTAATAAGTAAAGTAATCTTATGAAATATTTACCTTACAAAGTATTTGTGGCCACATTATATATATGTATGCCACGCGAAAAATGTTATGACACTTTTTCATACCCTTTTTCTTTCATACTTTGCAAGTTGTCTCATTATGGTTAAATTCACCTTCTATTTCAACTTGAATGGTGACATGTTCTACATGAAATTTCCCTTTTAATACATCCGTTGCTTCTTTTAATACGCTTGGCGTTTCATTACCTTCGATAATAAGATGGCAAGTTAATACTTGAAAATCTGATGTTACAGACCATATATGTAAATCATGAACTTCTTTTACAATAGTAATATTTAATAATGTATTTTTCACCTCTTCAGCATCTATGTGCTGCGGTGCACCTTCCATTAATATATGAACTGTATCACGTGTTACACGCCATCCACTTATAATGACTAAAATAGACACAAGAATACTAGCAACCGCATCTGCAGCAGTCCATCCAAAAAATTTAATAAGTAACGCAGCAATAATCGCTCCAACTGAACCTAATAAATCGCCTAGTACATGTAAGAACGCACTTCTTAAATTTAAATTACCTTTCACATCTCCGCCTCTCATTAATATCCAAGCTGATACAATATTAATAAGCAGACCAAGCACAGCAATAATGAGCATTCCATTACTAGCGATTTCAACTGGTTCCTTAAAACGACGAATTGCTTCAATAAAAATATATACTGAAATGACAATAAGAACGACACCATTACATAATGCCGCTAACATTTCGACTCGCTTATACCCATATGTTTTCGCGGCCGTTGCCGTTTTTTCCCCAAGCTTGAACGCAAGTAAACTTAAAGCTAAGGATACTGCATCACTTAACATATGCCCTGCGTCAGACAATAGTGCTAAGCTATTTGTTACAAATCCGCCAATAACTTCAGCAATCATAAAGCTTGTTGTTAATAAGAAGGCAATTAATAACGCTTTTTTATTTTTTGAATGACCGTGATCATGTGAGTGTCCCATACAAATGCTCCTTTAAGTGCAATATCTGTATGTTAGTATGAAACACATTCCCTATCTTTATCCCCCATTAACGCCCGATAGTGAATGCTACTAATCCGTAAAAGATGAACAATACCCCACTGATTAAAGTTTCACTTTATCCCGCTTCCTCTGTATACAAACTTCGCTACTTTTCAAACAAGTCCTTTTTCTCAACTAAAAACAAGACTACTTCTTTTTTATTTTCATATTGTTTACTAATGAAAGAATTTTTAAGGGGGTTACAAACTTGAAACGACTATTTCTTTGCATGGAGCGTGAACTTGTTGTAGTAAAAGAACAATATGGTAACTATGAAACCACATATCATTTACAAAATATGCAACCTACCTGTATTGTGGTTGATCCATTCCAAACAAATCGTGTATATTGCGGCACATTTGGACGAGGTTTATGGCTAAGTGACGATGGCGGGGATTCATGGAGACCAATTGGAGATTCATATCGTTACTTTGATTTCCCTAAAGAGGATGGTATTTTACACTCTTCTATTACTTCTATAACGATAAGCTCAAATGAACAAGTTAACGGCTACGGCGTCGTTTATGTCGGCACAGAACCGAGTGCTTTATTCCGTTCAGAAAATGGCGGTGAAACGTGGACTGAACTTAAAAATATGAAATCATTATTATCTTCCTATACGTGGGCTTTTCCGCCTAGACCTTTTACACATCACGTACGCTGGATTACAGTTGATCCAAACAATCCAAATACACTCCATGTTTCAATCGAAGCTGGTGCTGTTATTCAAAGTAATGATAAAGGGCATACATGGATTGATAAAAAATTCGGTGCTCCTATCGATGCTCATCAATTACTCATGCACCCTGAAGCCCCAAATCGCCTTTATGCATCATGTGGTGACGGATTTATGGGCGGACCTGATCGCGCATATCTTGAAAGTTATAACAGTGGAAACAGCTGGATCTCATGTAGTGACGGACTTGAGCATCATTATTTATACAGTATGGCTATCGATCCAGCTGATTGTAATACAATTCTCGTTTCTGCCGCACCAAGTGCCGACCTTGCTCATCACCGTATTCCTTATGAATCTTATATTTATCGGAAAACGAAAGATACTCCGTTCGAGCAAGTGCAGCAAGGACTACCATCTGCAATTGGTACAGTCATTTCAATGTTTGCTACAAATCCAGCCGAACCACATACGTTTTACACTTTAAATAACAATGGCATCTTTCAATCCACTGATAGCGGTGAAACGTGGGAACAACTAAACATTACATGGAAAGAGGAATATAAAACGCAGCATCCGCATGCGTTACTCGTTACTAGTTTTTAACGAAAAAGAGACTGCCTAATGTTTTTAGGCAGTCTCTCTTTTATTTCTTTAAATCAATTACGATATCATCTAGAACAATATCTTTACTCTTCGCTTCTTTTTTCGGCACTTCAATTTTCTTCTCTTTTCCATTCACATATTCCACTCCACCATGATTTTCAGGTGTATGAACTCGCAAGTGCACACGAGGTGTAACGATAAGCTTTGTAGCATTTTCGTTCAGCTTTTGGAATGTAGCACTCCAACTACTTTTATGTGGTTCTGCTACTGTACCAGTTCCTCCATTTCCTTCACCTGCATATTTATTTCCTAAATCATCTTTTATTTCTAATTCCACATCCGCGCTATCCCATATACTTCGTAATGCCTTAGATTCTTCTTGATTGTAAAAAACGATAAAGGACATTGGGGTTACTTCCATTTTGTCTATATTTACTTTTATTAATTCATTTTCAGAAACCCTATTAACCTTTACTTCCGTACTATCCATTGCTTTTAAACTAAGCGCGAAATTCCAGTTCCCCTTTATTACATTACCTTCATAATCCAACTCAATTGCCTCTATATCCCACCAAACATTTGCAACATCTAACCTTTCACTACCATGACCACTCATCGTAGTCATACCTACATATTTTCCCTCTCCAACTTTTGAAACGTTCGAACTACCTCCTCCGCCATTAAAGCCCATAACTTGCGGACTTCCAAATAGGAACGGTTTCTCTCCTAAATCTTTTTCACTCTCAATAGAATATGTGATTGTAATTGTTCTACCATCGAACACAGCATCATTAATTGTAACTTTAACCCCATTACTCTCTTTCGTCATATTCAATTCAGTCGAAAACTCTTTATAATTTTCATGTACCCCTGTTCTACCATTATCTAAAAATCGGAATATGTCACCTACAATTGGCAATCCCCCGGCATATGTAGGGAACCCAATACCAAGCGTTGCAACTGATAATCCTACTAAAATAGATGCAGCAGCAACACCTTTTTTCCAAGTTTTCATCTTTTTCTTCGTACGTATAGATCGTTTTAAATTACGTTTCACTTTTTCTTTTTCAATTTCAGAAGTCTCAAGTTCTTTTTCATCTATATCAATATCATTTAATAGTTCATAAATGTCTTTCATATTACACTACCTCCAAAACTAATATTCGTAGCATTTTGTTGTAGTTTCTTTTTTCCCCGGTACACACGATTATCGATCGCCGCCCTGGTTAATCCTAACTTGTCACCGATTTCCTCTGTCTTCATACCGAGAAGATATTTCATAACGAACACCTTTTGATCTAACGGTTCTAATTGATTAATAAGCTTCAATAACTCTTCCCTATCTTCCATAACGATTAATTCATCTTCTGCCGATTTTTCTGTACTAATATGAAACTCATCTGAAATAATTTCTACTGTTCTAGTCGCTTTCCGGTAATAATCAATCGCCTTAAACTTTGCAATCGCTGCAATCCATTTTTTAAAATCACTCGGCTCTCCATGAAACTTATTTGCGTTATTCCAAATGGAAAGAAATATATCATTTACACATTCCTCTATCAATCCATCATTTTGAACTGGAAGAAGTACTTTGTGCGTGATTCCTTTTATGAGTGGTAAGTATGTATCGACAACAAATTCTAGCGCATCTTCTTTTTGCCGCTGTAATCTTTTTATAAAATTTTTCTCATTTGATTTCATGTAGCGATTCCCCTTATTTTTTTGTAAAAGCTTTTACACCCTATATAACGTTTTGGAAATTTTTTTCTCTCATCTTTTTTTATTTTTTGTATGTAATGGAATACTTTTCCTTAGCCATTGTCTCATATAAATATAAGCTTGAAGAAAATTTTCTCAAGTCTGTAATTCAATTAGTGTAGTACACTATTTATGCAGACACTCTTTAACCTGATGTACATTTCATTTAATTAATCTACTTTTATAATTTTAAATTAGGAGATGAGATATGTATGTGTGGAATTACAGGTTGGGTAGATTGGAAGAAAGATCTTTCAAATGAACATGTTATTTTAGAAAAGATGGCGAATAGTATTCAGCATCGCGGTCCTGATGCTGAAGGATTTTGGTTTTCACCTCATGCGGCTTTTGCACACCGACGTTTAATTGTTATTGACCCAGAAGGCGGGACGCAGCCAAAAACATTCCGTGCCGGTGATTATACGTATGCTCTTACTTATAATGGAGAAATTTATAATTTTCGTGAGCTGAGAGAACAGCTTCAAAAATGTGGGCATGCATTTGAAACTCATTCAGATACAGAAGTGTTACTACATGCTTATTTAGAATGGAAAGAAGACTGCGTACAACATTTAAACGGAATTTTCGCTTTCGCCTTATGGGATGATCAGAAGCAACAACTGTTTTTAGCACGTGATCATTTAGGCGTAAAGCCACTCTTTTATACAGAAAGAAATGACAGTATTATTTTCGGATCTGAAATAAAAGCATTATTAGCTCATCCATCTGTTCCTGCTGAAATTGATGCGGACGGCATAAATGAAATATTTGGATTAGGCTTATTTCGAACTCCAGGATGTGGCGTCTTTAAACATATTCAAGAAGTTCGTGCTGGACATTCTATAACATTCACACGTGATAAAAAAGTAGTTAAGAAGTATTGGAATTTAGAAAGTAAGATTCATACAGATTCTACTGAAGATACATCATCACATATTTTATCTATTTTACAAGATACAGTAAAAAGACAATTAATTGCCGATGTTCCTCTCGTTTGTATGTTATCAGGCGGATTAGATTCTAGTGGTATTACTGCACTGGCAGGTAAAGAATTTAGAGAGGAACACAAAACACTTCACACATATTCAATCGACTTTTTAAATAGCGCGAAAGATTTCGAACTGACATTTGCTCGTACTGGTTTAGATGCTCCTTGGGTAAAACGCGTTTCTGAACATGTAGGGACATCGCATCATGACATTATTGTGAATGCTGAAGAGTTAGCAAATCACTTATTCGTTCCCCTTCACGCGAAAGATTTACCCAGTGCTGGCGAAATGGAAACTTCACTTTATTTACTATTTTGTGAAATGAAAAAAGATGCAACCGTAGCTTTATCTGGAGAATCTGCTGATGAAGTATTCGGGGGATATCCTTGGTTTCATCAAGAAGAACTATTATATGTAGATAAGTTTCCGTGGTTAACAAACTGGAAAAACACATCTTCTCTATTATTAAACGACGTAACAACTCAATGTAATCCTGAGCAGTATATTAATAAACGATTCCATGAAGCTGCTCTTGAAGTACCTACTCTTGAAGGTGAAAGTAAAAAATCCGCGAAACAACGTCAAATGTTTTATTTATTTTTAACACGATTCCTTCCGTTCTTACTCGACCGTAAAGACCGTATGAGTATGGCTGTCGGATTTGAAGTTCGTGTACCGTTTTGTGATTATAGATTAGTTGAATATTTATGGAACGTACCTTTTAACGTCAAAAGTATTGATAATATTGAAAAAGGTATTTTACGTAGAGCACTGAAACCGGCTTTACCTGACGATGTGCGAAATAGAAGAAAAAGCGCTTATCCTACTTCGCAGGATCCACACTATTTACAAACAATCCGCAATTTAACGCTTGATATGTGCAGCAATAAAAACAATCCTGTTTTCTCACTCATTAACCATTCCATATTACTTGCAATTGCTGATCAAAGTAACAAAGAGATTACCAATTTTGAAGCAAGAAGTGCTATGGAGTATATGCTACAAGTAAATGAATGGTTAAAAACGTATCATATTCATATTGCTTAACAAAAAAGAGTTCAAGGACAAAAACCCTTGAACTCTCTTTCATTTATTAATTGGCACATTGTCTATTTTCAGTATCGATGGACCATCCAATAATAGTGGCACAATCTCTACCTTTCCACTGAAGTACATTTGTTAATACAGGCTCAATCTGTAAGCTATTTCCGTCGTGTAATATTTCTACTAAAGATTGATCATCATCAAACTTTAGTTTATCACACTCTAAAATACCATCCGTTGCCATTACAATGTGATTCTGACCTTTTTCTAATCCCCTTATCCCTGATGTAAAACAAGGTGTATTCGCTGCAAAAACATTTTTTCTTCCTATATACTCATAGTTCTTACGCTTATTTAGCCTACCTTTTTCATTTTTCGTTTGCTCTGAATGGAATAAGTACGCGAAGCAATCACCAACTGATAGCCAATATAAGAACTCGCCTTTTCGTAAACAAATTAAACATGCAAGTTCCTCATCATCTTGGTCACATTTCTCGATAAAGAGCTCATCTGTAAATAATGCTAATAAATACATATGTGTATGATGAAAAGCTAAATGGATTGGGTATGAAAATAACTCTTTTAGTTTTTCTTCTCTTTCTGAAATCGCTTCTATTATATAATGTATATTTTTCGTTTTATGATGTGTATCAAAAATCATAACAAATTCAAATTCTAATTTCGGATCCCACCAAGCTAGCACTGCATCTCCTCTTTCATATGCATCACTCTCTTGATTTCCTCCATATACGCCGACTGAAAGAGGACCACATTTTTCAACATGTATTTGATCTACATACATCTTTTCATGACTAATCCATTTAAATGTATTCACAGCTATCATCCTCTCTCTTGCTAAATGTATACCTTTACACATAGATTACCTTATATTTCAATAAAAATAAACTTTTTCAACATTTTTAATGAAAATAAAAGGATTTTACTTCTGAATCAACGAATATATCTTACTATGCGATATAAAAATAGGAGGATTTATCATTATGAAAGACATTAATCAACATTGGGAAAGTATTTATTATCACTTACGATATGAATATGAAGACAACCTTTCTCACCAAGCTATTCGTATTTTACAAATCGTTTCTCGTGAGAAAGATATAACAATTGGAAAAGTTGCTACTGAGCTTAGTCTCTCTCATAACACAGCATCTGAACACGTAAAGCGCCTTATTCAAAAAGGATTTATTATAAAAGAAAGAAACAAGCACGATGAAAGAGTTGTAAACCTTACTTTAACGAAAGAAGGCATTGAAGTATTAGAAAAGCATACTTTACTAGATAAAGAAAAGATAAAAATATTAGAATCACAGTTATCAAAAGAAGAACAACAATTAATTGAAAAAGCCTTTTCGTTATTAGCTAAGGAGGCAAAATATGCATTTCCTCGTTAAGGTCATCGTTTCGGCACTTATTATCGGCGTTATTACTGAAGTCGCTAAACATTATAGTACGATAGGCGGCTTTATCGCTGCCCTTCCACTCGTTAGTTTACTAAGCCTATTTTGGATTTCTTTCGAAGGTGGGAGTAAACAAGAATTAAGTCAATTCGCTTTAGGCGTATTATATGGATTTCCTGCATCCGCACTACTATTATTTATTGTTTATATCGGTTTAAAGAACTCCTTTTCACTTAGTACATCTATACTCTTCGGCATATGTGCCTGGTGTATCGTCTTTACTTGCCAAAAAGTATTTCAAGCTTAGGGGGAATTACTATTAATAGATCAATAGAGATATTTGGACAAACTGTAGAAGTATATATAAGAGGTAACAGTAAACAAACTGTAGTCATTCAAACAGGAATGAGTTGCTCATTTTATGATTGGCTCCCTATTATAGAAGAGCTTTCACAACACTTTACAGTTGTTTCATACCATCGCCCAGGTTACGGAAAAAGTGAGCTAGGAAATACTCCACGTACAGCAAGGCAAGTTACAAAGGAACTACATATGTTACTAAACAAACTCCATATTCACGAGCCAATCATTCTAATCGGCCATTCCTATGGAGGGTTATGTGCACAACATTTTGCAATGTTACATGAAGATAGGCTGCAAGCACTTCTTTTAGTTGATTCTACTTCCATGAACTTACACCGATTAGATGAGCTTCATTTACCAGTTTCTGATCAAACTGATTCTGATGATATGTGGCTACAAAAATATCATACTTACTCCAACATGGATGCAGACGCACTTTATAATGAACTAAAATCTATGCTCGTCAATACAACAAAACAGCATATCAAATTTTCTACCTCTCCTTCATTATATAAAGCGACAGCTTCTGAACTGTCCGAGTGGAAAAATTGTGCTCGCTTAATAAAAAAACAACATAAAACATTAGAAATACCATTAATTGTTATCGGTAGAGATCCTCAATATTCTATTGCTCAATTAATTGAGGGCGGTATGCCAAAAGAAGAAGCTACACAACTTGAAGATATGTGGCAAGAACTTATTCGTGAACAATTAAATCTCTCAATAAACAGCCAATACATTTTGGCTGAACATGCTAGTCATGGGATAGAAAACGATCGTCCAGATGCTATCATTGAAGCCATTCACTTATTGTAAATAAAAAAAGGAAGCAACTAAAGCTGCTTCCTTACTTATCTATTCATAGTCTTCTTCGTCATCATCAACTTCTTCATAATACGAACTCCCATTGCTTACATATATAGGACCATTCGCAACATCAATACGTAGTACCCATGCCCATGGCACAGCTAAACGTTTATGTATTGCTCTCCAAAAGTTCATTGATTTTCTTTCGTACTCCTGGAACTCCTGAAGTAACTCTTTATAGGAGGAACCGTCTAACTGAATATTTGCTTCTAATAAACGAGAATGGGCATAGTACTGTAACTCTAGTTCAGCAGCAATCTCCATTTCTTCTTCCGTTGCCATACCTATAATTGCTCCATCTGCTGGTGCGATTTCATATACGTTGTGAACTTCAATAAGCCCTTCTTTCTCTTTCTCAAACATGTAAACAGCCTCCTTTAACCAATATTTTTTATGTTACAAAGTCATACTTCTACAATACTTTCTCTCTTTCCTCTTTTTTTGATAAACTTTTACAAAATGTTTATCCGATGACCTGTTTTCTCTACTCTTTCAGCAGAAATGAAACGATTATTATCAAAAGTTAATTTATACACATCAGGCATATGAAGGGTTTTCCAAAACTGAAAACCATATTTCGAATCAAAATAATTCATTAGTAATACCATAATATTCCCATGAGTACCTATTACAATATTCTTACCCTTATATTTTTTTAATATACTTTGCATACATATTACAGCGCGTCTTTGCGCTACATCATTTGATTCTCCATCTTCGTATGCAAAAGTCCAGTCTTCCCATACCTTCTGAATAGCATCGTTAAAATCTGTTACTGGCTCTTTACTTAATAACCTTTCCCGTAAATCTTCTTCCAGTTGTATTGATAAATTATATTTATTCGCAATTCCTTGCACAGTTTGAATCGCCCTTTTATACGGGCTAGAAATAACAACATCAATGTTTTTATCCTTTAACAAACTTGTTACATTACCTGCATCAATCTCTCCTTCTTCAGATAAGGGACGTTCCCTTTCTTCCTTTGTATATGTAGAGTGAGCGTGGCGAACGAAATATACTGTAGTCATTATTCAACTTCCTTTCTTAGTTTCAATCTATATTCCATGCAGTAAATAGGAAATCCTGTATCATGAATAGAAAAGAGCGCCTTTTAAAAAGCGCTCTTTTGTTTACATAATAAAATTATTCCATTATAACTTTCTTCTGAATTCTTCATCTGTTATAGCATCTTGAATAAAATAATCTATATTATTTCTCAGCTTTTGATATGCAACTTGATCTTCTATATCGTTAAACATAATTACAACTTCTACCTTATTCCCTTTCTTATCTGTAGTATACAAACTTTTTGTCAATACGAATGTGGTAGAACCACCTTTTTGACCAGCATATTCCAACTTACTATTTTCAACTGTTCCTTTAAAAACATTATCAATTTCATCTTGCATTGATTTTGGAAAATAATTTCTACTATTTATCTTTTCCATTAAACTCAAATAATCTTTAGCATTTGCACTCACTAATCGATCTGACCAAATACGCTGGAATTCCATATCTATTTTTAATGGTATATCACGTTTCTTCCATTCACTTTCATCTTTCATCCATTCATGTATTTGTAACACGTGTTTATTATATTCATCATTAGACATGTTACGTATCATTTCTAACGATTGATTTTCTGACTCATTAAGCTCTTTTTCTACATACCCTCTCATATATAGTGAAGCAGTATACGAAGAGAACTTGTCATGACTAGTAAGCTCTAACTCTTTTAAACTATCATTTACTCTTTCTATTCCAAGCTTATCTAACAAATATGTTGTATTCGCATTAGAACTATAATGA
Organism: Bacillus sp. RC51; assembly: GCF_044908115.1. Classification (NCBI taxonomy): domain Bacteria; kingdom Bacillati; phylum Bacillota; class Bacilli; order Caryophanales; family Bacillaceae; genus Bacillus; species Bacillus sp. RC51. Next base: position 306,672 of record NZ_JBIYCW010000001.1, on the reverse strand, counting down.
ATCATCCCTTTAGCCACTTCTTCTAAAGCAATCTGTCCATTTTGCACTAACTCTCTCACTTTTGAATCTTCTAACCAGTCAGGATGCGCTCCACCATCAGTGTTTTTAACATAATATTTTTCTAAATCCTGCAATGAAATTTGTTCATCACGGCTTATCTTTCCTTCTGACACTTGCTTAGCAAACTCAACTGCTATGACGATTTTTGCCGTACTCGCTAATGGCAATTTTTTATTTTCATTTATAGATGTTACTACTTCACCGTTTTTTCTAATAAGTAATGAACATGTTTCATCATCTTTATGTTCTTTTATGTACTTTAATACGTAATGAGGATCTTCTTTTGACAAATAGTACTTCATAATAAAAAAGAAAGCTATAACAGCTACTACAATCACTCCTGCAACAATTCCTATAATCTTTAATATGTTCACAATATGCCCCCTTCTATATAATAATTATAACGAATAAAAATACAAAATTATACAAAACAGAGTAACTCTTCCTAAAAAAAGAAAGAGTTACTCTATTTCACATGATGTTATTTGTCCATTTAACGTAACAACTATATTTGAGTCGTCACTTTCTTTAACTCTATTTAGTCGATTTGAGTTAGGAGGACCAATTACAACCGACTCCTTAATTGGCGAAAGGTCCTTTCCTAATTTTTCTGCACTTACACCGTATGCAGCTTGAAATACTTCTGGCGGTGTTAATCTAAGTATGTCTGATCCTTCTGCTGTTTCAAACTGATCGTTATTGAAAAACAAATGTAATTGTACTTCTTCTGTTACCGCTGTAATCCAATGCCACCATCCCATTGGAATAAAGACCGTTTGCCCCGCTTTCACATGATAATTTTGCAATTGATTCGTTTCGGGATTTAAAATGGATGTAACTACTTCTCCTGATACAACAACATCTAATTCCCACGCATTCGGATGCCAATGTGGTTCCCGCATATGCCCTTTCGTCATAAATAAATCAACAAACGCCCCTCCTATCATCGCAGGTAACTGCGTTGACGTAACTTCATATGCAACGTTTTTCTCATCTCTTTTAAAAAAGACATTTTTTCTCGAATCAAAGAAAAGAAAAGGTTTGGAGTTCCTGAGCTTTTCTTTAAATTTTTATTACCTGGAACATAACCTGAACTACTCATTTTATCCCTCTTTTCCACTCCGAACATTTCCATCTGCACACTGTATCGTATGGAAAAAATGTATGTATGTGCCTAATCATTCACATAACAAAAAAACATGCCTTCATGATGAGAGCATGTTTTGTGATTTTTTTCACATTATTTAGTTGAAAAATAAACTTTTTACTTACCATGATGTAACATTAAATCACTAAGTTCTTCTTCAATGTGATTTAATTTCGCAACTCCTTCTTTCCACTTATGAATATAACGCGATACCCCGACAATAAATAAAACAATAATTGTAGAAAGAATAATACCATATACGATTGTTACAGTACTCATAGTTACACTTCCTTATAATTAGTAATGTTGTTATTAGTTATATTTTTATTATAAACCTTTTTCTTTTAAATTACTTCGATTTCAACTTTTTGTAACAAAATTGATTTTTCTAATATTTCATTCATAAAAATGGCATATTTTTCACAAATTATACAAAACTTCACCATATGTACTATTACCACATGAGTTATATTGTTAAATAGGATAAAGTGAAATTTTAGTCAGTACGGGGTATCTATCCCACACTGATTATTAGCCCGCACCAACCAGGATTTTACGGACCGTTACTGTGGGATAAAGGGGATGAAATACTATGACGACTTGGTTTATTGTAATGTTAGTTGTATTTGGAGCATTTAAAATTATTGTTTCTAGCCTTCCTAACTCTGCTATTGAATCCATTATTAGCAAGTACGAAACACATCCACAACTTGAGGAAGAGAATGTGACTGTTACAATCAATGGAAATAACTTAGAAGGCGAAAAGAAATCCAAAATTATTCATGATTTTAACGAAGGATTATTTTTAGATCGCTATTATGCACCACCACACAATGAAGGCACTCCTTTAATTATCAATGCAAAACGTGGCAAAAAAGATTTTACATTTTATATTTATAGTCATGAAGAGCATGTTGATGTAGTAAAACAACATAAAAAGAAGGTAGTTTCTTATAGTTTACGCTCTAAAAACCTTCAAAATAATGATATGTTCGTGTCAGCTGATTTAGCTTAATACTCATATATTAGAAGAAGGAATCCATGGCACATGGATTCCTTCTTTCCTATTTACTGAAAAATAAGCTCTGTCTTCAAACTATCTTTCGGTAACAGCCATCCTTTTTTCTCTATACTCGCCATTAATAATTCTCTTTGTTTTGTCGCGATACTTTCCTCAGTTGTTTTAAACGACACTTCTATTACGAAGTCATCTTCTATCTTCCCGGTATTACTTAATGGCCAAATTTCAATATTCGTTTTTATATTTTCAAATTCACCTGTATACCGTTTCATTAATACAGGACCATAAATGTGAGAATCCTTGAGCATCTCTTCTCCCCAATTCGTATACAACCATTTGTTCATTTTCCCTGGCAACTTTTCTATTAACATATTTTGAGCAGCTTGTTCATTTGGTAAATCAAGTACCCCATATCCTTTAGCACTGTAACTTTTCTTATTTGAAATACTTAATGTTTTCTTCTCAAATCCCCAATCTATTTCTGCCTCATAGTTATCAGTTTTACTATCAAATCCATCCTTCTTAGCTACTTCTAATACATCTTGAATCATAACATTTTGAATCGGGTATCTCTTTTTATATGTTAGCTCAAAATCTTTACTAAATTCTTTCTTTCGAATCCTTGCAAACCAACCTTCATTACTTAAACTTTTATTCGCTGTATCTAAAAATTGCACTTGTATTCTTTCATAATTTGTACCAGCCTGGAAATGTTCTAGTACCTCTTGCTTCATCTCTTTGTTATAACCTAATACTTGTTCTGGCTTTAATAATAACTTCACTTCAAAACTAGGTTTCATTGGACTGGCGGCAAAGCCTTCCTTAACGTTATAAAGGAAACAACAAAAGAAAATACTTACGAATACAAATACTTTTTTCATATACATATCCCCTTTACTTTTTAAATGACTTTTATACGTTCCATTGCAAGTGAATACACATTTTCATATCCTGCTATGCTAAGCTTTTCCTGCAATCGATCCGTATCCTCTTTCAGTGCGTGTACTAACACCGTATGTTCTGGTAATAATGTATTTAACATCGCCTTAACGTCACTTATACTTTGATGAACCTTATATGGAACTCGCTCTACCCTACATTCTCTACTTACACATTCTTTCATCACCTTTTCTGCAAAACTTCCTTTAGCAATATGTCCAGTAAAGATAATAGAATTTCGTTCTTTATGCCGAAGCTGTTCATAATACAACTGTGCTCGTTTCGTTTGCATATTCGCATCACTCATTACAACTATTCCGTAACTATTTTGCATACAAATGTCATTATCCATAACTATTATGTTTCTTTTTAAACTCTCCACAACTCGTTCAAGTTTTTCATTATTTTTTAGCCAATCTTTATATATGAACATTTCTTCAAAACCAACCAAAATTTCTTTATCTACTATAAGCGGAAACTCTTTATATCGTTCATATAAATACAATACTATATCTTGCGCCCTACCAAGTGGAGGCAGTGGTAGTAATGCTATTCCTTTATTGTGCGCAACTCGTTCAATTTCTGCACATAATTCGTCCACTCGTTCATTTTGCGAAACATCATCAGTGTGATAAGCGGCATCTACAATTGCAATTTTTATATCGCTTCGCAAATTTTCAGGTAAATTAGCTCGTAGTATATTAGATTCTGCTGAATAATCACCAGAATAAAATACGTATGTATTACACATATCCACTAAAAACCAAACAGCTCCTAATACATGCCCACTATACCCCCATTGAAACCTCAACGTTGGTGTAATCTGTATCCATTCATTTGGATTACTAATCTCATCAATACATACATAATTTAAATCTTTAATATTTTGATCGTTATAAGGTAAATTCCACCCTTTTGAAAGATTGTAGTTTCCCCATTTTTCAAAATAAGCTGGAAGTTGCTCCTTCGTATAACGAGTCGTCCAAATTTTTTTCTTATATCCATACTTCGTCAATAAAGGTAAACCCATCGTATGGTCTTCATGAATATGTGATAAAAATACTGCATCCAAAAATGGAACAACTTCTCTTTCTATTTTGGGATAACTATCCTCATATGATCGATTGATACCACAATCAAATACTATTTTTGTCTCTTTATTTTTTACAAAATAGCAGGAACGACCGTATTCTCCCGCTCCTCCCCATACTTCCATCCTCATCATGCTACCCCTTTTCGTTTTTGCTCCATATGTTGCAGAAGTAATAAGCACATTGTTGTAAGCCCAACAGAAACAACAGCCATTGCCATTCCTATAGATACTTCTCCTTGTTCAAATTGAGCAAAAATAAACGTTGCTGACGTTTCTACTGATGGAGGTAGTACGAGAAGCGATGCTACTAACTCTCGTATCGAAATCGTAAATGTCATCGCCCATCCAGCAAGAATTCCTGGAATAATAAGCGGCAATATTATTTTTCTAAAAATATAAATGTAATTCCCGGAAAAAATACTTCCTGCCTGTACAAGAGAATCATCAATTTGTCCGAGCGATGCTTTTACATACTGCACCGTATAAGGTAAAAAGAGAACAACATACGTTACGATAACCATGACTGGTGTATTGTAAATTGACATAGGCATATAGGGTGAATTCCAAAATAAAATAAGCCCTACAACCATCACTATTCCTGGTACCATATTCGGTAACATGCCGCACATATCAAGCCATTTTTCAGAGGACTTTTTCCCCTTTCGAATCATAAGCGCCAAAAACACGCCAATAATTACAGCAACAATCGCCGTTACGAGTGAAAAAAGAAAACTGTTCCATAAAGCTTCTAATCCCGGAGAACCAATTGTAAATAATGCTTCATAATGGCTTGTTGTAAAGTTATTAAAATGTAAGCCACCGCCTCTTAACTTCGACAAAGAAGCAATAAGTATAGAAAAGTATGGGATTCCAATTGCTACTATTAGTAAACCAATTACATAAACCCATGCTATAACGCGCGCAAATATAGACAAAGTATACCTTTTAGATTTCACACCTTTTCCACTAACCATTGCATATGTATACTTTCGATTCAATACATTTTGCATATACCAAATGAGCATACACGCACTAAGTAATAAAGAAGATAATGCTGTGGCACTGCCAAAATCAATCGGCCAACTAGAGATAAATTTATGAATCTCAGATGTTAACACATGGAATCCTATTCTACGTCCGAATGTAGCTGGTGTTCCAAATTCAGCAATCGTCTTTACGAAAATGAGTAAAGCACCCATTACATAACTTGATAACAATAACGGTAGTATTATTTTTCTTAAACGATAGAAAAAACTTCCACCATGAACTGCTGCAGCTTCTTCTTTACTACTCCCAATCTGAAGTAACGTGTTTTTCAGCATGAAGTAAAGGAATGGGAATAAATGCAGACTCATAATTAAAACCATACCGCCTAAACTAAAAAACGATGATGAAATCGGCTTTAAAGCCGGAAAAAATTGTTCAAAATAACCGTTAGGTTGCATGAACAAAATCCAGCCCATCGATCCGATATAGGGCGGGGTCATAAATGGGATCATAAAAACAATATCTAACTTACTATACTTTCCTACATCTGTTTTGCTCATAATGAACGCCAATGGAAACGCAAATATTGTAGCTCCTATTACAACGAGTACACCTAGAAGCATCGAATTTAGAAAAATCCCAGCTAATCCACCACTCTGCATGACTTCAAAAGGCTTTAAAAAATTCCAACTGCTATTTTCATATACACTAGAAAATAAAATGAGAAAAAGCGGAATGACGATTAACATCGCCACAAGTAACAACGCTACTGTCATTCCAACTTGTCTTACTGATACGAATCGATTTACCATGTAATCACCATCTTATTGAAATACTTTCTTAAATTGTTTTGCTATTTCATCTTGTTCTTTCTCAACTGTTTTCCAATCAATATTTAATACTGGAATCTCTTCTACATTCGGTCTATTTTCAGCTTTTATATCTTTTCTACCTGGCAACAAATACGCTTTAGAAACTTGTTTTTGCACATCATCTGATAATAAATAATCAATAAACTCTTTTGCACCTTCTACATTTTTACTATCCTTCATAATGCCTGCTGCACGTGGACTAATGACTGTTCCGCTTTTTGGATATACGATATCGACCGGTTCACCCTTTGCTTTTGCACTGTACGTCATATAGTCAACACCTGCGATTATCATATCTTTCGCACCTGTTACAACTGGGTCTAACGCTTCTTGGTTTGCCCCAGCTACTGTAACTTCATTTTTCTTAAGCTGTTCAAATAAATTCCATCCATCTTGTCCATTCTTTTTCACATATCCTGTTACAAAGTCTAAAGCTGAACCTGAAAGTGCTGGATCTGGAAGATTCACTTTCCCTTTCCATTCTCCTTTCGTTATATCGCTCCAATCTTCAGGTGCTGTCTTCACATTTTTTGTGTTATACACAATTCCTAATGCTGAAGCACTATATCCAAAATAATGTCCTTTATCATCCGACCATTCAGAACGAAGCTTATCAGCTTGTTTTGCTTCTTTATAAGCTAACGTTTGCCCATCTTTTTTTAATCCTTCCATCGCTGGTAAAGAAGCAAGTACGACAACGTCAACGACTGGATTTTTCTTTTCAGCCTCCATTCTTGCTAAAATCTTACCTGTTGTTCCTTGAAACATTTCTACTTTTATCCCTGTTTTCTTTTCAAAGTCCTTTTGGATTTTTTCTGCTAATCCTTTTGGTCCTGCACTATATACAACAATTTTCTTTTCATTGGCGTTTTTATTTTTTGCATCTACACTGCCTGTCTTTGAGCTACAACCTGTTACTACAGCAGAAAATAGTAAAGTACATACAAATAAAGACTTAAGCGAACTGAATTTCTTCATACGATTCTCCCCCTATATGATGAATACATTTTTTTGGTACATATAACGATACCGGTTTACCAACGCTTAGCTTACTATTGTGATAAGCTGTCCATACACCGAGTGTCCCCATGTTTACTTTCACTTCATAACGTTCTCCTACATATGTAACGTGCTGAACTTCACCTGTATACATTTCGCATAAGTCATTTTTTGTCCAGCTCACATGCTCTGGACGAATCATTTTTTTCCCCTCTACAAGCCAATTTGCCTTACCAACAAATTTTGCAACAAATTCATGAGACGGTTTCACATAAATGTCTTCTGGTGTTCCTTTTTGTAATACTTCACCCTGCTTCATGACAATAATTTGGTCTGACATTGACATAGCTTCTGTTTGATCATGTGTTACATACAATGCCGTTAAACCAATTGAATGAACGATGTCCATAAGTTCTAATCGCATTTCTTCTCGCAAAATTGCATCGAGTGCACTTAACGGTTCATCGAACAAAATAAAATGAGGTTTCGTTACAATTGCTCTAGCAAATGCGACACGTTGCTGCTGTCCACCTGAGAGTTCATGCGGATATCTTTTCTCCATACCTTGCAAACGAACTCGCTTTATCGCATCTTCTACCTTTTTTCTTAATTGATTCGTTTGCTTTGTAGCCCTTAAACCAAATGCAACATTTTCAAATACAGTCATATGCGGCCATAAAGCAAAATCTTGAAATACCATGCCGATATTCCGCTCATGAGGAGATGTTTTTATCTTTTTAGCAGAAGAATACATGCACTTATCTCCAAAATATATTTCACCTTTATCCGGTTCCTCAAGCCCTGCAATCATTCTAAGTAAGGTCGTTTTCCCGCATCCTGAAGGTCCTAAAAGTGTGGTGAATTCCCCTTTTTTCATTACAATCTGTAACGGCTTTAACGCCTGTGTTTTCCCAAATGCCTTTTCTAATCCATGAATTTTAATATCCATCGTTTCACCTCTCTCCCCTCATTCTTAACCTGCTTTCATTCTATCTGGAAGTTTTATACTGAATGTTAATGTACTGTAAAGATTAAATTAAAAAATCTCTAATAAACTATTTATTTCTATAGATTTTTTCTATAGTTAGAAGAAAAAGGGGCCAACTTATCATGAATCTCTTAAAATTAGAAATTGTAGTGCTTATTAAGAAATACAAAAAGCTTACTATTGTTGCAGAAAAACTTGGCGTTAAACAACCTACTATTACGTTTCATATAAAAAGCTTAGAAGAGGAACTTGGTGTGCCTTTATTTGAATTACGTTCCGGAAGGTATTTCTTAACAGAAGCTGGTGAGGCATTGCATCATTATGCTTGTAAAATAGATGCACTTATGAAAGAAGCTAGGCGGGTCACACAAGAGTTTAAAGATTTTAATAAAGGCGCTATAACAATTGGTGCTAGTTATGTACCAGCGACTTATCTTTTACCAGAAGTTGTTCACCAATTTCAATGCGAATTTCCAAATATAAAAATAACACTCATAGTAAAAACAGCTCCTGAAATTCGAACGATGCTACAAAATCATGAAATTGATCTCGGGGTAATTTCTGCGGCACCGTTTGACGAACCACTTCTAAAACAAATGAATGTAATGCCTGATACACTTGTTCTTGCCTTTTCCAAAGAACATCATCTTTCTAAAAGAACAAATGTATCATTACAAGATATCGAAAAAGAACGTATATTATTGCATCGTAACCCATCTACAACGAGAGATTTACTTACACAATGGACGTTAGCACATAACATTACATTCCAATCAGAAATTGAACTAGATTCATTAGAAACGATGAAACAAATTTTAAAATATGGTAATGGGGTTGCCTTTATTTCAAAACTTGCTATTGAGCAAGAAGTACAACGAAATGAGCTATGCTATATACCAATCCCTGATTTTGAATTTCAGCGTAATATTTATACCATTCATCATGAGGACAGATGGAATTCTAAAATAATTTCTTTTTTACTACATAGCATTACTTCTTTTGCAGAAAAAAATTAAAAGGCTGTCGTTATACACGACAGCCTTTTAAACTATAACTCTATTTGTTTTTCTTATCCTCAATTTTTGCTTGTGCCTCTTCAGCCTTATCTAATGCTTCTGAAACTTTTTTCTCTTTTTCTTTTACATCATCTATACTATCAACAGCTTTAATTAATTTATCGATTCCTTCTTCATTTACCTTTTTTCGTTTCGCTACTCTTTCATTTACTTTCTCTTCCACATCTTTTGCTTTTTGAAGCATATTCTCTGCATTTGATGTCACAGCTTTTTCAAGTGCATCATCTTTTTTCTTTTGTAACACTTCATTTGCAATATCTTTCGTTTCTAAATACTTACCGTCTTTTAATGCTGTCGCACCGCGATCTAGTAACTGAGCGACTTCTTTATATGCCTTCGCTTCATTTCCTGATTTCTCTTTTTCCGCTTTTTCAAACCACATAATCGCATCACTATATTTTTCATTTTTCAATGATTGCATACCTGTTTCAATATACGTGTCATAATTACTACATCCAGTCATTACGACTAACAGAAAAAGCATTACAAAACTTAATTTTCTCATGATGTTTTCTCCTTTTCTTTGCCTGCTCACTTTACTGTAACATACATGAAAAATAGTTTCAAAAACTAAAATACTAATATGGTCATTTTTATTATTTCCAGTCTTATTACTTTCTTATTTTTAAGCCGACACATCTACTTGTTTTTTCGCCATATGTTGCTTTACTCCAACTAATACAACTAACAATAAACCTCCGCCTATCGTCATCATAACAATGCTAGTTGGCAACATATCTAATAATAATCCATATACAATCATACCGAGTGGTGCGATTGCAGTAGCAATTGTTTCAAGTAGGCCAAACACACGCCCTAAATAGCTCGGATCTGTCGTTTTTTGCATATGTACTTGCATCGGAATATTTACAATCATAATTGAAATACCCGTTAACATCATAAAAGCAATATAGTAAATAAAACTTGCCACTTTGGGAATGGTAACTAACAACGGGAAGACTGTACATAAACTTAAACCCGCAAATAAAAACAATCCAGTATAAATAGAACGAAACGGATTATTCACTTCTTTACGCACTGATAAAGCAATCGCACCCATTAGCATCCCGACTGCTAACATTCCCTCTACAGTACCGAGTTGCTTTGAAGATAGATGCAATGTATGGACGATAATATATGGAAGTGCTACTGTTAGCCCACACGCAAAAAAGTTTACCCACAATGCTATTTTCATTAAACCATATATTTCATGCTGTCGTTTTACATATGAAAATCCTTCTTTTATACTCGTCAAGAAACGCTCTTTACTCTCAGCCACTTCTTTTTTGTACAAATCAAATACGATAAATAATTGCAAAATAACCGCTAAAAAGAACGTAACACTATTTAACAAAAAAAACGACTTAATTGAAAAGAAACCAAATACAACGCCACCAATAATCGGCCCTAAAATATTTGATAAAGAAGCTGCCGTTTGATTTAAAGCACTCGCTTTTTGAATACGCCCCGCATCTACTAAATTAGGAATAGACGAAGTTAATGCAACAGAATAAAAACTTGCACAAATTGATAATAATGCCGCTGAAATATAGATAACAAGAAGTGACGGTCCAAATATAGTAGCAAGAATAAACATAATAAGCATCGTTAAACTACTTAATAAATCCGTGCCAATGACAAGCCATTTTCGATTCACACGATCAGCTACAGCACCTGCAATCGGACCACAGATCATCCTTGGTAGTGATCCGCAAACGAGCGTAATAGCAAACCCCATCCCTGAACCAGTTGTCTTTAATACGTATAACCCCATTGCGAATGTATAAATACCTGCCCCTAATAAAGACGTCATCTTTCCAATCATCATCAAAATAATATTTCTCGTTGCAACTTTCATCCTTGTATCATGTTGTCCTATACTTATATCTCCCATAATGACTCTCTCCCCTTAAAAGTTAAATTGTGTTAAACTTATTATATAATCAACTTTCCAATTTTCACAACAAAAAGTTTAATTGTATTTAACTTTTTGATTATAAAGGAGCATATGATGGCTACTCTCGGCGAGAAAATTAAAACGTTACGAAAAGAAAAAAAGCTTACTCAAACTGAATTAGCAGGTTCAGAACTGACAAAAAGTATGCTAAGTCAAATTGAAAATGGAAAAGCTACACCTTCCATGAAAGCATTACAATATATCGCTAATAAACTTGGATGTGAAATGAGTTTTTTACTAGAAGAAGATGATGGAGAAATTGTAGAACTCATTCAAAAAATGGAGGAACTAATAAAGACAAATAAATGCGATGAAGTATATGATACTTTACTACCTATCGTTCAAAAAGAGCTACCTTCTACTTTAAATACGGCTCGTATATATAAACAGTTCATAACTGGAGCAGCTATTATGAACGATTATAATATTGAATATTACGTCGAAACCGCTATTTCTATATTTGAAAAATATACTTTATATCGAGAAAGCACTGAAACGAAACTACTGTTTTACTATATGCTCTTCAAACGTAAAAAATATAAAGAATGTTTACAGATGATTACCATTATTCGTGATGAATATAAAACGAAGAATTTAGAAATGGATCTTATTACGCATATACAGTTATACTTAAAAGAAGCAATTATTTTACTCGCATATGGCAATTATGAAAAATGTGAAAGAGTCATCTTAGATGCACTTGCCTTTTCCAAAAAACATCAAGTGTATTATAAAACAGATGATTTTTATCGTATTTTATCTTATCAAAAAATCATTACGGCGGATAAAGAAAGATATTTATATTACATAAAAAAATCTGAGCAATTTGCCATTTTTACAGAAGATACTTTATCCGCTGCAAATATAGATATATTAAAAGCTTATTACTACAATACAATTACGAATGAATATACAATCGCATTAGAACATTTAGAACAATTTCGAGAAAAACTAAAAGATGAACCAATTTTTCAAGACGATGGATTGTATTATCTTGAAAAAGGAAAATATTTGTATGGTTTAAAACGTTACGAGGAAGCTTTAGAAGTATTAGAGCGTGCTATCATACCGGATTATATGAGTCATCCACTTGATCAATCGTGGTTATTAACAGCTGGATCTTATCGTGCTCTTTGCTATATAGAACTTCAAGATAAAAAATCTGCTCTGAAAGAAGCAAAAGAAGCAGTTCAAGCGATAGATGACTATCCTGATTCCATCTTCTCTTCATTTATTAAAGAAACATTACAAATAATACAAAAACTTTAAAAATGTCTCGAAATGGTATATTATTCCTCCTTTTTTGCAAAGATAATAATGATGGGAGGAATATAAATGAATATACAACGCGCAAAAGAGCTTTCCGAGTCATCTGAAGAAGCCAATGTCAGTTTTCAAGGCATGCCTGTTATGATTCAACACGTTGACGAAAGCAACGAAACCGCCCGCATATATGAAGTAACAAATCCAAAACGCGAATTAACTGTTCCAGTTAATAGCTTAGAGGAAATATAAAAAATGCCACTTCTTTTTTTGAAGTGGCATTTTTCTTTTATTATATATTTCATCACTAGTTTTTCCTTTTTAGTAAACCATACAGCCCAATACAAATTACAATTAGACCTACTATGCCAAAAGCCAGTTTCTCAAATGAATCTCTTGTTTCATGACTCCTAACTTCTACTATACTTTTGTTTTGTCGTTCAATTTCATTTTGGTCTGTTTCTACTCGCTCTCCATATACTAACAATCGATATTTACTAGATGTATATGGTTCACATGTAAGTAATGTAACTCTATCTTGTCCTTTTATTACACTCAATTTATCAACTTGATTTGGATTAATTATCTCACGCCCAATTACTTTATAAACAAGTTGTTTCCCTAGTACACTGACATAAAATGTGTCGCCATCAGCTAATCGATCCAGGTGGCGAAACATCATTGCGCCGTGATATCCACGATGTCCTGCTAATACAGCGTGCGTATCTTGTCCACCGATTGGTAAAGAAGTCCCTTCAATTTGTCCGACTCCTTTACTCAAGTTATCTTGACTTGCTCCTAAGTATAATGGTAACTCTTCATCTATTTTCGGAATTGTAATTGTACCAAATACTTCATCTTTATTTATAAAATCTAACTGTTTGTTATTTACTTTTATATCATGAACAAATGGATCATTCATTTTAAAAGTAGTTCTACCTAATAAGCTATTATATGCTTCCATCCTACGAAATTTCTCATTAACATCTTCTACTTTTAAATTAGCAACCATTTTCTCATAACTTATTACTCTTGTTTTATATACATAATTGTTTATATAATTAGCAACCGTTGGGTATATAAATAATGAAAGCCCTACGAGGAACAATAATAAACTTATAAATCCCCTTCTCACACACTCACCACTCAATACATACTATTTTCGTTTTTTTAAATAAATCATTAGAAGGACGATACAAATAATAACAATAGGAAAAACGATCATCCAATCTTCTAAAATGAAAGGTTTTGTAATCATTTCTTTTGCTCCAGCATCATATGGAACCCGGTGTCCTCTCACTAGTAACCTGTGCGTGTTCACTCCATAAGGGGTACACGTAATTAATGTTGCATAATCTTCTCTTTGTACAACTAATAAATCTCCTGTTTCATTTGGTAATACAACTTTTATTTGATCTACCTTATAGGCAAGTACTTTATCTAATGAATGAATATAAAATATATCGTCCTTTTCAACTTTATCTAAATGAGTAAACATTAGTGCTGAAGGTAAACCACGATGCCCCGTTAAAACTGTATGCGTATTTTCTCCCCCTACTGGTAATGAAGATTCGTTCAGTTGTCCAACTCCGCGGGTTAGTACGTCTTCAGTCGTCCCTTGATAAATCGGAAGATTCACATCAATTTTTGGAATTTCTACATATCCCATAACATCACCGATATTTAACATATCTATATGCGAACTTTTGTTCTCATCACTATTTTCATGAAATGGGTCCGAAAATGTTTGCATCGTACTTTGAACTTTTTCATTATATTCCCGTGCTTCTTTCTCCTTACGTTCAATTTCTTCTTTTTGTAAATTACTTACTGCTTCATCGTACGTACTTACTTCCGAATAGTGCGTTCTCGTTGCAAACCAATTACTTGCAATCGGATATAAAAATATACTTAAACCTAGCAAAAATATACTTCCAAAAATAATATTTTTTTTCATAACAGCCTCTTTCGCTACGGATAAAATGTGGAAAAGAGGAAAGCAATATGCCTTTCCTCTTTTCCAAACTCAATTATTATAAAAATATTAATTAAGAATTCTTCACAGGTTTCTTTCTAAAGAAAATAAACGCCGCTGTCACCATTAATAACAAACCAACTACTGTGAATAAAACTGTTCCTATACCACCTGTTTGTGGGATAATCCAGCCGCTTTTATTGTTCTCTACTTGTAGCTCTATTTTTTGATGTTTTTCATCAATCTTAATCTCAATCGGATCTCTTAATTTTTGATATTGCTCTACTGCGCCATCTTCATCTATATACTTTGGTGCTTCTGTTTCAACAATTTGGTATTCACCGTACGGGATTTCATTCCATGTAATAATACCATCTGCATCAGTGATATCATCCATTTTCTTTTTGTTTACTACTACAATATTTCCCTTTTTATCTCGTAATTCGAATCTTGCACCTTCTAATTTCAGAGACTTATTCTTACCATCAATTTTTTCGATTTTTATATTTCCCATTGTTGGTGTAACCACTACTTCGTTTGATGGTTTTCCATCTTTTTCTGATGAAACATCATCTTTGTTTACAAAATCAAGTACTGCTTTGTTCGGAATTTCCACTCCAGATTGAACATCCCCTTTAATTTTTGCAGTAATTTGCAAGTGTAATTCTTTCCCTGTTACTTTCGAAAAATCTTCCACTGAAGCAATAACCTTTTGTCCAGCAACAATTACATTTACAATACTCTCATCAACTTTTTTACCATCAATCATTACAATTGGTGTTCCAACAACCTCTAAACGATCATCTAAAACATCGGTTACAACATAATTTTGATACGTTTGAATATCCTCAGGAAGCAATGTTTTAATATCATACGTATACTCTGTTTCACGATTTATTCCCGCGTTTTTCGAATTGTCGTTAATCGTTTTTTCAATTGTAGGCTCTTTATAGTTTTTTACATCTTTTTCTAACTTAACTAGTTTACCAGTTTCTTTAATAGAAAAAGGATATTCTTCTTTACTTGTTAAATAACCTTCTGGAGCCTTCTCCTCTATAAAATAATAGTTTCCATACTCTAATGACTCCACATGAATCTTACCATCTGATCCTGATACTAGTGGATGTGGTGTTTTTACTTGCGTTTTTGTGCCATCTTCATTTTTTTTGAATAAATGGAATTCCGCACCTGGTAACACCCTGCCCTCTTCACCTTTTTTTATTAATTCTACTGAACCACGTTTCGTTTCATTCTTTGGATAAATATGAACATCGTAGTTTAAATCTTTACCATCTGCACTTGTCATTGGAATATCAACAATAAAAGTACTCTTATCTAATTCAATATGGTCTGGACCTTTAACAGCTTTTACTTCATAACGTCCTAATGGAAGATTATTAAAGACTGCCATTCCATTTGTATCTGTTATTTTTGTAATAACGCTATCCGTTACTTTATTAATATTTTCTGTTACTACTTTTCCATCAGAAGTTTGTTCAAATGATGCAATACGTTTAATTTCAAATGTTACATCCTTTAAAGGCTTTGCCCCCTCTGGAACGCTTTGTCCTTCTTTGCCATTGCCCTCTACACCAGGCTTCGCATCCTTACCTTGCTCATACTTATGAATCGTTAAAGTACCTATATTTTTTGATTCAGCACTAACCGTCATATTCATTAATGTCGAAAAAGCTAAAATACATATTAGAAATGTGCTAAAAATCTTTTTCATCAAATTCCACTCCCCTATTGTGTATACCATTTTTGCAAACTACTAATCTATTTCATAATCTTTCTTTTTCTAAAGAAGAAGAAAGATGTAATGAACATCAATATTCCACCAATTACATAAAAAATAATTGTTCCTATACCACCCGTTTCCGGGATAATCCATTCATTTTTATGATTTTCTATCTTTATTTTCTGTGCAGTTGTTTCTTGCGTCACATTAATTTCAATTGGCTCTTTCAAAAGCATGTATCCGTTTGGTGCTTGTACTTCTTTCAGCGTATATTTCCCTACTAATAATGCATTAGAAATCGCTATACCATCTTTATTCGTTGTTAATTCAGACTCTACAGTTCCAGCTTGATTTATCACTTGAAATACTGCACCTTCTAATTTGAGATTTTCATCCTTCGCATCTACTTTCTCAATCTCAATTTTCCCAAAAGATGGTGGTATGATAAATGCTTCATTCGATACAATTTTCTTTTGATCAAATAGTAACTCCGCTTTATTTCGTATACCACCCTTTGCAGTATAAGCTTCTAAAGCTTCCACACCTTTACTTACATCCAACTTTGATTTAATGTGCATCGTATATGCTTGATCAACTAGATACTCGTAACTACCTTCTCGCTTCGGCAATTCGATTTTCACCTTTTTCGACTGCTCATCGATTTCTGGTATAACTTGTACCTCTTCACCATCTGCATTTACAAGTCTTACTTGTACTACTTTTAAAATATCTTCTAAATCATCTTGTAATATTATTTCTTCAACATTTGCTACGTCATTTCCAAAATTATAGTTTACATGCCATGTAAACTCTTCATTCTCACTTTGCAATGTTGCCTTTTCTACCCCTGTTTCATCTGCATCAGAAACTGTCTTTATAATCTTTGCTTCCTTCGCTTCCACTTTCGTTTTTACAGTTGGCTTTTCTGGTGGTAAATCTTCACCATCTGGTGTTTTCCCTTCCACAATCGCTATATTTTCTATTTCTTTTGTTTTTAGCGATTCCTTTGTAACTTTCACCTTGAAAGTTACAATTCTTTCTTCTGTATCAAGTACATCACCAAAGTTTACTTTAACTGTATTGTCCTCATATGATCCTGCATCTTCATCCACATTATCTGTCAATGAATTGCCGTTCATTTTCAAACTACCTGCTATATACTCCACTCCGCTAGGAAGCTTATCAACAATGCGAACATCTTTTATGAGTCCATTTTCAACTTTATTTTGAAGTTTAATTTTATATTCAAGTTCATCATCTACGTGTACTTTTCCATCTACCCCACCAGTTACTTCTTTCTTTGATTCTAGTTGTCCATACAACCGATCAACCAATGTTTCGACTTCTGGCTTCTCTTGATCTGGTACACTAATAGATTCAACAACTGCTATATTTTTTATTTTCTTATTTGCCATTTCTTGTTTTATAACTACTTCAAACGTAATAACCTTCTCTTCTTCACCTTTAAGGTCACCGAGATGAGCAAATATCGTTCCATCTTTTATATGTGCCTGATCATCATCTTCTACATCCGTTTGTTCCTTTTCGTCTATCTTGATCGTATTCGGAACATATTCTACACCTTCAGGAAGTTTATCTGTAATTTTCACAGATTGTAAGGTAGAATTTTGCACAGTATTTTTAGCTTTAACAGTATACTCTAGTTTCTCTCCTACTTTAAGAGTTCCACCATTTATATCTCTAGCTAATTTTTCTACTGCCAATTTGCCTTTCTGCTCTATATCACGGTTTCGTTCTGGTTTGACTTTCACGATTACTTTATTAGAATCATTCGCTTCAATACGACTCCCTGTTAACTCATCAATCCCTTGAACAACAGCCGTATTAGGAATTTCACTTTCTATTTTTTCTCCCTTTAATTTCGCTTTAAATTCAACAATTGTTTCAGGCGTTTTATCAGTATAAATTCCGCCTTTTGTGGCATTAGCACCTTCACCAATTCTTATTGTTAATTTTCTTGTCTTTACATCATAATCAACTTGATCATCCATCACTAACTCTGTTTGATCCCCCACGTTCGGGCCAGAAATAATCTTCACTGATCCAGGTATAAACTGTAAACGACGGTCTAAAACATCTTCAATTTTTGTATCAATTGAAGTTGAATTCGGCTCAACATTTTTTACATGTAAACGATATATAACCTCATCATCGGATTCATACTTTTCTTTCGGATTTAATACTTCCTTATTAATGACAAGCTCTGGCGCTGTTGCATTTACTGCAAAAGCTAGTGTATTTAATACATAATCATCACCAGATGTAGCAGCTTTTAATCGTATTTCTTTTTGTTCTGGTTTAATATATCCTGCTGGTAGCCTAATTAAATCTGCATCAATTCCTAAATTATTTTTATAATCTGGAGCAAAAGTACCTGGATACTTATCTCGCATATGCTCCTCATATTCAGAAATAGTCGAATTGAATATATTACCAGTTGGATTTAATTTATCCGTAACTTCTTTCCATGCATTATCTGTATGCACAAACAGTTTATCACCTTGCCAATATCTATCTCCTTGAACAGCGAAAACAGAAACTTTCGGATCTAGATCCCCAGCTTTTGAAGCGACAAAATTTTTCACTGTGAATTCTTTTTCACCAGAACCAGTTGCTCTTTTTAATCCACCATCATACACAGTAAACGCTTTTCTTGTTTTTGACTTATCCTTTGTGATAACTAACATGTACCATCCAGCAAAAGAATAGTATCCAGAATTATATGCAAGCTTTGTATTCGGATAAGGTATATTTGCTACAGTATAGCTTCCTCCTTTTGAATTAGAAGAATTTAAAAGCTCTGTAACATCTGCATAGTTAGAAAAATAAGTACCATCAATACCGAAACCATACAGTAAACCACCTCCGGAATACGTATTACTTGGTGATACTTGAAAGCTCTTCCCTACAGGAGTGGTCAACTTAACTGGTGCTACATACTGCTGTTGTGTTAATTCGTAACGTGTTGAACTCCAATATAATCCAGCCCACTCAATTTCAGCATCCTCCGGAACAGGAATATATGCCTTAGATGAATTTGTAGTCGTTGGGTCATCATCCACATCAATTAGTTCCCGTGTATAACCATTCGGTGTTGTCCCATAAATATATGTTATATCCGAATACAATGCCGTTTTCTTCTGAGCTTCAGTGGCTTTAATACCTAAATTCACATTACCGGTAGAATACATATCACCTTTATGAATAGATTGATAAGTTGGCGTATCAAAACCTTCTTCCTCTGTTATTTCTGCCTTTACCTCATCAATTGGACTCAAAAACTGTAACTGCGATAATAGTAAAAATAAACTCATAACAACTACAAATGTATTTAATATTTTTCTATTTCCTTTCATCCTATTGTGCAAAGAGTTCACCTCCTTAATTACAGTTTTTTAGTATATTATTCAAATATACTTTATATGTATTATTCTAATATAAATCTTGCTATTTGTTAACAAAATATGTGATAAATTACTAATTTATACATTTTTATATAGAGATTTTTAGATTTGCAGTATTTATTAATCATTAAATTCTGAATATAAAATAGAAACTTCATACCTTTTCTCTCATTTATGATGTTCTATATTACGGAAAGAAGTGCCATTGTCCGATTTCGAAAAACTACTTACAATTGACCAAATTATACAAGTAATAATGTGGGAACGTAATATTCAAAAGAAGACAGCGCAAGTATGCTGGATTAAAATTTACAGCCTAAAAAGAAAAGAAGCCCCATGCTTCTTTTCTTTTTATTACGTGCTAAAATACTTATTAAAGGGGGAATTTACATGGGAAATGCTCCACAAAAAACGAATCATTATTATGCAGTTATATTCACTTCAAATCTATCCAATGATACAACAGACTATAGTACCGTTGCTGAAAAAATGGAAGACCTTGCGAAACAGCAACCTGGATTTTTAGGTGTCGAAAGTGCACGTGATAATTCGGGACTCGGAATTACAATTTCTTATTGGGAGTCACTTGAAGCAATTGAAAATTGGAAAAGGAACGCCTTACATAAAGAAGCGAAAAAAAGAGGCCGTGAGCAATGGTATGAAAATTTCCACCTGCGCATCTGCCTTGTTGAGAAAGAATATAAGTTTCATAGAGGTACATTGTAACTATGAAGAAAAAACTAGCTCTCGTTGTTGTTCATGAAATATACGGTGTGAATGATCATATGCATCATGTTATAGACCACTTCACTACATCTCATATAGATGTATTTTGTCCTAACCTTCTACAATTACAAAATGCATTTCATTATAGTGATGAAGAAAAAGCATATCAGTATTTTATGAATCAAATTGGATTTGATGATGGAAAAGAGCAAATTGAAGAACTCATTACTAGCCTTTCCAGTAGTTACACACACATTGGACTTATCGGTTTTAGCGTTGGAGCGACAATTGCTTGGCTCTGTAGTAACAATCCTAGAATAGACTTTATCATTGGATGTTATGGTTCCCGTATACGTGACTATGTTCACATTAAACCTACATGTGCTACATTACTATTACTCATATTCATAATAATTCCCTTCATTTCAGCATTAGCTCTCATTTTTATGACGGTTAAAAAGGAACTTTTCTAAACCGACCACACTTACAATCATTCATCGTATGCACACTATTCTTTGCGAATTGGATATTATATTTAGCAAATTTTTATTCATTACTACCTGAGAAAGTTAGTCAATTTATATTCCTATTCATTTGGTTTTTCCTTTGCGTTTTAGGTTTAATCGTTTTCACACGCGAATGGAAAAACAATCGTGTTTTTTCCATATCTATTGGTTTCCTTTCTTCTATCCCGCTATTTGCCGGGCAGTAAGACTCCCACCTCAAAATTCGGCTGAAGCAAAGAAGTTAGGTGAGAGATTAACTGCCCGTAAACGCCCGATTGGTGAAGGCTAATAATCAGTGGGGGATGAACCAACCCCCCCACTGATTAAAGTTTCACTTTATTAGTTTTCTATTTGGAGTATTGTTGTTAGTTCTTTCAGGAATGTAAAAATAAAAGGAAGAAAAGCCCAACATCAACTTTTCTTCCTTCTATTTTTACCTTTAGATTTTATTGTCATAGTTTCACAAGGTGTATAATAAATTTGAGGTGTCGCCTTATCCACAAACATCATAAACGTAATAAAGCCGATAATAAAAAAAATAAACAACGTTAACAATATTGCTCCTATCGTTAAAAGTATCATAACACCACCCCTATATATTTCATGTTATTACACCTTTCGCTATTATATGAGCTGAATCCTTTTTAGAAAAATAAACGTAACAAAATAATTACAATGACTCCTGTTAATACTGTTCCTAATAAACTACGAGTATATATCGCTACGAAAAATGTAGGAATTGCCGCAATGATATAATCCCACTGCACTGTCTCATGCATAAATAATACTTGTGCTAAAAGTGCTGCTAATATCGCAATTGGTATGTAATTTAACCATTTTAAACCCCAGTCTGGAATTTGTAGTTTACTAAATACGAGAAGAGGTAAAATACGTGGTACGAGTGTGACAGCTCCGGCTGCTAGTAAAAGGAATAATACGTCCAATCTTACTTCCATTTTTCAATCACCACCCCGATTGTCGCAGCTAAAAGTGTTGCGATAATAACTGCTATACTATCTGGCATAAATAAGTGTGAAACGTATGCGATAATAATCGCTACAATTGCAACA
Source organism: Bacillus sp. RC51 (assembly GCF_044908115.1). Classification (NCBI taxonomy): domain Bacteria; kingdom Bacillati; phylum Bacillota; class Bacilli; order Caryophanales; family Bacillaceae; genus Bacillus; species Bacillus sp. RC51. The sequence continues at coordinate 284,827 of NZ_JBIYCW010000001.1, read as the reverse complement.
CTTAGATGAATGGCTAGTTTCGGTTTACTACTTATTAGCTGAAGTACAAATAATCCGATAAACATCGCTGGTAACGCATAATCCATTCCGTACGTATGAGGATCTGGTATCCACTCTCCAAAAAGCCCTCCGAGAACTGTAGCTAAAATCCAATTTAAATATGCTGTTACATTAAGTCCCATCATCCATTTCTCGCCTAAATGGCCTTTTTGTGCTGCTTGTTGCACTGCAACGCCGAAAGTTTCATCTGTAATTTGCGAACCAATTATTAAATTTTTAAAAAGAGGTATCTTGGTGAAGTAAGGTGCGAGTGCAGCACTCATTAATAAGTGACGTAAATTAACAAAGAACACAGTAAAAATAATTGCTGAGGCTGGGGCACCCGCTGCATACATACCCGCTAATATAAACTGAGCAGAACCTGCGTAAATTAATGTGGACATAAAAGCAATTTCTATGATCGAGAAACCTGCTGTTTTCGCAATAACACCAGCCGCTATACCGATGCTCAAATATCCAAATACAGTTGGTAAACAATCCTTTACACCTTGCTGAAATGAATCATCGCTCTGCAGTGTCATATGTGCTTGAGCTTTATTCACCATTATCTCCCTCCATTTCTTCTATAGTACGTTTTCCTGTTACGACATGAACTAAATCTATGTTTTCACGCCATAATGTATCTAATTTATCAGCTCCAAACTCCTTCGTAATCTCTTCCACCATAATGTCGTGCCGAACATATTCTGTAGCGACGAGAACTAAAGCTGGATCGTACGTTGTAACGGCCCATGAAGTGCTATCATTTGAAAAGTTAGCAATTAATACTTCTTCCCCATCACGCGCGATAACAGTTAAATGACCACCCATTCTCTTTTCAACGACGTGAGGTGTCATATAATTATGGTGAAATGTCGCTCCTATTTTTGTTTCTGGAGCACCAAATAAAATTGAAAAAATATGTACGCCTTCCGCTTCCTTTTGATGAATGAATGACTCAATCTCTTGCACTTGATCTTCCCATACAGAAATCCATAACTCTTCTTTTGCTCTATTAATTATATTGCATATTTCTTTCAAAACACGATCATTTGAGCGAATATGCGAAATTACATCAATTTGTCGCTCTTGTTCTAAACAATTTAATTTTCGGTCTAGAAATTCAAAGGACTTTTCAAAATCTTTTCGCATTCGATCTATTAATTCCGTAGCTGGCACTGGTACATATTTCACTGGTTCAGAAGGAACGATATGCACCGCTCCTTTATCCATCAACTTGCCAAGTACTTCATAAATCATCGAACGAGGTACGCCTGTTTGTTTACTAACTTCATAACCTGTTACTGGATAATGTTTTAATAGTCCAATATACGCTTTACATTCGTACTGGGAAAAACCTAACTTTTGTAACTCCTTTATTATTTCATCCATCGGTAACCCCTCACAATTTATATAGCTCTAATTTCAAAACTACGATTTCACTTTCCATTAGTAGTTATTGCTATACCTACTAATATAAAAAAGAAGCCTCTACAAGTCAACTGATAATTCCGAATTTTTATCCGAAATAAAAAGCCTTCTTTTGAAAGGCTTTTTGTTCATAATGAATTATTTCAACTGTAGAGCATTTGATATATTACCCTCCAAATGCTCACGTAAGGTTGAACCTGTATACTCTTCTCTAAATACACCTGCTCTCACGAATAAAGGAATGACTTCACTAAAGAATAAATCCAATGATTTTGGAGGACCGCCTGGAATTGCAATAAATCCATCTAGTGCTCCTGCTTCAAACCTTTCCATAATTTGTTTGAAAACGTCTTGTGGTGTGCCAATAGCGACCCAATGAGCAGAACCAACAACTTCTGGTCGTTCTAGTATTTGCTCAACAGTCGGTTCATTTTTTATGATGAAATTCCGTAATAATTCGGCATGTGTTTTACTACGTACAGCTTGATTTCTACTTGGTAGCATATGTTCAGTAACCTTACTTTCTAATGGCATCCCTCTAACGTCTAATCCGAGAACCATTTCGAGTAAAGCGTACCTCTTCTCTTTTGTAAGATGTTGATGAGCTTGCCTGTGCATTTCTAGTGCTTCTTCATATGAATCACCAATAAAGAAATATAAACCAGGCAATACACGTATATCATCTTGCTTTCGGCCATGCTTTTCTGCTCTTCTTCTTAAATCTTGACGCAGTTCCATTCCTGACTCTACATCTGGCGTTGCAGCAAAAATTGCATCCGCAACAGAAGCAGCAAAATTCCGTCCTGACTCTGAAGCACCAGCTTGAAATAATGGCATTTCCCCTGAAATATGCTGCGGAATATTAAGTGGACCTTTCACCTCAAAATATTTACCTCGATGTTCAATTGGCTGGACCATTTCTCTAATAACATCAGGATTATCTACTTTCAAAACTTTATTAGGGTGACTTCCCCAAAGTTTTCTTACTAACGCTGTACATTCTGCCGCTTTCGCGTATCGTTCCTCAGATGGTGGCATTCCTTCCTCTCCAAAGTTTTCAGCACCATCAATTGATGTGACAATGTTCCATCCTACTCGGCCGTTACTAATCCAATTTAAAGATTGTAGTTGCCTCGCTAGTATATATGGTGGATAAAACGAAGTTGAAGCAGTCGTAACGACTCCAATTTTTTCTGTTGCATAAGCAATAGCCGTAAACAGTAACGTCGGATCTAAAATGACATTCCCCTTATTACGAGCAATTAAATCTGGGTGCGCCACTAAATAATCTGCTTTAAAAACAAAATCTAACTTAGCCTTTTCTGCCTGTAGTGCCAACTCTACTTGTTCATCTATCCCTGAGTTAAACATACTCTCTTGTTCTTTCTTTCTAGAAATCAAGCATAGTCCAATGCAAAGCTGTTTTTTTGTAGACATATGTACACACCTTCCCCTTATTTTTAATTTACCTAGTTAAACAAATGATACGACCCTCACATCTTGTATTTTTTACAACACATAAAATGATAATGATTATCAATATCATTTTATGGTGTTACGGAAATAAATGCAATAACAAAAAAGACTCCCGCTAATAGGAGTCCTTTATCTCAATATTTCATTTGCTTCTTTTTCATAAATTTTATCAAATGAAGTCATAATACGTTGCGATGCTTGAATCATTTTTTGACTCGACATAAGGTCAGCCATTTCTTTCGTCATATCCACATTTGAATTTTCTAGCATATGATTTTTTACTATTCCTGTTCCGTTCGGTAAATCAGCGAGGTTACCTTCTGCTAGTGTAAAACTTTTATTTTCTCGTTGCACAAGGCGAGCATTCGTTTCTGCATCTACTGTTTTCGTTTGCAAGCGGCCAATATTATTTTGTGTTACTTCATCGTATAATGTACCGTCTGCTTGTACAGCTACCTTTGCTCCTTCTGGAATACGAATACGTTCATTATTCTCACCCATTACGAAAGCACCAGATGCTGTTTGTAAATAACGATCACTATTTAATGTAAAACTACCGTCTCTCGTTAAAAATGTTTCATCATTTTTAGATGTAACGAAAAATGATGATGTTCCGGCCGCACCGTCATCTAAAAAGAAATCTGTAGCACTATTTGTCATTTGTATATTTCCTTGTACTAAGTTCACATGCGTCGCAGCTGGTACGACAGCGTAATCGACCGAACCGATATTTGTCGTAGCTCCGTCTCCGCGGCGGTATGTGTCTTGCACATCAAATACTTTAGAAGTCATATTTTCTGCTTTAAATCCTGTCGTTTGGGCATTTGCAACGTTATTCGAATGAACATTAATATGCTGCATGTAATTCATCATACCCATAGAACCTATATAAAGACCGTTCATACTTGTTTGAATAAGGCAAGCGCCTTATTCTTCACCTCTTTTCTTACGATGTTTGTAACATTTGTTTTGCTAAATGTTCAGCTGTAGCGATATGTATATGTTGCTTCACGTCTTGTCCGTCTGTCATTAATACAATTGGTGCTGATGATACTGCTGGAATTTTTAACAATTCACCACTACTCGCTGTTTCATCAAATTTCGTAAATACGATTCCATCAATATGAATATCTTTAAAATTCGTAATGATTTCAATCATATCTTTACTTTTCATAGAAGCAGATAACGTTAAACAAATATAATCTGGCTCTACTTGCCCCATCGTCTCAATCATTTCTTCAACTGTATCTGACGTACGATAATTTTTACCGGCTGTATCTATTAAAATATAATCGACGCGAGCTTCTTCTTTAAAATAAGTAAGTGCCCTTGCCATTGCGGGTTCATCTCGCACAGCGATAACTTCTGCTCCAATTGTTTTTACGTAATCTTGCAGTTGCTGTACTGTCCCGATGCGAGAGTGATCTGTCGTAATAAAACCAACCGTTTTTTTCTTACCGTGAAACTGCCATGCCATTTTCGCAAGTGTCGTCGTTTTTCCAACGCCAGTTGGACCGATTAATGCAATTGTTTGTACCTCTTTCTCAAATACGTTTTCAGTATTAAAATGAGATCTCATATCTTCCAATATGTATCCGATGACTTCTTCTTCTGTAATCATCGTTGCATTCTCAAACTTCACTTTTAATTTTTCAGCATATGCATGAATGAAATATTGTTCCACATCGTTTTGTTCTAACATCCGAATTACTTTTTGAATAATAAATGGTACAGATTCCTGGTTTTCTTTTTTTATAACTACTTCTTCTTTCTTTACAGAAATAGCTTGTTTCACAACAGGCTGTTTTTTAGCTACTTTCGTCTCTTCTGTATGTTTCACAACGACAATACCCTTTTCAAACAGTTGTAATAGTTTCTCTTTTTTTCTTGCCCATTCTTCACTATTTCCTGTTTGCATCGCTGCGTACGACATAGAAGTCGTTACGTTTTCTAAATTGTGCAGTACCGATTGAATTCCATTTGCCTTCACAATTTCTTCTGAAGGTTCATTTACAACATCCATTAATTGTTCATGAAATTGAGTTACGCCTTCGTTACTTTCTTCCTGTTTATCTTCAGGAAAAGCGACTAACATCTCATAATTCTTCTTCCAAAAAAACGGGATGTTTCGTTTTACACTTTCATCGACAACGTAGTAATAATCTGTACCATATTGGTCAAATAACTTTCGATACAATTCATTTTTCGAAGCTGCTTTTATTCGCATTAACGCTTCTTTTTTTTCTGTACTTTCCATTACTTCACCCCCTACTATTCAATATAAGCAATTTGATCTACAACAATTTCTGGTGCTAATTCACTAATACATAATACTTTCGCTTCTATTTGATAACGTTCAAGAAGTCTCACAATCGCAAACCTGAAATCTTTTCTGCGTGTTAATAATACTGGCTCTCTTCCCATTAAACGAGCTTGTTTGAAAACGCGCTGTACTTGCTCTACTACTCGCGTTTCTAAATCTAAATCCCAGTTTAATAAATAACCTTGGTATGAATTATTAACAACATCCGCATCTAACTCAAGCGAGTCAGCGAAGAGTGCCGCATAAATTTTTCCATCAGGATTTTTCGCACTCTCACAAATAACTTTTGAAATACATTCACGAACAAATGCCGTTACACCATCAACGTGGTTTTGATAAATTTCTTTCCCGTCAATAATACCTTCAATAATTGTTGGTAAATCACGAATTGAAATTCCTTCTTTCAGAAGTTGTTTAATAACATTTTGCACGAGTGATAAATCGATTTCTTTCTTCTTAATTTCTTCTAATAAAACGCCATTATCAGTTTCAAGCGAGTTAATCAAGTCTTTCACATGTTGACGCTGAATTAACTCATGAAGATTACGTCTAACGACAACATCTAAATGCGTAATTAATATGCTAAGCGGCTCTAACACTTGATAGCCTTTCATTTGTGCATCTTGTACCATATGCTCCAAAATCCAATATCCATCTTCACCAAAAATTGGATCTTTCGCCGGCTCTGCATCTAAATCAGCCATTACATTCGGTGTTTTCAGTGCTAATAAATAACCTGACTTTAAAACACCTTCAGCCGCCTTCGCACCTTTAATACGAATAATGTAACGTCCGCGTGGTCTAAAGCTCGTATTATCTTTAAAGTTAATTCCCGGAACGTTAATTCCAAGGTCGGTAATAATTGACTTCCTCATAAGAACAACTTTATCTCGAGCTGTTTCCCCGTTAATCTTCTGCTTTACAAGCGCCGCTAAATCTAAACCGAGCTCTACAATAATTGGATATTTATCTGTAAAGACTCCGAATGAATCTTCCACTTGCTGTAATTGCTCATCCTCGCCTTGAATCATTTCTAATTCTTTTTGAAGCTCGTCTTCTTTTTCTTTCTTTATTCGCTTTTTATTGCGAATTCCTAAGAAGATAATTGTTCCACCAACGAGAGCAAATGGTAGAAATGGTAGCGGGGTAAAAACACCCATTGCGATAAATAAACCACCAAGCGCATATACAACAACTTCATGCGCTAATAACTCTTTAAAGATTCCTTCAGTTACTGTATCTGCTGAACCGTCAAATACACGCGTTACGATAATACCTGTTGAAATCGCAAGCATTAACGAACCGATTTGGTTTACAATTCCGTCACCGACAGTTAACTGTGTATAGTGAATAGCCGCATCTGCAAAGCTCATTCCTTGCTGCATCATACCGACAATTAAACCGAAAATAATGTTTACGAATAAAATGACAATCCCGAAAATAACGTCCCCTTTAATGAACTTTCCGGCACCATCCATCGCTCCGTAAAACTCTGTTTCCATATTTAATTTTTTTCGTTTCGCCTGTGCATCTTTTTCTGTAATAAGACGCTGATTCAAGTCAGCATCGATAGACATTTGTTTCCCTGGTAAAGAATCAAGTGTAAAACGAGCTGCTACTTCAGCTGTACGAGACGCACCGTTTGCAACGATAAACTGGAATATGATTAATACTATAAAAATAACGATACCAATTAATAAGTTCCCGCCAATTACGAACTGGCCGAACTCTTCAATAACATGACCCGCATTTCCGTCTGTTAAAATCGCTCGCGTCGTCGAAACGTTAATCGATACGCGGAAAATCCCGATTAATAACAACATCGTCGGAAATGACTTTAATTCATCCCACTCGTTAATACTTGTAGCTCGCATATAAATAAGCACTGACATACTTAGTAGAAAAACGATAACGATATCAAGTATAAATGGTGGAAGTGGAATTAAGAGCGCCACAACGAATGACGCTGCTAAAAAGATAGAAAAATAGGTTCTTGCAGAATCCATCTTAAACAAAGAGATCCCCTCCAAACGCGCTATTATACTTCAAGTTCTTTCGTTTGAATTAAATAGCGCATAACTTCAATTACAGCTACATATAAATCTTCTGGAATCGTCTCATCTTCCTCGACTTGATAATATAAAGAACGAGCGAGCGGACGGTTTTCCACCATTGGTATTTCTTGTTCACGGGCAAGCGTTCGTATATATAATGCGAGCTCATCTTCCCCTTTTGCAACGACAATAGGCGCCGCATCAACTTGTTTATTGTAACGAAGCACAACTGAAATATGCGTCGGGTTGTTCACAATAAACGTTGCACCATCCATCTTCTTCGCGATTGTCCCTTGCAAGATGGCATGCATAAAGTTTTTTCGTTTCCCCTTTACTTGCGGGTCACCTTCATTATCTTTATGCTCTTGTTTCACTTCTTCTTTTTTCATCTTAATATCTTGTTCGTACTCCCATTTTTGATAAATGAAATCAATAATAGAAAGAATGATTAAAATAATTAAAATGGCTAGAAAGATAAATTTAATTTGGCTAATAATTTCAGTAAGTGACGCTGTCCAGTTAAATCCAATCATACTAACAATCTTCTCTAAATTCTTTTTAAAGAGAACGTACGAAACGTAACCGATTAATCCCATATAAAACAGTGATTTCAAAATATCTACTAAACTTTTACGACTAAACAATCTCGTAAAATAGTTTTTCGGATTAATACGTGATGCTTTCGGCTTAAGTACTTTAGAAGAAAATAAGAAACCAACTTGAATCATATAATTGAACAAATGAAAAGCATATACAAGTATTAATATAGGAGCCGATACTTTCAGAAGTAATATACCCATTAAATAAAAATACTCGGTCGAATCTGTATTTTTTCCAATTTGATCAAACAGTACCGCTACGGAATGTGCAATCTCATAGCCGAGCCAATCTCCGAAAAAGTAAACGACAACTGCTAATACAAGAATGGAAAATAAATTATTTAAATCTTTACTCCGGGCGATATTCCCTTCTTCACGCGATTTTTTACGCTTCTGCGGGGTGGCCTTTTCTGTTTTATTATCCTTTGCCATGCGCGTCCCCCTACTTCGTTAAGAAAAAGTTAAATAGTTTCGTATACTCTTCCAGTAATACGTCTGTCATATTTTTAAACACATAACCGAGCATCGGTACACTCATCGCAATAAACAAAATACCACACGTTATTTTAATTACGTACGCATTCATAAAAACGTTTAATTGCGGTGCATTTTTTGCAATTAAAATAAGGACGAAATTAATAATGAATAGACTGCCCATAAGTGGCAAAGCAATTTCAACCGCTGATGTAATTGCAAATAATAACGTTGCAAGTAGACTATCTAAAAAACTAGTCGTCAACAATTTTGAAATCGCCTCTGTATATTGAAACGACTTTAAAATCGTAGCAACGAAATAGTTAATGCCGCCCAGTGAAATAAAAATAATAAGAAAAAATATATCAAAAATTGTTGATAGCAAAGTGGACTGTGACCCTGCATTTACATCAAATAAACTCGCCTGTGATAAACCGATATCAAAGTCTAAAATATGCCCTGCCATTTTCGGAATGTTCCACAGCATCTCTACAATTTTTGAAAGTGATAATCCAATTACAATTTGCGTTCCTGCATAAGCTGCTACATCCCAAACTGTCTTTATGTGAGAGACATCCACTTGATCTGCCACTGTAATCGAAAGAGCGAGTCCAAATGTAACCTTTGCCATCGCCGGAATTGATCGACCTGAGAAAAACGGTAGAAAATATAAAAATGAAGTAATGCGACAAAACGCAAAAAACGTCGCCGCCCATAATTCCATATTCATTTCAGTTCACCTATCTTAGTACGAACGCAATAGCGATGGGATTTTATCAAATAAATCTAAAATAAGCATCGTTAACTCTTGAAACATCCACGGACCTAAAATGATAATAACGAGCACAATACTCGCCATTTTCGGTAAAAACGTCAGCGTTTGCTCTTGAATTTGCATCATCGCCATAATAACCGCGATAATAATAACGACAATCATACTTACAACGGCAATCGGCATTAAAATCATAACCCCTTTATAAAAAAAGGTTTGGAAAATATCTATAATTGGTGACGTATTCATTTATATGACTCCTATCACATAGCATCAAACGCTTCAGGCGACCGTCTTAAACATAATATCGACGATTTTTGTATATCCACCTAAATATACGAAAACGAGTATTTTAAATGGTAAACTTAAAATCATCGGCGGTACCATCATCATCCCAAGGTACATTAAAAGTGTACTAATAATTAAATCAATAAAGACAAACGCTAAATAAATGAACATCCCTGTAAGTAACCCTTTTTGAATTTGCGTTAACGTAAAGGATGGCACAAGCGTAAACAATGAAAGATCCTTTAAATCTTTCGGCAACTCTTCTCCACGCACTTTCAGCATCATTTTCAAATCATGCTTATACGTATGCTTCGACATATAATCTTTCATAATCGGAGCTGTCGTCTCCGCAGCTTGACTTACTGTTATTTTTTCTTTCGTCATCGGGTCCCACACATCACTCTTTAATTGACCAAGTACTGGCTGCATTGTAAACAGCGATAAAAATAATGCGAGTCCAACAAGCACTTGGTTCGGTGGTAAATTCATAACCCCAAGCCCTTGACGAGTAATCCCAAGAACAATCATAAAATAAGTAAAATGCGTAAATAAAAGAACGATAGAAGAAGATAATGATAGAAGGGTAACGAGCGCGAATAGTTGTACACTTGAATTACTCGTAAACTCTTTTCCATTTTCGAAATTAATAAAGCCGTTCGGGGCTGCATACGCTGGATTTACAAAAACAAATGAAAAAATAATAGAAAATACGAAAATAACGGCAAATAACGATAACTGTTTCTTTATTCTCATGATGGATCCTCTACTTTTTTCGTTTCACTCTTCACCGCGTCTTCTAGCGCTTGTTGAAACTGATTTCCTGTTCCTGTTAACTGCACAGATTGTACACCGTTATTACTAATAACAGTGAACACTTGCTTTCCGTCCACTTCAAATAAAAAGGCACTCGTTTGATGATTTAAATAAACACCGTCTTTCACTTGAATGTGTCCATTTTCACCTTGCTTAAAAAACTGCTGTTTGCGCGTCTTTTTCGTCATATAATATGCACCATAGCCGAGCGCACCAAACAGTAAAACGACTTGAAATAAGGTCGTCATATACGACATATGACTCCTCCTCTACTCTTTATCCTGCATTTGATTTTGCGCCTTCATAAGCGCTGCATGTTTCTTATCAGCTTCAATTTCAGAAATAATAATACCAAACTTCTCGTCCATTACTATTGCCTCACCAATACCGACTTTCATATCACTTAAATATACATCTACTTTATGTCCTAAATTTTTCTCTACTTCAAGAACATCGCCAACTTTTAACTGCTTCACATCACCAAGCGTAATAGATGACTTCCCAAGCTTTACTCCAAGTTCAATCGAAATATCTGAAACGGTATCAATATGTGCCTTCCCCGCTTCATTTCGTTTCCCTGCAAATTCTTCTAATCCCATTAATGACACAGGAGATACTTCATGCTTCATATGGATCCTCCTACTCTATAAAACTTTTAAATAGGAGCGCCTTACGCGTTCCATCTTTCCCGATAAAACAATTAAATTTATGCTTTCCATCTACATAACCACGTAGTTGGTCTGAAACTTTCGTATGAAGCGGAATAATATCGCCTTCTTCAATTTGCTCAATCTCGCCCATTGTCATCTTCTGCTCACCAACCGCAACGTGAACAGGCTTGTACACTTGATTTACTTTCACTTCTACTTCAGACGTATACTTTTTACGCTTATCCGAAGAATGTTCGACAATATTTTCAGACGTTAACTTATCCATAATTTCTTCAACAGATAAGAACGGAATACCGATACGAACTGTCGTATTCCAAAACTCTGTTTTCATATTTACGTTCAATAATGAAATAATATCGCTCGCCGTCGTAATCTTCAGCGCATTCGGATCTGTCTCCGTCGTTACAAACTTCGGTTCAATCGCAACAACGCTTTCAAATGATTGCTCTAAATTTTTACAAAGAAGCAAGAATATATTATCAAGCGTTAAAAATTCAAACGCCGTTAGCGGTCTGCGCATCGTAAAGTTACGCTTACTATCTCCGCCAAGCCAACATTCATGAATATAAATAACAAATGCTAAATCAATCTCAATAACAATTTCTCCAAGCTCTGGTAAACCGAGATCTATCACGCAATATAAATAATAATCTTTCGGCATTTTCTCCACATACTCACTCGTAAATGGAACTTGCTCAACAGTAGAAGGCTCGAGTTCAATTGGAATACGCATACGCGCTGACAACGTCTGTGACGTCTGCTTTCCAAATGTAGACGCAATCGCCTGCAAACTACGTAAATGTTCAACACCAAACTTCTCTGGTCTATTAAAATCATACTCTTGAAATTTATCTTGCTTCCCTGCTTCTTGTGCGAAAGCCGGCATTTCCTCGCCTTCATTTACCGCCTTCAGCAGGGCATCAATTTGCTCTTGGCTTAATTTTTCGCCACTCATGACAATCCCCTTCCCTACCTTTTCAATTCAACGATTTCGACATACATTTTCCCATTCTTCGTCAAAATCTTTCCGGTTCCAATCTCTTCATTCTCAAGCATAAGACGCACCGTATTTTTCGTTGAATTTTCAAGACGATACAATGTACCTTTCGTAATATGAAGCAGATCTTCAATTTTCTTTTTCGTATTTCCGATTTCAAAATAAATTGTTAACGGAATATCATCTTGTAATTTCAAATCTAGCCAACTCCCATATCATGTTCACAAAAATTTCATGTTCTCTATTTATATAATGAAATTTTCTATTTCGAAACGTCGATATTTAATATTTTTTTAATATATCCTTGCGTTTCTTTAAATGGTGGTACGCCTCCGTACTTTCTCACATTACCAGGACCAGCATTATAAGAAGCAAGCGCCAATACGAGATCACCGTTATTTTTCTTTAAATAACCGCTTAACTCTTTCACACCGCCCTCAATACTTTCAGCTGGTGAAAATGGATTTTTTATACCCATCTCTTTCACATTCGCTGGCATAAGCTGCATCAGCCCCATCGCCCCTGCATGTGACACCGTTTTTGGATTAAAATTAGACTCTACTTCAATCATTTTTTGAATTAACGTTTTCGGAATTCCATATGTACTACTTACGCGATCAATAATATCCTCATACTTACCTTCATTTGAAGAACGTATTTTCTGAATATTATATTTATTCGTTAATCCCCACGTATCAGCAGGCTCATTTTTCATTTCTGAGAAACGTCGCTCAAACTCTTTTTGTGCAACTTGCACTTCATCTACTTTCTTCGTTTCAGCTTTTTCCTCAGGCTTATTCGCTTCCTCTACTTTATTAATAGATTCTTCCGGTTTATTAACAACCGTTTCTATTTTCGTAGATTGTACCGGCTGACTCATATCTTCTACTTTTGCCGTTTGCGGAGTAACCTTCGTCTCCTTCGCAGGTTCACTCTGCAATTGATCTTGAAAACGGCTACTAACGAACGCCTGCGGACTACTTAACTTTTGCTGCATTTGTCCTTTTTTATATGCAAGAACTTCTTTTACTATATTTCCAATTACCATAATATCACCTTTTCGGTAAACAAAGATAATCTAATATTAGAGTTTTTTAAAAAAGTTTGCAATAATCCTTTTAATAATATTTTAATAAAAAAATGAATATATTGTTAAACTGTTATTTTTTTATATTTATTAATTCGAATTTTTAGTTGACACCCGTTATAGCAAGGCTTACAATAAATCTCGAAATCGATTTTTTCGCATATTACCGTTTTTCGATTTGCAGAAAAGTCAATATAAAAAAATGGGGGTTCTTAACATGAGAATTAATACAAACATTAATAGCATGCGTACTCAAGAGTACATGCGCCAAAACCAAACAAAAATGAGCAACGCTATGGACCGTTTATCAAGCGGTAAACGTATCAACAACGCTTCTGACGATGCAGCAGGTCTTGCAATCGCAACTCGTATGCGTGCTCGTGAAAGCGGATTAGGTGTTGCAGCTAACAACACACAAGATGGTATGTCTTTAATTCGTACAGCTGACTCAGCAATGAACTCAGTATCTAACATCTTACTTCGTATGCGTGACATCGCTAACCAATCTGCGAACGGTACGAATACTGCAGACAACAAAGATGCATTACAAAAAGAGTTTTCTGCTTTACAAAACCAAATCACTTATATCTCAGAAAACACACAATTTAATGACAAAAACTTATTAAAAGAAGATAATACAATTAATATCCAAACTCTAGATTCAAGCAATAAAGATCAACAAATTGGCGTAGAATTAAAAGCTGTGACTCTTGAAAAATTAGGAATCAATGAAATTTCAATTGGTGCTGATAAAGCGGCTCCAACTACTCCAGTTGACCTAACTGACTTTAAAAACGCAATTGCTAAATTAGAATCACCAGATGCTACTGATAGAAACTCAGATGTTACTGCTGCTAAAGGTGAATTTGATAAAATCAAATCTTCTTTAAGTAAAGAAGATGCAGAGGCTATCGATCAAGCACTTACTACATTCGATACAACTAAAAATGACGCTAATGCTACAGCTATCCACACTGCGGGTAAAGATGTGAAAGTTGCTGACACAGATGCAACTAAAGGAAATTCTTTAAATGCAGTTAAACAAATTGATGAGGCTCTTAAAACAATCGCTTCTAACCGTGCAACTCTAGGTGCTACATTAAACCGTCTTGACTTTAACGTAAACAACCTTAAGAGCCAATCTGCTAGTATGGCTTCAGCTGCTTCTCAAATCGAAGACGCTGACATGGCAAAAGAAATGTCTGAAATGACTAAGTTCAAAATCTTGAACGAAGCTGGTATCAGCATGCTTTCTCAAGCAAACCAAACTCCTCAAATGGTTTCTAAATTATTACAATAAGCCATTTGAGTTAGCTTCATGAATAAACCTCTCTGCTTGCGGAGAGGTTTATTTTTTCTATATAGACAGATTTAAAGGCTTTCTTTTTAGCCTAGAGAGAAGCTCCAGCCATGTTTGGAAGCGGTCAGGGCTTATTCGGACCTCGTCCCGTGTATTAAAACAAAAAGATAAAGTGAGCATAAGCCCCTTTTTCTTTTCATAACCGTTATTAGCTTTAAGACCATATATTAACTTATAAGGAATGTCCATTATGCGTATTGGTATGAATGGCTAGACAGTCGTTGTGTGGGATGAATGTTACGATGGAGCATTTAGTTGCATTTAATACCGTTTCACAAGCAAATCAAATTTCGCAAATGGTTTCGCAGTTACTACAATCTTAAATATATAACCTTTAAAACTATTAAAATAACTCCATAAAAAATAAAAAGTGGGATACATACATGCTATGTATCCCACTTTTATATCAATCTATCCGTTATAAATTAGATCCTCCGCTAAAGAAGTAAACATCTCCCCAACAAGTGAATCTTCATCATATACACATGAACCATTGTTCTCTTCACGCTTCGCAAAAGGTATTTGTGCTATCACTTCTGTTTGCAGTTGTTCTGCTAACATTTCACCGCCGCCTTTTCCGAAGAGATAGTTTCTTGAGCCGTCTTGTTCTTCGTAATATGCCATGTTTTCAACGATACCTAAAATATCGTGTTTCGTATGTTTTGCCATTACTCCTACTCTAGACGCGACAAATGAAGCTACGTTATGAGGCGTCGTAACGATAATTTCCTTCGCTTGCGGGATCATCGCAGCAACATCAATCGCAACATCTCCTGTTCCAGGTGGTAAATCAAGAAGAAGGTAGTCTAATTCTCCCCAGTGCGTGTTCGCAAGGAAGTTTTGTATCCATTTGTTTAACATCGGCCCGCGCCACATAACTGGGTTGTTTCCCTCTGTAAAGAATCCCATCGACATAATTTTAACACCGTGACTAACGACTGGAATTGCCGTTTGATCGATCATCGTTGGCTTTTCTTTCGTTTCCATCATCGCTGGGATACTAAATCCATATATATCTGCATCTAAAATCCCAACCTTTTTGCCCATACGAGCTAAAGCAGTAGCAAGGTTACTCGTCACAGTTGATTTTCCAACTCCGCCTTTTCCGCTTGTTATAGTAATAAAACGCACCCCTGAATCAGATTGAAGCATACTAGGCATACCTGTTTCTGTTCTAGCCTCTTTCTTTAAAGATGCTGTTAATGTTGCTCGTTCTTCTGGCGTCATTGAGCCAAATGTTAAGGAAACTTTCGACGCACCAATGTTTCGAAGGGAGTCTTCAATATCTTGTTGAATTTTTGCTTTCAACGGACAACCTTGAATTGTTAAAACAACTTCTAGCCCAACTTCTGTACCATCTATTTTTATATTTCTAACCATATTTAGTTCCACAATACTTTTATGTAACTCTGGATCTTCTACATGGCTTAACGCGTTCATAATCTGTTCGTGAGTAATCATCATACACATTCCTTCCATTGTAATTATTTTACCTTGTGAAAAAAGTCTCCGCTTTTCCCACCCGTTTTTTGTACTAAATACGTTTCTTTCATGACCATCGTTTTATCAACTGCTTTACACATATCGTAAAAAGTAAGGGCGGCGATTGATACAGCAGTTAATGCTTCCATTTCTACACCTGTTTTACCGCTGCATTTTACTGTCGCTCGTATCATTAACTCATACCCATCACTTGTCTTTTCATAATGGAACGTAAAATCTGTCCCTTGTATTAATATCGGATGACACATCGGAATAATATCGGCTGTTTTTTTAGCACCGATTATTCCAGCAACTTGCGCTACTTGGAGCGGGTCTCCTTTTTTCAATCCACCACTTTGAATTGCCTCAAATAATTCATTTGATAAAGAAATCGTACTTTGCGCAATAGCTGTGCGTGTTGAACTATCCTTTTGAGAAATATCAACCATTTTAGCTCTTCCCTCTTCGTTCCAGTGCGAAAATTCACTCATAATGATCCTCCTTAACGTATGAAAATTTTGATACTCGAATAGAAAAAATTAACCTCCACTTACAGGCGGGATAAACGCAACGGTATCTCCGGCTTTTACAGTATCTTCGTCCGTTACAAATTCTTCATTGATTGCTACCATAACTTTTTCTAGCGTCTGTAAGTGATAGTTATCTTTCAGCCATTTTTTCAATTGATGAACAGTCATCTCTCGTTTTTCTATTATTGCTAATCTCTCTGAGCCGACTTCTTCTCGTAAATTTGCGAACAGTAAAATTGTAATCATTTTCTCATTCTTCTTTCTTTGGCTTTCCTTCTGGATACGGAGTATTTTCAAGTTGATCTCCAATCCATTCCGTTCCATCTTCCCAAAATTCTTTTTTCCAAATTGGGACGATTCCCTTTATACGTTCAATTGCGTATTCATTCGCTTCGTACGCTACTTTACGATGCGGTGACGATACTGCAATGACAACGGCGATATCCATTATTTCTAATCGTCCTACTCGGTGCGTGATTGCTATTTTCGCATCCGGCCACTTTTTCTTAATTTCTTCTCCAATTGCAGTAAGCTTTTTTACTGCCATCGGTTTATATGCTTCATACTCAAGATGTAACGTTCGTTTTCCTTTCGTTAATTCTCTAACCGTTCCTATAAAAGTTGTAATTGCTCCTGCTTCTCGTCTTGCTACTTTATTCGTTACTTCTTCAACTACAATCGGATTATCGACAATTTCAAATCGTGCTTGTCCCATCAAAACCTCTCCCTACTTTGCGGAATGTCCAAGGCCATTCACTACCTTCGTTATCTTCTAATAAAAGAATTTCTACAAACATCTCTTTCTTATATCCTCTCGTACCGCCCTGTAGTACAATAAAAACGTTTGATTCTGCTAATGAAGAAACGGAACTAGATTTATCAAATCCTGATGGATAAGCGATTAGTTGTCCTTCGTTATACTTCAGCTTACCTCGTACAAATCTTGTAAATGGATTCGGTTTTAGAAAATCTTCTCCGAGCATTGCTTTTTCTCGTTTTACATGTGGTTTTTCGCTAAACATATATGCACGAATGCTAGGTTTTACGAATAATTCAAAACCTACATAGCAAGCAGATGGATTACCTGATAATCCAAATAATAATTTTCCGTTTAATTGCGCTACAGTCGTGACGCTACCCGGCCGCATGGCTACTTTATTAAAAAGAACTGATGCGCCTAATTTTTCGTATATAGCTGGCAAATAGTCATAGTCGCCTACCGAAACACCACCAGTTGTAATTAACATATCCACTTCGCTTAACGCTTTTTTCACTGCTTCGTAGCACGTATTCAAATCATCGCTAAACTTCCCAAAGTATTTTACTCTTCCACCTGCTCTTCGAATTTGAGACGATATCATATGCGTATTACTATTTCGAATTTTCCCAGGTTGTAGTTCTGCATTTACATCGAGAAGTTCACTCCCAGTCGCTAATAGTCCAATAACAGGCTTTTTCGCTACTGGCACTTCACTATAACCGAATGTAGCAAGAAGAGCAGAAATACCTGGATTAATGTAACAACCCCTTTTTGCGAGAACGGTTCCTTTACGTGCATCTTCACCTTGAAAGGATATATTGTCCCCTTCTTTAAATGAGCGCCTCACTTCCATATAGCTTTTTCCGATATTCTCATATTGACGATGACGAGTCAGTTCTAGCATGACGACCGCGTTACATCCTTTCGGAATTTGTGCCCCTGTCATAATTCGAACTGCTTGAAACGCTCCTACTTCTGTAGGAAATACGGAACCTGCTCCAATTTCACCAATTACTTCAAATACGATCGGATTCTCACGACTTGCTCGCGAAGTATCTTCTGCCCTAATAGCAAATCCATCATATGGCGAGCGATTGAAAGAAGGCACATCGTGATCCGCCACTAAATCTTCTGCTAACGTACGCCCATATGCTAATTCCAGTGGTACTAGTTCTTTTACACCACAATTAGCAAATGCCATCACTTTACGAACAGCCTCTTCAACTGTAATCGGTACCCTTCTTTCCATCATTACCAATCCCTTTCTATTAGCCTAATAGCCGATAGTATAGTTGTTTTGCTTTTTGAATTTCATTCGTGCCATGAATAAATACACGACCATCATGAAAAATGACGATGCGATACTCTTCTAATTGGCAAGAGAGCAAATACGGATTCCGATCAACTTTCCCGTGGTTCTTTAATACTTTTTCTAACTCATCAAAGTTGTAATGTCTATTATGCGCCGGTCTAATTTGAACTGTATTTCTTCCACATAACACAGCTGTCTTCGTTTGATTTTCGTATGATAAATAAGGATAAGTTCTATTTGTTCCGCACGAAGGACAGTCTTCCATTTTGATTTTTCCTAGTTTGATAGAATGATATTGATTACTCCATATATCAAACATTAAAAAAGTTTTCCGAACTGCTTCATAGTCTTCTACTAAAATTTTGAATGCTTCTGCCACTTGGTACGCTGCAACGATTTGAACAGCTGGACTAATAATTCCAACTGTGTCACACGTCGCCCCTGTAACAGGAACACTTTTCAGTACACAATGTAAGCACGGTGTTTTCTTCGGAATAATTGTATAGCTCATGCCATAACTTCCGACACAAGAACCGTAAATCCAAGGGATATTGTATTTTTGTGATATATCATTGATTACAAACCGAATATCGAAATTATCTGTTGCATCAATAATGACACCGACACCACCTAATAAAGCTTCTATATTATCTACTCTTGCATCCATTACTAGCGCCTGAATTTGCACGTCTGAATTAATTTGTTTGAGACGATTCTGCGCTGCGATTGCTTTTGGCAACTTTTCTATCGCATCTTGTTCAGCGTAAAGTTGTTGCCGCTGTAAATTACTCCATTCTACGTAATCGCGATCAATAATCGTTAATTTCCCGATACCTGCACGTACAAACGCCTCTGCACTTGCACTTCCTAATGCACCTGCCCCTATTATTAATACATGCTTATTTCTAATTTTCTCTTGCCCTTCTTTTCCAATAGGAGTGAACAACTGTTGTCGTGAATACCGCTCTATCATGAGGTGCCTTCCTTTCAAATACTGTTATTTTTTCAATACATCTTCTTCGGTAGCACTTTGTTTCTGATAACAAGAAAAATAAGCGAATCCAACAAATCCAGCTCCGCCAATTACATTTCCGATAAAGACTGGCACAAAGTTTTTCGCAAGATCCATCCACGTAAGGTGACCCGCAAAAATAACTGCTGAAATGACAAACATATTTGCTACTACTTGCTGAAACCCAATTACGACAAATGCCATAATCGGAATCCAAATTCCAACAATCTTCCCAATTAAATCGTTCGTTCCGTACGCTAACCAAATCGCAAGGCAAACGAGCCAGTTACAGCCAATCGCTAAAATTAACGTTCTTCCGAAAGATTCATGTAACTTATCTTGAGCTATTGCTATCGTCTTATTTAAATACGCACCTTCAGTTAACCCGCCAAGGTGACCGAAACAATACGCTACGAAAAGTGCACCTGCGAAGTTCGTTAAAGTGATCCACGCCCAATTGTTTAACACATGTTTCAATGAAATTTTCCGTGCATACAGTGCCATGGCCATCGACATCATATTTCCCGTAATTAATTCTCCTCCTGCTAAAACAACGAGCATAAGTCCAATAGGAAAAACCGCTCCTCCTATAAAATTGACTAAACTTCCCCACTGCTCCGGTACATTACCTAAAACACGAATATTAAGTAAAAATCCTAATGAAATGAATGCTCCTCCTAAAAAACCAAGAATAAGCATCGCTGATAGCGGTTGCCCCACCTTTTGAACACCGGATTCAATCACAAGCGCAGCAATTTGTTCCGGTTTATGAAATGCCATAACCAATTCCTCCATTTTTCTCATCTAAAAAAAGCAGCACCAAAACCCCTTAACATCGTAAGGATTTTTGAATGCTGCTTAATCTCTCTGCATATCTCTTACAGAAATATCAATCATCATTTTTACTATACTCATAGAAAGTGTACAAAACTTGCACATTTCCCACTATTTACGTTAACAAAGAGAATCTACATTCTTAGTAGCTTCTCAGCCACCGATATGCGACATTTCAATTTTCGGCATTGCTTTTTTATTCGTATTGCTTAACCGTTCGTCTGAATAACGGTCTGAACGATTATTCCAAATGTCACGAATAACATTAGTAATCTCCTCATCCGTATATCCAAAGCGAAGTAATTCTTTAAGATCGTTTCCTTTAGAAGCAAACAAACATGTATACAATTTTCCTTCTGCAGAAATACGCGCTCTTGTACATGATGAACAGAACGAATCCGTTACAGATGAAATAATTCCTATTTCTTCTTCGCTACCAACATAACGATAACGTGTTGCAACTTCACCAGGATAGTTCGCTTCAATATGTTCAAGCGGCATCACTTTATGAATCATCTCTACTATTTCCTGCTTAGAAACTACTTCACCTAATTCCCAGCCGTTAAAATTTCCGACATCCATATATTCAATGAGCCGAAGGATATGCTTATTCTCTTTAAAGTACTCTGCCATCTGAACGATGTCTTCTTCATTTTTCCCTTTTTGGACAACCATGTTCATTTTAATTTTCATTCCGGCTTCCGCTGCAGCCTGTATTCCCGTAAGAACCGTTTTTACTTTACTTCTATTCCCATTTAAATAAGAGAATCGTTCTTCATTTAACGAGTCTAAACTAACTGTTACACGAGATAAACCCGCCTTATATAAATCTGGAGCAAACTTTTTAAGTAATGATCCATTTGTCGTTAAACCAATATCTTCTACTCCATCAATTTCGTTTAACCGCTGTATGAGTTCAGGTAAGTCTTTTCGAAGTAAAGGCTCTCCTCCGGTAATACGTAACTTTCTTACACCTAAAGAAACGAAAATACGTGTAATCCTTTCAATTTCATCAAAAGATAAAATTTTATCATTAGACAAAAAAGAATAATCACGACCAAATATTTCTTCTGGCATACAATATCGACAGCGAAAATTACAGCGATCAGTAACAGAAATACGTAAATCCTTTAAAGGACGATCTAATTTGTCTAATGTAACAGATTTCATGATTATTGCCTCGTTTCTACTTATTTTATATTTATAATCCGCTCTGGATGCGTATATACATTTAAAGATTTATTACGAATGAAGCCTATTGTAGTAATCCCTAACTGCTCCGCCAGTTCTAATGCTAACTCAGTTGGAGCTGATTTTGACAATATTACTTCACAGCCAATTTTCGCAACTTTTAATAGAATTTCAGAAGAGATACGTCCACTAAAAACAATAATTTTATCACCAATCGAAATGTTATTTTTTAAACAATAGCCGTAAATTTTGTCTAAAGCGTTATGTCTTCCTATATCCATGCGGCTTAAAACAATTCCACTCACATTACATAAAGCTGCATTATGAACGCCGCCTGTATGTTGAAACGTAGACGCAGATTGCTGCATATCATTCATTAACCGAAAACAATCCTCGGCAGAGATTTTTACGCGAATGTCATTCATTTCTTTCGCAGTCAGCGCATCGTTTGCGAAAACAAACCCTTGCCTACTCATTCCACAGCACGAAGTAATATAACGTTTGTTTTGTATGTCGCGATAATAAGGATTGATTTTCGTCGTTTTTACATGTACATAGCCTTCTTTTTCTTGCACCCATATTTCATCAATATCTTCATACTTTCGGATAATACCTTCAGAGGCTAAAAAGCCAATTACCATATCTTCAATATACTCTGGAGTACTAACCATTGTAACAAATTCCTGGCCGTTAATTTTAACCGTAACAGGAAACTCTGTTACAATGCTGTCCTCTATATGTTTAAATTCCCCTTGCTCATATTTAAAAATTTTCCGTTCCACCTGAATCGATTTCACGATGAGCATCCTTCTCTCACGTTATATTTTTATCAAAAACAAACACGGAAACTGCAATATCTTCATCTACTTTCATATCAGAAAACAGATGAACTAACTTCGCACCAACAAGTTCTTCTAAATGTTCATGAGGATTAGCCACATACACTTCTTGAATCATTTTCGTTCGAGCCATATGAACCATTTCCGCCCCATCCGTAGTTCCCGAAATAAATTTTTCAGTAGGTGTTAAATTCCCATAAAGTGTTGCAATCGCCATGTTCTCGGTAAATACAGTATGAATTCTTTCCGGCCCTTTCCCGAACAACTCTTTTCGAAGCTTTCGGATCATATCATTAAATTCATGTACCATTTTTGACATACTCTCATTCCTTCCTAGTTATTCCATCACAACTATTTTAACAAAATGATCATTTCGTCTAAACTATTTAATAATGAGACGAAATGGATCATCTTTTACAATTATCTCAAGTACGCAAACAACATATGAAATACTATTATTGTTGCTTATCTATTCTTCTTTTAACCCTTTACCCATACCTTTTAAGAAATGAAGACCAAATCCGATAGCACGATTAATATCTGGGTCTTTCAGTACTTTCATAAGGTCTAATATTCCTACTTTTTTATTGCTTTGCAGATGCTGGTTTCCTTCATCCATACCTGTCAATACGCTACCTATAAGCTTTTTCGTAAGTTCCGGATCAAGTTCTGTTAAAGCTCCTGCAGCGCCCATCATATTATTAATTAAATTTGTAACTGGTTCACGAGTGACTTGGCCTAGAACGATTTTTGCGATTGGTTCTTTCGCTTTCAGCATAGAATTTGCTGCTTCCAGCATCCCAATGTCATTTAATTCACCTACTATATTAAACATTTGATTTAAAGCATCTTCATTATTAGCTAGCAGTTCTTTTAAAGCTTCGAGTTTTTGTTGTTTAAGTTCTTCCTCAGTTAGCTCCTGCTTCTGGATCGCTTGAATAGGTGCTGCCATATTCTTTTCTCCCCCTTAGTTATCCCGCTATTTGCAGGCAGTAAGAACCCTACCTCAAAATTCAGCGAAAGCAAAGAATTTAGGTGGGGTCGGGCTGCCCGTAAACGCCCGATTGGTGCGAGCTAATAATCAGTGGGTAATAAAGAAAACCCCCACTGATTAAAGTTTCACTTTATCCGTTAAATGTACGTATCCTGGACGAGCCCACTTACGATTTACCTCAATTCCGTTTTGAGGATGACGCTTTTTATTACGCGGGTTCGTTTTTGGCATCGGATTTTCGCCATCAACTTCTAACACTTCCATACGTACTTTCGTTTGCTTATATGCCGGCGTGTTTGTACGTAAGTCAACGGCAGGACCTGTTAAGAAATTAATTGCCGATTCTTTATCCGTCGAGTTCATCGGTAAATACAGTTCATTCGCTTTTACACGATCCGTTACAAGTGCACGTAATTTTAGTGCTCCGAATGGAGAAACAAGGCGTACTAACGAACCAGTTTTCACTCCGCGTTCCCTTGCAAGTTCTGGAGAAACTTCGACGAAAACACCTGGTACTTTCGATTGAATACCAGTTGATTTATTTGTCATGTTCCCTTCATGGAAATGTTCAAGCATACGGCCGTTATTAATGTGAAGATCGTATTCTGCTGGGAATTCAGCAGGACGTACCCAATCAGCTATCGCAAAACGAGCCTTTTTGTCCGGGAAGTTAAATCCATCTTTGAATAGAAGCGGCGTATTCGTACCATCAAAACTTCCCCAGTGGAAACTGTTCCACCCTTCAAGCACTTCATAGTTTGCGTGTGCAAATAGTGATGATAAGCTTGCCATTTCCGCAAAGATTTCACTTGGGTGATTATAGCTCCAGTTTGCGCCTAAATTATTAGCAATTGCCTGCACGATCCACCAGTCTGGTTTCGCATCTCCTAGCGTTGGAAGCACTTGATATAATCTTTGTACACGACGCTCTGTATTTGTAAAAGTACCTTCTTTCTCAAGAGATGGCGCTGCTGGTAATACTACATCAGCGTATTGAGCTGTTTTAGAAAGAAACACATCTTGAACGACAAAGAATTCAAGGCTTGATAACACTTCATGTACGTGATTTGCGTTAGAGTCTACAAGAGCCATATCTTCTCCAACAAGATACATAGCTTTCATTTTTCCTTCATCAATTGCGTGAAGCATTTCAATGTTATTAAGACCTGGTTTGTTATCAATTTTTACTCCGTAAGCTATTTCAAATTTCGCACGTTCTACATCGTCAGTAACGTGCTGATATCCTGGAAGCCAGCCTGGAAGTGTTCCCATATCACAAGCACCTTGTACGTTATTATGACCTCGAAGCGGATATGCGCCAGCACCTGGACGGCGATAGTTTCCTGTTGCAAGAAGTAAGTTTGAAATTGCAGCGGAAGTATCTGAACCACCAGTATTTTGCGTTACGCCCATTCCCCAAAGAATACACGTACCGTCTGCATCACGAATCATTTCTGCCATTTTAACGAGCGTTTCTTTTGAAATGCCTGTAATCTCTTCTGCATATTCAAGCGTATATTCCGCGAGACTATCTTTGAAATCATCAAAGAAGTTTACATTCTCGTCGATGAACTGCTGATCGTGCCAACCTTGATCAATCATATATTTCGTAACAGCCATTAACCATACTTGGTCCGTTCCTTGCTTTGGACTAATAAAGATATCCGAACGCTCTGCCATTTCAGTTTTACGAAGATCTGCAACAATTAGTTTTTGACTGTGAAGTTTATGCGCACGTTTCACACGAGTCGCTAGCACAGGGTGACCTTCTGTTGGGTTACAACCGACGATAATAACAAGACCCGATTGTGCGATATCTTTAATCGTCCCTGCATCTCCGCCCATACCAATTGTACGGAACAATCCATCTGTCGCTGGTGATTGACAATAACGTGAGCAGTTATCAACGTTATTCGTTTCGAACACTTGACGCGCTAATTTTTGAATAACATAATTATCTTCATTCGTAATTTTAGAAGAAGAAATAAAGCCGATAGAGCCTTTACCGTACTCTTCTTTAATAGAGCCCAATTTATTCGCCACTACATGAAGCGCTTCTTCCCAACTTGATTCAACGAACACTCCATTTTTACGAATTAAAGGTTTCGTAAGTCGTTTTTCAGAATTAACGAAATCCCAACCGAATTTTCCTTTTACACAAGTCGAAATCGCATTAACAGGTGCCTCAGAAGTTGGTTGTACTTTAAGAATTTCACGGCCCTTCGTCCATACTTCAAATGAACAACCTACACCGCAAAACGTACAGACTGTTTTCGTCTTCTTCGTACGAATGTCACGCATCGCAGCTTCTACTTCTGACACAGCGAAAATACCGCTATATCCAGGTTCAACCTCTTTAATAAGATCGACCATAGGTTCAAGAATATCCGGCTTCAGCCCAGTCATAAATCCAGCTTCACCGAGCATCGATTTCTCCATTAATGCATTACAAGGACAAATTGTTACACATTGACCGCAGCTTACACATGAAGAATCGTTAATATCTACTCCTTCATCCCAAATAACACGTGGGCGCTCTGCCTCCCAATCAATAGATAACGTTTCATTAACTTGTAAGTTTTGACATACCTCTACACATTGACCGCACGCGATACATTGATTCGGGTCATAGCGATAAAATGGATGGGACATATCAACTTCGCCTGCATCAACTTTTGGCTCATAAGGATATTTTTGATGCTCAATTTCCATTAATTCTGCCGTATTATGCAGTTTACAATTCCCGTTATTGTTGTCACAAACCGTACAGTAAAGTAAATGATTTTCTAGTAAACGGTCCATCGCCTCATGTTGTGCTGCCTTCGCACTAGTAGAGGACAGCTCAATATTCATACCGCTCGTCACTACAGTAGAACAGGATCGCACAAGCTTTCCGTTAACTTCTACAATACAAGTATCACACGTTTGAATAGGATCCACTTCCGGCACGTAACAAATTTGTGGATGTTCAATTCCGTTCTCATTAATGATACCTAGTACCGTTGAACCAGGCTCAGCATTATACTCTTTGCCGTTAATTGTAATATGAACCATGCTGTCGTTCATGGTTACTCCCCCTTTTTGAGAATAAAAAAAACTCCACCACGAAAATATACGCACCACATTTTTGGCACGTTATCATCATGGTGGAGTAGTTTATTAGCACATCTTGCTAAAATACCAATCCATTTATTCATAAATAAAATGATAGATTCATAACAGGTCATATCACGATTCCATCTTTAACACTGTAATTATAGCGTTAAATCCAAAAATACACAATATAAATATCATTACAAAGGACAAAGCACATAATGCTCTGACCTTTGTATTACATTTTAGGATTATTCTGAGATGACTTACTTCCCGGTGCAAACCAACCAATTAGTGCGATGGCAACTAATACCCCATAGAAGATTAAAGTCCAAGTTGTACTGTGCGGAAAATCATGATCTAAAATACCTATATCCTCATGGGCAAGTGTAATTACAGCAAGTTTGACGCCGACCCAGGCAACAATTGCATATGCTGTTGTTTCTAGTGCTGGACGTTTCTCCAGTAATTGTACAAACCAAGTTGCCGCAAATTTAATTAAAATAAGTCCAGCTATCCCTCCAAGAAGTACAACAATGAACTGTCCTCCATCCATACCTCCGAAATCATCAAGCGGAGAATCCGGAAGCCCCAGAGCAAGAGCAACTGCGGCTAATATTGAATCAATCGCAAAGGCAAGGTCAGCTAATGCAATCTTTCCTACTGTGAACCAGTAGCTTTTTCCTGCTGCTTCCTTTTCATCTTCCTTGTGAATATTTTGATTGTTTTTTCCGAATTGCGCCTGAATGACATGCTTTAATCCTAAGTAAAGAAGATAAGCTGCTCCTATCGCCTGTATTTGCCAAACATTTGCAATAAATGATATAGCAAAAAGGGCTGCGAATCGAAAAACAAAGGCCATAATAATCCCGTAATTTATAGCTCTTTTTTTCTCTTCTTCGGGTAAATGCTTGGCTATAACTGCTAGTACAAGGGCATTGTCAGCCGATAACAACCCTTCTAATCCGATTAAAATTAACAATGCCCAAGCATACTCTAGCCATATTGAATCCATCCGCTTCTCTCCTTTCTAAAACTAAAATCAGATAAGGTCTTTGCTCATTAGAATTTCCTATTAAGCCAAATTAAATGCTAAAACATTTTGACAGTTACTTTGCTGTCCTCTATTTGTTATAATTTCAAAAAAACAAATCTAGATTGTGGTTTCCTTAGAAAAGGTGACGCGACATTGTGCTTAAAAACTTGATGAATTCATCTTCACTTACAGGTTTACTGTAGTAATAGCCCTGAATTAGATAACATGCATTACGTTGTAACACTGTTAATTGTTCCTTCGTTTCCACCCCTTCTGCGATCACTTTCATGTTTAAAGTATGCGCTAGTGAAATAATGGTATGAATAATTTCATTTCCATCAGTAGAATTTCCGATCCTATTAACAAATTCTCTTGGAATTTTTAAGGTATCAATTGGATACAAAGGGAGATATGCTAATGAAGAATACCCTGTACCAAAATCGTCAATTGATAAATGTACACCATATGATTTTAATGCTTTTAACTTCGATAAGGTTTCTTTTTCATCTACCATTGCTATTCTCTCTGTTAATTCTAAATCAATCGAATTAGCAGGTACCCCTACTTCTTCTATAGTAGATATGATTGCTTGAACAAAATCTTTCTGTTCAAACTCTATAGCTGATAAATTTATCCCCATTTTTAGATTTGCATAGCCTGCAGAATGCCACTTTTTCAGTTGTCGACACGCTTCCTGTAACGTCCATTTCCCAATTGGAATAATTTGCGACGTTTCTTCCGCGATAGGTATAAATTCAAAAGGAGAAATAAGTCCCAGTTCTGGATGTTGCCAACGAATTAAAGCCTCTGCACCAATAACCATACCAGTCTTACTGTCAACTTGTGGTTGATATAATAAAAACAACTCATTATTTTCTAATGCCTTCGGTAAATCCTGTTCTAATCGTAATCGTCTTGTTATTTTTTTTGATAATGTCTCGTCATACATGCAAACAGCATTATTACCTTTTTCCTTTGCACTATACATAGCAATATCAGCATGTTGTAAAAGTGTAGTAGTATTTATTCCTCCAAACGGATACACCGCTATTCCTATACTAAGAGATAAATAAAAACTATGTTGATTAACTACAAATGCTTCTTCAGTTATACGAAATAGAGTTTCACACAAATCCAATAGCTGTTGCTCTGTGTGGTTATGGACTATGATCGCAAACTCATCTCCCCCTATTCTCGCTAGAGGAATAGCCGGTGACAGACATGTCCTAAAACGTTTAGTAACTTCTTTTAAAACACTGTCACCAATTGAATGTCCCAGTGTATCGTTAATGGTTTTAAAACGATTTAAATCTATATACAAGAGTCCAAATTCACCCTGCGTTTTTCGTGCACGCTCAATGGATTTTTCTAATTCTTTTTGGAAGAATATTCGATTTCCAATCTCCGCCACTGTATCATGGAATGCTAGATAGTTTATCTCATCTTGTTGTTTCTTCATTCTCGTAATGTCTTTTACCATTACATAACTCCCAAAAGTTTGTCCTTCTATCATAATAGGAACAATGGTGACGTACCAAAAATGAATGTCCTTCTCATTATTATTTTTCACACGTAATTGTAACGAAGCCGAACTGCATCGTTTCCCTTCCTGTAGAGCTGCTTCCAATTCAGATCTATCTTCGTCTAAAAAAATCGAGAAGCACTCTTTACCTATTAATTCATCACTGTTTTTTCCTAATAACATACTTCCAGCCTGGTTTATATTTAACACAGTACCATTTGAATTAATCGTTAAAATAGGATCTGGATGATACTCATATAATGACTTAAATCTCTCTTGATTTTTGACCAAGTCATTGGATTTGTTTATTAAATCTTCTGTTCTTTGAGATACTTTTTGTTCTAATTGATTATTAAACACTTTTAACATTTCGGTTAAATCTCTGTTTTGCATTCGTACGATAGTATGACGAATCAGCACAAATACAAATGCAATACAATTCCCAGTAATAAGTGTAGCCGAGGCAGTTTGCTCTTTTAAAGTAAAGCCAATTAATACCGCAACTGCAAGATAAGGAAATATAACAAGAAGTTTCTTCCCAAATGTGGGATCGATAATGAAATAATTCCTTCTAGAAGATGCATTCTTTGAGATCGAAGCAGCAATAGCGATAAATAATAGGAAAACTCTATACAAACACCTTAATAATATAAGTGAACGATCTGACAAATCATCTTGTAAGTAAAAATACAAGTAGTCCGTAATAGCCAATCCAGTTAATACGAGGATAAAAATAAATAATTTACTTTTCGCATTAAAAATAGCTGGTCGAAAGATTAGACTAACTCCTAATAAAAGAAGTAATAAATCTATAATCGGAAAAATAAATGAGAGAAAAACATCTCCAATTGATAAGAATAAGATATTTGCAGAAGGTTTATTAAACAGGTACCACTCTAATGTAAAAATAGCAGTAACAACAATACATAAATCACAAAGTAAATACGCCTTTTCCCACTTGTTACATTCCATAATGATTTTATAAAAGAATGCAAAGAGAAAGAAGAATAAGAAAAACAACAAAAACACATCAGAGATATTAAAATTTTGTATTGGTAATTCTACATTAAGCACTTGAAAAGCGGATATAAAATTCCCTATCAAGAAACACCCTATTGCAATAGTAATGCAAACCCAGAATACTCCTAACTTAATTTTTCCGGATAATATAGAATAAAGTAATGAGATAAATACAATAGTTTCAACAACTAAGGATGATAGTCGGATATTAAAATCTGATACAAAATAATGATTCGGAAAAACAAATAAAAATATAAAACAAAAGCTTATATAGAATATTAGAGCTATTGTTAATAAGATAAATTGCAAATGTGAATGTTTAAGCAATATATTCACCTTCTTAAGTCTTTCATCATTTTTTCAAAAATTTGTTTCTAATTATTATTCATATTATGGCCATTTCAAAAGATTTCTTTCAAAATAAAGCAGCCTTACATTACACCTGCAAATATTTAACAATTCCATAACAGGAATTACAAAAAAATATGAACAGCTATGTCCTTAACACTATCAATTATTGTTATACGAACTATTTATGTAACAAGTTTATTTAATAGCTAATTAGTTCAAAGAATGTTTTCTTTGAACTAATTGTATACTGCCCATCTGAATCATATAACTTAACTATTTTCAAATTAAAATTTCACGTAAAAATAATGAATGTAGGTGTATGCCCCTATCTATTTATCTTTTTTTCTTCATAACTTCTATAGTATTCATTAAGTACGCTAACTTAAACACCGATTTATTTATAATCCTTAATAAGTCGGTGCTAGTATACACTATAAAACTAAAACACATTTCAAATAACAAAACTATACTTTAGCAATTTATAAATTTCATATTCCTAGAATTACTAAACTTTCTTTTACCTATTACAATCTATATTCAGATACATTATTTCCTTTCCATTCATAATAATCTAAAACCCCTTCATAAATGGCTTCTGCTGCAATCTGTCTGCCGTTTGCCGTAGATAGTTTACTGTAATCGATTCCATTATCTATAAAAGCCAGTTCCGTTAACACAGCTGGCATGTCGTTTTCTCTTATAACATGAAGATCTCCATGTTTAACGCCTCTATCACGTGTTTGAAGAGCCTCTACTAAACGTGTTTGAATTTTTTCCGCTAACACACGACTTTCTTCCACATGAGGATTTGTTTTTTCGGATTCAGAAGATTTATAGTAGTATGTTTCGGTCCCTTTTGCATTACCATTAAAAGCATTTGCATGAATGCTTATAAAGATATCCCCCTCATTTTGCTTAGCAAATTTAACACGTTCCTGTAAAGAGCTTTTTTGGTCATGTCCAGGTCTAGTATCAGATTCACGAGTTAGTAAAACTGTAAATGGTGTATGTTTTTCGAGCAATTGTTGTAGGCGTAAGGAAGTGTCTAATACGATTTTACTTTCAGGCAATCCTTTTGTGGACTTTCCGGGATCTGCACCACCATGTCCAGGATCAATAATGATTGTTTTACTTTCTAAAGGGTTTTTCGGACTGTATTGAAGGGTATCTGTTTTGGCAGTAAGTTGTGCGGCTTCTGCACGTGTTATGAATTTATTTGGTTGCCAACCATTATCAGTACCAACAGAAATCTTTAAATCAATTAAAATATTGGCAAATTTTTCACCCCAATGTCCTTTTAAATCATCAAATTTACTTTGCCCATTACTATTTGTTCTATCTTGTAGCTTATATGCATTTACTAACATTGTTGCCATTGCAGCACGAGTAACTTTTCCAGAAGGATTAAATATTCCATTTCCTTCACCTTTAATTATTCCTGCTTTTTCAGCAGCAGCAATATACGGCGTTCCCCAGTGGTTTTGTGAATCTGTAAAAGATGGTTTTGCATTTAAGTCAATATGTATACCAAGGGCCTTTGTCATAATTGTTGCCGCAGAAGCCCTATCTAATGTATCACTTGAACCAAAAGTTCCATCTGGATAACCACTCAATACTTTTTTATCAACTAAATAATTAACGGATTTGTCAGCCCATGCAGGAACATCTGAGAATTTATGAGTATTTGCAAATGCACTAGATGAGTAGGATAGTAGACTTCCAGCAAGAATTCCTGTAGCAATTAATTTTTTCTTCAAAATTTAGCACCTCTAAAAAATTATTACAAGTTGGTAAATATATCATTTATAGTTAATCTTTAAATAATACGACCTAGAATAAAGAATAGATTAAATCCGCATTATCCCTATATTAAAGATATCAAATACAAATCGAACTATTATTCCGAAAAGAATCCTGAGACATACACTTATAGATAGAAACTATTAAATATATTCACCAACGTCGTGTAACCAGTATAGTTACTCGTATGTACGAGTGTCAATTAAAAAAACCTTACATTTTTGTAAGATAACCAT
The DNA here is from genome assembly GCF_044908115.1 of Bacillus sp. RC51. Taxonomy (NCBI): domain Bacteria; kingdom Bacillati; phylum Bacillota; class Bacilli; order Caryophanales; family Bacillaceae; genus Bacillus; species Bacillus sp. RC51. Next base: position 252,431 of record NZ_JBIYCW010000001.1, on the reverse strand, counting down.
GTTAATTATGTAGCAAGTAATTATTATATAATGTGAATAATTACTCGGTATAATAAAATAGTAATCTTATATTTTAAACAAATATTAATTATCTTGGTAGGCAAATAACTTATAACAGCCACCTTTTTGGCTATGCTTTGGAATCCTACTTTACTCTTCAATTCTCCGTATTAAAAGTTTGTTGATGAAATGTAATAACAACTGTACGATTATACAACGTATTCACCTCAATTAAATCAGTTAAATATTGAGGAAGAGTCGGTTTATCTTTAAAATCATTATGTATTAAGTCCTTTCACAGTGACAATACGCATATTCCTAGTATTTTTCTGATCGCAATACTACAAAGTAAGACCTAGCCCCTTCCTTTTGTACAAATTTTTGATTTACTAAAATTAATTGTAACTTTTCCTCTGTCCGAAACGATTCCATACAAAATAAAAGGGAAATACATATACACTATGTATCTCCCTTTTATTTTGTACCCAAATTTTTTATTGCGTTACGGTCATAACCTGTCCACTACGATCGACCATAATTTTCATTTTACCGTCTTGTGCGTTATATAACCCTAGCTTATGCAGATCTTGTTTGCACTCTTTTACGAAGTAAGGCAATGTGCGAATTTGATCGATATCCGAGCTCGTCATGAAATGAATTAAATGATGCGTCATTTCTTTAATATCATGAACGAGCTCTGCCTTCTCTCGTTTTAATCTTTCATTTTCAGCTCGTAATGAATGTAATTCGCCTTCAAGACCACGTGCATTCTTTTCATCTTTTGAACGCTCTGCTGCCATACTGGAAAGCTTATAGATTCCCTCCATGAACTGATGCAATTCGTGTTCTTTCTTGTCACTACATTGACTAATTGTTTCAAAGTTATCCACGATGCCAGATATAACTGTTACGAGGCTTTTTTCATCATCTTCATTTCGAACGTCTTCAATTACTTCCTGCTTACTTTCTTGTTTTGTCTCAGCAATTGTCTCTTTTACAGGTGCATATTTACGTTTTCGCCCCGGCTTTTGTTTTTCAATATTTTCAAACGGGATTTCTTGTTTTTTTAATTTATAATACGTATTTTGTAATTGACTTTCCGTTTTTCGAAAAAGATTCAATTCATTTTTACTAACATATTTTGAAATATTTGCGATGTTTAAGCCATGACGTTGACAAAATTGATACACTTCATACAATAATTCTAGTTCAGACTTCAACCAAGTAATCGCTGATTTTTCATATTCTCGCATACCGCCATTTTTTTCTATATCTATTTGAAATAATACCATTCTATTATATAAATCGATTAGCTCTTCATACCCGATTTGGAATTGTTTCTCTATTTTTTTAAATTCCGCCTCTAATTTCATATCGTTCGTTTTATTATTTGACATGTTTTGTAAAAGACTTAATACATTGATTGCTGTGTGGTGATACATAATATGTGTCACTCCCCCTCATCCTTTCACAATTCTCATCTGACTCCCATGTCTTTTAAGAAAATAGAAATTTCCACATATCCATATTATAACATTTCGAAATTGTCTGTCAAATAATTAACATACAAAAAGGTATAAAAAGTATCGAAATAAAAAATGATTTTTAACAAAAATTAAAAATTAAAAAATAGCTAAGCAAAATATTATATCAGAAAAATTCTACTTAATTATATTATATGGTATTCCTAATATATTTTCACCGAAAAAGTTTGCGTCACCACGAAATCTTATAGATGAAATAATTGAACATCATGTAAGAAAACCCTCACCTTTATAGTAAAGGTGAGGGTTTTACACAACGCTAACTAATTAACCGAAAGAATGACCATTATTACCACGGTGGCTACAGAAAAACAAAAATATCTCAGAAACACTCAACCTTTCTGTCTTTATACACATGGCTGGCTCCTCTCTTCCAACTAAAAGAAGCTTTATAGTACTAACTTATCAACTAGCCCGATTAACTCTTGAATATCAGGCTTACTCACTTGAGCATTCGCTCCAACTGCCTCACCTTTATGGAACAACTCATTTGTAATTAATGAAGAGAAAATAATGACTGGTAATTGATTCATTACTTCACTATCTTTAATTACTTTCGTTAAATGGTGTCCATCCATTTTCGGCATTTCAATATCTGTAATAAGCAGGTGAATATGTTCATACATTTTTTCACCTTGCTCTTTTGCTAGTTTTTCAATTTGTGCTAACGCTTCAGCACCATTACTGAAGAAGTTCATTTTTGTATATCCAGCTGATGATAATGTTTCTTCTAATATTTGGCGAAGCATCGCTGAATCTTCCGCAATATAAATCACCTTTTCAGCTCGATCTGTTTTTTGCTCTAATCCTGCAAGTGATTTATTGTCATAGCCAGTACCGCTAATTTCACATACAATTTTTTCATAATCTAATAGTAAAATGATTTTCCCATCTAGTTTTACAATACCAGATGTCGTTTCTTCTAGTCCCATAGATAATGAAGCTGGTTCATCAATTTGTTCCCATGAAATACGTTGAATACGATGCACTTCATCAACACGGAAAATAACTTTCATTTGATTTAATTCTGAAATGATAAATTTCGTTTGATCAAGTGGTTTTATAGATTTTAAATTAAGAGCCGTTGCTAAGTTAATAACAGGCAAAATTTCACCACGTACTTGAACAACACCTTCAACTGCATGATGAGCTTCTGGCACAGTTGTAACAGGGAATGGATTAATAATTTCACGCACTTTCATTACATTAATACTAAATAAATTTTCACCAACAGTGTACGTTACGATTTCTAATTCGTTTGTTCCGCTTTCTAATAAAATACTTTGTGCTTGTGACATAAAGGTGTCGCTCCCCTTCCATTAATTCCGTATATCTAATTATTAAGCTTTATTAAAACCGAAAAGTCAACTACCTATATGAAAAATATAGATAGTTGAGTGATTCTCACAGTTTTAAAGTAGAAATACTACCGGTAAAACTTAATCTTGTATAAACGAAGCAAGTGCCTCTAGTAACACTTCTTGTGCTCCTACAATTTCTGTGGGCATCGCTTCCCATTTTTTTGAAAGCTCTGTTTCCACTCTCATTCTTAGCTCTGGCCCCATTTCACCTAGCACATATTCTTTCGTCGCTATATCAACATCGATAAGCGAAAGAGCGTATAGTTCAGGATCATTTATTTTCTCAAATAATTTCTTCAGTACACTAGGCGCCATATGCTTTAATTTTTCAATGTGAATTTCCTTATCAGAAAATAGTAACTCATATTGAATATACGTAACATTTTCTTTAATAACTTTAAAATAGCAATTATTTTTTTTATCATTTACAAAATAACCGTTCGGATCTGCAATAATACTCTCTACTTGACGTATTAAATTAGGTAAACTACTCGCCGCCATTACAGTACGTTGCTCAACCTCACTTGGCGAAATGAATGTAACGCGATACTTATTCTGCGCCATCCTCCTCACCTCTCCTTTTATATAAACTTAGTCTAATTGTACAATATCTTAATTAATCTAAATCTATTTCAAATCAATGCTTCTAGACTCGGATAAATCCTCTCTCCCAAAAGTGAAGAGACACCACCTAAACACTTGGCTTTTGGCCTCTTCAACTACCTTAGAACCAATCCATACCTCTCGTCTTACAATGTACGAGCCGCTCATAGGCAACTGACCGCTACTACACTCAGCTAGGTCCTCGCCCCACTTCAACTAACCTAGAACCACTCCATATCTCTGTTCTCACAATGCGCGAGCCACTCATAGGCACTAACCGCTACTACACATCGCTAGGACATCTCTCAAAACCTAAAAGAAAGCTTTTAAGCCCCTTTCAACAACTCAATGTTATTGAACCAAAAAGCAAGCTGCTGATTTGTAATATCCGGCAACATAACGAAAAACTCACGGCACTTCATCTCATCTTTAAACAGTTGATACTTCCAAACACCACTACTACCAATACTTACGAAGTAAAACTCGTGTATACGGCCAATGATTGCTTGTTTTTCACCAAACGAATATGGAGGCACTTGTTTGATTTCAAATTGATCTGGTAAATATACATGCTCTTCTCGTTCTATTTTTAACATTTGCTCAGCAAGCTCACGTTTATTTTCAAAAAAAGGCAATTGTAAAATTCGCTCTTGTCTTGTCATACGAATATAAAACCCTTTCTACTATGTTACAATTTTTCTTTACGATTTATTATCGAATTAAGTTCACAACTTCATTTAATACTTCATCTGAAATTTTGATTACTTTCGCATTTCCTTGGAATCCACGTTGGTATAACATTAAATCAACGAATTCTACAGATAAATCTACGTTTGCACCTTCTTGTGCACTACCGCGTACTTTTCCTGCACCATTTTGACCAGATACACCCATTGCTAAAATACCCGTTGTATTTGTCGCTGTATAGTTACCATTACCAGTTTTCATTAAGCCGCCTTCGTTCGGGAACATTGCAACAGCTAATTGACCCGCAGCTTTCATACTTCCATCAGAATATTTCACCATCAAATATCCACCGTCAGCAATAAAGCAATCTTTAACAGTCGCTGCTGCTCTACCATCTACGTTTGTTACTGCTAATGTTTTTTCTGTCGGATGGTTTGTTAGTTTACTAAAATCTAAATTTACTGTGCCGCCATTAAATGGAATAGATGCCCCAGGATTTTGCTGATTTGGCTTTCCTACCGCATCAAACGTCATATCACCACCTGCGCCTTGAACCTCATTAAACGTTGTTTCTTTCTTCGAGTCGTTACGCATATGTACTGTATATTTATAATTATGTTCACTAGTTTGTGTAAACTCCACGCGCATTGTCCATGTATTACCGGCATCATCGTATACAGGCAATTCTTGCGTAATTTGTTTTGCATCGGCTGGAATATTCCCTCCAACAACTCCTTTTGATGTTCGAATACCACCGATTGCTGATCCCATTGGAATTTGCAATGGTCCCGGGATACCAGATAAGTCAACATTACCAGTTGATGGATCTGCTGGATAAGCGAATACATATTGACCTTCTGTATTCGTAACATAGTAATCTGAAGATATTGCAAATGTCCCTTTACGTGTAAATTCCATATTTCCAGCTTTTGAATCACCTACAACGAAGAAACCATTACCTTCCATTGCTGCTTGTGTTTTACCACCTGTTAACGTAATTGTACCATCGCTATAATCCGTAACCGTTCCACTCATTTTTACACCGTTACCGATACTTTTAGGGTTCGTCCCTGCGTATCTATCATCACCTTTTGCACCAATTGAATTGTTGTATAATAAATCATCAAACATTGCTTTTTGTTTTTTATAACCAACTGTTTGTGCATTGGCAATATTATTTGAAGTTACACTTAATGCATTTTGTGTTGCATTCATCCCTGTAATACTTGTATATAACGCTTTAATCATAATGTATGTACACTCCTTATGAATTTGTAGTTTTTACTTCTTCAGTTACTTTTTGATCGTCGTTCTTTGCATCTTCTGGATTCGTTTCTCCAATCGGTTTATCAGACACCCTCTCAACAAAGCGAAGGGATACAATCTTATTATCAATAACGAGCTGTACATCATTATTTTCCGCAAGGCGAACTGTCTCAACTTGACCAGTTACTTTTTTACCGTCACCGTCGATCCCTCTTACGTATTTCCCTAAAAACTTCATTCCGCCATCAAGCGCTGTCGAATACATCGTCGTTCTTAAAGAATCAACTGCTTTTGTCATATTTTGCACTTGTTCCATAAGAGATAACTGCGCTGTTTGGTTCATCATTTGATTCATATCCATCGCATTAAATGGATCTTGGTGCTGGAAACTCGATAAAAACAATTTTAGGAAATCATCTTTCCCCATTACCCCAGGAGTCTTTTGCTCTCCTGCTGAAACTCCATTTGCTTGTTGAACTGGCGATTGTACACCGTTAACAGGTACATTACTTTTTTGCGCTCCTGCTTGTAACGGAATATGATTTGTACTCGTTGTATTTAATCCAACTGTTGGCACGCTTTATTCCTCCAATAATCCCGCAAATTCTTTTGATTGTTGTTTCTCATGTTTCGTATTTGCTAATTTTTGTTTTTGCCTTTGCTCTTGTTCTCGCTGTTCTTTACGTTGTTCATCTTTTTCTGAATAACTTATTTGAATATTAATTTCTTTTTCTTTTAATTTCAGCTTCAATTCGTCAAAAATTATTTCAACACGCTTTTTCGCATCGTGTTTTTCCATTTCTACATGGACTTCAATTTGATCTCCATGCTTTTTCATAAATACAGTTAATGAACCAAGTTTCTCTGGATTTAGCTGGAATAAAACACGTTCTTGTTTCACTACAAACTTTTGCAGAGCCTCTACTTGTGCTTCCATTTTCTTGCTTAAGTCAGGTAATGTAACCTTTTCAGCTCCACTATTTTGTTTTCCTATTTGATCAGTCCCCGTTGCCTTATTTAATAATTCAGCTCCGGCCGAACTTGAATCGTTTAATTGATCGACTTCTGGTAACTCTAACTTCACATCATCGCTTTCAGCTTTCTGGAGTTCTACTTCCTTAGACTCCTCTTGTTTCTTTGCGATATTACAAGTTTCTGATTCTACGACTTTTAATACTTGCAACGTTTGCTCTGGCATCGTCACCTTGTCTAGCGCCATTTGCATTGTATCTTCTAAACATATGGCATTTTTAATATTCATATTAGAAAAAAGCTCTTGTAATTGCTGTAATTCAGCTGCGGGCAATTCATTCATTTTAATATTTCCGTATTCTTTATATAACGCCTGTATTTTTTGTATGTATTGATATAACAATTCTGGCTGCACACGCAATTGCTCAATTGCAACCATCTGCTCAGATACAGCTAACAATAACTGTTCTGTCTCTTTCTTTTCTTCTTTCTTTACAATCGGCTCTTCTTTCGTTACCGTTTTTTTTGCGAGAATATATTCTTTCTTCTCTTCTTCTGGTGCTTCTTCTCGTTTCGTTTTCTCCGTTTTCGGCTGTTTTTTATTTTCAATTCTCATTGTATTATCGAATGAAGAATTTTCATTTTTCGATTGTACTTCTAGCCCTTTTTCTTTTTGCGGAGGTAAACTTTGCTGCACCGGTAATACAAACTGTATCACTACATCCACCTCATCCGTTCATACACATTTTTAAATCAAGAAGCATTTTTTCTTCCAGCTTTTCTTTTACTTTCACAAGCTTCTTACAATCTTCTTCATACATTTCATCAATGACACGTTCTTTTTCTTTTATTTGCTCTAAAAAGCTTTCGTTTTTTTGAATAAAACCTTCTGTTTTTTTAATTTTTCGATTCCATTCTTCTATTCTTTCAGGTGAAAATGTATGTGATGAAAGCATACCAGCCATAATACGTTGTCCCGTTTGTACAACCTTATTGCGTGATTTCACAACATATAGATCATATTCTTTTTTTTGTTCTATTTTTCTTTTTTCAGCTGTTAGTTCGTACACTTCTTTCAAGATATGTTCTTTCTCTTGATTAATCTGCAATTTAATCGTGTCGTACTGCTGCTTATCCACCCGTTTTCATAGCCCCTTCCTATTATAACGTTACCTTTTTCTATTATATAGTTTTTTTACAAAAAAATCTGTGAAATATTAAAATCAAAAAAATAAGACCTCAAAGGGCGAGATCTTATACAATATGGTGCATCGCTTGGACAATATCTTCAAACTGAAAACTATCCGTTCGACCTTGTTTTAAAAACGTATTTATAGCTTCTACTTTATTTTTACATTCAAAAATATAAGCATTTTCTTCATTCTCTTGAATTGTTCCAAGTTTAAAATACAATTCATTCTCTTTATAAATAGATAAAATTTTTCTCATTTCATTTGCAAGTTGCCAATGATTCGGCGATACGATTTCTTCCATAATCCTACTTACCGAATCTAATACCGAAATGGCAGGGTAATGACTAAGAGTTGCGAGCTCACGTTTTAATACAATATGTCCATCTAAAATACCACGAGCTAAATCTGGTACAGGACCATTTAAATCATCACCATCAACTAACACTGTATAAATACCTGTTATTGACCCTTTTTTCGTTTTTCCTGATCGTTCTAATAACTTTTTCATATAACTTTCCATTAACAGTGTTTTACCACCGATCGGTAATTCCTTTACCGCAATATCAACACTTCGGCGTGCATCAGCAAAACGAGTAACAGAATCCATCATAAGTAATACGTTATTACCTTGGTCACGGAAATATTCAGCAATAGATGTTGCAAGCTTAGCCGCACGAAGTTGCATAAGGTGACTTTCATCTGACGTTGCTACAACAACGACACTTTTTTTCATACCTTCTTCGCCTAATTCTTTTCGAATAAAGTCTTTTACTTCTCGGCCACGTTCTCCTACTAAACTAATAACGTTAATATCAGCTTTTGCGTTTTTCGCAACCATTCCAAGCAAGGTAGATTTACCAACACCCGATCCTGCGAAAATACCAATCTTTTGACCAATCCCAATCGTTAACATGGAATCAATCGATTTAATTCCCGTTTCAAATACATCTGTAATTTCTTCACGCTCAAATGCATGAATCGGCGGTGCATCTAATTTTATTTTTTGTAGTGGAATGTTTTCAGTGCTCTCATTTAACACTTCACCATTCGCACTTAACACTTTCCCAAGTAAATGATTACCACGAGGTACAACAACATCTTCTTCAATTAATGTAACTGCATCTCCGTAACATACTTTTTCTGTCTGTCCAAATGGAAGTAGCATATTATTTTCTTTTTCAATCGCAATTACTTCACATAAGACACTATGTTCTCCAACGAGACAAACATCTCCAATCTTTGCTTTCGGACCTTTCGCTACAAAAAACTGCTCCTGTACACTATGAACTTTGCCAACTTTCGTATAAAACGGTCTTTCAATAAATGTATTCCATTTATTATGTTCATTCATTAGCTCGTTGTTCATACATTTTGCTCCTCAAATAACTTCTCTTCTTCCCACTTATGACGAAGCTTCGCAAATATAGGCGCAAATTTAAACTCAAAAAACTCTTTCTCTTCTTCCAGAACAAATTCGCCAAACTGTAAAGAAAAATCATACTTCCATTCTACTAATTGTAGTAGCCAATACTCTTTCGTATTTTCTTTCTCTTCTTGTATACGTTCAAATGTTTCTGGATGAACCGTTATAATTAATTTTTCAAATGAAGTAGGCAATGTTTGCACGATGCCTGTTAAAATCGGCAAAACGTCTAATAAGCGCGAATCTACCGCTTGATTCACTACTTTTTCTGCTAACTGAAAAGATTGATTCCATAATAACTCTGTCCATTCGTATGCTGTTTCTTGTTGTTCTTTTTGAAACTGTATACGCGCTGCTTCCATCTGTTCCATTTGTTCATGAATATGCATTTGAAACTGTTCTTTATCTTGCAACAACTGCTGACGCTCTCGTTCTAGCATTTGCTGCTGCTGCCTTAGCTGATTCATTTCAATATGTAATGCATCTTGCTGTGCAAGAAGTTCTGCATGATCCACTTGTATCTCTTCTTCAATGTGAACTGATACTGGTTTCGGAAATTGTAATTCATACGTTTCTTCAGAAAAAGAAACAGAATTCTTCGGAATTCTGTTTTTAAATAAGGACATCATCTTCACCTCTTTGAACGATAATTCTTCCTTCTTTTTCTAACTTTTTCACCGTACCTGTAATCGTTTGTTGTGCTTTTTCAGCATCCGTCATCTTAAGCGGTCCTAAGCCATCTAACTCTTCAAGAATCATCTCTCTACGGTTTGAAGACATACATGTAAATAGTTTCTCTTTAATTTCTTCTTTTGCAATTTTAAGTGCTTTCGCGATAACACCGTTATCTGTAATTTCCTCTAATACACGGCGAAGCGCAAGATCCTCAAGACCAAGTAAGTCTTCAAAGACAAACATATTTTCTTTAATTTTCTCAGATAACGCATAATCGACTTCATCCAGCTTTTGAAAGACTGTTTTTTCAACACCTCGTGAAACATTATTTAAAATGTTCACTATTGTTTTCAATCCATCTGTTTTATTAATAGCACTAAATGCCATATTATTTAATTTTGCTTTTAATAACTCACCAATTTGATTAATTAATTCACCATCTACTTGTTCAAGCTTTGCAATACCCATTACCGTCTCTACACGTTTATGATCTGGTAATCTCTCAATTAATTGAGAAGCAAGTTGCGGTTTAATATAAGAAGCAATAATCGCTATCGTTTGTGGCGATTCATCATTAAGCACTGTAAGAAGTGGCTCTAAATCTGTAAGTGAATTTAAGAATTCAAATGGATTATCTTTGTTATACCAAAGGTCTTCCAATAATTTTTCCAACTCGTCTTCTGGCATATTTTTAAATATACGACGAATGTATTCTTTATCTGGAGTTACTAAATTCAACTCTTTTACATTTAGTTCGTACAAAAACTCCCCTAGTACATTTTCTAACGTTTCTGGTTTATATACACGAAACTTCGCGATTTCGCGAAGTAACACTTCTTTTTCCTCAGCCGTCATATATTCAATGACTTTTGCTGCCACCTCTTCGTTTAATGTACGAATGAGGATGGCAGCTTTCTCTTTGGAGGAGATTTCATCTAACATTGTTTTTCCTCCCTTACTGTCCGTTTAACCATTTTTTAATTACTTTTGCAGTACCTTCTACATGCTCTTTCGTAGCTTCCTGCACTTGATCATCTAATGTAGGTTCTGATGGTTCTACCAGTTCTGGTTCTAACTTTGGCTCTGGTACTATTTTTTCTTCAGGAATTTCCAGGATACTTTCACTACTAGCAGCAATTTCTTCTTCTGCTAAGTATTCTTCATATTCCTCTTCTTCTCTCTTTTTCTTACGTCTTGCTAAGAAGAACCATACTAGGCCAATTATTGCTAGCAAGCCAGCTGTAATTCCACCGAATAACCACCAGTTCATACCACTTTTTTCTGGCTCTTTCTCTTTTTCAACTTTCGGCTGGTCGAACTGAACAGTTACAACGTTAACTTGACCGTTTGTAAAGTTTCCATTCGGATCAGCTTGAAGCCCAGCTGCTGTGCCAATCGCTTCTTTAAATGTTGTCATATCAATTTTTCGTTTTACTAACGTATCGTTATCTACCCATACAACAACATTTGTTTTTGTTAATTCCGGATGTTTCTTAATTGTTTCAACTGTTTTATCTATTTCATAGTTTTCAATTTTGTTACCATTTTTATTATCGTAGACAACTTTACCGTTTTGATTATTGTTCGTACCGTAGTTCGGCACTTCACCGTTCGCTGTAATACCCGCACCTTGCTTCGTATCTGCTCCTTCTTGCGCAGTAGAACTTTCCTCTTGCTCTTGTTTACTGCGAAGTACACCTTTATCGCCATATTTTTCTGACTGACGTGTAACTTCATCGTAGTTTACAGACACTTTCGTATTCACTTTATATTCATTTGATTTAAACATCGTCATTAACGTTGCGTCAATATCTTGCTTTAATTTACCTTCAATTTGATGCTGCATCTCTACTTCTTTTTCATAAGAAGAGGAACTGTTAGAATGCGCTTCATCTGTTCCTTTTGAGATGATACCTTTTTTACTATCAATAACACTTACTTCTTCTGCTTTCACGCCAGGAACTGCCGCACTAATCATTTGCTGTATACCAGCAACTTGATCAGCTGTTAATAATTGTCCACGCTTCACACCAACAGTTATCGCCGCTGTTCCTTTTGCTTTTTCTTCATCAAAAATTGTTTCTTTTTCAGGTAATGTAATTTGCACATTTGCCGTTTCAACTGTCGCGAAGTTTCGTACAATATCTTGCTCCAATTGCTTTTTCGTGCCGACAATCTGCTTCATTTTCTTATCTTGTTCACTTGAACCGAGTGAGCTTTCTAATAGAATTTCCTCACCGCTTTTTGAATTAAACGGCAAGCCCATTCCATTCATTTCTTTTCGAACCCATGGAGCATCGTTCTTTTGCACTCGAATCGAACCATCGGCTGCTAATTGGTAATCAACACCTAGCTTCGATAATTCTGCTGTAATCTCTTGCTTATCTGTATCATTTAAATTTTGATATACAACAACATATTTATCTGGCAAGGTGAAGTATAAAAGTGCTCCTGTTGCAATCGCTAAAAGCGCAGCACCAATCACTAACTTATGCCACGTTTTCAACGATTGGAAAACATTTTTTATCTTTTCCATTTAAATACACCCGTCCATTTTCCTAAATTTGCATATTAATTAGTGACTTATAATTTTCAATAAGATTATCGCGTACGAGAGCAGCTGTTTTCATTTGTGATTCAGCTTTCTTCTGCTGAATTAAAACGTCATGCGTTTCTCCTACCCCTTTTGTCAGTAAATCATATACTGCTGTTTGGGCATTATTTTGCGTTTGATTCATATCTTCCAATAAATCAATAAACTTTTTGCCTTCAACTACAGATGTTTCTGAAGTTTTCTGTGTGCCAATCGGCTGAATCGCTCCAAATGGCTGTGTATTTAACATTGGTTGAATTTTCATATTTCCCCTCTTCCCTCTTATCCTCGGCCGATTTCTAAATCTTTATCGAGCATTTTTTTGTTCGCATTTAATACGCTTGTATTTGCTTCATACATTTTTTGAGCAACCATTACATTCGTCATCTCAGCTGTCACATCAATGTTCGGATAACGTACATATCCTTCTTCATTTGCATGCGGATGCGTCGGATCATACACAAGATTTTCATTTCGATCCGTTTCAATACTTTTTATTTTCACTCCGTTAGTAGGAGCTCCATCTAGCATGCTTGCAAAACTATTATTTGATTCCAACACCACACTTCGGCGGTGATACGGCTCTGCGCCCGGTGCTCCCGTCGTATTTGCATTTACGATATTGTTAGAAGTAACTTCCATCCATTTTCTCGCTGTAGTTAGCCCTGAGCCACTTGCATTAATTGCCTGAAACATCGTTGTCTCCCCTTTTACTATTAACGTCCACGTGCTGCTTGGTTAATAGCGTATTGTGTATTAATTGCATTAATTGAAACACCGTATAATTGGTTTGTTTTCATTAAATCTAGCATTTCTGTCGTTACATCAACACTGTTTCCATCTTTATTCGTTTGCATTGATTTCGTTTGAATCTTTGCGTATGTATTTTTCGTATTTGCTGTCGGTAAGTGCATTACATTCGTTTGATATAAATCTGGATTACTCTTTAAATCCGCAGCATTTTTTTTATATAATGCACTGCTCATATTCATTTGCTCAGCAAATGTTACATCTTGTGCTTTATAGCCAGGTGTATTCGCATTTGCAATATTACTAGAAACGGTATTTCGCTTCGTTACTAAATAGTTCATATAATGACTTACATCACTAACTAAATCTGGCATATTCCACACCCTTCCTTTTCCATCATGCTCGTTTAGCGCATGATTATCCACTGATGGAAGTTTCACTTTATTATTCATTTTCCTATATGTATTTATTTATTAAAATATTATCTATTTTGTACCCTTACATATTTTATTCCATTTTCCCATTGTTGTCTTTAGAAAAATACAAAAATATAAAAAAGAATATAAAAAACTGTATACGCGTAGTAATCCATGTACCATTTTGATATATAAACAATAAAAAAAGAACTTCCATACACTTCTCTCCATAAAATAAAGACATCTTATTTTTCATTGCTTGGATTATTACCATTCTTTTTATTACAGTCATAAAGTGAAACCTCAATCAGCGGAACGCCTTATTCAAACAATGGAATGGAACCCCTTTTAAAAGGAGTATCCATTTCCATACTTTCCTATTAAAATTTACCGTAAAACGAATTCGCTTTCATTCGTCCATCATTTGTCATAATCATTTCTTCCAAAATCTTTTGCTTATCTCGAATATGCTGTGCTGCCTTAATTATTAATGGACTCACTTCCGCTGCAACATCTGCTCGCGTCTTTTCATCCAAGGTCATCATCCAGCGATTTAACATAGCACTTTTCTCAGCAAATTCTTCATCTGACACTTGCAATTCACCGATTTCATTAAAACAGCCGACAAACGCTCGATAAATATCATTGTTCATTTTCGAGTGCTCCGCGGTAACCGTCTATTAAATCTTGTAACACTTGTACAATCGCATCCATGTCTTTTGCTTCACGCGTTACTTTCATCGTCTGAATTTGAATGCTAATCCAATCGTATAAACCGAATAGACTATCATATAAATCTTTAGTAATCTCAGGATTTAATTGAAGCTTTAACTCTTCAAAAATACGTTCTAATTTTTCAAGAAGCGCATCTCCTTCTTGTAGTTTAAAAGTATTTAAAAGCTCTTCTAAATTACGAAACTCAACGATACATCTTTCATAAATAAAAATTGTATTTTTAATTGGATTACTTGTCATAATATCATTTTGCATATAGCGTTGCCATGCTTGCATACGATCACTTCCTCAACTTTCATTAATCATCACTTTTTTGTTTTGTCATTGCTTTAATTGTTTTTAGTTGGCTATCTAGCTCCGCTAATGTACTTTCTAGCTTTTGATACTTCTTCACAATCTCATCTTGTTTTTGCAGATTTTGTGTTTCAATATCTTTAATCTTTTTATCTAAATCACTTACACGTGAATCGATGTTTTTTACACGCTCTCCGACTACACCTTTATCACCAAATAGTTTATCAAGTGGTTCTTCCATCATCTTCCCTAAACCGTTAGAACCAAAGAAAAATTGCTTCGCTGCATCCGGCTTGTCTTTTAACGCTTTTGTTAATTGTTCATCATTAACTTCCATCGTCCCGTCTTGCTTTAATTGGATACCAAATGAGAATAAATAATTACCGTCTTGAGAAAATGTCACGACATTATTCATCGCTTGACGTACACTTTGCATAATGGCTTGACCTTGGAAAGCTCCACCTTTCCCAGCAAAGATATCTACTGTAGAAACAGCTTTATTATAATCCGCCACCATCTTTTTAATAACATTCGATGCATCTGTTACGTTTGAGTCACTTACTGTAAACTTCAGATCTATACCTTTTGCTTTTGGATCTGTTGTTGTACCTGCATCTGGTGTCCCTTCTGCTTTCGGCTCAGTTACTTTTAACAATTCAATTTTCACGCCCGGAAGAGCTTCAATTGTATTGGTAAAACTTTCAGTTTCAATACCATTAATACTATATTTGGCATTTTGCGCTTCATTAATTGTATTGACTGCTGTCCCATCCGCCTTAGCTAAACCAATATCTTGAAACAGTGTAGATGTGTTCCCCTTAAAATTAATTTCTCCATCTGTTCCTTCTTTTTTCGAGGACATAAAGATTTTATCTCCAAGTGTATAAGCCGATACACCATAATCTCCGTCATTAATTTTGTTAATTAAATCTTTATATGTCATATCAGTTGTTACTTTTAGTTCTTTACCGCCTAGTTGTAATGTTTCATCTTTAGGAAGCTTCGCATTTATATCAGCAATCTTATTAGAGGCTATTTGATGACGTTGTGCAAGCTGTGTAATCGTCATATTAAAAGTTCCTGCAATCGCTCCACCATCAGCTTTTACATTAATATAACCGTCTTGTGATGTTGTTACCTTTTTCTCATTTCCTTTAAAAGATGCTAAGTTTTTAAAAGTCTGTGTAAAAGAACTAAATTCTGATTTTAAACTTGTATATAATAGTTTATCGTTTGAAAGATCACTCTTTTCTTTCGTATACGGTGCTTTTCTCATATCTAACGCTTGCATTTCTAATTCTACAAAGTTAGAAGTATCGATCATATTATTTCCGAGGTTCCAAATCTGTTGTCTACCACCAATACCTGTTAACGTCCCTGCCATATTTCTCACTCCTTATTGTTTACATATAATCTAAAATGCTCGTTTTACTCATCGTACTAACTGCTTTAAGCGTTGCTTCATACGTTGCATTAATATACGCTAGGTCAGAAATTGCTACCGCTAAATCAACATCTTCAATTTCTTTACGATTTTCTTGAAGCGCTAAATTTTGCTCGCTTAAAATTGTTTTAAACGTTTCCATCGTGTTCATAGTTGAACCCACTTCAGTTGTACGGTTAATGACGCTATCTAAGTTTTTCTTATTTTCTCCTAATAACGGTTGCAAAGCTTTTTGATCACCGTTATTCAGTGCTTCACTCATCTGTTTTAACGTTTTTATAACTGGGGATAATAATTCTTCTCCGTTACGAAATGCTTTTAATTGATAACCGTCATTTAGTTGCCAGTTCACATCATTTTTTCCACCTTGATACGTACCATCTTCTGTAAATGGAGCTTGTTCAGCACTATCCCCACCGAAAATATAACGGCCTTGCTCTTTCGTATTCGCTAAATATACAACTTGTTTTAAAATTTGATCAATCTCTGCACCGATTGCCTTCAATTCTTTTTCACTATTCGTCCCATTTAGCGCTTGTACTGTTAATTGATCCGCTCTTGTTAAAGATTTAAAAACACCTTGTAATGTATTTTCAGTTTGTGTTAATACATTTTTCGAATCCGCTAAATCTTTTTGCATTTGTTCAATATTTGCTAACGAATGCTGAATCGCAAATGATTTACTTGCCGCAAGTGGGTCTTCGCTCATAAAAAGATTTTTCTTACCTGAAGTTACTTGATTTCGATGATATTGCTGTTGCACATTCAAATCCATCATCTGATTCTTTGCCCAATTTGCATTTTGAAACGTAGATACTCTCATCTTTACCTTCTCCTTTATCTATATTTGAATTGGTGCGGGGAAGCAACCACAACTATATACGGCTCTCCTCTTCCCTCATAAAAAAGACTTTTCGTTTTCATTTAATTTATATAGGGGAGGACACTTGCTAAACATGGCTATTCTCCCCCTTAACTTCCCATTCAACCATCTCATATCTCTGGTCTAACATGGCTTGGTCCACTAAAAGGCTCTGTCCGCTTCTACCCTGCGCCGGACCCTCTCTTCCATCATAAAAAAAGCTTTTTCGATCCTTCTACATGTTATCTAATAATCGAAAACAAACTATCAAACACTTCATTCATCGTCGTAATAGCTTTAGAGTTTGCGACAAAATATTTTTGGAAAGCCATTAAATTAACCATTTCTTCTTCCATATTTACGCCTTCAATACTCATTTTTTCTTGTTGAATACCTTCTAATAAATCTTTATGAATATTTTGATAAGCATTCACTGCACTTTTATCAGAAGCTACACCAACTATAAATTGGTCTAATGCTTGTTTATAAGAAAGACCTTCTTTATAATCTCCCTCTGTAATTCCTGCTAGTTTATTTGCTGTTTCAGCAGAGATTTTCATTTTCGAAACATCTTTTGCGAATTCAGGGTTTAACTGAATATCTTTCGCATGATCTCCAACGAAGAAATCTTTTCCCATCACTGTATTCACTTGACCTTTTACAGAACTCATTAATTCTTCAAGGTTTTTCTTATAACTAGCAATCTTCGCTTTCGTATCTATCGCTGATTGAATTGCTCCACCATTTAAAGGAATATCCGATCCATAAATCGCAACAGACATTGGTTCTTTTTCTTTATTTAATTGAAGTGGATATGTATCTTGTCCATTTACTGTTAAAACACCGTTCATTCTAACACTCGCGATATTAGGATTCATAGATTCATAAGATACTTCAATATTGGCATACTTAGACATCTCTGTAACGATGCGATCACGTTCGTCTAATAGTTGATTAGGTACTTGTGTCCCTGCTTGTCCAATTTTTTTATTCGCCTCTGCTAAACTAGCACCAAGACGATTAAATTCATTCACATGTGCTTCAATATCTTCTGTCGTCTGTGCTTCTGCTGTATCTAAGTTTTTTGCAAGACGATTTATTTGACTTGTGAACTTCCCAGTTTCAGAAACTAATGTATCGTAATAGTTTGGTTGTTCTGGATTTTTTGCAACTTCACGAAAAGCATTGAAGAATCCATCCATTAAACTAGATAATGAATTTTTCCCTGTCGTTCCTACCATAGACTCTACTCGCGATAAAGTAGAATTCATATATGCGTAGTAAGAGAACTGTGACAACTGATCATTAAATTGCTTCGTTTTCACTTCATCTGTAATACGGTCAACTCCTAATGTTTGTACACCATAACCGATTCTCTGTTCAGGCGTATGACCGTTACTTGCTCCAACAGATCCGTAATTTACCATTTGACGAACATAACCCGGCGTATGAATGTTAGATAAGTTTTGTTTTGTCGTTTGTAATCCCATTTGGGCCGCTAGCATACCAGATAACGGCGTATTATAATCAGATAATCTCATAATGCTTCACTTCTCCTTTACAATAGTTCATTCATAAAGATTTGCGAATTATTGTTTTTCTCCAAATTGTATTCAGAAACGGAATCCACAATACTTTCTGTAGTTTTTAATAGTACGTTTAAGTAATATTGATTTTTCAAAAGAATCATTTTTACATTTCCTTCTAATTCACTTAAGTTTTTTTGTAATTCTTCCATTTTTTCAATTTCTTCCTGAGAAAAATACAAAAATAGTGAACGCATACGCAAAGGTTCGATTTTCTTTTCCTTACAAAGCTGAACAACCATTTCCTCAAAAGAGCGAGATAATCCTTTTACACCTTCTATGTATTGCAATTGCTCTACTTGTAGCTTTTGAACTGCATTTACATTTTTATGTTTTAAATTCTCATATATTTGTTCGCCAAGCGTTTGAATATTTTCATATGCCTTTTGAATAATAACGAGCTTTTCATATAATTGTATGTACATATAGCTTCCTTCCTTCTTACAAGACTAAATTTACAATCAAACCATGAATTTCTCCAATTTGATTTAACATTTCTAAATGCCCTGTTTTCGTATTAATTAAATTCATAACATCTTCTAACTCAGTTAATCCCATTTCAGCTTGTTTTACAATCGTCATTTTCTGCGAATATCCGTAACGCGGATGACGAGACATAACATCTTTATACTGCAATACATTATCAACGTAAAAATTCAAAAATGATTTTACAGTATTTTTGTATTCCATAACATTATCGAGCGTTAACTCTAATTCGATTTTCTCTTTAATTTCTCCAATGTTATCAACAAGTGCTTCCATTTGTTCTAACAATTTATCTTTTTTCGGATCTGCATGCAAATTATCCGAAAAAGCAAGTCCTGTCCTGACATTTGCTTCTTTCGGCATTTGAGTAGCAGGCGGTATATGCGATAAAATTGGATTATGCGAGATAGAACGCAGCATATATATCACCTATTTATTTTTTTATTTCCTTCCAAACTTAATCGTAAAATCCAGTTATTTATAATTATACTCTGTACAATGATATTTTGCAGTTATTTTTTATAGAAGATATGTTACAATTTAGCATGAGGTGGCACAAATCTATGAATATTTTTCTTTGTGGTTCAAATCAATTAACAGCATTAGATCAGGAAGAAATAAAAAAATTTTTAATTGACTATGCTCACAAACATAAAATTTACATATTATGTTATAAATCTATTGAAAATGAGGTTCTTCGTTTCTTCATTGAAAACGAAAGACTTGCTCAAAACTTATGTCTTTACACACTACAACCGTTACAAGTATTAACAGACGAATTTCAAGAAGTCGTTGATTACTTAAAAAAACACGGAGCCGAGTATATTGCTTTTGATCATCCTTCCGACTCCATTTATCGATCAGATTATATGTTTTTTGTAAAGCAAATTGTCGAAGATACCGATTTAGTTCTCTGTTTTTATAACGGAGATAAACATACGTCTGTCATTCCCGTTGACGTTGCCAAAGAAGCAGGAATTGATGCTGTTATTTATGATTTACCAGGCTTACATGAAAAGCAGATGAAAAAAAGCTTTGAACAAAAAATTCGTATGATGTAAAGGGGGAGGCACAATATCGTTATTGTGCCTATTGTAAATATGATAACTGAACAAGATTATAATCAATTTGTCGTAAGTTTTAAACAGCACTTTAATATGGATATCGCTTCCTATAAGCAAGATAGAATGCGCCGAAGAATCGACGCTTTCATTTCGAGAAAAGGTTTTGAAAATTACACAAATTTTTTAAATAATTTACGCACCGATCAAACGTTATTTTTAAGTTTTATTGACTATATTACAATTAACGTATCAGAGTTTTTCAGAAATAAAGAGCGCTGGCAAACGTTAGAGACGAAAGCTCTACCAAAGCTACTTGAACAAAATAACGGTAAATTAAAAATTTGGAGTGCTGCTTGCGCTGCCGGTGAAGAACCATATACACTTTCTTTAATATTATCGAAGCATCTAGCTCCGTTTCGTTATGACATTCAAGCAACGGATCTTGATTTTCATGTTTTAGAAACTGCAAAACGTGGTCAATATACAGAACGCTCTTTGAAAGAATTACCTAATGATTTAAAACAACGTCATTTCACAAAAGAAGATGATACATATATATTGCATCAAAATATTAAACAGCAAGTTACATTTAAACAACATGATTTATTAATGCAGACATTTGATACGAACTACGATTTAATCATTTGTCGAAATGTAATGATTTACTTTACAGAAGAAGCAAGAATAAAGCTTTATGAAAAGTTTAGTCGTTCTTTACGAAAAGGCGGCGTACTATTCGTTGGTAGCACAGAACAAATTTTAACACCCGAACGCTACAACCTTCAGCGTTTTGATACATTCTTCTACGAAAAAATATAGAAAAAGGTCGTCATAATTGAAATGACGACCTTTTTTTATTATATAATACGAATCAATATGATACCTATAACCCATATAAAGAGAAATAGAGCTGTAACAGACCATTTGTGCTCTTGAATCGTATGTTTCAACGCATGAGATAATTGCGTCATATTCATTTCTGCAAGTGCTCTCCACACGCTCACATCACGTTCTTTAGAAATACGATCTGTACCGCTAATTAAGATTGTTTCATTAGACAATTTTGTCATGTAAGCTGTAATAACTGTTATCATTAAATTCGTATTTCCTTCTGATGTATCTTGTTCCACTCTAGAAATGAGCGCACTTACATCAAGTAACGGAATATGCACTTTTCTTCCAAACGAAAGCTGCACTTCAGCGAAATCATACGTTCCGTCTAATAACGGAACTCCCTTTATATGAGCTTGTTTAATAAGCCCCTGCAAACTTTTAACAATTTGTTCATATATTTTTTCCGATTGCTTTCCTTCCTCAGACAACATATGTAGCTTTGAAAACAACTGCAACACCGTATCCATTTCCTTAGAAAGCATATCTTTTACAATCTTTCCATCACCTAAACTCGCAAGTAGAATCCCTATTTCATTATTTTTCGAAATGATTTGGGACCGCCCGGTAAACACAAGATTACTCCGTTTTCGCTCTTTTTGAATTTCATGTTCTGAAATAGCTGCAGGCTGTTTTAATGGGTGTAGCGTCTTATTTTCAATTGTAGTACGTTTAATTTCCATTTAAGCGCCTCCACTACTATCAAATTATTAGCCCCATTCTTTATTACTCTTTAAAACTAAAAACAGTACAAATAATCCTGACATAACAGCAAACACATTAGAAGTCTGTACTCCCTGCTCACTTTTTCCCTCTTTCTTTTCTTGTTGTTCTTCTATTTTCTCTTTCTTTTTAGAAACGACTTGATTGTCATTTCCGCTTTTTTTCTCTTTATGAACCTTCACATTATTTACTTCCTTGTTGTCTGTTAACGACTCTTTTATAACGTAGTTGATTTCCTCTTTTTCTTTCAACGGCTCTTTTATATAAGAGTTCACTTTCTCTTCTTGCTTTGGAATTTGAACAACTGGAAGTTTTTCTTCTGGAAGCGGAGTCGCTATTTTCGAATCTTCCTGCTTCTCAGCTTCTTTCTTATCTTCTAGTTTATTTTGATTCTCATGTTCTTCTATCTTTTCATTATCTTCCACTTTTTGTTCGATAATAGAAATGATATATTCACTCTCTGTCACAAGTTTGTTACCTGCCATATCTGTTACTTCCACAATAAGTTGGTGCGGGCCAATAGGTAACGCTTCTGTTATTTCAAATATTTTCTGCCAATCCATGTCGTGTTTATTATAGTCTAATAAAAAAGTAATATCGTTACCTTCTTCTTTTCCTTTTAATATAACGCGCACTTCTTTAACAACCGATTCTATATCTACCGTTTGTACTCGTATATGAACGGATTCTCCCTTTTTCCGTTCAATTAAGTTCCCTTTTGCCTCATCAATACTAACTTTCTCTAACTTTGGCAATTCTTTATCTATAGTTGGTGCTTCATTGTTTATACGAATGAGCGGGACATTTAATTCGTTCTCTATTACTTCTTCCTTCTCATCTTCTTTATAGCTTTCAACGAGCCTAAGGTTCCAATCACCTTGTAAATCATATATTCCGGCCTTATAATTAGCGATCCATCGCTTCGTTTCTTCTTCATACTCAAAAGATATTATTCTCTCTTGTCTGTACTGCTCACCATTTTTTTGTAATTGTAATATACCTTTTACACTTTGAATGTTTTTTTCATTTGGTTCTACAGCAATCCACACTTCTTCGCCAACCTTTAGCTCCTGCTTATTAACTGTAATAACCCCTCGGTCTGTTTCTATCGTTCTTTCTTCTTTTTGTTCTTTCCCTTGCTCATTTTCTACTACTTTTTTTTCATCTTCAACCGAGGGCATTTCCACTTGTTCCGGCTGTTCCTGAACTTCTTTATTTTTTCCCTCTTGGTCATTCATTTCGCTTATATTTTGATCTTGTACACCTTTTTCTTCTGCCTGCCCTTGCGATGGTAAAAATATACATATATGTAAGAATAGCCAACTAACTAGAAAAAACTTTACTTTTTTCATCTATTTGTTCAAACTCCTATTTTGACGCCTTATAGCGATTTCGTCACTTTTACTCCGAAAAACCCATCTACATTTACAAGTTCTCCATACGCCACTAATACATCGTTCACATAAATTTGAATCGGTTCATCAATATCTTCATCAAGTACGACCGCTTCATTTTCTTGTAGACTTAAAATATCTTGAATTGTTCTCACTGTACTTCCAAATACAAATTTAACATTCATTTCTACATTTTGTAGAATAGATGTATCCATATATGCTGGCTCAACTTGCTTGACTTCTTTATATTCAATTGGCTGTACGACTGGTGCAGGAATTTCTTCCTCTTCAACAACTTCCTCAACTATTTCTTCTTGCTCTTCCACCATCGGATATAGAAGTCTTCTAACCATTTCTTTCGCTTCTGATATCGGTAGTATTTGATACATCTTTGATTGAAGGAGATCACCAATTTCAAGATTAAAAGTAATTTGAACGAGTTCGTCAACTGCCATCGACTCTCCCAAATACTCCATTTCTTCTTTTAAAGAAACAAACTTAACGTCTGGTGGTGTCATATCCATTTTTTCTTTAAACATTTCTGACATCGCTGTTGCAGCATGCCCCATCATTTGGTTCATAATTTCTTTAATGCCACTTAACTCTAATTCACTTAGCTCTTTCTCCGGATCAATTTCACCCGTTCCCATCATCATTAAATCTACCATTGTTAAAGCAACATCTTTCGTAAATACGAATACATTCTCATTTTTTAGTCCTTCAACAAAATCGACATTTAAAATAACAAACGGAACCGGTACTCCTTCATAATGACGAACATTAATCGCCTCTACATTTGGTGTACTAATAGTGACAGGCTGATTTAAAAGCGTCGATAGTACTGTTGAAGCCGAACCGATTGAAATATTCGCAATTTCACCAAGCACATCTTTCTCTTCTTGTGTTAATTGCTCTTTTTCTACATGCTCTTCTACAATCTCAGTTTCCTGCACTTCCGCCGGCTCATCTATTTCTTCTTCCACACCACCAGATAATTGTAACAATTTATTTATCATTCGCTTCGCATGTTCAACTGAAACAACCTGTACAAGCTGAGAATTCACAAGATTATCTATTTTTAATTCAAACGATACTTTAACAACCATATTATTCCCATTAATACCAGAAATCTTCTCCATCTCTTCTGTAAGTTGCACAACTTTAATTGTTGGCGGAGACATGTCTACCGTATCTTGGAAGAATTCTGACATAGATGTTGCTGCGAATCCCATCATTTGATTCATAGCTTCTTGTACTGCACTTAGCTCTAATTCACCAAGCTCTTTTCCCTCTTCAACTTCACCTGTTCCCATCATCATTAAATCAGCAATAGATAAAGCAACATCTTGCTTTAAGACAAGAAGATTTTCCATATCTAATCCTTTTGTGAAATGGATATTTAATACAACATGTGGAATTTCAACATCACTTGTATCATATAAATCTACCAATTCTACTTGAGGAGCAGTAATACTTACTTGCCTATTTAAAATTGTTGATAATACAGTCGAAGCTGAACCAAATGATATATTAGCAATCTCACCAAGAATATCGCATTCTTGAGGCGTTAAATGTTCATTTTCTTTTTCTAGCACAATTGTGCCAGTATCCCCTTTTGTGTGTTGCTCAGGCATTTTTCCTGCCTCCTCATTTTTGTTTTTCTATCAAATGATTTAAACTCTCTATTACACTCGTTATATTTTACCAAACTTATCATCCGAATTGTGAACATGTATTTACTTCCACAATATGTGTAAACGACGGTTTTCATATACTTATATTATTAATTCTACCCAAAAAGCTCCCCAATTGTATACAAGTGGGGAGCTTCCTTCATTCCTATTATAAACCTTCTGGGTTTAAAATGAGGACCACTCGTCCATCACCGAGAATTGTCGCACCAGAGAAATAGTTAGAGCTCTCTGCAAAGAAATCACCTAATGACTTTAAAACTATTTCTCTTTGACCGATAATTGTGTTTACGATAAGTCCATAGCTACGATGTGTATTACGAACAATTAACACAGGAACCATTTGACTATCATATGATGCGAACGCCTCATCTACTGTTTTTTCACCAAATACAGTACTTAAATGTTTCACTTCAATAATTTGATTGCGATAGTTTAAAACGTCTTTCCCTTGTAACGATTGTATGTCTTCTTTCTTAATTCGAATGGCCTCAGCAATATTGCCAAGAGGCAAGGCATAACGCTTATCATTTGTTTGAACAAGCATTGATTGAATAATAGACAATGTTAAAGGAAGTTCAATTCTGAATGTACTTCCTTTTCCTTCTTCAGAATCAATAATTAAATGCCCACCTAAACTATGAATCGTATGTTTAACAACATCTAATCCAACCCCACGTCCAGAAAGGTCAGATACAACTTCCGCTGTACTAAATCCCGGTTGGAAGATAAGATCAAACACTTCACGATCCGTTAATTTATTTGCCTCTGATTCCGTTACAACACCATTTTTTATCGCTTTTTCTAATACTTTTCCTTTATGAATACCATTTCCATCATCAGTAATTTGAATTACGACATGATTTCCACTATGAAACGCCTCTAATTTAATAGTACCTGTCTCATTTTTCCCGGCATCACGTCGGTTTTCGACAGTTTCAATACCATGATCAATTGCATTACGAATTAAATGAACGAGTGGATCACCAATTTCGTCAATAACAATTTTATCAACTTCAGTATCTTCACCTTTAATTTGTAAATCGATTTTTTTACCTAAATCTTTCGCTAACATACGTACCATACGCGGAAAACGATTGAAGACCGTTTCAATCGGTACCATACGCATATTTAATAATACATTTTGGATATCTTTTGAAATATCCCCTAATCGATTTAAATGCTCGATTAACTCTTTATTTTGAATCGTTTCTGCTAATTCATCAATTCGTCCACGCTCAATTACACTTTCTTCAAACATATTCATTAATCTTTCGATTTTTTCTAACTGAACACGAATAGAACGATTCTCTACTTTAGCATTTTTCGTTTTTGTATTACTTTTAGCCGGTGTAGTACTAGCTGTTGGAGTTCGTGCCTCTAGAGATGGATCCAGCTGCGTTGCTGCAATAGATTGTACGATTCCTTCTTCAGCTATATTTCCTTGCTTCACTTCCACTTTCTCAATTTCAGAAACGTGAAGCACCACCTGTTTCAATTCTTCAACACTACGATCAGTATCCATATATACTGTAAACTCAAATCCAAAAGCATCCGCTTCGATTTCTTCAATGCTTGGAACCGTTTTTTGTATATCCCCTACATTTTGTAATGCTTCAATACACATAATGGCACGTACTGCTTTTAAAATGGCTTGTTGTTCGACGGTTATATATACTTCATGTGAAACTGTATCATCATTGTTTATACTACTTTGCTCTATTTGTTCCATAGAAGCTTCTACATTCCCATTTAATAATGCTTCTAATTTATGCTTTGTAGATACAACATCAATATTACCCATTCCGCCCTGCTGCACATCTGTAACCATCTTTTCTAAATTATCAATGCATTCAAAAATAACATCAATAATATTAGCATTCACCATCATATTTCCATGACGGATTTCGTCTAAAACATTTTCCATCTTATGAGTTAAATCTGCCATTTCCGCAAATTCCATACTCGCAGACATACCTTTAAATGTATGAGCTGAGCGGAATATTTCCCCTACAACACCCATATCGGCAGGATTCTGTTCTAAATTTAGCACATTTTCATTTAGCGACTGTAAATGCTCTTCTGCTTCTTCAAAAAATATATTTAATAGATCTGTTTGCATTTTAATCCCCTACCTGTCTAACAAACATTTCATTTATGTATAACAATTTAGTGTTTTATAACGAGAAAAAAGGGGGCCACACGTCTATCCGCTATCATTGATTTGATTCTTTGTGGCACCCCTTCTATATTAGCTATTTGCTACTTTTGTTAAAGCTTCGATAACACGATCGGCTTGGAATGGCTTTACAATAAAGTCTTTTGCCCCGCCTTTAATTGCATCTAATACCATACCTTGTTGTCCCATTGCGGAACAAATGACAACCTTTGCACTCGAATCAATTTTCATAATTTCTTTTAATGCTTCAAGTCCGTCCATTTCAGGCATCGTAATATCTAGTGTTACAATATCAGGTTGAAGCTCTTTATACTTTTGAATCGCTTCTACCCCATTCTCTGCTTCACCGATAACTTCAAATTCTGAATTACTTTTTAATAAGTTTTTAATCATTGTTCGCATAAACATCGCATCGTCTACAACTAAAATTTTATGTGCCATTCTTTTTGGTTCTCTCCCTCTATGTATAAATATATCTTAATATTTCACCTTATCATTCTCACTCATTATACAAAATAAAACGAGAAAATTTAATATTTTTTTAAAAGAATTTCTGTATTTTTATTATTTTATTAATAAAATGGAAATATATTATTCTTTAATATATATTACAACGCGCCGGTTTTTCTCCCAATTTTGCGGTGAATCATTTGATGCTACTGGTTTTGTGTCCGCATATCCTACCGCTGCTAATCGTTTATCATCTACATTATACACTTCAATTAAGTGGTGAATCATATTAGCTGCTCGTGCTGAAGATAATTCCCAGTTGGAAGGAAATTTTTCATTATGAATCGGTCTACTATCTGTATGTCCTTCTACAACAATTGGGTTTGGTACCGATTGAAAGAACCCTACTAATTGACTAATTACTTCTTTTGCTTCCGGCTTAACATTCGCATCGCCTGTATCGAATATTAAGTTATCTACTATAACGATGCTAACACCTGTATCTTCTCGATATACATTCACTTGACTAACACCATTATTATCTACATATGCTTTTAACTTTTTATACAATTCATCCATTCGTTTTTTTGAAACTGCTTTTTCATCATTTTTTTCATGTGAAATATCTGGTATTGTACCTTCCATTACTTTCGCATCCACTTGTTCTGCATCACTAAACTTTTCAAGCATCTTCGATAATTTTACTGTATCTTGTTTTGATGTAGCAACTAATAGTACAAAAAAAGTCAATAACAACATCGTTAAATCAGTAAAAGTCGTCATCCAACGAGGCGATCCTTTTTGCGGTCGTTTTATCATCACCATACCACTCCTTGAAATATTAGGCTGCTCGTTTTTCTTTTTTTATCTTCGTTTCATATACGTATGTATCAAGTTTTAACTTTAACTTAGAAGGAATTTGTCCTCGGTAAAGCTCTGTGATTGCTTCTATTACAAACTTCTTCTCTGTATACAAATCTTCAATGCCACGATACACTTTTTCAGATAACGGTATTGCAATCATGTTTGCAATAACAGATCCATACAATGTCGTCAACATAGCAACTGCCATTCCTGTACCAATTTGCGATGTATCTTGCAAGTTTTGAAGCATAATAATAAGACCAATTAAAGTTCCTATCATACCCCACGCTGGAGCGAAATCACCAATCTTATCTAATAATGTTGCTCCTTTTCTTAACTCATATACTTCTGTTTCAACATCTCTCATTAATACTTCTTTTAATTCTGCTTCATCATATCCACTTAACATTAAACGAATCCCCTTTTGAATAAAAGGATTGTCTACTTGCTCTCCATCAACTTCTAACGAGAGTAAACCATGCTTTTTAGACTTCTTTGAAAAATCAACGAACAAATCCGTTAACTGTTCTAGATTTTCCTCTCTTCTATGTAAAACAGTAAAAATACTTTTCGTATATTTTTTTATTTCTCCAAATCTATATGCCACAATAATTGTCGCTGTTGTTCCCCCTATAACGATCAAAATAGATGAAACATCTAAGAAATTTTTAAAAGCTTTTATTCCACCACCGCCAAGCATGATCGCTGCAATTAAAATAACGAAACCTACTACAATGCCAAAGGGGCTAGAAATATCAAACTTCCTTTTTTTCCTTTGCGGTCTAGCTAATCCTTGATTTTCGTCTCCCATATTCCTGCCCTTCCTTTTTCGTTTTCGTAAAACATTTTTTTATTTTAATAATGCGTTTTCACATATAACAATCATTATACGCGTATCATCTATTTATCGCAATATACTCATTAAATTGACACATTTCATTTCTATATTAGAATTATAGTATGGAAATATGAGGAGGATCACGATGGAACATAACATTTTACAAGTCATTGCATTAGCAGAAAAACTAAAATATGAAATGCGACATAGTTGGCTTTCTAACGGACGTCAAGAAAGTGTTGCTGAACATACGTGGCGTATGTCCCTAATGGCTATCTTAGTTGAGCCTTATTTGGATCAAAAAGTAAATATAGAAAAATTACTTAAAATGGTTATTATTCATGACCTTGTCGAAGCAGAAGCTGGTGATATTCCTGCCTTTGATACGATGAATAGCCGTGAATTACAATTACAAAAACAGAAAAATGAGCTAGAGGCCATTTTAAATATTAAACGTACACTAGAAGGTCCTCTCGGCGTGGAATTATACGATTTATGGATGGAGTTCGAAGCGAAAGAAACGTATGAAGCAAAAGTTGCTAATGCACTTGATAAACTTGAAGTAAAAATTCAGCATAACGAAGCTGATATTGATACTTGGCTACCAATTGAGCATAAAATGACTTTCCAAGTTGGTAAACATACAGATTTTGACTCTTTCTTATCTAGATTACAAAAAATCATTGAACAAGACGGAGAAAAAAAATTACTAGCTGCTGGCATTGACGTTGAAGCATGTAAACATTAACCATTTAATTATGAAATAAGACACTCAAAATGAGTGTCTTATTTCATAATTGTTGATATTGCCTGCTTATAAATAAGTTGTTGTTTTCCATCTACTAATATTAATACTGTAAATCTATCTACTCCAACTACTTCCCCTACTATTCTTACTCCGCTCTTTAAAAATATAGTAACTGCACCTTTTTCTTCTTTTATTTGTTTATACAACTCTTCTTGTAAATGTTCCAATAACTGTTCTCTCCTTTATCAGTAAATAATCCTAATATAAAAAATTAAAGATTAATCACTTACATACTTTGCCTTTTATATTCATAAACTTATTAATTAGTATATCTAAATCTCGACTAAATAACAAAACTTTATCATGATCTAATCCATGCCTAGCAACAAGTTGAATTAACTCTTTCTTTTTGTGTTCTATTTTATTGTGTAATTGTCCCATCTCCATCTCTATACTAAAACTCCCTTTTCCCATAATATTACTTGTAAAATTATAGTACATTTCCACTCATAAAAAAATAAAAAAATGGCTTTTTTTACAAATTTTATATTTATGAAAAGAAATTTTAATGTAATTGTAAGTTACATACCCCTTTCATTTGCAATACATTCACCTAGTATACACTTCCATATTGTTTTACCATTTTTAAAAAAGCGCTATGAAACAAAGTAAATATCACATTTAAATTCGATCACAGGCTCTTGTCTAATTAGAAGTAAGACTTGCTCCTTTTCTAAATAAAAACATATCTTATAAAGTAATCCATTAGTTATATAGATTAATTTCCTAAAAAGGAGGAAAAAACATGAGCTTTGGTGGTAGTTGCGCTGGTTTCGGCGGTGGATTTGCTTTACTCATCGTGCTATTCATCCTTCTAATCATTATCGGATGTAGCTGTTGGGGTGGCGGCGGAGGGTTTTAAATATAATACGTATCCTTTTCGCTAAACTCTAAATGAATGAAATATGTTAATTAAAAACTATACGAAAACAGCTCATATTTGAGCTGTTTTTTCATACTTTCGTATGAATTTATGTCCATCTTTTTTGTGATTTCAACTAACAAGAAATCGTTTACTATGGAATAAGAAACATTTTTACTAAGGAGGATTATAATGATTAAAGGTCTTTATGAAGCACATTTACCTGTCTGTAATTTAGAAATTTCAATACCTTTTTATGAATCACTGGGGTTAAAATTATATAAAAGAGACAACGATATCGCCTTCTTTTGGATTGTAGAAAATGAAAGTTGGATTGGTCTTTGGGAAGGAAAAGAATACAAAGTCAATTATCATCCATCCTTACGACATATCGCTTTCCAAGTAAGCTTACACGATTTAGAAAACGCAATACACTGGCTCAAACAGAAAGGAATTCCAGCGCGAAAAGACTTTGGAATGGAGCCAATTGAGCCAATCGTTTTTCCAGAATTAGCACACGCCTCCGTATATTTTAACGATCCTGATGGAAATAGTTTAGAATTCATTGCACAATTACCTGTTGGACTACCTAAAGCAGAGAAAATGTATTTAAGTGAATGGAAAAAACAAGTACAGGCATCACTTATAGATAAGATTTAATTTCTCATGTCAATTTCTTATTACAGGCTTCTTAAAACAAATAAAAACTTTAAAAAACTATTTTATGGTCAAACATTAAGTGTACTTGGGGATTGGTTTCATACTGTCGCTTTATTAACACTCGTCTATAGCATAACAGAATCTTCATTTATGTTAGCACTCACCTTTATGAGCAAAGGGTTACCTCAACTTCTTCTGAGCCCATTCATAGGCGGCATTGTAGACCGTTTTTCAAAAAAGAAAATTATGATTTTTACTGATAGTTTACGAGGAATTATCGTCCTCACTTATTTATTAGCATTTTACAAAATTGAAATTATTTTCGTTTCTAATATATGCTTATCAGTACTCTCTTGCTTATTCGAGCCTGCTAAGCAATCAACTCTAAAAAATATCGTACATCAAAAGCATTTCGTAACCGCTAACTCTCTTTCTAGTACAATCAATGGTTTTATGTCTATTATGGGAGCTTCTTTAGGTGGGCTCATTGCACAATCTTTAAGTATCGAGATTGCCTTTTTTATTAATAGCCTATCATACTTTATTTCAGCCTATATTATTTATAAAATAAAGATCCCTTCTCGTGACACTTTTAGCAAGAAAAAAGCGTTTTTCACTGATATAAAAGATGGTTATACATACATATTACAAAGCAAAATTATTTTAACATTAATTCTTGTCGGCATTTCATGGGGCATTATTGGAGGTGCCTATCAGTTACTTCTAACAATCTATGCCGAAAGAATCTTCCACACTAACATTGGTATTTTATATGCGGTTCAAGGGGCTGGACTTATGATTGGCAGTCTCTTCGTTAATCTTTATATGTCTAAAAATGAAGACAAAATGAAAAGAGCATTTGGTTGGGCCTATTTACTGCAAGGAATTTTCTTTCTCGGATTCATTCTATCCGATCAACTTATTATCGGTATCATTACATTACTCTGTATGCGTATAGCAGGAGGAATCATCGTTCCACTTGATACGACATTGCTACAAATGTATACAGAAGAAAACATGATTGGTAAAGTTTTTTCATTTCATTATTCCATCTACGGATCGCTTATTCAGTTATCTATGTTTATTACAGGATGGTTTTTAGAAATCCTTTCTCCTCAAGTGATTGGTAGCTTGTTAGCTATATGCTGTATTTTTGTTAGTTTTATATGGCTTTTCTTGTTTTATCGCGGTGAGCTTGGTGAAGAATCTATTGATAATCAATAGATTCTTCACCAAATTTTATTTGATCTCATTTATTAACGCTGCGTAACAATACAATTATTTGAAAATGGCAGCCATATTCGTTAATGGACCCTATACGTGAATGCTATTTGAGAAGAAACTAAGTATTTATGTTAAAATAAAAGTAAGATTGTGAAACATTGCACTTATGCTATAGGCTCAAAATAGCTAAATTCGATTTTCATGGTATTAAAATATTTATTGTATTTGATTAAATAGGAGGGCTATTTTGGAGATTACATTAAGTTTCATATGTATTATATTGGTGGCTTCTGTTTTGCAAACAAGTACAGGTTTTGGCTTTTCCATAATGGCAACACCTTTCTTACTAATGTTATTCTTACCACAAGAAGCTATACAAATAAATATCATTTTATCATTAATTATTTCCATATCACTCATTTGGAAAATAAGAATGGACATTGACTTTATTCTACTGAAAAGGTTAACTATTGGAAGTATAGTTGGTGTACCTTTTGGTATTTTACTCTTCATTTCCATTAATATAAACGCTTTTAAATTAGCAATTAGCATCCTGCTCTTACTATTAACATTGATGCTAATATGCAACTTTAAGGTTAAATCAACACCATTTAGAGATTTTATAGTTGGTGGATTATCAGGGCTTTTAACGACCAGTATCGGTATGCCAGGACCACCCCTGTTACTTTACTTTACAGGAACTGATACGAAAAAAGAGACGTTGAGAGCAACTACTTTAGCTTTTTATCTATTTATATATTTCATTAGTCTACTAACTCAAATACTCTTTACTGGCACAAACAAAACAATTTGGGAATCAAGTTTTTATGCTATTCCAATCGTATTTCTAGGTTTGTATATAGGTCAAATTATTTTCAAATGGCTTAATCAACGGATTTTCAAAATATTTACGTATATCCTTTTAAGTTGTACGGGGGGATATCTTCTTATTGAAAGTTTGAACTTGTTATAGAGGGTGCTTTAGGTAGTGCACAATAATAGATAGGTTCAAACGAAATTATTGCTGCATTTTCAAGTGCGATGGGGCATTCTATATCAAAACTTAAATAACTTTATTGGCAGTTTACAATTAGCAATACTCGTTCTTTCATAAGACAAATATTTTAAATCGAATACTAAATAAAACGATAAAAAGCGGCTATTATGCCGCTTTTTACATTAAATATTTTATAAAGCAAAGACCTGCACTTACTATCACGAATATATTAAAAAATAAGAAAAACCCTTTTTCAAAATCTGTATACTTTTCTACTTTTACTCCGCGTTTTTTTAACTCCATAACTATCATTGCAACTTCACGTGCATACTCAATACTTCCAAATTGTATATGAGTGTTATTATATTTGATCTCAAAGACATTTTTCATTTTTTTATGTTGCGAAATGGATTGTATATCCTCTATTGGCATGCTATGCTCATTTGTTTTTTTAAAATAACAATCTAATCCTTTCATAATCACTCTTTTATTTGTTAAAGCGATATAATAATAAAAAGTAGCTCCTACGTAATATATATTTGGTATTACTTTATTATTTGCCATATATCCTTCGTCTACTAACAGTTCCTTCTCAATTTCTTCACCAGCTTGTAATTCGTTGCGAATTGACTCGTCCAACATTTGTAAAGTTATTTTTTTTAATAACTCTCCATTTCTCACATAATACTTATCTATATTTATAGACTCATTCGCTTCCTTCTCTAAACGTGTAATTTCTTCTTCTGAATATTGGAGCTCATTTAACATCGATAATAATCTTTTATCCATATTACACACTCCCTTTCCACAGTTTTTGAAGTTTTTTCTTTCCACGAGAAATTCGATTGTATATATAGTCAGCCGTTACTTTTAATTCTTTCGCAATATCGTCAATGGAATACCCATCAATATACCTCTTTAAAAAGATATAACGATCCTTTGTATTTAAATCTTGTACGAGTTCCATAATCTCTTCTTCTTGTTCTATTTCATACCTATCATGGATACTTGTATCTATTTCTACGTCTTTATCGATTTTATTCTCTTTATATACTTTCTTTTTATATTCCAATGCCTTTAATTTAGTAATACCAATCATCCAAGATTTTAAGTTTCCCTTTTCTATATCAAATTGTTCGATATTAAACCAAATGACAGTAAATACATCATTATAACAATCATCTATATATTGTTTTTCAATAGGGGTACTTAATGATTTATGAATAATGTACAAAATTAATTTTCCATATTGATCAATTACTTCTTTCAAAGCATCTTGATCGCGTTTTTTCATAGCTATAATTAAATCCTCTTCAGAATCGAAAATCATAAACATCTTCCTTCCTCAGTTCCCCTTTAGCAGCTGCTTTTACTTACTATTGGCATTTATTTCTCATTTTCTATCACTTTTGTAAAAATTTATTAATTTTTATTTTCATTTTATATAATAACAAATAAAAACCGAAGTTGAGAAAGCGAGTCTCGCTTTCTTAGCTTCGGTTTTGCATGTAATGTTATAACTTAAGTTAACATCTCAGGTTTGTCCTTTTTACTCATTTCTTATTAAATCCTTTCTCACTTAAAAACTCTTTCATATGCATTCTTTTCTCTTTGGACATAAATGAGCTCATTGATTCCGTCCATGTTACGTTTTTTTGATTTGACGATCTTTCTTTGTAATACGCACTCATCGTTTCATCATATTCGTTTAATAATTCATCATATTTCTTTTCATCGTATCCATTTTCATGAAGAATGGCTGCTACCGGTAATCGTGGTTTTACTCCATGCTCTTCATCTGGTACGCCGACCGTCATTCCGAATACCGGATATACTTTATCCGGTAAATGAAGCAATTCACTCACTTCTTTCGGGTTATTACGAATTCCGCCAATATAACAAATACCGTATCCTAAAGATTCAGCTGCAAGTGCTAAGTTTTGTGCAAATAATGAGGCATCTACTGTTGCTACAATAAAGTCCTCTACTCCCTCATGTTTAATCTCTGTTCCATGTTTTTCACATGCCATTTCAAGTCGCTTTAAGTCTGCACAACAAACAAAGAATGCTGCGCAGTCTTTCACGTGACGATTCCCGGATAACTCAGCTAGTTTACCCTTGAGTTCTTGATCTGTTACATATATAAGAGAATACGCCTGTACAAAATGTGAGGAAGCTGCATGCTGCGCAGCTTGCACCATTCTTTCTACTATCTCTTTTGAAATTGGTTCTTCTTTATATTTACGAACTGAAACGTGTTGCTCCATTTTATGTATCATCTCATTCATAAAAACCACTCCTTTTTTCTCTTCATAATAAAAAATTAACATATCTTTTTCAATATTCACAACTTATAAGCACAAAAAG
Organism: Bacillus sp. RC51; assembly: GCF_044908115.1. Lineage (NCBI taxonomy): Bacteria > Bacillati > Bacillota > Bacilli > Caryophanales > Bacillaceae > Bacillus > Bacillus sp. RC51. Next base: position 216,529 of record NZ_JBIYCW010000001.1, on the reverse strand, counting down.
AGCACTCCTTTGTGAGTTGCTCTTTTTTAAATACATATTAATATGGTAAATGAAATTATATCGACTTTACACACATAACGACAACGTTAAGCTGCTTTCAATACTTTAATACCTTTAACAATATTCCAAATGAAGTAGTAAATCCCTACAAGAATAAACACTGCATACGTTATAACCATCCCAATTCCAACGCTCTCAGACTGATTGAAACTTAAACCGTATACTCCTGATAAAGCTAACCCTCCAAATAAAATTGCATATGGGAAAACATGTGACCAAAATGCTTTTTTCGCATGATATTTCACCTCATCTTCCGCAACGAAGTACACGATAATTGGTAGTAAAAATGGTGCAAAAAAGATACTAAAGTAACATAGCGAAGATAAAATATTATTTCCTTTCAACCGAATCACCTCTAAAGTTTTTTGTTACCTTCATTATGTCAGGAAACCTTTCCACAAACTATCGCTTTACCTTTCATGAACATGACATTTTTGTAAGATTTCCCTCGAAATAAACCCCGCCTCAAATTTTGGGCGGGATTACTTTAACTATATTCGATTCATAAACCAATATTGCGTAATCGCTAAATATTCTCGTACATTCGATAGAATGATAATTGGCTTCGGTGTTTTGGCCGGAAGCCCTTCTAATTGCAAACCTTGTTTTGCAGCTATTTTTTTCGCTCTAAACATATGGAAATCGTTTGTTACGATCATACCTTTTTTCATATTGGCCGGAATTAACGGTTTTGAGAATTTAATATTTTCATCTGTGCTCGTCGACTTATCTTCCATTATAATGCGGTCTTCTGCAATATTTTGTTTCATTAATCCTTGTTTCATCGCTAATGCTTCTGTAATATCTTCACCTTTTCCTTGGCCTCCAGATACAATAGCAATTGTTTTATCATGTAATTTTAAATACTCAGCTGCTTTATCAATACGATATTGCAATGAATAAGAAGGTTGTGTTCCATTTACTTTCGATCCTAGTACAATTATATAATCCGCATCATCAATTGCATTCATATGCCCATGCTTATAAATGTTATATTGTAAAAACCCCGCATATACGGCGCAAATCATTATAACAACTAAAATATACTTGATTATTTTCTTCTTTCTCATATCCATATACCCCTATTCCCTTTACTTCCTTCATCATAATATCCATTTATTCGTTTGTATACAGACAAATTCCAATTAAGCCTAATTTATCCTCCAAAAGGTAATATTTCTATTAATTTCGGGAATAGTAAGTACAACTTCGCACGAAGGAGTGTCCCTATTGCTTCTCTTTTTATGTAACGTATCATTCTTTTTTATCTTATTTTTACTATCACTTAAGCTACTTGGTAAATCTGCATTAGCACAACTAACTCCTCATGATTTTGGGGCTATTATCTTTTTATCTTATTTAGCTTTTCAAGCCATACCAGTCGCTGGTGCTTTACAAGCATTTCTCGGTATGGTCGTTATTACATGTTTGCATTTGCTTCTTACAAAATTAAGCCTACTCAACAAACTAAATCGTTTTATTCTCGGACACCCCATTATTTTAATTAAACATGGTGATATTATTTTTGAGAACTTACAAAAAAGTAGATATCCGATCCCTGAATTGCTTTCTAACCTTCGCGTCGCAGGATATCCAAGTGTTCATGAAATTGAGTATGCGATATTAGAAGCGAATGGAGCTATTAGTATTTTACCAAAAAGAGAACTTGTGCCTCTGACTCCAAAAGATTTGAATATAAATGTTAAGTATGCAGGCTTACCAATTGCTCTTATCGTTGATTCACAAATTCAATACGATAACTTAAAATTAATCCATAAAAATGAAAAGTGGTTACATGCAGAGTTAATGGAGAAAGGCGTTACAAATATTAAAAATGTGGCTTTCGCTTCTGTGCAGGAGACAGATGGATCTTTTGCGATTAGTTTAAAAGAATGAAAAAAATCCCCTTACTTGTTCAAGGGGATTTTCTTCACTATATTGCTTTTTTCTCTCTCGCCATGTTTAACGGAACAGGATGTTTCATACGATTCATCGTAAATATGATAATTGCTGTCAATACTTCCGCTACTGGCATAACGAGCCAAATTCCGTTTATACCAAATACTTTTGGCATAATCCATAACAACGGGATAACAAATAGTAAACCTCGGCTCATTATTATAAGTACTGATTTTTTCGTTTGTCGCACTGATTGGAAATACTCTCCATACACAATGTTATAGCCTAAAAATACATATTGAATAAAGAATAAACTAATACCTGTTAACGTTAAATCCAATAGTTCTGGCGATTGAACATTAAATAAACCTATAATATATTTCCCGAAGAATAAACCGACAACAATTGCAATGCCTCCGAGTACAAGCGCAATTTTCACAGCAAACTGTAATCCTTCACGCAATCTTTCTGATAAGTTTGCACCGTAATGGAAACTAGCGATTGGTTGTAATGCTGCACCAACACCGAAGAATAATAGTAATGTCATTGCATGAATACTATTCACCATCGCATAGGAAGCGACTCCTATTTCTCCTGCATATTGAACGAATGCAATGTTAAAACCGATCGTTACGATTGCAACTGTACTTTCTGCTGTAAAGCTTGGGAAACCGATCACCATAATTTGTTTAACCGTATCCCATTCAAAGTGGAATTTCGTCCATTTTAAAATACTACTTTTTCTAAAGAAGTGAGTTAATAATACAAGAAAACCAATTGCTGCCGAAAGAATAGTCGCTGAAGCAGCACCAGTTACACCCCATCCAAAGATGAAAATAAAAATATAGTCGAACACTATATTTAATACAGCCGTTACAACAAGACCTGCCATTGCTAAATTAGGATTTCCGTCATTTCGTATAAATGTACTTAAAATATTTTCTAAAACGTATATCATTCCAAATGTTAATAACACCTGTAAATAGTCTAATGCGTATGGTAAAATCACTTCATTCGCACCAAATAAATATGCTAAATCTTCTATTCTCCATAAGCAAATAGCCGCTAAAATGCCTACGATAATAACTGCCACTGTCATAGATTGAGTAAAGATAGACCTTGCTCTTTCCAGTTTATTTTCACCTAGTGCAATGGAATATAGCGTTGCTCCGCCCATTCCAATCCATAATGAAATAGAGAAGAAAATTGAAAATGCTGGAATAGCTACGTTTACTCCGGCTAAACCGTTCGCTCCAACTCCTCTACTAATCATGACTGCATCAATCACAATATTAACCGACATTAATACCATCCCAAGAACAGCTGGTATTAAATACGTAATAAATAAACTTTTAATTGGTTTTTCTCTTAATTTTTCTGTTGTTTCCATCATATAAATGCTCCTTTTTCAATCCTCTGTTCACAGTTTAAACCTTCAAGTTACTTGAAGGTCAATAGAGAATCGAAAAATATATAAGCCTATTTTTTAACAACAGGTATTTGAATTTCCGTTACTTGCTCCTTCGGATTTTCTGTTACGGACCAATCAATTAATGCAAGTTCCAGTGCATCTCCGCACACTTCATATCCTTCGTTATCAATGTGCTTTAATAATTCCGTATACGTTGCGTCTGTTTCTTCATATGGTCCATGGTGATAAGAACAGGCAAATATCCCTTCTTTTATTTCATCTGAAGTATGCGCTTCAAAAGGCATGTAATCCAATAAAATAAACACACTGTTATATGCTTGAAACTCATTTTGCATTAATGCTTTTTTTGAAACTGTTACACCGATATCACCTGAAAATAAACTATTATCAATTTGCTTCATATTTTTTTGCAACGAATGGATATAATATTCAAACATATCATCCGTTGTATTTGGTGCAACTGCAATTGCTGTAATTTTTCGTTTCGGTATCTTTTTATAAATAATTTGATTTGCTTCAGATTTCGTCGCTTTCTTCATTAAATGGATTTTATGTTCCATTTTTGCCAAAGCATACTCGATTTCTCTTTGTTTTTTCAGCATCATTTCTTGTTGTTTTTCAAGTAAATTCAGCGCATAAGATGGATTTCGTTCATCAATATATTTCTTTATTTCCTTTAACGGGATGTTCAATTGGCGTAAAAATTTAATCGTATCTAATAGTGAAAACTGATCAATTGTGTAATAACGATAATTGGTTTGAGGGTCAACAATTGACGGATGAAAAATCCCTTTTTCATCATAATAACGTAATGTAGATTCCGCTATATTATGCATTTTCGCCATTTCCCCAATTGTAAAACGTTGATTTAATAACATTTTTCTTTCTCCATTCATTATATGTAAACTTTATTACTTCCTATTATATATCTATATCCCCCGTTTCTAAAACGAATCCTCTCATGAAAATCTGCTATTTTTTCATTGATTTTTAATAAATTTTATTATATATTAATTACAGGTTCAAATTACAAGTTCAAAAGAACTTGTAATCAGACCCTTTGTTTAATGGATCTTTACATATTATCATTAGGCAAATTCCGAGAAATCGTATGATAAAAATAAAAAATGATGAGGAGAGGATCAAATGGAATTCGAATTTTTCTTTCAAATTGCACTTATCTTATTAAGTACAAAGCTTGCTGGTGACCTTAGTGTTAGATTAGGTCAACCTTCTGTACTCGGTAAATTAATTATTGGTATCGTTATCGGTCCAGCTATATTCGGATGGATTGAAAATTCAGAGCTTCTAACACAATTAAGTAATGTCGGAGTTATTCTTTTAATGTTTATGGCAGGACTTGAAACAGACTTAGAAGAATTAAACGCAAATCGTAATTCTTCTTTAGCTGTTGCACTTGGGGGTATCGTTCTTCCATTCGTAGGTGGTTACGTTGCCGGCCTTGTTGTCGGTATGGAACAAGGGAATGCTGTCTTTTTAGGATTACTTCTATGTGCAACAAGTGTTAGTATTTCCGTTCAAACACTTCGTGATTTAGGTAAAATGAAAACACGTGAAAGTACGACGATGCTTGGAGCCGCTGTATTTGATGACATTCTTGTTGTTATTTTATTAGCATTTGCAATGAGCTTCTTAGGCACAGATGACGTTAACTTAACAATGATTATCTTGAAGAAAGTAGTATTCTTTGCTTCTATCATTTTAATTGGTTGGAAAGGTGTTCCAGCAATCATGCGTTGGTTATCACCACTTCGCGTATCTGAGTCTATCGTTAGTGCTGCGCTTATCATCTGTTTCTCATTCGCATACTTCGGCGAACTATTAGGAATTGCTGGTATTATCGGTGCTTTCGCAGCTGGTATCGCTATTTCTCAAACGAACTACAAACATGAAGTAGAAAAGAAAGTAGAACCAATTGCTTACGCTATGTTCGTTCCAGTATTCTTTGTTAGTATCGGTATGAATATTACATTTGACGGTATTGGCGATCAAATTTGGTTCATCTTAGCATTAACAGTTATCGCTGTATTCACAAAACTAATCGGTTGTGGATTCGGTGCACGAATCACTGGATTTGATGCAAAGTCTTCTGCAATTATCGGTGCTGGTATGGTTTCTCGTGGTGAAGTTGCACTTATCATCGCAGGAACAGGACTTTCTTCTGGCCTATTAGCACAAGATTACTTTACAGCAATCGTTATCGTAGTTATTTTAACAACGATGATTACACCACCAATGTTAAAATACACTTTTGGTGCAAAAGATAAAGCAATGAAAGCAAGTAAATAAGTTTACTATAATAAAAGGAGATTGCTATCTTAAAAGATAGCAATCTCCTTTTTCATTTTCTCTTTAAACAATTCCATTCGTTTTTAACCATTTTTCAAAAATGGAGCGTGCTTCTTCATCATCGATATCATCACGAAATGAATAGACTTTAATGCCGTAATCATCTATATATTCACCTAGCTTCATTTCACTTACTTTCTCATAAAGACTCCCTGCTTCATATTCTGGAATATATGCATCCCAAACTGCCTCATTTATTCTTTTGTACGCTGTCACTTCTAAATCATAACCATCTTCATAATATCCGATGTGATAATGTTTGTTAGGATCATATTTCTCCATTAAAAGCTCCTCCTAATAAACAAAAGCGAGCCTTATATTACAGCTCGCTCCTCTCGTTCTATTTATTAAATACGTTCCATCGCTGTCTTCAACGTTCCGACAATAAAAGCAATTTCTTCACCTGAAATAACGAGCGGCGGTGCTAATGTTAATACGTTATTATACCCTGCTGTTGTCATACCGTTGCGTCCGATAATGAGCCCTTTTTCTTTACAAGCATTTACAACACTTGCAATTTTGTCATTATCAATTGGTTCTTTCGTCGCTTTATCATTTACTAGTTCGATTCCAACTAATAGCCCTTTCCCTCTAATATTTCCAACAAGCGGATGTGCCCCAATTTCTTCTTTTAATTGATTTAATAAAAGCGAACCCATTTGTGCAGAGCGCTCAATTAAATTTTCATTTTCCATAATCTCTAAGTTTTTAAGCGCTAATGCACAAGCCGCTGGATTTCCACCAAATGTATTAATATGGCGGAAGAATTCATATTCTCCTGTTCCTTTAAATGCCTCATAAATTTCTTTTTTTACAGCTGTTGCTGATAATGGTAAATATGCGCTCGTAATACCTTTTGCCATCGTAACGATATCAGGCTTAACGTCATAGTTCATAAACCCAAATGCTTTTCCTGTACGCCCGAAACCACAAATAACTTCATCACTTATAAGTAGTGCTCCGTGTTTTTGACACGTTTCGTGAATTGCTTTCATATAGTCTTGTGGTGGCATTAAAATACCTCCGCCTGTAATAATTGGCTCCATAATAAATGCTGCTATCGTTTCACTTAATTCCCATGTCATAACACGATCTACTTCTTTCACACACTCTACATCATAAATATTTTGCGATTCCATTTCTGGCATGCGGTAACAATCTGGAGGCGTTACATGTAAAAAACCTGAAGCAAATGGCTCATATTGATATCTACGTTGTGCTTGGCCAGTTGCCGCCATCGTTGCCATTGTGTTTCCGTGATAACCACGATAACGCGACATAAATTTATAACGATGCGGTTCACCTTTTTGAGCATAATATTGTCTTGCTATTTTAAAAGCTGTTTCATTCGCTTCTGATCCACTATTAGAGAAGAAAATAACATACTCTCCACCAAGCCACTCGTTTAACTTTTCAGCGAGCTTAATTGCTGGTTCATGTGATTGTGACATCGGAAAGTACGATAATGTTTGCAATTGCTTATAAGCTGCCTCTGCGAGCTCTTTTCTTCCATACCCACTATTTACACACCAAAGGCCACTCATACCGTCTAAGTATCTTTTCCCCTGTATATCTTCAACCCAGCACCCTTCTGCTTTCGCCCCTACCATTGTACTATTCGGGCTAAAGGGACGCATTCCGTGCCACACATATTGCTCATCTTTTGCTAATAATTCATCGGTTTGTTTTGTCTTCATCATTTCTTCCACCTTCCATAACAACTTATTTTTCACAAAGCTGCGCTGGTGCCATGATGAGTTAAATTTCTCCCTGCCTATTTTCATTCCACAAATACAAGACAAATCCTACTTACAAAGCAGTATTATTTACAATAAAATGACAAAAGAAAAAGGAGCTTTTCTTTTATATCGAAAAGCTCCTCTTTTTTTAATGCGAAGATGCATCACTAATACCATGACCAGTATTAGATTTCACAAGAATTTCATCAAATTTCGCTGCATCTTCTTTCTTACTAGAGAAAACAGTTCCTAAATATGCTGCAAGAAACCCGAGCGGGATCGAAATAATTCCAGGTGTCGTATATGGGAATATCGCTTCTCCAACAAAAATAGCTTTTCCAGCTACTGGGTTCCAAACATTTGGACTTAACGCTACAAGAACAATCGCTGATACAAGACCAACAATCATACCAGAAATTGCTCCTGTTGTATTAAAACGCTTCCAATAGATTGTAAATAATATAACCGGTAAGTTTGCACTCGCTGCAACTGCAAATGCTAGTGATACTAAAAATGCTACGTTTAATGTTTGAGCAAATAAAGCAAGTATAATAGATACTATCGCCACCCCAATAGACGCATAACGTGCCATTGACACTTGCTCTTTTTCCGTTGATTTTCCTTTACGGATAATCTCATTATAAAAATCATGCGCGAATGCTGATGCTGCTGTTAACACAAGCCCTGCTACTACAGCTAAAATAGTTGCAAAAGCAATTGCTGATACGAAAGCAAATAAGAAATCTCCGCCTAATGCTTTTGCTAATAAAGGTGCTGCCATATTACCAGCAGGGTTTGCTTTAATAATCGCCTCATTTCCTACAAACGCTGCTGCTCCAAACCCTAAGAAAATTGTCATAATATAAAACGCGCCAATTAACCACGTCGCATATACAACAGATTGACGTGCAGTTTTTGCATCACGTACTGTAAAAAAGCGGACAAGAATATGTGGTAATCCCGCTGTACCAAGGACTAGTCCTAAATTTAAAGAAAGTGTATCAAGACCATCCTTATACTTTACTCCTGGATTTAAAAACGAATCTTTTAATGGAGTAGCTGTTTTCATGTGAGCGAACATTTCAGTCACACTGAAATTAAATTTGGAGAAAACGATAACAGAAATAATAAATGTCCCTGCCATAAGTAATACAGCCTTTACAATTTGAACCCAGCTCGTAGCTGTCATTCCTCCAAAAATAACATACACAGTCATAAGTGTACCTACGATTAATACAGATGTTGTATATTCAATACCTAATAATAGTTTAATAAGTGCACCCGCACCAACTAATTGTGCAATCATATAAAAAATTGAAATCGTCATCGTATTAAGCGCTGCTATACCACGAACTTTTTTCGCATCAAAACGTGCCGCAATCATATCCGCTAACGTGTACTTCCCTAAATTTCTAAGCGGTTCTGCGACAAGATATAGAACAACTAAATAAGCAACTAAAAAGCCGATACTATAAAAGAACCCATCAAACCCAGTTAACGCTATCGCTCCGGCTATACCAAGAAATGACGCAGCAGACATGTAATCCCCAGCAATAGCCAGACCATTTTGCCAGCCAGTTAATCCCCCTCCAGCCGTATAAAATTCACTCGCATTTTTCGTTTTTTTCGATGCGAAATACGTGATAACGAGTGTACCAAGGACGATAATTAAAAATAGTGCAAAAGCGGTTGTATTCAAAGTCAGCCCCTCCCTTGTTGCATATCTTGCAGAATTTTTTGCGAGATTTCATCAAAGGATTCTGCTTTTTTGCTATAAATCATACATAATGCCCATGTCATTATAAATTGCGCAAATGCAAATACCCACGCCCATGTAACATCACCAAATACCGGTGTATTAAGCACCTTTGAATAGGATGTTAAAATAGGTAATGTAATAAAAAAACTTAAAAAGAAAATACTCATCGGAACGATAAACTTCTTTTTCTTATTTAATAGCAATTGAAAATCTTCTGACTGAACAACCTCTGTATAATTCACCTCATTTTGTAACTTACGTGCTGACGTATCATCTCGTTTCATTCTCTGGTCCCCTCTCTTACTTGAAATGCACTTCCCCCTTGTATACCTAAAAACTAAATCTTATAAATATTCAGAAACTTATTTTCATTTTAGACAATCCGTACATTCCTGCAAAGATTTTTCGATAGACATTTTTCGGCATTTTCCCCTAAGTTTTTAATATACTTTTTCACCATAAAATTCGAGTACTTCAATCCACACCAATCGGGATAAAAAAAGTAGTGCTTATCGCACCACTTCTGTCTTTTTCTCTTTTTCTAAATTACGAGCTGTTTCGCTTAATTCAACTTCTTTTCCATCTTTAAGCGTTCCAAATATAAAATCGAATACTGGATTTGAAACACCAAACCAAAACTTTTCATTTTTATAATGGTGTAATATATGCTGTTTTTTTAGCCATCTTCCAAACTTAGTGAAGGGACGAATCGGTTTATGTGCAATATAATGTTTCCATTCATAAACGAGGAGCATGATAATCATTCCGATTCCGAATGAAAGTGTAACAGTAACACTTTTTGTAATACCATACGTTATAAGTAAATATATAGTAAAGCTAGGTATACTAAACCATACAGGCAAAAATAAAAGCTTTAAATCATCTGGATATACGTGATGATCATAATGTAATCTTCTTAACATTTTTAATAAAAATGCGTTTTTAGGCGGCTTTAGATGGAATAAAAAACGGTGTGTCATATATTCGTTAAACGTATAAAAAACAATCCCAAACATACACGCTAACATACCAATCCATGTGAAAAATTGCATTTTTAAAATAATAATAAAAATTAATAAAACACTATACATAATAACAATATCATGTTGTAAAAAAAACTCTTTCATCACTCTCTTCATCTTACTTCCCCCTTTTCCACAAAAACAGCCGCAACATATCGTTACGACCATTTTTTTCTATTTCATTCTTATTCTATTCACTTTACAAATTTGCCTGCTGTTCTATTGCCGAGAAAAAAGTGTTCGGACCAAATATATTTTGCTTCGGAATAATGTGTTCTACTGCAAACACTGTTACTTCTCCTCTTTGTACTTCTCCAATAATGAGACCAAATACTTCATGATTTACCGCGAACGTTGGTTGTTTCGTTTGCAGTAACCTTGCTGCATTTTTAAATACCGCTTCGTATAGTGGATTCCTATCAGTAATTTCTTTTCGGATTTTTGTTGCTAAAGTGATGATAATTTCTTTTCCGTCAATAGTGGTTCGATACATAAAAATCTCCCCTTCAATCTTATATGAACAACTGTAAAGCTTTGTATGCAAAATGGATAGAATATCCTACTAAAATAATACCTGCTCCGGCTGTAATATAGCCAAGTGCTTTTTTCTTTAATAAAGTTCTTCCAAAATGTACAGAAAAAGCAATATTTAAATTCCACAAAATAATACCAACAATAATACAAAGACTGTACAAAAAAGCTTCTTGTTTCGTTACCTTTGTAAGCAACGAGCTAAGTGTACTTCCATATATACCAAACCAAAAAACGAGATTTAATGGATTGGATATCGCAATTAGAAATCCTGCCATAAAAGATTGTTTAAGTCCACCTATCTCTTCTTGTTTATATTCCATATTAGAGTGAGAAATTCCTTGTTTTACACTTTGAAACCCTAAATAAAACAACAAGAAAAAACCAGCGCAATACATAAAAGCTTGTACATATGTATACATAAACACAGAAGATAAACCAAAATAAATAAGCAGCATAAACAAAATATCAGCAGTCATTCCTCCGATTCCAACAATCCACGCATGCCAAAATCCACGTTCAATTCCTCGTTTTAACATTTCAATATTAATCGGACCTACAGGTGCAGCTAATGAAATACCTAATACTATTTGTTGTATAATTGCTCCAAACATCGCTCTATCCTTTCTACTTCTTTTACTATTAAGTAATGATGCAAATAAAGAAAATAGACTAGCTTTCATAAAAATTATTCACTAATACAATACCCTTTTTTATCCAAAATATGCAAAAGAGCCATCCAATTGATGGCTCTTATTTCTCTACTCTATGATGAAAAGGACATTTACCTTTAATCGGCTCAATATCATCCCCTATGAAATATTGTTTCCATTCACGATGATTAGGATCGCCGTAGTGACTAATGTTAGGGTGCTTCGGCAACTGATCCCACTTTTCAACTCGTTCACGGACCATTTGTCTTGAATACGACCCTTTAGGACGATCTCCTTCTAATCCATCGAAAATAGTTCGTGGCTGGAATCCAATAACGAGAGAATTTCCTAAATGCCTAGTCTTTCGCTGTTTATAAGCTGGCGCATTCCCAAATGCAAATATTGGTTCACCACCAAATGAAAATTCCCATAAATGATGGTCTGGATTTTTCGGGATTTGCTTTGGCCATAATTGATTATCTTGTTCATGCAAATATTGTAGTACTTTCCAAAAATAATCTCGATAATATTCGATTGATTTTTCTTCACATTCCGGTTCCACAAAAAGAAAAAATCCTCTTCTTACAATCGGCCGCTCTTTCATTAGCTCCAAAAAAGTTAACATTGTATTGGGCAAATGACTCCAATCATTATGAGAGAGAAATGAATAACGAAGTTCATTCTTCTTCAAAGCTGTTAAACCGAAATAACACGGGAAGGTTGGTTCTAACACGACACTCGAAAAATCATGAAATTCTTTTGCAACCCAATTCGGTATGTCGACTCTATTTTTCATCCCTTCATTATCTAATAAATAAGACTTATCCATTCTTTCACCTCATTATGTACAGCATTCACTTAAGAATATTACATACTCGGCTTGTCCTATACCTTTTTAAAAATTCGAAAAAAATTAATTCAAAATACAAAATTTTAAAAACGCTTACTTGACTAAATTCTACCAATTCATGTATATTTAAATTAATCATTTAGCAGAATATTCGATAATATAGCATTTTTTATTTTTATTATTTTTTAATGAATTTCACTAAATGAAAAAAGGAATCGTTTTTAGGAGGAATTGTGACATGCAAGGAAAAGTAAAATGGTTTAACAATGAAAAAGGTTTTGGATTTATCGAAATGGAAGGCTCTGAAGATGTATTCGTACATTTCTCTGCTATTCAAAGCGACGGCTACAAAGCTTTAGAGGAAGGTCAAGAGGTATCTTTCGACATTACTGAAGGAAACCGTGGACCTCAAGCTGCTAACGTAGCAAAACTTTAATCCCACATATGACAGGAGGTTACCTTACTTGGTAACCTCCTTTGTTATTCCTTTGTATATTTCCGTTTTCCAGAGCAAAAACTATGTGAAATGCGCAAAATACAAAGGAGGCAATAACAATGGGGTCACATGTAAATGATTTTGAAGAAGTAAAATTCCGTGTAGAAACTGCACAAAAAATGGTAGGTTCTGCAACAATTTCAATGGATCCAGACACATTAGAGCATGCCACTACTGCAGTAGAATCGGCTCGTTCTCAGCTTGAAATCATGAAATCCGTTGCAACGGATTTAGATGAGCCATTTCTAATGAATGAAGAAAAAAAATTAAGTAAATGCGAGCATCAATTACACGAAGCAAAGCACTAAAAAACATCCAGAGAAAATTCTCTGGATGTTTTTTTATGACAATTGCTCCCCATACTTTTTCAACTTCTCTCCAACCGTACATTGCCGTATACAAAAAGAATGGGCATAGTATTTACTATGATTTTTCCGATTATGTTCCTGCAGGAAACATCCTCCGCAATACGTTTCTAATAAGTCATTTACCTCTGTAATGAGTTGCTTCTTCTTCACGTGTGCACCTCTCTATTCGGTTATTTCTTTATGACTATCAATTGTCGTCCCTTCTAATGCTTGCGCTGCTAATTGATGTGCCTCTTTATTTTGTTTTCTAGATATCGGTTCACAAATAAGCTTTAATTTCAGTTGCTTCGCTTTTTGTTCAATTTGGTCTAAGTAATGATTTAAATGTTCATCATAGCAAGGCCATTCACCAGCTAATTGCTGCAGTACAACTTGAGAATCTCCACGAAGTGTAACTGCTTCATATTTAATTCCTAATTCCTCGAGTGTATTCATCCCGTATAATAATGCTGCATACTCCGCTTCATTATTATCATATATGCCTTCTATGTATGCATTGCGACGAATTCGGTAATTTGTATTTCCTTTTTTATAGTATACACATATACCAACCCCAGCTTCTTTCGTCTGCACATCATAACCACCATCAAAATAAACTTGAATTTCTTGCGGATCTTCCTCCACTTGCTTACTCAGTTTTTTCATTTCTTTTAATGACCATTCCGCGTCCATTTCATCGAAAAATAAAAGTTCTTTCACCCTACCTGTTTTCTCAAAATCCTCTGCAAATTGCAGTACATCTTCTATGTTCATATAATCTGTCGTTAATTCCGTCTGCAAACCGCGCTTCGTTTTATACAACCAATGAATTTTATATTTCATACTAGATTCCCCTTTTATAAGACTTCTTATATGTAGCCAGCTAATGAAAGCCTCACTTTATTTTATTATATTGTATCAAGAGTCACAGCATTATATTCAATGTGATTACATACAAAAAGAGCTATCCCTATAGGAATAGCTCTTTCATCTATTGCATAAATCTTTCAAATTGCACTCGCTTATTAATCCAGTACATTACAGGCATACCAATTGCCATTACAACAAATTCACCAACTGCACAAGTTAGCCATGTCAATAAAAATGGCAGATCAAACGCAAGATGAAGTTCAATTGCAATCATAAACATTGTGACTGTAAAAATAACTGTATTAAAAATCATACGAGCCCAAACACCTTTAATGAAGCGCATAGAAATAATAGTTGCAAGTAATGCAAGAATGGATTGCCCTACTCCAAATACTAAATCATAAGCGATCATAGGTGAGAAAAAGAGATTCGTTAAAAATACCCCTAATACAATCCCGTAAATTGCTTTCTTATTGAATACAACGAGATGATTAAACATCTCTGAAATACGAAACTGTACACTGGTAAAGCCAAATGGCTGAATAAGCATAGAAACAGCAATATATAATGCCGCTAAAATACCATTACCGACTAATGTCCTTATATTCATGACAAAATCTCCTTAGTTTTTTTACGTGGGATGGTTTCGAACCACGTTATTCGTTTTTAAGCAACAAGATTATATTTTACGCAATAGGCACTCTTTCGTCAATAGATTCCTATCATTTACTACCTTTTTTCTTTTGGACAACGTATAATAAAACATATGAAAGATTTAGGAGGTTTCACTTCATGACAGCAACAATTCAAAATGAAAAAGTGATCGTTTCCATTTCTGACAAAGGTGCAGAATTACAAAGCGTTCGCTTAAAAGAAGATAACACTGAATACTTATGGCAAGGCGATTCTACTTATTGGGGGCGCCGCGCACCAATTTTATTCCCAATTGTCGGCCGATTAGTAGATAATACATACTACGTAGATGGTAAACCATATTCTTTAACACAACACGGCTTTGCTCGTGATCTTACATTCTCTGTAAAAGAACAAAGTGAAACGAATATTACTTATATTGTTACTAGTAATGAAGAAACATTAAAAAAATACCCATACGAATTCGAATTACTCGTTTCTTATGAGCTAGATGGACAAATCGTTCATGTAACATATAAAGTAAATAACCCTACTTCAAAAGAGATGTTTTTCTCAATCGGAGCACATCCTGGTTTCAACTTCCCCTTATTAGAGGGCGAATCATTTACAGATTATCATTTAATGGTTCTGAACGCTTAAAAACAAGCGTATTAGAAGGACCTTATCTTTCAAGTAAAAAGCAATTAATCGCTGAAAATGCGAATGAATTACCACTTACATACGATTTATTCAAAAATGATGCACTTATTTTTGAAAATATGAATACGGATGAAATCTCTATTCGTTCTCATAAACATAATAAATTTGTAAAAGTAGAATTTGACGGATTCCCATTTGTGGGTGTATGGACACCAGGCGAGAACGCACCTTTCTTATGTATTGAACCTTGGTACGGGATTGCTGATGAAGTAAATCCGGCAAAAGATTTCAAGGAAAAAAAAGGAATTCAATCTTTACAAACGAATGAAACATTTACATGTCGTTATAGTATTACAATCGGCTAAGTCACTCTATCCCCTACTTCAAAGAAACATATAAGTAGGGGATCATCTTATAATTTGGAGGTTTCTCATTTTGATTGAAGTATATATTGATGGTGCATCAAAAGGAAATCCTGGTCCTTCTGGTGCAGGAGTGTTTATTAAAGGGGTGCAACCAGCTGTACAGTTATCATTGCCCCTTGGGACAATGTCCAATCATGAAGCAGAATACCACGCTTTACTTGCGGCATTAAAATATTGCACGGAGCATAATTATAACATTGTCTCTTTTCGTACCGATTCGCAGCTTGTCGAGCGAGCTGTCGAAAAAGAATACGCAAAAAATAAAATATTTGCACCACTATTAGAGGAAGCACTGCAGTACATAAAAAGTTTCGATCTCTTTTTTATTAAGTGGATTCCAAGTAGTCAAAATAAAGTTGCTGATGAATTAGCTAGAAAAGCTATCTTACAAAATTAACGGGGGTATGAGTGTGAAAAAAGATTGGGTTGCTCCTCTTGCTTTATTATTCGTCTCTTTTATTTGGGGAGCTACGTTTGTTGTCGTTCAAAATGCTATGTCTTTCGTTGGTCCATTTACTTTTAATGGTATTCGCTTTTTATTCGCTGGAATTATTTTATTATTCGTTCAAATGATTTTCTCAAAAAGAGCTTCAAAACAAGATATAAAACAGAGTAGCTTCGCTGGATTAATTGTTGGATTCTTTTTATGTATTGGCTATGTATTACAAACATTCGGCTTACTTTATACAACTTCTTCAAAAGCTGGTTTCTTAACAGGGCTTAGTATCGTTATGGTACCAATTTTGTCTTTTATCTTTTTAAAACAAAAAGCTACCATTTTTATCGTAATGGGCATTGCTGTAGCAACAGCAGGTTTATACTTATTAACGGCTGGTGATTCTTTTCAATTAAACATTGGAGATATACTCGTTCTCGGTTGTGCAGTTGCTTTTGCTGCCCATATTCTTGTTAACGGTTTCTTTTCTAAGAAAATATCACCTTTATTACTAAGCACCTCTCAAGTATTAGCTGTCGGTATATTTTCTTCTATTTGCGCTTTTTTGTTTGAAGATTGGGAAAAATTATTTTCAGTTTCACTATGGACGAATCAATCCTTTTTATTCGCTCTATTTCTAACTTCCCTATTTGCGACATCCATTGCTTTTTTCATTCAAACATCGGCACAAAAACACACTTCTCCAACGAGAGTAGCAATAATCTTCGCAATGGAGCCTGTTTTTGCAGCATTAACAGGCGTTCTAGTTGCAAACGAACAACTTTCTATTTCTGCCATTATCGGTTGTTTATGTATTTTCCTAGGCATGGTTTTTGTTGAGCTACCTTCCAAAACAAAAAAAGAAGCGCAGGCTGCGTGAAGTTATGCTTGTAACTTCCGCATAAAAGCCGTAGCGCTTTTTTTATCTGTAATTTCTTCCTCTTTCAATCGTTCTAATAACGCAACAAAATAACTGCCATCAAACTGTAATTGATGTTTAATCGTCGCTTCTATTGCTACGTTCACAATCCCATCAGATGCACCAGTATATCCTTGTCCGAACATAATAAATCCTTGTGCTTCCTCTGATAATTTAAATCCTTTCGTATGTAAGAATGAAAGATAATCTTCTACTGTTTGCATGATATTCCCACCTACTCAAAAATTCTCCACTTCCTATCATACATGTTTTTATACTCTATGAGAATGAAATTTATTTGACAACTTTGTAAATCTATCGTCTACTTCTTAGAAAAAAGAGGAGTTCCTTACAATATAAAAGAATATGTAAAGTGGAATTTATTTTATATTAAAGGGGATATCGAATGAAACAAGCACTATTAATTATCGATGCTCAGCAAGAATTAATGGATGGAAATGAACAAGAAAATGAAGTTTTTCGTAAAACCGAGCTATTATCTACACTAAATACAGCCGTACAGAAAGCAATAGATTCAAATGCCCTTATTGTTTTCGTAAGAGATATCGATGTTGCTTCTGGTAGCGGAGAAGGATTTGAAGTACATAATCAAATTAAAGTACCTCAGTCTGCCATCCTTATTAATAAAGCAGCAACAAACTCATTCTATGGCACTTCTTTACTTGAGCTTTTAAAAGAAGAAAAAATTAATCATATTGTTATAGGTGGATGTAAAACAGAACATTGTATTGACACCGCAGTTAGAACAGCTACTGTACAAGGATTTGACGTTACATTAATTAAAAATGGTCATTCCACAACTGATTCTGACGTATTGTCTGCAGAGCAAATTATTGGTCATCATAATAAAACTCTACACGGTCATTATAATGTTGATCATTTTTCTATGGTGAGAGATATCGAGGAAGATCTCTTTCAACCAACTCATGACCAATATCGTGAATAGATTAACTACAAAAAAGAATCCTTTATTTTATAAGGATTCTTTTTTCATCCAAAAATTTGAGCTGCAATGCTATATAATTCTCCGTTTCTTTTCAAAAATTGATCTCTATTTTCCATCATAATTGGCGGTGTATTAACCTTTTGAAAACCGCTAATCTCTAACTCTTTCACGAAATCTTTCTTTCCTTCTGGTACATCCATTCTTAATTTCCCATTATGCCCTTTTGCTAAATAATGTACAATTTTCATTGCCATCGCATCATTTTTAGCAACTACCGGTCCTATTATTTTATTTTCTGACGTTTGTATACTTAAACCGTAACCTAATACATTTTGTTGTGCATCCTTTGTAACAATACATTGTTCACTTTGAATAATTCGATACTTTAAAAACTCTTCTCTATTTGTTCCAAATGCATCTTTATCTATTTGTATTATTTCTTCTAAATCACGTTCTTCATAATTCACAATATACTCTTCATTTCCTACACAATGGTAATTCGCATTGTACGAGTTACATATGTATTTAGAAACATAACTAACAGCCCTGAATCCTAGTTTTTCATATAAAATTTTCCCCTCATCCGTGGCAATAAGCATAATGGGGGTTTGAGTTAATACGCTTTTAACACATAAATCCGTTATTATCTTTCCAATCCCTCTTCCTTTATAATCTGGATGTACAATTACCATTCCAATTGAGGCTAATGTCTCCCCGTATAGTATAATTGCTGCGCTAGCAATAAGCTCTTCTCTCTCATTTACTACACCATATACTATACCCGTATTCAAAATCATCTCAATTTCCTCTCTGTTGTAATCCCAGCCATTATGAGAAGATAATGCTACAATATCCTCTCTTTTCCCTTTCCTAAGACGCTCCACCCTAATCTCCACTTCAATCATTCCCCATCTCCTTCTTTAGACGTTTGAACCATTCTGCATGAATCAACTTGTACATGTTTCCCTTTATCACTCACACACATATCCTATTTTGACCAAGACTATATTGTAAATGAGGTGACAACATGCCCATTACGAATCGATTTTCTACCACCACTAACGGCGCACTCGCTATTACAGGAAACACACTAGGTTTAAGTAAAATTAGCAATCTAAACCGTGCTGGTACAATCGGTGCAATTGGTGCATTCGTAACTACGAATACCGCTTTACAAGTAACTACTTTTCCTGCAGGTACAACGTTAAACTATACACAAAATAGTTCTACCGCTATTTTGAATATCCCTGCTGGTAGTACTATTCTTTACGCAGAACTCGTTTGGGGTGGAAACTATTTATCTCGGGATCAAAACATTACGAGTGTATTAGGAAACCCCGTTTCTTTTACAACACCTGTGTCAACATACTCAATTACCCCTTCGGCTGTTACAGCTTCAAATCAAACATTCGTTTCTGGATCTGTCACATTTGGATTTTACACACGATCAGCGGATGTAACGTCACTCGTTCAAGCTGCTGGATCTGGATCTTATACAACAGGTTCTGTTCCTGGACTTGTAGATCCTTTAGACGCTTCTAATGGAGCAATTAATTCTGCAGGATGGACGCTTATTGTCGCTTATCAAAACGGTTCCTTACCCGCAAGGAATTTAACAATTTACGTAGCTGGTAACCGTGTTTCTGTAGAAACCGGTAGTGCAGATGTATCTGTCTCAGGGTTTTTAACACCTGCCGGGGGACCTGTAAGCGGGAGATTATTTTTAAGTTCTACTGAGGGGGATGCTGATTTAACTGGGGATCAAGCTTTATTTGGACCAAACTTCAGCTCATTAAACGCTTTATCTGGGCCAAATAATGCTGTAAATAACTTCTTCGCGTCTCAAATTAATAATGCAACAGGAAATTTAGATACAACTGGAACATTCGGAACGCGTAATCAAAGCGGATCCACAAGTACTAATATTTCTGCTGGAAGACAAGGGTGGGATATTACAGCCATTGATATATCTCCCTATTTAACAAATTCACAGGTTTCCGCCGCAATCCGTTTAACAACGAACGGTGACGCATATATGCTAAATACAGTTGGTTTACAAATTGATATTAATTCACCTAATATACAAGCAACAAAAAGCGTAAATAAAAGTGTTGCTACAATTGGCGATATTCTAACCTATACAGTTACTGTTCCTAACACCGGGCTTCTTCCTGCAAATAACGTTACTTTTACAGACGTTCTCCCTAACGGCACTTCCTTTATACCTGGCAGCGTAACGATAGATAATGTACCACAAACAAACGCAAATCCTGCCGCTGGTATTTCTCTCGGAACAATTAATAACAACGCTTCTCGTACAGTGACCTTCCAAGCAACTGTCGTTTCTCTTCCAAGTCAAAACCCTATCTCTAACACCGCTAACATTACGTTTCAATACACACCAATTGCTGGGGGAACAACTTTTAACGGTCTTGCAACGAGTAATGCTGCCGGCACACAAATTAACCTTGCAACTATTAATGGAACTAAATCAGTTAACAAACTTTTTGCCGATATTAGTGATACGTTAACTTATAGTATTTCCTTAGCTAATGCAGGAAATATCGCTGCTACAAATGTTATATATACGGATCCCATTCCAAACGGGACTACTTTTATTCCAGGTAGTGTAACTGTTAACGGCGTTATTCAAGCTGGAGCAAATCCTGCTAATGGTATATCCGTTGGAACTATTGCTGCAAATTCTACTACTACCATTTCATTTCAAGTATTCGTTCCTTCTATCCCCCAAACAAATCCAATATTAAATAGTGGTACAACAACATATCAATACATTCCTGTACCAAATCAGCCTGCAGTAAGTGGTACTAATACGACTAATACCGTCTCTACTCAAGTGAATAATGCTACTGTAACTATGGCAAAAACAGTGGATAAAAACTATGCGGATATTGGAGATACACTGACTTACACTGTTGCCTTTACAGGTACAGGTAATACGAATGCGAACAATGTTATTTTTACAGATGCCATTCCTACAGGAACAACTTTTGTCCTAAACAGTTTAACAATAGATGGCACAACACAGGTTGGCGCGAATCCCGCTAATGGTGTGAACATAGGCTCCATCCCAACTGGTACGACAAAAAACGTTTCATTTCAAGTAGTAGTAAACACAATACCTCCAGCAAATATCGTATCTAATGGATCAAGCGCTTCTTATCAGTATACTGTCAACCCTAGTCAATCACCCGTTACGAAAAACATCGCTTCTAACGTCGTTACCACTCAAATTAACAATGCGAATTTAACATTAACAAAATCGACAAATAAACAATTTGCTACAATTGGAGATACAATCAGTTATACAGTCCTTATTACAAACAGTGGAAATACTGCTGCAACGAACGTACAGCTAACAGATCCACTTCCAAATGGAACGATATTGACTCCAGGTACTGTAACGCTAAACGGCGTTTTGCAAAATGTAGCTTCTCTTATTGCCTTACCTATCGGTACAATTCCTGGCGGAGCTACTTTCACCTTATCGTTCCAAGTAACAGTCATCAACATTACCTCCCAAAATCCTATCATTAATAATGCTTTCGCCTCTTATATTTACACTGTAAACCCAAGCCTGCCGCCAACTTCAAAAACAGCAAATTCTAATTCTGTTACCTCAACAATTAGACTAGCAAATCTACATGCTATAAAATCTGTAGATAAAACATTTGCGGAAGTTGGAGATGTATTAACTTACACCTTTGCTCTTACAAACGATGGAAATGTTGCGGCGAACAATGTATTACTATCCGATTCAATTGCAAATGGTACTTCCTTCGTACCGAACAGTGTTATAGTTAACGGTGTTACTCAGCCGGGCGCAACACCAGCTAGCATCAATATTGGTAGCATCAATGCTAATACTACAATTACAGCTTCATTCCAGGTATTAATAACTAGTATTCCAAACCCAAATCCTATTTCGAATAGTGCCTCCATTTCCTATAACTTTATTGTTGATCCAAACGCTTCACCTGTAAGTAAGAACACTACTTCAACCACTACATTTACTCAAGTAAACGATGCAAATGTCATTTCAGCCAAAACAGTGGATCGAGCGTTCGCTACCGTAGGGGATATATTAACTTATACCGTTATTTTAACGAATGCAGGAAGTGTTTCTGCTGATAGTCCTACTTTCGTAGATACGAATCCAGACGGTACTACCTTTATCCCAAACACTTTCCTTATTAATGGTGTGCTCCAAAATAACGCAGATCCAAATATAGGTGTTCCGTTACCTTCCATTCCTACTAACGGCTCACTTACCGTCTCTTATCAAGTAACTGTCACCTCTTTACCAGCACAAAATCCAACAATAAATTCATCTAGTACACAGTATAGCTTTATTCTAAATCCTGGCGATCCACCAATTATAGAAACATCTTTAAGTAACACTGTAAGTACACAAATTAATTTAGCAAATGTAATTATTGTCAAACAAGTAGATTTAACTATTGCTGATGTTGGGCAACCAATCACATATACAATTTCCTTAGCTAACCTTGGCAATACTACAGCAAATAATGTTGTTGTTACCGATATAATCCCTCCCGGCACCACTATCGTACCAAATAGTATTTTTATAGGTGGCGCTTTACAGCTAGGTGCAGACCCAAGTACCGGCCTTCAAGTCGGCTCCATTCCTGCTGGTGGTTTTACAACGATTGTTTTTCAAATAAGTGCAAATGGGCTACCTTCACCAAATCCAATTCAAAATAGCGCTTCACTTCAATATAGCTTTATCGCTGATCCGAGTTTACCCGCTGTTGTTAGAAACTCTGCTAGCAATATAGTAACTACACAAATTAATACCGCTAATATTGTTGCTACAAAACTAACGAGTACAAATTTCGCTGATGTTGGTGATGTCATATTATATGCAACCATTTTAACAAATAACGGTAATATCCCTGCTTCTAATGTAACGTTTACAGATATCATTCCAGCGGGTACCCTCTTCATTCCTAATACTGTAACGATTAACAATGTCCCTATAGCAAATGCAAATCCTGCTAACGGTATTTTGATCGGTACAATCGGGGCGAATTCATCACGTACCGTTTCATTCCAGGTTTTTGTACCAAATATCCCTGCTGTAAATCCGATTACAAATCAATCAGGCACAACATTCCAATATACGTACGATCCATCCAAACCAGCTGTAATGCAGATGGTGGCTTCTAACACGGTACAAACAACAATTAATAACGCTACGATTACCGCTGCAAAATCTGCAGATAAACAGTTCGCTAACGTAAATGATATTATTACGTACACGACTACTTTAACGAATAGTGGGAACACTCTTGCATCAAACGTGATTTTTACAGATGTAATTCCAAACGGGACATCGTTTATTCCTAATAGTGTAACAGTAAATGGGAATATACTGCCTAATGTAAATCCAGCGAATGGGATAGCAATTGATCCA
The DNA here is from genome assembly GCF_044908115.1 of Bacillus sp. RC51. Lineage (NCBI taxonomy): Bacteria > Bacillati > Bacillota > Bacilli > Caryophanales > Bacillaceae > Bacillus > Bacillus sp. RC51. The sequence goes on along the minus strand of NZ_JBIYCW010000001.1, from coordinate 193,003 downwards.
ATAAATCCGAATGCAAATACGATAATTTCGTTCCAAGTACAAGTAAATTCCATCCCGAATCCGAACCCAATCCCTAATCAAAGTAATACAGCATACCAATATGTCGTAAATCCTAACTTACCTCCAGCATCCGCCAATGCGTTAAGTAACGTAATAACAACTCAAATTAATAATGCTACGATCGTCGCTACTAAATCAGTGGATACACCGACAGCTGCAATTGGAGATATCGTTACCTATACGATTGCAGTTACAAACACTGGAAATATCCCTGCTAGTGCAAATGTTTTAACGGATGGGCTTGGCGCAGGAGCTTCATTTATCCAAAACTCCGTAACTATCAATAATGTTCCACAACCAGGATTAGATCCATCACTTGGTATTCACTTAGCAGATATTCCACCAGGTAATACTGTATTTATTGCTTTTCAAGCACAAATTTTAGCGATACCGCCTAGTGGCACATTAACAAATAACGCCCTTGTAAATTATGAATATACAGTGAATCCAAACCAATCACCTGCTGTTGGTAGTACAATTACAAACACAACGGTTACTCCAATTATTGATGCTACTCTATCTATAAATAAAACTGTCAATTCAACATTCGCTACTATTGGAGATACACTTACTTTCACTTCTACCATTACTAATTCCGGTAACACTACCGCAAACAATGTTATTTTTACAGATTTAATTCCAGATGGTACAACGTTTATTCCAAATAGTTTTACAGTAAATGGAACAACCATTCCTAATGCAAATCCACAAAATGGTATCAATATCGGTAACATAAATTCAAATGCATCAGTTATACTCAGCTTTCAAGTAAACATTACAACGATTCCAAATCCTAATCCAATCCCTAATAAATCATCGCTTCAATATAGTTTTATTGTAGATATTAATGAACCACCTGTTTCACGAACAGTTAAATCCAATAAAACTTTTACACAAGTAAATACTGCTTCCGTTATCGCAACAAAAACTGCGAGCAGTGCATTTGCTGCTGTTGGCGATACAATTACGTATACAACAACCCTTACCAATAACGGAAATACAACTGCAAACACACCTGTTTTTATCGATATATTACCATTTGAACTTTCATTCGTCCCTGATAGCGTAAAAATTAATACCATCCCACAACTCGGATTTAGGCCAGATAGCGGGGTTCCTTTAGACCCAATTCCAGTTGGAGGAACGACAACCATTACCTTCCAAGCCATTGTCGGTTCAATACCAGCTTCAAACCCTACGATGAACCAATCTAGTACAACATACTCTATCATTGTTGACCCTACCGAGCCGCCTGTTACAGAAACGGCTACTAGTAATCCGGTCTTAGTTCAAATAAATGAAGCAATTATTCAAGCAACGAAAAGTGTGGATCGTATCTTTTCTGACGTAGCACCTGGAAATTCATTTTTAACGTATACTGTTTTATTAGAAAATATAGGGAACACGACTGCTACTAATATCATTTTTACAGATCCGATTCCAAATAATACAGTATTTATAGAAGATAGCGTTCGAGTAGGTGGGGTTTTATTACCTGGAGTAAATCCAGCGAATGGGATACCAATTGGAGATATTATTGCAGGAGATTTTATAAACGTCACCTTCCGCGTGCAAGTAGTTAGTATTCCAAATCCAATTTTCACAATTGGGCCTGGGGGACCAAACTCACCGGTTGTAAACGGTGCTTCTATTAATTATCAATTTATGACAGGACCTAATTTACCACTCGTTTCACGAAGTACAACATCCAATTCTGTTTCGACACAAATAAATTCCGGAGAAATTGCACTAGTTAAATCCGCGGATAAAAATTTCGCAACGATCGGCGATACCATTTCTTATACAATTACATTAAATAACCCTGGAAATGTCACTTCACAAAATATAATTTTCACGGATATTTTGCCTGATGGAACGACATTTATATCTGGCACTCTTATAAATGATTCTGGTACGCAGCAAATTGGCAATCCGGCAAACGGGATTCAGATTGGAAATATAAATCCCGGTGGTACGGCTACTATTACGATAAATGTCCTTGTGACAAACATTCCAAGTATAAATCCAATCTCTAATTCTAGTTCTGTACAATTTCAGCATATTGTCGATCCAAGTCAACCCGCTATAACACAAACCGTTTCATCTAATACCGTGACTACGACAATAAATAGTGCAATATTAACTACAACAAAAAGTGCTGATAAATCTATAGTTTCTGTCGGAGATACAATTACGTATACAACGACTATTACGAATACTGGTAATACACCCGCAACTAATATAACATTTACAAGTGCTATTCCAGCTAGCACTACATTTATACCAAATTCAGTCACAATAAATGGAGTTCAACAGCCTGGTGCGCAACCAGCACTTGGAGTAAATATACCCAATATCGCTCCTGGCCAAACAGTAACTGTTACTTTCCAAGTAAATGTTATTTCTATTCCACCTTCAAGTTCGATTATGGGTAACGATACAATTTTATATTCTTATACTGTCGATCCAAACGGTGCTCCTGCTACTACTTCTACTTCAACGAATATTGTTACAACCCCTGTATTAGATGCTATGATAACGATGGTAAAATCGGTTGATCAAACGCTTGTAACACTAGGTGATACCATTACCTATACGACAATTTTAACGAATAAAGGTAATACAAATGCAACTAATATTACTTTCATTGACCTTATACCAGATGGCACAACATTTATTACTGATAGTGTTACAATAAATGGCATCACACAAATTGGTCTTAACCCTAATACAGGTATAACGATTGGATCAATTGCTCCTAACAGCTCAATATCTATAGCATTTCAAGTTACCGCTACTTCCACCCCTGTTCAAAATCCGATTGCCAATTCCGCTACTGCTTCTTACACATTTATCGCCGATCCAAATGCACCGATTGTTTCAAGAACTGCTACTTCCAACACAGTGTTCACTACAATTAATACAGCTACCATTCTTTCATCGAAACAAGTTGATAAAGCATTTAGCAGCATCGGAGACACACTCACTTATACTGTCGCTTTAACAAACAACGGAAATTCCTCCGCACAAAATGTTATATTCACAGATATCGTGCCGAGCGGAACTACTTTTATTGCAAACACATTTTCTATTAATGGAATTCCTCAAAGCGGTGCGAATCCAACGAATGGTGTAAATATCGGACCTATAACAGCTGGGGCTACAGTAAATGTTTCATTCCAAGTAAACGTGACCTCATTACCAACCGCAAATCCAATTGTAAATTTCTCATCGACATCGTATCAATTAGTCTCACCACCTGATGCAGAAACTTCAATTAGTAATCCTGTTTCAACGCAAATTAGAGAAGCTATATTATCCATGACGAAAAATGAAAGTGTATCCTTTGCAGATATCGGGCAAACTGCCTTTTATACTACTTCTATTATCAATGTAGGCAATACCGATGCAACTAACATTGTATTCACAGACGTATTACCAAGTGGACTCACATTTGTTCCTAGCACATTAACTGTCGATGGCATTTTACAACCTAATGCGGATCCAAATACAGGTGTATTACTTGCAGCACTTCCACCAAATGAAATATATAGTATCGTCTTTCAAGTTACAGTGAACAGCATTCCACCTATTAATCCAGCACCGAATACAGCATCAACGACATATGAGTTTACTGTTGATCCAGGTAATCCGCCGGTATCGAATACAGCTAGCTCCAACACTACACTTCTTCAAATAAACAACGCACATATTATTAGTACAAAAACAGCAAATCTTACTTTTACGGATGTTGGTAATACAATAACATTTACACTTAACCTTCCTAATACAGGGAATGTGGCTGCAACTGATGTAACTATTATCGATATTCTTGATAGCAATTTAAGTTTCATTCCAAACAGTTTCACAGTTAATGGGCAAACCATTCCAAACGCTGATTTGTCTACTGGTGTAAACATAGGTTCAATTAATGGGGGTAATACGGCAATCGTTACATTCCAAGCAACTGTTACTACACTTCCAACACTTAATCCAATTTCTAATTTTGCTTCTACCACATATCATTATGTCGTTGATCCTAGCCAGTCACCTATTACAACTTCCAATCAATCGAATACAACGACAACCCAAATTAATAGCGCTATCCTTACTGCACAAAAAAATTCAAATGCGGAAACGGTAGATATCGGGCAGGATATCGTCTACTCCGTTACAATTACAAATAGCGGAAATGTTAGTGCAACGAATGTTATTTTTACCGACCTTATTCCAGCCGGAACTTCCTTTGAACCGAATAGTTTTACACTTAACGGAATTAGCATCCCAAATGCAAATATAATTACAGGTGTTCCAATTGGTGATATCGCGCCAAACCAATCTGTCATCGTAGCATTTCATATTAATGCCAATGAAATTCCGCCTATAAATCCAATTTCCAACCAAGCTAGCGTTAGCTTCCAACATATCGTTAATCCAGCAAATCCTCCAGTTTCAAAAAATATTACTTCTAACAGCGTTACAACAAAAATTGAAAGTGCTATTTTAAACACTATTAAAATAGGAGATAAAGCTTTTGCAACTATCGGTGATACGATTACGTATACAACTACTATTACGAACACAGGAAATATTCCTGCTAACAACGTTATTTTTTCAGATCCTTTACCAACATGGACACAATTTGTTGCAGGATCAGTTGTTGTTGATGGCACTCCATTACCATCCGCTTCTATTATTAGCGGTGTTGGCATAAATACAATAACTCCAAATCAAATCGTAACAATCATATTCCAAGTTCAAATTGTAAGCAATCCAACAACGTTCACACCTGAACTCCAAAACTTAGGATTTGTTAACTTCCAATATAACGTAGGCAATTCATTACAAGCCCAGCCTGGCAATGTGGAAACGAACGTCTTCGTTACTTCTATTAATTCAGCAATACTTTCAGCTGTAAAAACTGCTAATACAGCCTTTGCAAATATCGGAGACACAATCACTTATACAGTTTTGATTCAAAACAGCGGCAATACAAACGCTACGAATTTAAATTTCTCAGATCTTATTCCAGCTGGAACGACCTTTGTTGAAAATAGTTTCTCTGTAAATGGAAGTATCATTCCAGGGGCAGATCCAAATAACGGGGTTAATATCGGAACCGTTAGTACGAACAGTTCCTTAACTGTTACTTTCCAAGTCATGGTTGCATCTACTCCACCTTCAAACCCAATTACAAACGTTGGATCTATTCAATTCACATTCATTGTTGACCCGGCAGCTCCTCCTGTTACAAGCACAATAAATTCTAATGGCGCTTCAACACAAATTAATAACGCTACCGTTACTACTGTTTTAGAAGCAAATCGATCAATCGTATCCATCGGAGATATAATTACGTATACAGCAACATTAACAAATACCGGAAACTTCCCTGCAAATTCTGTATTGCTCATAAACGGAGTTCCTGTAGGTGCAGTATTCGTTCCAAATAGCGTTACGTTAAATGGAATGTCACTTCCAAATGCAAGTCCAACTCTCGGTATTCCAGTTGGTATTATCGCACCAGGTGATTTTGCTACTATTACGTTCCAATTTCTTGCAAGCTCTATTCCACCGCAAGGGGCGATTATAAATCAAGCCATTACAAGTTACACGTATATTGTCGATCCAAGTCAACCTCCAGTTACAGCAACATCCTCATCTAATACGGTTAATACAGCTGTCGTTGATGCATCGTTATCCGTAATTAAAAATACAGATTCTCTCGTACAATCTACTAACGGTACAATCACTTACACAGTAGTCGTTCAAAATAACGGAAATACAACTGCAAATACAGTTAATTTAACAGATTTGGTCCCAGAAGGAACTGCATTTATTCCTAATAGCGTGACCATTAATAGCGTTTCCGTTCCAGGTGCCGATCCAAACATAGGGATACCTTTAAACGCCATCGCGCCGTCAGAAATCGTCACCGTCACATTCCAAGTTATCGTTCAATCCATTCCAAGCGTGAATCCAATTTCTAATACAGCCCGTATTGACTATACTTTTATCGCCGATCCAACCTCTCCTATCATCTCTCGTACAATTACTTCTAATCCAGCATCCACACAAATTTCAGATGCGACTATCATTTCTTTAAAAGCAGTCAATGCACAACAAGCAACAACTAGCGATATTTTGACCTACACGATAACATTAGAAAATAACGGAAATATCTCAGCAACTAATCTCTCATTTTTAGATTCTACTCCAAATGGGACTACATTCGTAGAAAATAGTTTTACACTTAACGGAACAGCTATACCTGGTGCCAATCCAAACGTAGGTGTTACTTTGCCTAACCTTGCAGCAAACGCTACTCACCTTATTTCGTTTCAAATTCTTATTAATAATTCATTCTCGCAAGATTCTATTACAAATCAATCCAATACAACATATACAATTCAACCAGATCCAAGCCAGCCGCCTATTACTGAAACATCTACAAGTAATATTGTCATTACAAATTTTGTGCAAGCACAATTGACAATTACAAAAACGTCCAATCCAATAACTGTAGATATTGGCGGAACTATACTTTATATTTCTGAAGTGAAAAATATCGGCAATGTTGACGCAATAAATATTATTTTTACAGATTCTATTCCAGCTGGGACTACATTCGTTCCCGATAGTGTCACAATTAACGGTGTCCTGCAACCAGGTGTAAATCCAGAAAACGGAATACCAATTGGAACGATTCCAGCAAACAGCTCCAAAACAATACTATTTCAAGTGCAAACAAACAATCCACCTACTGAAACCGAAATTGTAAATCAATCTTCTGCAAATTACCAATATGTAAGTATTCCTACAGCTCCACCGGTGAATCGCTCTGCAAATTCTAACATTGTTACAACATCACTTCAAAATGCAAATATTATTTCTGTTAAAAGCGCGGATGTAACTTTCGTATCAATTGGGCAAATTATTACCTACACAAATACACTACAAAATATAGGAACCATTCTAGCTAACAATACCGTGTTTATTGATAACATTCCAGAAGGTACTATATTCATTGAAGATAGCTTATCAATAAATAATGTGATTCAGCCTGGCGCGAATCCTGAAAACGGAGTAACTCTCAGTACGATACAACCAAATGAAACAGTCACTATTTCATTCCAAGTACAACTTACAAATATACCGTCCGGCAATACCGTCATTAATATTTCAGACACTTCGTACGAATACCAAATTGACCCTAGCTCTCCGATTATTCAGCGTAGATCGTTATCAAATGCAGTAAACACGGAAGTGCGGACGGCAAATATTAGTGCAATTAAATCCGCCAATAGATCCATTACACGCATCGGCCAAATTATCACATATACAGTCGCAGTTACAAACGCTGGTACAGTACCTATTACAAATGCACTACTTATTGACGCAATTGCAGCTGGCACCACATTCGTTCCAAATAGCATCCTTGTAGATGGCATACCAAGACCTAACGAAAATCCAATTACCGGAATCACCCTTGATATTATCCTTCCAAATAATACGATTATTGTTACGTTCCAAGTAAATGTAGTCTCTATACCTTCTCAAAATAACATTAATAATATCGCTGTCATTCACTATGAATATCAACCGGATCCAAGCTCACCACCAATTTCAGAAACGACCTCTTCCAATAGTACAAATATACAATTTATTGACGCTATTCTTATCGCTACAAAATCCGCTAATAAAGTATTAGCTAATATTGATGAAATCATTGAATATACAGTATTAATCCAAAATAACGGATCCACTACAACTAACTCCATCTTTTTTACAGATACTATAGAAGATGGAACAGTATTTATTCCGGGAAGTGTAATAGTTAACAATACTGTACTTCCTACAGCAGATCCGAATATCGGCTTTTCCATTGCTAATATCGCGTCAGGTCAATCGACAACAATAACATTCCAAGTTTCCGTTACGAATTTACCTGCTGTAAATCCAACACCTAATACGGCAAACATCGTCTACGACTTTATTTTCAATCCTGACTTTGCACCAATTCAAAAATCTACTACTTCCAATACTACTTTCGTTCAAATTAATGACGCTGATATCGTTTCACTGAAAACTGTTGATTTAACTTCTGTAACGATTGGTGACATTTTAACTTATACAACAACTTTAACGAATACAGGGAATACGGATGCTACTGCTGTTGTATTTACAGACAATATTCCTGATGGAACAACCTTTATAGACGGTAGTGTTTTAGTAAATAATATTCCTCAGCTTAACGCCAATCCAAGTGCCGGTATACTTGTAGGAACGATTGCTCCTGACATTTCTATTCCAGTCACATTTTCTGTTACCGTCGTAACTCTTCCAGCTAGCGGCCATGTTCAAAATCAATCAACTTCTCGTTATACAATAAATGGGGAAGAACAAATATCGACTAGTAATATTACCTTCACTGAAGTTATTTCTGCTAATGTAATTGCTACAAAAACAACGCCTATCCAATATGCTGACCTACAAACTATTATCCCTTACACAATTTCCATCATAAATAACGGAAATATACAAGTGGAAAACATTATCGTTACAGATATCATCCCAGCAAATACGAGCTTTATAGAGAATAGCGTTATTGTAAATGGCAACGCTCGGCCAAATGACAATCCACTTAGCGGTATACCAATTGATAACATTCCGCCTAATACGACAGCAACTATTCTATTCCAAGTCCGGGTTATTTCGATTCCGCAAACAAATCCAATCTCTAACACGAGTGCAATTGAATATGAATACACGGTACCAGATCAACAACCTATTACCGAAACTATTATTTCATCAGCTGCTGTAACAGAAATTAATCATGCGAATTTGACTAGTAATAAAGCTGTTGACCTTGCATTTGCAACGGTTGGTGATACGTTAACGTATACGATTACACTAAATCAAACTGGTAATGTTTCAGCAGATGATGTAGTCATTCAAGATATTATTCCTCAAGGTACTACGTTTATAGAAAATAGTGTCATTGTAAAAGGAGAAACTGTTCCGGGAGTTAATCCAGTAAGCGGCATACCAATTGGTACTATAATTGTAGGTGGAGATGCCATCGCTTCCTTCCAAGTAACTGTGACTTCTATTCCAACACCAAATGAACTCAGCAACAAAGCAATTACTACTTTTAACTATATAGTCAATCCAAATAACTTACCTGTTACAAATACGATTACAACAAATACTGTGACAACAACTGTCCAAAATGATAATGTCGTTGCCATAAAATCTGTTAATGCCACGAATGCATTACCTAGTCAAACTTTAACGTATACAATTACAATTACTAATAGTGGCAATGTAACGATTGAAGATCTTTTCGTTGTAGACACCGTATCAGTAGATACAACCTTCGTTACTAGCAGTGTTACGATTAACGGAATCAATCAACCGAATGCGAATCCTGAAAACGGTATTACATTAGGAAACCTTGCTCCTAATGAATCTGCTATCATTACGTTCCAAGTAACAATATCTTCTTCGACTCTTCAGCCTACAATTAATAACAATGCTTCTGTTTCCTATACTGTTATCCTTGATCCGAATGAACCACCTATTACAATTACAAAGCAAACAAATACCGTTACAACAACACTCATTGATCCAATGGTGCGCATTGAGAAAACCGCTGACAAATCTATTGTCGTTATAGGAGATATTATTACATTCACATTAGAGGTATTTAATAATTCCCCAATTCCTACAGTAAGTACTTCCGTTTTAGATATGATTCCAGCTGGTACAACATTTATAGAAAACAGCGTAACAATTAACGGTACTTCGGTTCCAAATATTCGTCCAGACACCGGTATTAATATCGGCGCTTTACCTGCAGATGGAGTAGCAACTATAACATTTAAAGTTCTCGTAACTTCTATTCCTTCAAACAGTGCGATTATCAATTCTGCAACCGTTACAGCTGCTTTCCAATTGACACCACAGGATCCAATTATTATTTTCATTGTTAATTCGAATATTGTTCGTATACCAGTTCAATTTATAACGGCAGCAGTGATAAAAAATGCTTCCGTTAGCTCAGCTTATTTAAACCAATATTTTGATTATACAGTGCGTATTACGAATACTTCCGAGATTTCACTTTCAAATATTTCATTACAAGACACCATTCCAGCAGGTTTACAATTTATGAACGGTACGGTCTTCATTAATGGGGAACGCTCTCCACTAGCGAATCCGAATATCGGTTTCCTAGTCGCTACTAATTTGAAACCGAACGAAACAATTATCGTATTATTCACAGTACAAGTGATAAGTCCACCTATTAATAATGAATTTAAAAACACGGCAAACGTTTCTTTACAACTTCAAGTCTCTCCTACCGATCCACCAATCACAGTAACCATTACAAGTAACGAAAACATCGTCACCTTTATTCTAGAAAATCCAGATGAAACACTTCCAAATTTAAATTGTTTCTTTGACGGTGAACGTTTCATACGCATTACTCCTCGAAATATACGAAATTACTTTTGGACTTGGATTTGGTGGCGTTAATCAAAAAAGAAAAAGCTTGTAGTTCGGATAATATCCAAACTACAAGCTTTTTTCATAAACAAAATTATCAATTGCTAGCAGCACTATATGCTACATGTCGTTTCTCAATCCGTTCTTCAATTTCTTTCATATTCTCTTTATTAGTTAGTAGGGATTGTTTATTTTCTATTAATAATTGTTTAAAGGATTTTCTCACTTTTTTTCGCATGTTTATTTTCCTCCTTGGGGGATGGTTTATATAAAAGATAACTTGAAACTTTAATTAATGAGAGGATTTACCCTCACTAATTATTAGCCTACATCAATCGGGCTTTTACAGGGAGTTACTCTTCCATCATCACTCTTTATTCAGCTATAATACTGAGATAGAAGTCCTATCTCCCGTTAATGCGGGATAAGGATTTATCTGTGTGTCCTTATAATAGTTGATTGTTGTGAATTCCATTTGAACTTCATATGAAAATTCCGTTTATTTTCTGACAACTTTGTGAACAAAAAAAGAAAGGTTAATCAAAAATATATTTGATCAACCTTTCCATGCTCTTTAAAGCATATTAATTAATATTTCAGGTCTTCCCCAATTCATTTCGTTACAAACAAAGCGTAGTTTTTCTTCGTCCATTGTGTGTAACCCTTCTTCTAACGAGCATGAAATTGGAACTTCACAATGAATTTGCGCTAATTGTAAAGAGATATTTAAATTCTCTAAATCACTTTCAATTTTTGTGCGCTGCGCTTTCGTTAATGATGCTATATTTTCTAGCACTGCCGATACTGTCCCGTATTCTTGAATAAGCTTATACGCTGTTTTTTCACCAATACCTTTTACACCCGGATAATTATCACTTGTATCTCCCATGAAAGCTTTCGCATGAACAATTTGCCAAGGTTCTACACCTTTATCTTCCATGATTTTTTCCGGTGTGTAATACTCGTAATTTCCAATTCCTTTACGAAGAAGCATAACTGTAACATTCGTATCAACAAGTTGAAGTAAATCTGTATCACCTGTCAAAATATAAACTTCCGCTTCATTGCAATATTGTTTTGCAAGCGTACCGATACAATCATCCGCTTCATAACCTTTCATACCGATTACAGGCATAGATAATTTCGCAGTCATTTCTTGCACTAAATCAAATTGCGGAATTAATTCTTCCGGCGGTGCTGCACGATTTGCTTTATAATTCGAGAAAGATTCCGTTCTAAATGTCGTACTTCCCATATCCCAGCACGTTACAATGTGCGTTGGTTCGATTGCTTGTGTTGCTGTTAATAAATGCTTCATATAACCATGAATCCCATTCGTCGGGGTACCATCTTGTCGTTTCATAAATTGTCCATATACACTTGTTGCGTAAAAAGCACGAAATAATAGTGCCATACCATCAACTAATAATACTTTTTTCATAATTCCTCTCCTACTAACAAAAAATAATAACCTCACGTTATCACGTAAGGTTATATATAGATTACCATTCTACGTTTTTGTTCAACTTTGTCTATTATACATTGTTTTTGTATATTTAGCATCATTAACACATTAAGACATTCTACCACAGCAAGTATGAAGTATTCCTGAATACGTATTTTTACCTGTCGAAACAACTACAGCCTTTGCATTTCCGTCAACAATATACGTACCTTTGAAACATACATTTTCAAGTTCAAGTGGATTATAGTCTTTCATCCGTTTTAATGGAATAAATCGTTTACGTTCAAGATGATAGCAACTTTCAAATTTCTCAATACTAGCATCATTTCCTGTCAGCATAGATTCATTTACTAATAAATCATTTGCATAAATAATACGTACATCTGCCGGCACTGTATCGCCCTCTGAAAGAAAAATCATATCTCCAGGTACAAGCTCTTGTATTGGTAATTTCATCATTTTCAGTTCACTGTTTAGCCCTGTTACGCTAGAGGCTTCTACTCTAGAAACAGTAACTGTTTCACATTGTAATTCATCACCCATATTTTGTTTTGAAAGACCTGGAATCATTCCACTTAGCTTCATCATTACTTCCGCAATACGCGCTCTTTTTGAAGTTAATTCATTTCGACCGTATACTTGAATACGCTTTTGTGCCTCTTTCATAGATAGTCCGTCTCTTGTTGTTTTAAAATACGCAAATACAGATTTTACATCTCTTGTTGCGATTTCAATTAATAAATCTTTATTTTTTTGAAGCATTGTTTGTTCTTTCATTGCTTTTTTACTTAATTTATACGAAGTGTTACCCACACTTTTATTTACATATAACATATTATCGTCTCCTCCTTTACAACATAGGAAGAAACGCTTTGTTTCTCAATTTATCCACTTTACCGTGAAAGTGTCTAGCGCTTAAATACTCGAATAAACGCTACATTACGATAAATATAGAGGGAGGAACAAGTCGTTTCCTGCCTACATCATATATTTTTGATTTGAAGTATATGGGTAACGGAACCGAGTCAGAATTTGACATGCTCCTCACCTCCTCTTTAATTTTTTAGTTATAATCTATACTATGAAATTACTCATAGCTTGCTAACAAAAAAGACCCTTACTCATAAGAGAGCAAAGGTCATTGCATACACAAATAAGCGATTCCTAATATAATACAATTAGAAATCTACGGACCTCTCCCTCGCCGAGTTTTAGCACTGTATAGCATAGGTTCATTACCAGCTACGTTAAGAAAAACCTTAATTCGATCATTCCTGTTGACCCATTGGCGTCTCTCGACATTTTTGGGCAGTAGCATTTCTCTATACAGGAGCCTCACCTAACAGAGACTTATTATAATTACATAGAAAATGTTACTCTTATTTAAAATAGATGTCAACACTTTGTATGGAAACTTTTCCTTTTATTACAACAACTATCTCGAGTTTAGTACACTAATACGTATTCTGCTCAGCGTTCGGCTACATAAATTAATCGGACACATATTGCAAGAAATTAGCACATGAAAAATAAAACCCTTACGTTAAAATGTAAGGGTTTTAATATGTTACACAACCAGCAATTACAATTCCGATGGAAAGTGATAAAAACATAAGGAAAAGACCAACTGCTTGATTATCTTCTTCAAGGCTTTTATTAATATTAAAACGTGGTGTAAGCCATTCCGCTAAATAAAAGACAATAATTTGAGCTAATATCCCAACAGCCCCCCATGAAACCATATCAAGAATTGAAATAGAATTAGCAGCCGTTGAATATAAAACGATAGCAAGGCCAAGTAGTCTTCCTCCAAGTACATAGCTTACCGCTTTATTTCCTTGAGCCATTAACTTAAATTCCTTAACTTTCGTTGTCACTTCCATAAGAAAAAGACCGATACATAAAAGTGCAAGTGATACTGCTAAATATAGTAAAAAATTAATCATTTATTTTCCTCCTTCTTAATACCTACCGGTAAATAATACGATTCATTTCCCGTAATTTTTTCTCCAGCACGTATACCGATGCTACTCGCTTTTCCAGCAATTAAAAACGCCCCAAACACGTACGAAAGCTTCTCAATTCCTTTTTCAGTTTCCAAAAATACAACTGGAAGATCTGTATATTTCTGAAATATAGGAAGTGATGATTTATACGTTTCATGTGCATTTCGAATCATAACATTCGTATCCTTATCACGAATCGTAATCGTGTCACCTTCTCTACCGAACGAAGGTTTTTGAACGAAAGGACTTTTCCCAAAAAATAAATCTGGCTCTAAATATGTAGGAAGCATATATTCTTTAATCCACTTTTGTTCCTCACTTGTGTAAAAAGCACCTTCTTCTGCTAATCCCCAAATAAGACATTGAATTGATTTTGGCTGAAGTAAAAAGGCCGACAAAGGATTTATAATACAAAGCTTTCCTTCTTTTACAAGTTGCAAGAGTTCCACTCCCACCAAATCCCCAGTTTCGGGATCTTGATCTTCAATCAAGTCTTCAATTGGATATGTTTGGCGATATAAAATATCAATTGGTACACCATCTCTATCTACTAAAGCATCGGCTGTAATTCTAAGTTCTGTCATTGGCATTACTTTATTCTCAACATGACATAGCCCACTCAAATACATAGTCGTATTCCAATCTTCTATATGTTCATGATGAGCTGTGAAAACAACATTTGGATCTTCCATTCCTTTTGCAAACTCCATTACGGCTTTTGTAATACCAGAAGAAAGTAAGCGCTCTTGATTTGCATTTGGATTATCATATCCTAATTCTTCACAAACTTTTCCATTCATTTGAAAGCATTCCACAATAAAAGTCGGAGTGTCACTATTAAACTCAAGCATTTTAATACGATTATCATCTGTTAAAGCAAAATCAAATCGTGAAATAACAGATTCAGGATACATTCTTTTCAGTCTAATAAAAGGCAAGCTTGCAGTTGGAAAACCGAGTTCAAGAAGCTGTTCATTAGATAAATTCCGAAGAATTCTAGCAGTCTTAAAAAATATTTTCCCCATTCTTTCAGTTGCTACTTGTAATTGTTTCATCGTTTGCTCTGTTATCGGGAAAACATGAAACAAACTATATTCACATTCATATAAATCCGACCAGAAATGAGGATAATTCGAATAAAATTCTTTTCGTTCCTTTATGTATTGCGACATATTTTAACCTCCAAATCCACCTTTTGAACCGCTTCCAATTCCACCTTTAAATTCGGCCGAAGATTGATAAGTTTTAAACTCTGATGAATTTTTGAAGGCGGATTTATTTTGATAGTATGTACCACCATAAAAGTAATGTCCACGATAACCTGAACTACTATCATCACACTGCCAAACACCAAGCTCATCATCCCAATCCCAATCAGAACAACTATTATCATTCGGTTCAGGGGGAATATCTTGCGCGCAGCCAAATAAAGTGCCCGTCATTAAAGATGTTAGGACACCACCTACTAGCCATTTCGTTTTTGTCACCTTTGCACTCCCCTTTTAAAATTATATTTCTATTATATAAGATACCATGATAAAGTAGAAGAAAAAGGAAGGAGAGGGATAAAATGAGATTGGAATATCGGCTCAATGATGAAACTAACGGGTATCCGGCTTTATGGAACTACACAAATATTTCTAATTCTGAAATTGTCGCGCGCATGACTTGTGAATATTTTACAAAAGATAGAAATACATATGTCGTTACTGCAACTTCAGTAGATCCAGACGGGACAGCAGTGTTATATATACAAAAAGAAGTTTTTTTCAACGACCCTTCAGATCCTACATACTCGCACATAGGTTTTGAAATTAGGGAACTAAAGGAAACAAGCTCAATTATGATAGAAAGTAAAGATGTTTGGAATTACGAGGATATCTTACCCTCTCTCCATTCAGATATTATATATATTCAACAGGATAGAATACATTTGGAATTCACCCTAGATTCAAGAGAAATTGATGAAGACCGCAAGTGCTATATTTATTATGGGAACTTTACAGGTAAATCGAGATAACATGAGCATATATATTCAACAAAAAAACCTTACGTATAAAACGTAAGGTTTTTTATATAGTCCCACATATGCCGTTATCTATAGATGTCCATAAACCTGCTCTCACAGGTGGATGTCCTCACAAATGTTTGTAACTTCCTTCTTAAAAAGATGGCCTGCTATCTACATTTAAATATTGAACTTCCATATTATACTTATTGGTTTAAGACATACACAAGCTACGTACACCGTAGGAATTTTATATACTATTAGTTGAAATAAGACCCCCGCAAGTGCCGTCTCTCGTAAATGTCCAAAAACCCGCTACTCGCAGGTGGATGCCCTCACAGTTACCGTATATCTTCCTCCACAAGGAAGGCTTGATAATGGTCACTAAATATTGAGCTTCCGTAAAACTAACATCGGTTTTAGACATAAATAAGTTACGCACACCGCAGGATGTATTATTTACTTGTCGTTATATTATCACATTGTTTCCAATGTGTAAAATATAATATTTTTGAAGCAATCTCTTGCTTGTGACCTTATTTTAATACAAATTATTTTTGCATGCAAGTGATTAATCTTCTTCTTTTGCAATTTGATTTTCTGGATAAGAAATCCAATCACTCCAGCTACCTGTATACAACTTAACATTTTGAAAACCAGCTAATGTTAATGCAACTATGTTCGGACACGCTGTAACACCAGAACCACAATATACGATTGTTTCCTTCTCTTTATCAAGATTTTGGAAACGCCCTTGCTGTTCCTCTTCGTTTTTAAAGTGTCCCGATTCTAAAATCCCATCTTTCCAAAAATAGTTTACTGCCGTCGGAATATGCCCTGCCTTCGAATCAACGAGCTCTTCCGCACCAGCATAACGTTTTGGTTCCCTAGAATCAATTAATGTCATATTTGTACCTGCACGAATTTTCCCTCTCACATCTTCCATCGTTACAAGCATATTTTCTTGTATTTCCGGTATAAAAGGTTTTCGTGCAATAACTGGGATATTCGGCGTTGTGTGTAATCCATTCTCTTTCCAAGCTGGAAATCCACCGTCTAATATATACACTTTCTCATGTCCTACATAGTTTAATAACCACCATAAACGAGAAGCCATTGCACCAGCTTGACTGTCATACGCAATCACTGTCGTATGTTCATCAATCCCGGCCTGTGAAAGCTTGTCTGCAAACTCCTCAATATTTGGCAACGGATGGCGGCCACCATGTTCTGCTACAGGACTTGATAAATCTAAATTTAAATCAAAATATAACGCATGAGGAATATGTTCTTCCTCATACTTCTCTCTACCCCAATTAGGATTCGCTAAATCAAATCGACAATCGATTATACGGACATTCTCATCTTCTATATGCTCACGTAACCATTCGACTGTAACAACCATCTTTAACGACCTTCTTTCTCTTGCAAACGACCTACATACTCCATAACCATATCTTTTGTAACAAGTTTACGCTGCAGTGCAACGCCATTTTTTGCAAGTTCATTAATTTGCTTTGTTACAACATTAATGACATCAACCGAAAATTCTTTCCCATTTGACGCAAGAGATACGGCTGCTTCAATAGCTGCTTCACGCTGCGCATCTAATTGTAAACATGCTTTTACACTTTCATTTTGTTTACGAGAATGTGCTGTAATTGCTTTATGTACTTCCATCTTCTCTTCCCCCTAAATAAGTTATACGTTCTTATTCAATTCCATTGCAAGCCGAATCATATCACGACATACAATCCCATTTTCAATAATCTCTTCTTCATAATGCTTTGAAAAGTAATCAAAATCAATAGAAAAAATACGAAATCCACATTTTTGATATAAAGCAAGTTGTGAAACACTAGAATTGCCTGTACCAACTTCAAGTTTTGACATACCATATCCTTTAGCAGTTTCTATGGCATGACTTAATAGCTTCTTTCCAATCCCTTTTCCTTGCAAATGCTCTACAACCGCAACGTTCATAATTTCCATCGTCTTCGGCCTTGTTTCCAAAAGAACATATACACCGATAACACTCTCCTCTTGCTTAGCTACATATGTTAAGCCTCTTTGTGCATATGCATCAATTTGCTGCTCACTTGGATCAGCAAGCAATAATAAAGGTTTCGGTATAGCTTCTTTCGAAATATACTCTATTACTACGCCCATAAAAAATTCCCCTTTCTCTATTGTTCTAAACCCTCCTTGTCTACCATAAATAATAGAAAGGAGGGATTCATCATGGACAACAATGAGAAAAAATGCAACGTCATCTCTATTGATGGAAAGAAAAAGAAGAGCGACACATATTCCTATCCAAAATTAGTAGTAGAAAACAAAACGTATGAGTTTTCTTCATTCGTCTTATGCGGTGAAACACCAGACGGCAGACGCTTAGTTCTTACCCATATGATTTCTACTGATGAGTTTGCAGGGTTTGTAAAATCTTTAGATACTGTACTACAAAAGAAAATTGAACGAATCTTTTTTTCATAACAGCTATTTAATATAAATTTCTTTTTCAATTTCTACTAACTGCTTTTGTAGCTCTTCTTTACTTTGTTCGTATAGTGATACATCAATTGTTTCAGCTAAAGCGAATAATATACTTTCATAATAATTCTCAACATCTTGCTGCATCACTTTTTGGAATAGGTTCCATTTTGCATCCCACTCTTGCTTATAATGATGAACGAATAAATCTTCTTCATCAACTACATAGTTTGATACGAAAGGTTCTAACACTCCTTTAGCGTCTTCTTGCATAAAAGCTTTATCATTTTTTTCAAAAAAGCTTTTCTCATTTTTAAAATGTGCTAGTGCCTTTTTAAAATCTTTTATTTCTATTGAAGGAAACGGCTCTTTATGTGTAATAATTTTATATTCATAATCCACTGTTCCACCCATAGAAATCGATTCATTTTCCACTTTGCAATTCACAACAATTTCATCCTTTGCACGCTTCATCGCTTCATCTATCCATTTTTCAAGACGTAATGATGTCGCACGCATTTCTTGTAATAAATCATGTTGAATAAATGAAACTAATTCCATTACACATTGCTGCAACTGCATTTTCACATTCCCATCTGTTCGTAACGACGCCGGATTAATAAATTCAGTAAACACATCGTTATAGCGTAAAAATAGACGTTGGTGTACATAATAAAGCAATTCTTTCACTTCATTTTGCATTGCTTGCTCTTCAGCAAGTACACTATATGATGAAATAATATGAAGTAGCTGATTACGCTCTGCTTCATATTTTTTTGTTTGCTTCTCTTTCTCATCATTTCCCTGCTTTGCGCCATTTATCATATTTACAAGAAGCTGATTCGCTCCTTGCAATGCACCATATAAAGCATGCACAGATACAAGCATTAAATCCCTCATCATAAAGGACGTAAATGATTCTTCAAACTTAGTAATCCCGGAGTTTTGTAAAATACCATACTTTTCTTTATCAATACTTTTCCCTTGCTTTTCTTCAAGCGCACATAAACTTGAAATTGCAAATAAACGTGGATTTCTAATACCGTATTGCAGGAGCTGATCAGCAATATAACCTTTTACCATTTCAAGTTCTTCTTCAGATTGTGCTAAATCGGCAGCATTTATTAAGAAGAACATTTTATCAAGTGCAAATGTATCCTTTACACGACCGAGCTGAATTAAAAATTCACGATCTGCACGAGAGAAAACATGATTATAGTATGTTACGAATAAAATAGCATCTGCGTTTTTAATATACTGGAATGCAACATCCGTATGGCGCGCGTTAATAGAATCCGCCCCTGGTGTATCTACAAGAGCTACTCCTTGCCTTGTTAAAGCACAATCATAATAAAGCTCCATATACTCAACAAAGCATGATTTTTCTTCATTAGCTACATAATCAGAGAACTCCTCTAACGTAACTTGTAATTGTTCCCCTAAATGATTAGCAACTGCCTCATATCCTTTTTGTACCGCTCGCAAAAAGCTAAATGTTGTTTTTTGCTTCCCACTTGGTGAAGGGTATTTCATAATTTGATCAATTTTCGTTAACGCTTCTTCCAATGTAGCAATTTCATAGTGAAACATTTTATAAACAGCTTTCATATCTTCTAACAGCGCTTGCTCTGATTTAAACTGGACAATTACCGTTCCATGTTGTTTATCTTCTGTAACTGGCAAAATTTGATTTATTGTTGCTGTCGTTGGGTTTGGCGATACAGGAAGTACCTTTTCACCGAGCAATGCGTTAGCAAATGATGATTTCCCAGCACTAAAAGCTCCAAATAACGCTACTGTAAATTGCTTCGTTTCTACACGCTGTCTTTTGCCAACTACTTCTTGCTGTAGATGTTTCAGTGTAGGCAATGGATCTAATATCGTTTCAGCTTTCTTCACTTTTTCTAATATACGCTGAATATTTAAAGCTTTCGTTCCTTTAATCTCTTCTTCACTAGCCGCTACGTTATCATTTACAATTTCTTGCTCTTGTAGTGTAAACTTCTCACTAACAACTTGTTTTTTACTTTGTAATATTTCGTCTATTTGCAATCCATCTGGTATAGAAATATTTTCATTCCAAATATCTCCTAAATAGTTCTCATATTCCTCATACGTCTTAATGTACTGTAATTTTGTTTCTTTTGCTGTTTGTAACATCGTGTATTTTTCAATTTCTTCTTCAATACGAGCAATCTCTATCTTCACTTTCTTCTGCAATATACCCGTACTTTTTCCAAAGATTTGCTGAGATTTCATAAAGTATCTTTTCTTTAACTCATTTGCAACGTCAGCAGTATAAAGAAGTAAGTAATCACCTGTAAATCCAGCCCCCTGTTTAATTGGTTCAGCCAACACTTCCGGTCCGAAAGCAATTTCTAACGCATATATGTCTTTCCCTATTTCCTCTGTAAATAACCCTTCTTCTTTTAAGAAGGCTACAATAAATTCTTTCACATGAAAATCAAGTTGCGTTTCAACAGTCTTTTGAAGAGCAGAATAAAAAGCATCTACACGTCTCTGTTTTTCTTGCTCCGTCTTTCCTTTCGCAAATAACAAGCCAACTTTAAACTTCGTTAATTTCGTTTCTAAATATTTATTTGCCAATTCTCTCATTTCAAATGGCATTAAATACGCGTTATCTAATATGGCTTGTAAACCTTTTATAAATTCATTTCTCACATCAGATTCTTTACTAGCCACCCGATTTTTATTTTCAGTTAACTCTTCCTTTTTTTCAACTATCTCTGAAAGTGACAGTGGTGATGTTAATTCTTCTTCATATTTCATGAGATGTTTTTCATTTTCAGAAAGAATAAACGAACAATGTTCTTGCAGTAAATATTCTGTTTCTCGCTCCATTCCCTTTCTTACATACTGCTCTTTTTCTTTCATGATAGAAAAGATTAATGCTTCTAAACTTTGAATTTCATTGTATGGATGATTCATCATTCGCAATGATGTATAGAAAATACCATCTACTTCAATATCCCAGTTAGAAAAAGACTGTTTTACACTATCTCTATACTCTTCAAACGATAACTCATTTGCTTTATGTTTATCTATTTGGTTTACAACGAGATAAACCGTTTTATTACGTTGTTTCAATTCTTTAACAAACTGTAAGTTAACCTCTGATTGGACATGGTTATAATCCATCATATAGAAAATAACATCTGCTAGATGCAGTGTTGATTCCGTCGCTAATTGGTGGGCATCATCTGTAGAATCAATTCCCGGCGTATCAACTAACATAACCCCATCAGGAATTGGCGCATCATTTCGATAAATATGAACACCAATTACTTCATCACCGTCTTTACATATTTGTTTTAATTCTTCTGCTGAATATGCGCCGTCATATTCATACTGTTCTCCAGACTTAATCGTTACAACAACACGATCAGATCCTCTTTCAATTTTAACAACGTTAGCACTCGTTGGAATCGGACTTGTCGGTAATAATTGCGCTTTATATAGGTGATTCATCATTGTCGATTTCCCCGCAGAAAAATGACCACAAAAAGCTAGCATAAGCTGCTCTTGTTTATATTTTTGAATCACTTCAAACAACTTCAAACTATTCTCTACATCGCCGTTTTTTTGCCACTCTTCATAAAAACAAACAAGTTTTTTCATACCGTTTGTCTGTACTATGTTTGTCATCCCCTTGTTCCCCTTTATCCAAGATGTATATACTTTATCCCGCTATTTGTGGGCAGTAAAAACCCGTTTCGTGCGGGCTAGTAATCAGTGAGGGATAGACCTCCCCGCTGATTAAAGTTTCACTTTATTATCATACTAAATTTTCAGCATATTCACATCAAAAATAAAAAATCCCTTTCATTCTTTTTACAAATGAAAGGGATTTTATGTAATATTATTCATTTTGTTGTTCCTACTCCATTTAAAACATACTTTGTAACACCAACATATATAGCAATCGTTCCTGCAACAAGTGCATACACCATATTAACACACCAACCTTTTTTGATAATGATTATCACTTTTGAATACATTTTATCATTAAAGAGAATCATTATCAACAAATTTATAAAAAAAGAAAGCTCCTTCGGGAAAAGGAGCTTTACTGCCTGTTTTAAAGAAGTTTAAAACTTGCTGTGCACTCTTATTATATCTCATAATGCACATCTTAGCAGTTTTAAAAATTGGAAATTACCTATATACCCTCCTCTTTACATTTTGTATAATAAAAGGGAATTACTTAACAAGGAGGAAAATAATGACACAAAATATTTCACAAGGCGAGAGGATACATTCCATCGATATTATTAGAGGAATAGCTGTACTAGGTATTTTTCTTGTTAACTGGCCTGTTATCGCTGGGATCGACTCACGTGATCTTTCAGGAGTCTATGAGGGGCTAAATAGCTATATCCGTCTATTTTACGATATGTTTATTCAAACAAAGTTTTATACTATCTTTTCGTTTTTATTCGGCCTAGGCTTTTACATTTTTATGACTCGTGCTGAAGCGAAAACGGATCGCCCAAAAACTTTATTTGTTCGTCGCTTGCTCATTTTATTATTATTTGGTTTCTTGCATTACGTTCTTTTATGGGACGGAGACATCTTACATAGTTATGCCATCGCTGGATTTTTCTTATTGTTATTTTATAAGAGAGAGCCTCGTACTATTTTAATATGGGCATTAGTTTTACTAAGTATTTTTCAATTTTTCATGCTAATCGCTAGTATAGTGGTTGCCTTAGTACCAAAGGCAGAGTTAGGGTTTTCCTTACCGATCATGCCACTTGAAGACTGGGTGTCACAAATACAAAATCGTTTCCATGCATTTTATTCTGAAGGAATTGGACTAAATGTATTCATGCTCCCAGAAACAGTTGGACTATTTTTACTTGGTTTATACGCCGGCAAAAAAGATATTTTCCGCCGCACGAAAGAGTTAGATCCAAAGCTTAAAAAATGGCAAATCATTATGTTCATTTTGACATTACCAATGTGGTTCTTCATGGTCCGTTACTTCTTATCAAAACCATCTTATGAACCATTTTATATGCAGGCCTTTACAATGTTTAGTGGAAAAACATTATTCATATTCTACATTTTCACACTCATGCGTTTATTACAAAAAGAAAGATGGCAAACATTATTACGCCCATTCCAATATGTCGGACGAATGGCGTTAACAAATTACATCACGCATACGATTGTTACGTTACTTGTATTCGGCCTATTTTTCAAAAAGTATTATCCCGCTCCATTATGGGTGGGACCACTATTTTGCATCGGCTTTTATACGTTACAAATCTTTATTAGCCGCTGGTGGCTTTCACGTTACCAATATGGGCCACTTGAATACATTTGGCGCCTTGGTACGTACGGTAAGATGATGCCACTTAAAAAGAAAAGCAAGGTCTCATAATGAGACCTTGCTTTTTACGCTTCTCTTACTGCACTTTGCATAGAGACTGGTTCTTCTTTTACTTTTACTTTGCGATGCGGCACCATATTAAATACGATATTTAAAAGTACTGCTGACGCACTTCCAAGTACAATTCCGTTATCTGTTAAAATACGGATGTTTTCCGGAAGCTGTGAAAATAACGTTGGAACAACTGTAACTCCAAGTCCGATTCCGACAGAACATGCGACAATTAATAAATTTTCTTGTTTTCCAAAATCAACACTGCTTAACATTTTAATACCATATGCCATAACCATGCCGAACATTGCTAGCATTGCACCGCCAAGTACTGATTTCGGAATAATTGTTGTAATGGCTGCGATTTTAGGAATAAACCCAAGAGCAATTAACATACCACCACAAGTATAGATAATGACGCGATTTCTTACTCCAGTTAATTGAACAAGTCCTACGTTTTGAGAATATGTTGTGTATGGAAATGCGTTAAAAACACCACCTAGAACCATTGCTAATCCTTCTGCGCGATAACCTTTTGTTAATTCTTTTTCACCGATCTTCTTATTACAAATATCAGATAATGCAAAATATACCCCTGTTGCTTCCACAATTCCTACGCAAGCAACGAGAATCATCGTAATAATTGGCGTTAATTCAAATGTTGGTGTACCGAAGTAAAACGGCTGAATACCGTGGAACCAATCTGCCTCTCCAACCGCTTGCAAGCTTACTTTCCCCATAAATGCTGCGACGATTGTACCGAACAAAAGACCAAGTAATATAGAGATTGAACGGATAAATCCATCAAAGAAACGATACATAATAATGATAAATAATAAAACACCAAATGCTAACGCTAAATTTTCTAGACTTCCGAAATCTTTACTTCCAACTCCTCCAGCCATATCATTAATAGCTGCTGGAACAAGTGTAACCCCAATAACTGTAACGACAGATCCTGTTACAACAGGAGGAAACAGTTTTACAAGCTTCCCAAATAATTTCGCGAAAATAACAACAAATAATCCCGCAGCAATAATTGCTCCATATATAGAGGACACGCCGTATTGTTTACCAATTGCAATCATCGGTCCAACCGCTGTAAATGTACAACCAAGTACAACCGGAAGCCCAATACCGAAAAAGCGATTTGATAATGCTTGTAAAATCGTTGCTACGCCGCACATTAATAAGTCAATCGATACTAAATACGTTAATTCTTGTTGATTTAAACCAAGTCCCCCGCCGACAATAAGAGGAACAATAATTGCGCCAGCGTACATGGCAAGCATGTGCTGCATACCAAGCGATGCGATTTTAAATGGGTGCTGCTTCATCGTTAGTTCACCTCCGCAGTTTCTTGCTGTACAAATGTAACTGTGCCGTTATCAAGTGATGCAATTTCTGCTAGTGATTCAACACGAACACCCTGTTCACGCAGCTTCTTTCCTCCATCTTGAAATGCTTTTTCAATAACAATGCCAATTCCCGCAATACTTGCCCCGGCTTGCTCTACTAAACTCATTAAACCTAAAGCAGCCTGACCATTTGCTAAAAAGTCATCAATAATTAATACATGATCATTTTCATCAATATGATTTCGAGATAATGAAATCTCGTTCGTTTCTTGTTTTGTAAATGAATATACGTTTGCAACATACATATTATCTTGTAACGTTAACGATTTACGCTTTCTTGCAAAAACTACTTTTACACCAAGCTCTAAAGCAGCCATAACCGCTGGCGCAATGCCTGAAGATTCAATCGTCACGATTTTTGTAATGTTCTCTTCTTTAAAACGCTTAGCAAATTCTTTTCCGATTTCTTGCATAAGTACTGGATCAATTTGATGATTTAAAAATGCATCTACCTTTAATACATCACCAGATAAAACCTTTCCTTCGTTCAAAATCTTTTCTTGTAATACTTTCATGTTAGTTCCTCCTCTTATGCAAATAAAAAACTCCAAAAGCCGCCACCACTCGTTACAAGTGAGAGACGTGCTTTTGGAGTTTCGCAAAAAAGAATGCTAAACAAGCAAATATATTCGTCCTCACTCATAGTCAAAGTATTTACGGTACTTCGGTAGAAACTTGCAGGCCATATCCCCGCGATTATATGAGTGTAGCTAACTTATTTATTTATAGAAGGATTATAACGCACTTTTTTCACTTTGAAAAGCATTTATCGAAAAAACACGTACGAATTTTATGAAAACACCATTTTTGTTCGAGTTTTTCAAACTTTCACATTTCATATTACAACGTCGTTAATATGATAGGACCATCCTTCGTAATCGCAATTGTATGCTCATACTGTGCAGATAATTTCCCATCCATCGTCCGTGCAGTCCATCCGTTTAAATCTACTTTAGAATATCGCATACCGGCATTTACAATAGGTTCAATTGTAATTACCATTCCTTCTTGTAATTCTGGTCCTTGCCTTGGCTTACCAAAATGAAAAATTGCTGGTTCCTCATGAATTTCTTTACCAATTCCGTGTCCCGTAAAGTCTCTTGCAACAGAAAACCCTTCAGAGGCTACATAACTTTCAATTGCGTATCCAATATCTCCAACATGGTTACCACTTATTGCTTGCTCAATCCCTTTATATAAAGCACTCTCTGCTACTAACAATAACCTTTTTGCTTCATCAGAACTATCTCCAACTATATACGTCCATGCAGAATCCGAAAGCGCACCATTTAAGTTTACTACCATGTCAATTGTCACAATATCCCCTTCACTTAAGGGAACATCTGTTGGAAACCCATGACACATTTCATTGTTCACAGATGCACATATTGCGTATGGATAATCGTTATACCCTTTCTGTTCGGATCTGGCACCATGCTCTTCTAAATATGCTTCAACAAACGTATCAATTTCTTGTGTAGTGATACCTGGTTTCATCATTTTTGCAATTTCTCTATGACAAGAAGCTAGTAACTTCCCCGATTCATGCATCAAATCTATTTCATTTTTCGTTTTAATTATAATCATACTACCTCTCCTTACTAAACTTGCTATTTGCTACTAAACTTCAATCATACACATCCTCTTCCAAAATTTCAAAACTTCTAATTACAACAAGTACAAAAACAAACATCATTTATTTCTACATCAAAATAAAAAAACAGAAGCTCTCCTCTGTTTTTTAATCATTTTCACATATATAATTCATTTTCAAAAACTCAAAACAACTACCATTTGTTTTCTGTATAAACGTTCCAACAGCTTCGAATCCTGCTCTTTTATACACTTTAATCGCTCTTTCATTAAATGTCGCTACTGATAGTGTTATATAATTGCATCCGTATTTTTCTTTACTAAAATCTAATCCAGCTTTTACGAACTGTAAACCTAATCCATTGCCTGTTATATCAGGTCTCATTCCAAGTCCTATATCAACTGTTTGATTATTTATGTTACTAAAACTAAAGAAACCAATGAGAGTACCATTTTCCTTCACAGAAAATGTATGATTCCCTCTACTCTCATCCTCTAAAAACTCAGCTAAATCTTCTTCATCTGCCTCTATATCATAAAAGGAATACTCCCCTTCATAATGCCAGTTGTATGCAATTTCTTCTGCTTCCGCTTGCGACATTACTGTAAACATATAGCCCATTTCTCTCACCCCCTCATAAAAAAAAGCTGCAATTAAGCAGCTCCTGTTTTATAACTCATAAATCTCTTTATATTTAGCTTCTAAATAATCAGCTAAGTAGTTTGCATTTAAACCTTCACCTGTCACATCTTTTAAAATTTCAAGTGGTTTTTTCGTTTTTCCATATTGGTGAATATTCTCTGTTAACCATTCACGAATTGGTGTCACGTTTCCTTCTTCTAATAATGCATCAAAGTTTGGAATATCCTTTAGCATCCTATGTTTAAATTGCGCTGCATACATATAACCAAGCGCATAGGATGGGAAGTATCCAAATGAACCACCAGCCCAGTGAACATCTTGCAATACACCTTGTGCATCGTTTTCCGGACGAATTCCTAAATATGCTTCCATCTTATCATTCCAAGCCGATGGCAAATCCTTCACTTGTAATGTACCATCAAATAATTCTTTCTCAAGTTCATAACGAACCATGACGTGAAGCGGATATGTAAGCTCATCTGCTTCTATACGAATAAACGATGGCTTCGATTCGTTAATCGCATCATAAAACTCATCTACTGATATATCATTGAATTGACCATCGCTATACTCTTTTAATAAATCATAATTTTTCTTCCAGAATGATTTATTACGACCGATAAAGTTCTCAAAGAATAATGATTGTGACTCATGAATACCCATAGAAGTTCCACTACATAGCGGTGTACCTTCAAATTTCTCTGCAATATTTTGTTCATATACAGCATGACCACATTCATGAATCGTGCCGAAAACAGCCATACGGAAGTCTTTCTCATCGTAACGAGTCGTAATACGAACATCCCCTCTATTTAATGTAATTTCAAAAGGATGTACCGTTTCATCAAGACGACCCGCTTCAAAGTTATAGTTCAATTGTTTTAATAACTCTAAAGTAAAATTCTTTTGTTTTTCTTTTGAAAAATGTTCAGCTAAAGCATTTGTTTTCAACTCTTTTTTAGACTCAGAAATTTCTTTCACAAGCGGAACGATACGTTCACGTAGTTGACCAAATACATGATCTAACACTTCTACTGTGATTCCCGGCTCATACATGTCTAATAGCGTGTTATATTTGTACGTTTCGTAACCCCAATATGTAATAAACTTCTTTTTGAATTCAACAATTTTTTCTAAATACGGACGGAACATTTCGAAGTCAGATTTTTCGCGAGCTTCTTCCCATACACTTTCCGCTTTCGCTTCTAATTTCACATACGCTTCATATTCCGCTTGTGGAATTTTCTTATTTCTATCATATTCTTTACGACACTCTTCAACCATTTTCTTTGTCGTTTCAGAAAGTTTATTTTCAATAATTAAAGATTCTAGTTCAGTTAAATAGTTCCCCATCTCATCTGAAGTCGACATCGCAAACACTTCGGATGAAAGCATTCCAATTACTTCTGAACGCTGGTCTACTCCTTGCTTTGGTGCACCTGTTCTTAAATCCCAAAACATTAAACTTAATGCCTCTCCGTAATTCTCTATCTTCTTCACATATGTTAAAAATTGTTTTTCCACTTCATATGTAGCAACTGTCATAGTATAAAAAACCTCCTTTTTCTACCTCAAACTTATTTCGACACTGAAACATAAATTCCTTTTCTAATAGAAAAAAAGCTTGGCAAATGCCAAACTTTTCCCTACAACATTTTTTCGCTTAAAGTACTTTTCCTTCTACCGGAAGTACTTTCTTCACTGCTTCTATCACTTTTTCATCTTCATTATCTGATAAGAATAATGATATAGCACCTTTATCTTCACTTGTACGAATTAAACGTCCAATTCCTTGGCGAAGACGTAAAATCATATAAGGCACATCTACGTCCCAGAATGGATCATTCACATGTTTACGCTTCGCCTCAAACACAGGATCGTTTGGAGGGAATGGTAATGACCAAATAATAACATGTGATAATGATGAACCTGGAATGTCTAAACCTTCCCATAAATGAACGGCACAAAGTACAGTCTCTTCTTCATTTTGGAAACGAGAAACGAGCTGACTAATTTCTTGATCTCCTTCATATAGGAACGGCACTGACATTTGCTCTTTACTTACATATTCTTTAAACGCTGCAAGTTCTTGCGTTGTACGGAATAATACGAGTGTACGTCCATTTGTTTTTTGTATATTTTCAAGTGTATATTGACACTTTCTTTCCCATTCATTTTCTTTCGTATACGGAAGTAAGTTTACTGTCATTTGCTCTTCATAATCAAACGGCGAAGCAACTGAGAATGATAAGTAATCTTTTACCCCTAGACTATTTGCAGTAAATGCGAACGAATCATTGTCAGATAATGTCGCAGAAGAGAAAATATATGGAATCTTCTTCGAGAATACTTTTTCTTGTAACACTTCTTCAACTGCACGCGGCATAATAACTAACGTGAAAGCACCATCGCCTTCTTCACCCCACGTAATTACATTTTTCTCGTGCATGAAAAGACGAAGTGAATGCTCTAACACATCTAAATGCTCATCAACAATATTTAAATCGTATGTGTTTACTGTATGCATTTCACTTTCAAATACTAATGCATCACCGACTTCACCGATTTTCGCATAAAGTCTTTTCGCTTCTGCAGTTACCTTTTCTGTCACAGTAATTTCTAAACGATCAGAACCTTCAATTTCCTTTTTATTCTCTTGTAGTACCCCAAAGAATTGTTCAGTTTGCCAAATTGTTTCTTCTACTAAATGTGCGAACTCTTCACGAATATCATTTTGTAATAATCTCGTTAAAAGTTGCTCCATCATCGTTTGTTTTAAACGGTACGTTAAAGCTTTTTGAGCTGCATATTCTACAAGATGCCCTTCATCGAATACAACGCAGCTACTTTCTGGTAATAACGGAATTTGTCCTTCACGTTTGCGAGCTTCGTACGTCCAAATATGATCCATATAGAAATCTTGAGAACAAATGATTAAATCTGCCGCTTTACGATAATGCTCGCGCGAAAGAGTTTGACCACAACGATGACGAGAATCACAAGTGAAGCAATCTTGGAAGTAATCCCAGTTTACCTTTGACCATTCCTCGTCATTTAACAGTGGAAATTCTTTTCGATCACCATAGTGAGTAAAGTTCTGCATCGTACCATGATCGAATACGAACTGAGGTAATTCGTAATATACATCTTCAATTACTTCTGGAGCTCGTCCACTCATAACATCTTCAAGTTTACGTAAACATAAATAATTATCCATTGACTTCGCAAGTCTAACATCAACAGATAGCCCTAATGCTTCAGATAACTTAGCAATGTCTCCTTCTTCTTTCACAAGCTGCTCAATTAACGTTTCATCTGCACAAGCGATAATAGCCGGCTTCCCTGTATAACGTGCATAACAAATTGCATATAGAAGATATACAATTGTTTTCCCTGTTCCTACACCTGCTTCTGCAAACATAACTTTCTTCTCTTGGAAAGCGCGCTCTAACTGAAACGCCATAAAAATCTGTTCATCACGCTCTTCAAAACCTTTTTCCGGAAGAATGTCGTAAAACACATCTCCAATCCACTCATTCAACTTATCATAAAAATTATCTTGTTTTCCTACTTCAAATGGTAACCTATTCTCAGTAAACATCCTTAGCCTCCAACCAAACAGTTTTTCTATAAAAAGATATAGCAACTGCTACTCACATGTGTGCAGCCACTTTCCCCTGTTACAATACATAGAAATACACGAAAAAAAATTTTCCTTTCGAAAAAGGAAAATTTTTTTCTATATTAATGACCTTAAATAACGTTTATCAATCGCTGTTTCATGTGAAAGAGCTGACAAATATTCTTCCTGCGCTTTTTGTATTCCCTCTACAATTGCACCTTGACTATCCACTTCTTTTCCGAGCTCATCATACGTACGGTGAATAGCTTTTTGAATCATCGAGAATTGGAAACTATCCATATCACTTCCTCCTTTACGCATTACATAATAGCCAGTATATGCGTGCTGGAGGAGTTTTATACTATGAATTACGCGGTGGACGCTTTCCGAAGTATTGATAGTAATCTGTACGGATAAATCCGTTAAACAGTTTACGCTTTTTCGATGCATCTTTCCCATAACATTTCTCAAATGCTTCATAACTTGTTAATAAATACATTGACCACGTATCTAATGGGCGGAATACCTCTCCCATTTCTTTATATAATTTTTCAACAAGCGCTCTTTCACTTAAACGTTCTCCGTATGGAGGATTCGTTACAACATAGCCATATTCCTCTTTTGTCGTGAAATCTTTTACTTGCATTTGTTTAAATGATATAAGATCCCCTAATCCAACTTCTTCTGCGTTATCTTGGGCAACTCTTATCATACGGTGATCGATATCTGATCCAATGATTTGCAATGGTTGATTATAATTAGCTAAATCTTCAGCTTCTTGACGAGCTTCGCGCCAATTTTGTTTACCAACCCAGCCCCATTCATCCGATGCAAAGCCTCGGTTAAATCCTGGTGCGATATTTTGTCCAATTAATGCAGCTTCAATTGGAATTGTACCAGACCCACAGAAAGGATCAACGAAAGGACGATCCGCCTTCCAGTTTGTTAACTTAATTAAAGACGCAGCTAATGTTTCTTTTAAAGGCGCTTCACCTTGCTCAAGACGGTATCCACGTTTATGAAGACCTACACCACTCGCATCGATTGTTAACGTCGCAATATCCTTGAGCATTGCAATTTCAATACGGAATAACGGTCCATCTTCTTCAAACCAAGTTGTGCGTCTATACGTTGTTTTTAATTTCTCAACAACAGCCTTTTTAACGATACGTTGGCAGTCTGAAACGCTAAATAATGTTGATTTCAAAGATTTCCCAATAACGGGAAATTCTCCATTCTCTGGAATATAATCTCCCCAATTTAACGCTTTTGTTTTTTCAAATAACTCATCGAATGTTGTTGCTTTAAATTCGCCGACTTTAATTTTCACACGGTCTGCAGTACGTAACCATAAATTCGTACGACAAATCGCTTTTTCATCCGCTTCAAACGTTACCTTTCCGTTTTCCACTTCACATTCATAACCAAGATCGCGAACTTCTCGGGCAACTAACGCTTCAATACCCATTGCCGCTGTTGCAATTAAAGTAACTTTTCCCATTTGCATTCACCTCTTATGTATAATCAAACAATAATTAATAACATGTTTTCCTATTAATTATCACATATTACGAAGAATATTCTCATTTACCATTTTAACTCACAACTTATAACTTCATACAAATAAAAAGCCCTCCTCTAACAAAGGAGAGCTGAGTTATTTCATAGTTGGTTCATAACGTTCTGTAAGCCATGTTCTGTTCCTTTGTACTGCAAACGGCCCACGCCTCGTACTCCGGTGGTAATCATCTATCTACAGGTTACGAAAACCTGTCCTTTTCCGTCGTTCATTTCCTTGGAAAAGATTCCCCTACCATTATTTGGGTTTCTCGCTCGTGGGGTTTACCTCGTTCCACTCCTATCATTTCTTCAAGGACTTCGTCACTGTGGCACTTTAAAGGTAGTCAAACCATATCCGAAAGGACTTAGGTTTTTTCCCTGCCGTTAAACCAGCCTTGCAGCCAGAATACCCTAGCTTATGACTTGGCTAGGCACGAACACTACAGCCATCTCAGGCCGTGCGAGCATGGACTTTCCTCTACAACGTTGGCGTTGCAGCGATTACCCAAACGTTATGACAAACATTAGTATAGTGGAAACAAAAAGATTTTGCAATGTTTTTTTCTATGTAAAATACTTTAACCTTTTTGTTACCTTAATTTATTCGTATAACTTACTTCCAAATACAGCTTTTTCTAAATTAGATAGACGTTTTAAAATATCCGTATTCGTATTGTTATACACTGGTTGTGCAACTGGTGTTTGTACCGGTTGTTGCGGAACTTGTGTTGCCGCTACTTTCTGCTCTTCTAATTCACGTTTCAAACGAACGTTTTGTTGTTTTAATTGATCAAATTCCTTATGAAAAGCTTCATAATCTTTAATAATCATATCAAGAAACTTATCTACTTCTTCTTGTTGATAACCTCTCATACCTGTTTTAAATTCTTTTTCTAAAATATCTTTCGCTGTTAATTTAATTTTATCCGAAATCATTTTCTTCACCTCTAATTTTTGCCAAAGCTTTCATTAACTAAATTTTTTCAGAAACAATGCCTTTTGTCAATCAAATATACGAGTACTATATTACATATTACTCTGCATTATTCCACTGTTCCTCTTCCATTATATCTTGTAAATCAGAAAAAAGAATAAAATAACTGTGATAATTTTCTATTTCTCCTTTTTTCTTAGCTGCTTCTACAATATATTTAGGGCTCCCAGACTTTTCTTCATCATATACAGCTAAAAGTGCATCGCTTTTTTCAATAAAAAACTGATTCTTTAATTTAAATTGCTCTGGGCTTTCGTACTTCCGTTTCGTAATACTATCAATGTGATCTGCTTGCGAAAGAATAAATTCGTAATATTCACGGTTATCTTCCTTCCAATTTTCTTCTTGTTCTAAAAAAGGAGTAAATACCGCTAATTTTAAATCTGGATATTCTACTTGAATTTCAAAAACAACTTCAGCAGCCCATAGCTCTACTCCTAACTGGCCGCTAATAATAACCCATTCCAAGCCTTCTTCTACAAAAACAGTTAATTTACGACGCAGCGCCTTTTTTATACACTCTACTCCTGGATGATCATTTTTAAATATTCCAAGTTCAAACGGCTTATATCCTGTTACAGCAACAACCTTCATATCAACACTCCAATTACAAAAAAAGAACTAGCATTTCGCTAGTTCTAACATATCATTTACTTTTTAAACATTCCACCAACGTTTGGTCCGATATTTGGTCCAAATGGTGATACATTCGGTCCTGGTCCAAATGGTGATACGTTCGGTCCTGGTCCAAATGGTGATACATTCGGTCCTGGTCCAAATGGTGATATTTGATGCCCATGGTGATGATGGCCATGACCGCATGGTCCACATCCTCCGCCGAATCCTGGATCCCCAGGATCTACAACGTTTACGTTCGAGTTTGTTTGTGGGAAGAAGCTTTGATTTTTAATTTGTTGATGATGAACATGCGTTGTATGGGTTGGAAAAATGTGTGGCACCACCGTTGTTGAAAAAGAATGTGTTACGCATTGTTTTGTTGGATGAATGACAGGAGCTGTCGTACAAATAGGTCCTACAGGCTTATGCCCTCCAAAGCAAGGATGACAATGATGCATAGTTTTTTCTCTCCTCTCTCATTAAAAAAATCTGACTACACTTTACAATATGAGCGAGGGGGTAAAGCCGCTTGTTATATATACCCATTTATTTCATGGAAATTTGTCTAGTATCCAAATTCATACGTAATACCTATTATAGACAACCCCCTACTATTATTTACCAAAAAAGCCCCCGACTTGCTTAACAATCCCTGTTACTTGATTCATCGCGTTCATCATTTGTCCAGCTGTGTTCATCATTTTATTTACATCGTAGTTACCATCTGATGATTTAAATTGTGAAACAAAACTAGAAAACTGACTTGGTTGCTGTTGCTGTTGCTTTTGTTTATTCATCGTTGGATATGGTTGTTTTGGTGGATAAAACATAGCTTGTTGATTTACATATTGAGCTGGCGACATGTAGTTTTGTGAATTCATATACGCTTGCTGTGGTTGATTCGTATACATTTGCTGCGGCTGATCCATGTGCGGTTGTTGCGGTTGATTCATATACGCCTGTTGCGACTGATTCATGTGCGGTTGTTGCGGTTGATTCATATGCGCTTGCTGTGGTTGATTCGTATATGCTTGTTGCGGTTGATTCATATGCGCTTGCTGCGGTTGATTCCCAAAAGACACTTCAAATGGTTGATAATAATTTTGGTTTCCATAATGAGGCTCGAAAGGATACATATTATATCGCAAATATGTATCCTCATTATATTGGTACATATTTTGCTGTGCATATGGATTTGCTTGCTGATATACATTAGGTTGTTGAAACATGCATTCTCTCCTCCTTGGCATAAGTTTCTACATATAGAATATGTACCTATAAAATAAAATGTGTGACGGAGTACCTGTCTGTTTTTGTCGGAAGTTTAAATTTTTAAAAAAATTAGAAAGTAAACCCTTCCATGCTATGATAATAAGGAAGAAGATTCTCATGGGGGAGGAATCAACATGGTATTAGGGGATTTAAAACAAGCGTTTTCTCAAAAAAAGGGGTATTACACAGAAAATTCGAATGAACTGTTAGACTTTGCAAGACATTGTTATCTTGAAGGAAAAATATGCATATCAGATTACCGAACATTAATACGTGAATTAGAAATAAACGGTGCAACAAAACCTACAACAGTGACCGAGGCATAAAAAAACAAGAGGGTTTTCCCTCTTGTTATTTACATTGATCTACGATATTTTGCAAAGTATACGAAATAGCTTGATGAGTTTCAAAGAAACGTTTACCTTTTCCCTTATTAACAAAACATTGTAGCACATTAGTTTGTAAATTATCATACACTTGATCAATTTGTTGTACATGTATATACTTAGGTCTTTCTTCCTTTATCCACCTATAAGCTAATTCTTTCCACATCTCTAACTCCGCATCTACAATATCAACAAATGGCTTCATATCCTTATAAAAATCATATTCAGCCATCTCTCTTTTTTTCACATTCGCTTCATCATTATACTGCATTAACTTCTCCGAAGACTGGATTAATGCTTCATGTCCCATTTTGTTCCCACCTTATTATGCACTCACTACGACGTTTTGAAATGTCTTTACCCAGCTCCCTTTTTCTTCGTGATGCACTAATTTATTTTCCATATGTTCTATATGCATTTCTGTTATTTCTATCTTATTGCATATTTTTTCACCTTTATCCTTCAATGCATGATTCATTCTAATCCCAATCTTCATTTCCAGCAAATCGAGAGAACTTAACATTTGATCCATTTTTTTCATAACATCTTCCTTCTGAACCATCGCCATATTTAAAACGCCCCCTTCTTTGCCTTTCCTTTGTCATGTAATTTCGCCGATTGATTAATTACTCCTTCTCACATGACAAAACTAGTTGATATTCGTCAAAGAAATCATTTAGTATGCCATTTTTAGAAATGGTAACAATACAAAAAGGAGGTGTATTACGATGGCAAAAAATAAAAACGAAAAAAAGAAAAAGCAAAACAAACAACAAAACCAACCTGAGACTGGTAATCCAAAGCTTGATGGTCCAAATTTCCCCGCTACATAAAGTGAAACTTTAATCAGTCGGGTTTTGTTCATCCCCCACTGATTATCAGCCCGCACCAATCGGGTGTTTACGGACAGCAGGGCTTCCACCTACCTTCTTTGCTCCAGCCAAATTTTGAGGTGGGAGTTTTACTGTCCACAAATAGCGGGATAAAATGACACTTTAACCAAAGTGGCTTTTACAAACAACTATTTTCTAGTCTACCTTACCTCTTCGCTTTCGATAAGTGTTGAAGTTAAAGTCGTACTGCCGGCAAATAGCCGATTAGAAAGTAACTTGTTGTAGAGCTTATTACTTTTAATAAAGAAGTCCCGCCTTCATTTAAGAAGGCGGGACTTCTTTATTATATCATGAACTCATCTATTCTTTTAACAAAACTACTTAATATAGAAAGAGTATGTATTTGCTCCCTCTTCTTTCTATACCATTCTGTTATATTAATTTCCCCCTTAGGTTTTTCAAGTAAAAATAATGAATCTATTTCCAACCCGTCACTAAACCAATCTTTTTCAATTAATTTTTCATGAGTGACAATAGAATACACATCCCGAAGAGCCGGCGTACATGATTTTCTAATTCCCCTTATATTACATTCATAATCCATCCTAGATCCTGTATGCCTAGTTTGCACTGCAAATTTATAAAAAGAAGCCTTATACTTTGAATGAAATAATAACCAAGCTAATTGCTTCCCCAGTTCTATACGTTTTTGCAACGTTTCAAATTGATAAACTGAAAATCCATACATTCCCCCTTCCACCATTGGAAAAATAACTGCACTAACGTGAAATATTTCTTGAAATTTGAATAGTGCAGTATCAAATACATGTTTTTGAAAGTATGCATTCTCAATTACTGGTTTTTGAATTTTATTTTGTTCATTAATAATAAGTGCCGTCATAAGCCTATTTATATCTTTTTTCTCCCAAAACGCGACCCATTCTTTTTCCATAAAAATTGATATGTTGAAAAATTGTAACAAATGAAAGAGCGGCGCACATCTCTTTTTACTTTCCTCATACAGTAATAGTTGAGGAAATGCATCTAAAAAAATGAGCCAATTGGCTTTCTCATACAAAAGAAATAATCGTCTCTTAACTGTTTGAGATAAAAGATTAGAATAATATTCTCCTTCTAAATCTGTCATGTTCCATCCCCCATTCCTTGAAACCATGCTTGCTAAAAAAGACCATCTAATTTCTCTATTTCTCAAATAATATTCTTGGTAAGATTGTGTACGTGAAATATTATCTACGTTAGCTACATCCGTGCTCTCCTTAATATTAAGAACTATAGCTTTTTCCTCTTCTGTACAAAAAATATCATTACGGGTCTGTTTAATTTTTTCGTAATCATTCCATCGAAACATGAGTAAGTCACCATACCTTTCTTGAAAAAGGTCACATCTTTTTTCATTTTTTGATATAATCACCTTTGTAAGTAAATCTTATCAAGTTGGGAGTGGACAAAATATGACCATTCGTTACCCAAATGGAAAAAGGTACGATCAAGCTTCACAACCTCATAAAACACCAATAAAAAAACATACTTACAGTAATAGAGGTATGTCCCTTGAAGAGGAATTGAATGACACCAATCAATATTACTTAACCCATAATATTGCATGCGTACATAAAAAACCTACACCTCTTCAAATTGTAAAAGTAGATTACCCCGCTCGAAGTGCTGCAGTGGTAAAAGAAGCGTATTTCAAACAACCTTCTACAACAGATTACAACGGTGTATACAAAGGGAAATACATCGATTTTGAAGCGAAAGAAACTAAAAATAAAACCAGTTTTCCACTTCAAAACTTCCACCTTCATCAAATTGAACATATGAAGCAAGTAGTCGCTCATAATGGAATTGCATTTGTTATTATTAAATTTACACTTTTTGATGAATTTTATTTATTAGATGCAAAACATATTATTGCATTTTGGAATCGTCAAAATACTGGTGGACGTAAATCGATTACAAAACAAGAAATAGAAGAGCATGGGTCTTTATTATCATGCGGTTATCACCCTCGAATTGATTATATCCGCGTACTAGACACGGTTTATTTTTCGTGATAGAGTCATCACTAAGGCTCTTTTTTCGACTTTTGGGGGAGAGAATGAAAGGTAGGAGAAAGTATAATGTCAGATAATTATCGTTCTCGTACAGAACGAAATCATGTAAAAAATCAAACGAAAGAAACAAATAATAAAGAAGAAAAACCAAAGAAAAAAGGTTCCTTTTTCAAGAGATTTCTTATAGGTTGTCTACTTCTTGGTATCGTCGGTCTCGTAGCTGGCGTTTCGGCCTTCTTTGTTATGGTAAAGGACGCTCCAAAACTAGACAAATCAAAGCTAGTCAATCCTTTATCAACAAAATTCCTTGATAAAAACGGGAATTTCTTCTATGAATACGGTGCTGAAAAACGAACCCATGTTACATACGATCAAATTCCAAAAGTAATTGAAAGTGCATTCCTTGCGACTGAGGATGCTCGTTTCTACGATCATAATGGAATTGATTTTAGACGTACTGGAATGGCAGTCATGGAAAATGTCACTGGTGGTTTTGGATCACAAGGTGGTAGTACGATTACACAGCAAGTAGTTAAAAACTATTTTCTAACGATGGACAAAACTGCAAAAAGAAAAGTGCAGGAATGGTACTTATCTTATAAGTTAGAGCAACAGTACTCAAAACATGAAATTTTAGAAATGTACTTAAATAAGATTAACTTAGGTAATCGCTCTTATGGTATTTCCACAGCTGCCAAAAAATATTACGGCAAGGATTTAAAAGACATACAACTACACGAAGCTGCAATGCTCGCTGGTTTACCCCAAGGTCCTAACATTTATGATCCAACAAAACCAGATAACGTTGATAGAGCAACAAAACGTCGTAATATCGTATTAACATTAATGAACCGACACGGGTATATAACGAAACAAGAAATGAATGATGCGATGCAAATCCCTGTAACACAAGGACTTCTTCCATCTTCAGAAGTGACTGAAATGAAGTATCAAGCATTTATAGATGCTGCTGTAAAGGAAGTTGAAAAAGAATACCCTGATGTAAATATCGGTTCAGATGGTTTAACGATTCATACAACACTTGATCAAGATGCTCAAGATTACGCTGAAAAAATTATGGATGGGAATCTCATCAAGTATCCAAACGATCAATTCCAAGGATCATTCGTATTTATGGATACTCAGTCTGGAGAAGTTCGAGCAATCGGCGCTGGTCGTAAAGAAAGTAAGTCTACTTTCAAAGGTCATAATATGGCAGTTGATTTAAAACGCCAAGTTGGTTCAACAATGAAACCAATTTTCGACTATGGTCCTGCAATTGAAAACCTTCAATGGTCTACTTATCATCAATTAAATGACTCTGATTACACTTACTCTAATGGCACAAAGATTAAAAATGCTACGGGTAATTTTAAAGGTGACGTTTCACTTCGTGAAGCATTGAAGAAGTCATTAAACATCCCGGCTTTAAAGACAGCTCAAACAGTTGGTCTTACTAAGTCACAAGAGTTTGCTGAAGGTTTAGGCATGACGTTTGAATATGGAGTACATGAATCTACTGCAATTGGTAGTAACGATAGTTCTCCATTAGCAGTAGCAGGTGCATATGCAGCGTTTGGTAATGATGGTGTATACAATAAACCTCATTTCGTTAAAGAAGTCATCTTCCCAGATGGGAAAAAGAAAAGCTTTAAACCGAAAGAACAACGCGCGATGCACGACTATACAGCTTACATGGTCACTGACGTTCTTCGTGACGTAGTAAAACCTGGTTCTGGCGGTACAGGTCCAACAGCATATGTTTCTGGATTCGACGTTGCTGGTAAAACAGGAACACAAAACTTTGATGCAAAAGATATAAAAAAATATGGCATCCCAGCTGATGCAAACAGAGATAGCTGGTTCGCTGGATATACACCACAATATACGATGGCTGTGTGGACTGGTTACGAAAAGAATGGTCCAGAAAATTATATTAGCGATCGTTATACTAAAATTGCACAACAAATGTTCCAAGTAATGATGAGCAAATTCGCTACAGATAAATCTCGTTTCGAACGTCCTTCTTCTGTACAAGAAATAAATGAAGAATTGTACATTAAAGGTGCGAAAAAAGATGCAGTTAAAGAAATTAAAGTAGATCCACCTAGTGGCCTTAATGTCGCTTTCGATGGCGCTAGCACAGTGACACTGAACTGGTCTGGACCATCATCAAATGTTGATGCATACGCAGCAAGCTATAAAGCTACTGACGGTTCTAGTGGTAGCTTATCAGTAAGCGGTACGACAGCTACTCTTGGTGGTATTAAACCAGGTGTTACTTACAGTTTCTCTGTAG
Organism: Bacillus sp. RC51; assembly: GCF_044908115.1. Classification (NCBI taxonomy): domain Bacteria; kingdom Bacillati; phylum Bacillota; class Bacilli; order Caryophanales; family Bacillaceae; genus Bacillus; species Bacillus sp. RC51. The sequence continues at coordinate 151,739 of NZ_JBIYCW010000001.1, read as the reverse complement.
TAGCGAAAAAGGGTACTGGAACAAGCCCTGCAGTTGGTGCATCCTTCACTGCCCCTGGCGGAACTCCAGATGCGAAAAAAGCTGACGAAGAAGCTAAGAAAAAAGCTGACGAAGAAGCCCTGAAAAAGACCAATGAAGATAAACTAAAACAAGAAGAAGCTAAGAAAAAAGCTGATGAAGATCAGCGTAAACAGCAAGAACAGCAGCAACAGCAACAACAGCAAGAACAACAACGTAAACAACAAGAACAACAGCAGCAACAAGAACAACAACGTAAACAGCAAGAAGAAGCTCAAAAGAAAGCCGCTGACGAAGAGGCTAAGAAGAAAGCTGACGAAGAAGCTAAGAGAAAAGCTGAAGAAGAAGCTAGAAAAAAAGCTGAAGAAGAAGCTAGAAAAAAAGCTGAAGAGCAACAACACCAACAAAATACCGGAGGAGATACACCTCACGCGGACGGAAATGTTGTTACAACAGAGTCTTAATAAACAAAAAAAGAAGTCGGTTTCTCTTAATGAGAAATCGACTTCTTTTTTGTTATCATTTTCTTTACATATAGCTTTTCTATTTCGATATACAACTGTACTAATTGAATATACGAATGGTAATTACTCGGTTTCTTTATAATAAATGAATATCGCTCCATAAAGTTAACAGGTTGTACTTCCAATTTATTCGTATTTACTTGCATCTCATTCAAACTATGAACAGGCTGCTCATTTAACCAATATATAACCGATAGAAAGTGCGCTGCAAAAAGAATCATCGGACCCTCAGCTTCTTGTTTTTTTCTGTTCCGAAATAGTATAGCAATTTCTTCATGCTTGCTTTTCCATATATTTAACACCGCTGGAATACTTGTTTCAATTTCATTCCATGGTTCATATTGTCTTTCAATATCAAATATAAAGTAAGTATTTTGTATTATTTCTTCAAAAGATTGGTCTGTGTGATACGTAATCGAATTTGCACTCTCTTTAAAAAATGGTACGCACCGAAACTCTTTCGGTATTTCTATAACTCGCTCCATCCTTTATTTCCCCTTCATTCGTTTCTTTCCTTCACGACATATTTCTAGTAATCGACACTCTTCACATTGTGGTCGCTGCGCCTTACAGTAATAACGTCCGAAGAAAATCATACGGTGGTGTGTAACTCCCCACTCATCCATTGGAATTTTCTTCATCAATGTCTTTTCCACTTCTAACACAGAATCTTTCCATCTACAAATCGCTAACCGTTTACTCACTCTCTCTACATGCGTATCAACAGCAATCGCTGGAATCCCAAATGCTACCGAAACAACTACATTCGCTGTCTTTCTCCCTACTCCTGGTAATTTCGTCAGCTCATCACGGTCTTCTGGAACTTTCCCGTTATAATCATCTAGTAACATCCGGCACAATTTTTGAATATTTTTCGCCTTATTTCTAAACAATCCAATGGAACGTATATCTTGTTGTAATTCTTCTAAAGACACACTTAAATAATCTTCTGGTGTTTTATATTTTTGAAATAAGTTTTTCGTCACCTTATTCACAAGTACATCTGTGCATTGTGCAGATAATGCCACTGCGATTACAAGTTCAAATGGATTATCATGAATTAATTCACAATGCGCTTCTGGATACATATCCGCCATTGTATCTAAACAATAACGAATTTGCGTTTTGTTCAACATATCTTTCCTCCTACACTACTGCTCCAACCAATTATAAAAAGGCACTTTCCCAGTAAATTTCGTCTCTTGTTTTGTCGTTTGTTGTGTGCGTTGTTGATTCGCTCTAAATTTCTGGCCTTGATTTTGCGCTTGATCTACCGTTTTAATTCCGTTTTTTTTCCACTCAAACAAAATACGATCAATATACCGGAAATTAAGTTTACCACTCATAACAGCTTCACGAAGAGCCGCTTGAATTAAATTCGGATGGTGTTGATCTTGATCTTCCCACATCCCTAATGTTTCACATTCAAATGGCGAAAGTGGTCTTCCGAATTCTTTTTCAAATACTGTATATAAATTTACTTGAATTTGTTTTTGTTCTTTTTGCTCTTCCTCTATAGATTCATTCATTAAAAAGTGCAATATTTTTTCCCACAGTGGTTGTAAAGAATAACTTTCACACATCATCGCTTCAGATCTTCGTCCACCTTCTAGTGCTAAAAAACCTTTTTGGATTAAAGTCTGAATCACTTCCATGCATTTCATTTCTGTTATCGTCATCCGTTCTGAAATCTCCGAAGGAGTCGGGAACGAATTACCTGATTCTAAAAATGTGTGTACATGAAGTACTACCATAAATTCCGTCTCATTTAAACCTAGCTTTTTATAATGCATCATAAGCAATTTAGGAATCGCTATGCTTCCCTGTTCAAACCAGTGTAACATCATTTTCTTTTTCATCACCAAACACCTCGTTCTCTAGTATAACACACCTTTAGCCATTTCTTTTTGCCACAATTCGTCAAAAAAACCTCCCTATATATAGGGAGGTTTTTTGCCATTTACTACAAGAAACAGACGATTAAGCCTGTACCTTACTTTTCATGAACGTATGAATTCGTTCTAATGCTTTCTCAACTTGCTCAAGAGATGTCGCATACGATAATCGAACGTTATTTGGTGCACCAAATCCTGTACCTGGAACAAGAGCCACCTTTTCTTCTTCTAATAATGCTTTTGCCCACTCATCAACTGTATCATACCCAGCTAACGCTACGGCTTCTTTTACATTTGGGAATAAGTAAAAAGCACCGTGTGGTTTGATACAAGTGAAACCAGGAATTTGAATTAATTTATCATAAATAATGTTCAATCTTTCTTCAAACGCTTGACGCATTGTTTCTACGGGTTCTTGTGAGCCTGCATACGCAGCAATTGCACCGTATTGAGCAATTGAAGTAGGGTTTGACGTACTATGACTCGCTAAGTTCGTCATCGCTTTAATAAGCTGCTTATTTCCTGCTGCATATCCAATACGCCAACCTGTCATAGAATGTGATTTAGATACACCATTAATAATAAGTGTTTGTTCTTTTAGTGCATTAGAAAGCTGGGCAATTGAAGTATATTCCGCGTCACCATAAATTAATTTTTCATAAATCTCATCTGAAACGATTAAGATATCATGCTCTAAACATACTTCCCCAAGCTGTTGTAATTCTTCTTTGCTGTAAATCATCCCTGTTGGATTGCTCGGTGAATTAATAATAACAGCTTTCGTTTTCTCTGTAATTGCCTCACGCAGCTGCTTTGCTGTAATTTTGTACTCATTGCCTTCTAGACCTTCTACATAAACTGGCTTACCACCAGCAAGCTTTACTTGCTCAGGATAACTTACCCAATAAGGAGTTGGGATGATAACTTCATCTCCTTCATCAAGTAACACTTGGAATAATGTATATAATGCATGCTTGGCACCATTACATACAATAATTTCAGATGGATCATACGCAATTCCTTGATCACGAGTAAACTTCTTCACAATTTCTTGTTTTAACGCTTGTAATCCACCTGTTGGTGTATATTTCGTATGTCCTTCTAACATCGCTTTATGCGCAGCATCCATAATATGTTTTGGCGTATTAAAGTCAGGTTCTCCTGCTCCTAATGCAATTACATCATGACCTTCTGCTTTTAATGCTTGTGCCTTTGCTGTAATTTCTAAAGTTGCAGATGGTGTTAAAGCAGCTACTCGCTTTGCTAATTTCATTTGTAGTTCCCCCTACATCTATTTTTCAATGCTATAGTGTCCAGCATAAACCCCATTTTGAAACTCTAAATAGTAATACGTATAACGATCTTCCTGATCAATATATGTAATTTCCCACAATGGAATATCGTTTTGAGCACCTAATTTTACTTTTATAATTTCTTTTGGTTTCGGCTTCGGCTCAGCACCTTCTCCTGTAGCTTGTTCAGCCAATTTTTGCAAAGCTTCTTTTTTAGAAATACCTTCGCTCTTTTTCTTCACAAGGACATTTCCTTTTTTATCAGGCACCCAAACGATAAGTTGTTCTCCTTTTTCATCTGCACCTTGTACGACTGTATATGAAGATTTTCCATTATAATAATCAACAGTATTTACCTTTGTAAGCTTTGCCTTTTCTTTCGCAATTTCTACAGACTTTGACTCTTTTGGAATTTTCTTTTCCATCGCTTTATTATAAACATATGCCCCATATATTCCGCTAGCAACGATAACGATAATGATTGTAAAGATCCACTTTTTCATTGTATCACTACGTTCTGTAAATCGTAAATACAGCTGTTTCTTTATCTTTTTCGTCTAATGCTAATCCGAACATGAGGTCCTGCTCTTTTAACGTACGATTCAAACCATCAACAATTTTATACAAGTCAGACGAATATTTAATACGCGTCGTTGATAGGACTTCGATTTTCTTATCCATGAAAAAACTCCTCCGTTACACAAAAATTTCTAATTATAGAAGAACGCAATGCGGTTACAATAAGAGTACATTCTTTACAACCCCTGCTTCATCACCCATCTATTATAGCAGGACATGTACAGCAAAAAAAGGTTTCAAATCGAAAAGCAATATATTTTGTATACAAGAAGTAAGAAAAATAAAATTCCTCCTACCCACATTTTTTACGCCTGAAGTTTAAATGTACTTCAGGCGTATTTTTCTTCCAATTTTATTCATTTGACGATTCTTCTAACTGTACTAACAATTCTTCTAACGGTCCTTCATAGAGCGGTACAGTTGGGATTGATTGTAAAAATCGTTTTCCATAAGAAGAACTTGTCAAACGACGATCTAATACAAATACAGTTCCCGTATCTGTATTTGTTCTAATAAGACGACCAAACCCTTGTTTAAAACGCAAGATTGCTTGTGGGAGCGCCAACTTATCGAATACGTCTTCTCCTTGATTTTTTAACCACTCTCCTTTTGCTTCCATCATCGGCTGATGAGGAGGGGTAAAAGGCAGACGGACAATGACAAGACAACTCAGAGCATCTCCAGGTATATCTATCCCTTCCCAAAAACTACTTGTTCCTAACAAAATCGATTTGTCGAACTCCTGGAATTTGCGGATTAGACGACTTCGGCTCTTATTATTCACACTTTGCGTTAATAATAAATATCCTTCTAATGTCTCATCATTTTTCAAATTCGTATACGCTTCTTTCAACATTTCATACGAAGTGAATAAAACGAGCATTCTACCTTTTGTAGCTTTCGCTATTTTCGCAATATGTGCCGATATAGACTCAATATATTCTTCATTACTTGCTTTCTTAATAAAAGGTACATCCGTTGAAACCATTAATTTCATTTGCTCTTCAAAACGGAATGGTGATGGAACCTTTAATGTATTGGGAGCAAAATCATGTAAACCTAGCTCCTCTTTTATATAGTCGAATGAATCATTAACTGTTAACGTTGCTGATGTGAAAATAACACTCTTTTTCTGGGTTAAAAATTCATCAGCAAATCTTTCACCAATATGAACAGGCTGCGCATATAGAACTGTTGAATGAATCGTTCCCTTCGTTTCAGTCTCCATCCATGTCACGTATGAATTTTTTTCTAAAATGAGTAATTGTAAAGATTGTGCCATCTTTCTCAACAACTCAATTAAATGCATAAATTCACCTGTAACGACATGCATCTCCCATTCTAATTTACTTTGCAATATTTCAACTTGCTTCTCAAGTGTAGTCAATAACTTTCTTACATCATACACAAATCGATTTGTTAACTCGGTAATGCTATCCCATAACTTACCTTTCTCTACTTCCGTGTTATATCGATAAATGAGTGGCATATTGCTCATCCCTTGTTCCTGCTTTGTTTGTTTAAATACGAAAGTCCGTAACATTTGAAATAGTTCATCCGCATCAAATTTCAATTCCTTCAAACTATGACTCACCATACGGAAAGTCGAACGCGATGCTTGCTCTGATTTTTTCATCATTTTATATACTTTAGAAAGTACATCATCTGTTTCTAGCGTACCAAGACGAGATAAAGCTACTTGAAAATACATGCATGAGAACTGTTCACCTAATGTTCTACTCGCCGCTTCCTCGATATGATGAGCTTCATCAAAAATAATATGTTCACATGAAGCAAATAGTGGTTCTTCACTTGAAAAATCTTGAAATAATAACGCATGATTTGTAATAACGATATCTGCAAATAATGCTTTATTCTTTGCTCTTTGATAAAAACAACGACTATACCAGTTGCTTTGCATCCCGCCTGGACTATGTACATCACTACAAATACGGTTCCAAAGTAACTTGCCGCCCTCAGGAATATTTAATTCATCACGATCGCCAGTTTCCGTTTGCAATAACCACACTAAAATTTTTGCTTTTGTGAGCGCCATATCATAATTTTTCTCTTCCTCTTGCAAAGCATATTCAAATTTATGTAGACACAGATAATGCTTTCTTCCTTTCAGAAGAGCTACTTCAAATGAAAATGGCATTATTTTCTTTAATAAAGGAATTTCTTTTTCTAGTATTTGTTGTTGCAATTGTACAGTTTGTGTACTTATAATGACAGGTTCTTCTTTTTTCTTTGCGAAATAAATACTTGGAAGTAAATATGCAAGCGTCTTCCCCGTACCTGTTCCTGCTTCAATCAGTGAAAACCTAGAATCTCTTAGCGCTGTATATATTTCCTTCATCATAATCTGTTGGCTTTCTCTTTTTTCAAACTTTGGCATATTCAATTCAAGTTTATCGATTGTCTTATGTAAGAAAGCATCAAATTTAGATGAGTATATTTCACTGAGGCTTAAAGAATAATTCCGCTTTCGAAGCGCAATATTTCGATACACCTCATAATCCTCTGCATCTTCTTTACCATGCATCATTTTCTTTAAAATATTTTCAGAAAGTACATCAGCTATATCACTTTGGAAAACATCACTTAATTCATAAAGCGATTGTAATGTGACAAGTGGTAACTTTTCAATTTCACTTAAAAATTGTAAAAACAACTCCGCTGTTGCAAGAGCATCACTATCCGCACGATGTGGTTGATCGTGCTCTAGTTCATGCTGCTTAGCTAAATCACGTAATTTATAACTATCAGCTGTCGGCAAAAGAATTTGCGCCAATTCAACTGTATCAATTTTAGGACAATGTACTTCTGTATATCCAGCCTGCCTTAATTCTTCATTTAAAAAATTCCAATCAAAGTGAACGTTATGTGCAACAAAAGCCGCACCTTGTAATAGCTCAACAATCATCGGGGCTACATCTCGAAATAACGGGGCTTGCTTTACAAGATCTTCATCAATCCCAGTTAATTCTGTAATAAATAGGGGAATCTCTCTCTTCGGATTAATAAAAGATGAAAAAATCTCTAATATCTCTCCATCTTCCACTACAACAGCTGCAATTTGGGTGATTTTATCCTTCCCATCCTTCCAGGAGTTCCCTGTCGTCTCTAAATCAACAACGACATAACGCTTACTCATATATGTAACACCTCAATTTCTTACCTATCAAACACAAAAATTATATAATGTTACTATACCACGTTTTACCTCATCTTAATGAAAAGATGCACAAAAAAGCTATCCCCTTAATTAGAGATAGCCTTCCTACTTATAATATCGTGCCAGCTTTTTCAGCACCTAACATTTCAATAATTTGATTATCATCGTCTAATACTGCAATTTTCGGCTCTTGTTTATGAATATTTTCTTCTGCCACTAAACCATAGCAAATAATAATAACTTTATCACCCGGCTGTACAAGCCTTGCAGCTGCACCATTTAAACACACAACACCGCTACCGCGCTCTCCTTTAATAACATATGTCTCTAAGCGAGCTCCATTGTTGTTATTTACAATTTGTACTTTTTCATTTTCTACAATATTTACCGCATCCATTAAATCTTCATCAATTGTAATACTACCTACATAATTTAAATTTGCTTCTGTTACAGTTGCACGATGTAACTTCGCTCTCATCATTGTGCGAAACATAGATGCTCCCCCTTATTTCCCCATTAATGTTATATTGTCAATTAATCGTACATTTTCAAACTTAACTGCAATCGCTAAAATGATTCTTCCTTCAATTTTATTTATCGCTTTTAAAGAAGGATATGCATATAAATCAGCATAATCTACAGTGCCTTTCGTATACTTCTCAATATGCTCTTTCACAAGATTCATAATGATTTCCGGATTACGTTCGCCTGCCTCAATTCGTTCTTTCGCTATACATAGACTGCCGTATAAATGAGGAGCCTCTTCACGTTCTTCTAGTGATAAATACACATTACGAGAACTTTTCGCTAATCCATCTTCTTCCCTTACAATATCAACTGGTACGATCGTAACGGGAATATTAAAATCAGTTACGAATCCTTCAATTACAGCTACTTGCTGTGCATCTTTCATGCCGAAATAAGCACGCGTTGGCAATGTAATATTAAATAGTTTCATTAGTACAGTCGCAACACCAGCGAAATGACCAGGTCTTTGTTTGCCACATAATACGTCGGTACGCTTCACAACTTCTACTGTTGTCGTTTGTTCTGCTGGATACATCTCTTCTACACTCGGATAAAATAAATAATCAACACCATTTTCTTTTGCTACATTTTCATCTCTATCAATATCACGTGGGTATCGATCTAAATCTTCATTTGGTCCAAATTGTAGTGGATTTACAAATACACTTAAAACTACAATTTCATTTTCTTCCCTTGCCTTACGTAGTAACGTAGCATGCCCTTCGTGTAAATACCCCATCGTTGGAACAAAACCGATACTTTTTCCACTTGCATGCAGTTCGTTTGTAATTTGCTGCATCTCTTGCACTGTAGTTATGATTTTCATTATTGTTTTCCTCCGTATAACGCTAAGCACTCTTCCTCTTTCATTGTGAATGAATGTTTTTCTTCAGGAAATTGCCCTGTCTTTACTTCAGTAACGTATTGCGAAATCCCTCGCACAATCTCCTCTTGAACAGACGTATATTGCTTCACAAATTTCGGAACACGATTTACGCCGTACGAGATAAGATCGTGGTATACAAGAACTTGCCCATCTACTTTTTGTCCTGCTCCAATTCCGATTGTAGGAATTGTTAACTGCTCTGAAATAAGTTCTGCTAATTGCATTGGCACACATTCTAGCACAAGTGCTATCGCACCAGCTTCCTCACATTTCTTTGCATCTTCTATTAATTTTTTTGCACTTTCAGCATCTTTCCCTTGTACTTTATACCCACCTAGCACTCCTACAGATTGAGGAGTTAAACCTAAATGCGCCACAACGGGAATTCCCGCATTCGTTAAGTAGTGAATAGTTGATATAACTTCTCCAGCACCTTCTACCTTTAATGCATGTGCCCCGCTCTCTTGAACAATGCGACGTGCATTAATCATCGTATCTTGCAATGAGACATGATAAGACATAAATGGCATATCAGTTACAATAAACGTCTCTTTCGCTCCGCGGCGTACAGCTTTCGTATGATGAATCATATCCTCTACTGTTACTGGAACTGTTGAATCATACCCAAGTACAACCATTCCTAGAGAATCACCCACTAAAATCATATCGACTTTAGCTTCTTCTGCTAATTTAGCAGATGGATAATCATACGCCGTTAGCATTGTAATCGGCTCACCTTGCTCTTTCATTTTCAAAAAATCTGTTGTTGTTTTCAAAAACTACTCCTCCTTTATGCAGGAGAGAGGAGATGGCCGAAATCATATAAAAAACCCCTCTGGCCATAAAAGGGCAGAAGGGTTGTGTGTTAGTCGGCATTATTCATCCCTCTGTCCCAGTCCGTTATTGGATCAAGGCAGAATCCAAATTATTATTTTTTCATACTGCGTAAAATAATGGTGCAGTTCGCTTTGATACTGCCCATATTCGAACTAATTATAGCAAACTCTGAAAAGGAATTGCTACATTTTTTCGAAAAAATAATTTTCTATCCCTATTACGGTATGTGAAATTTATTAGTATCTAAATGACAAAAAGAAGCTCCAAAATAGGAACTTCTTTTACTTAATTTCTATATCAGCAGAATGAATGTGGTGCACTTGTCCTTGATGATCCTCAAGTAACAATACACCATCCTCCGTAATTCCTTTTGCTAGCCCATTAATAGTTTCCTTCATCGTTCGAGCTGTAATTTCTTTTCCGATACTTACTGCGTAACTTTCCCAAAGAATTTTAATAACAGAGAAGCCATTTTTTAAATACTCTTCATACAATTTCTCTAGTTGCAAGAAAATTTGTTGCATAAGTTCCGCACGAACAATCGGCTTACCCGATTCAATTGCTAATGAAGTTGCAATTTGCTGAATTTCCTCATCAAAATGTTCTTGTTTCTGATTTGCATTAATGCCAATTCCCATAATAACAGCATTAATTTTATCTGGATCAGCTTGCATCTCCGTTAATATACCGACAGCTTTTTTACCTTGAATTAAAATATCATTCGGCCATTTAATCCCTACGTTTACACCGGTACATTTTTCAATTGCTTGCGCTACGCTAACAGCTGCTAATAAAGTAAGCTGTGGTGCATGATGAACTGGAATCGAGGGACGCAAAATAATACTCATCCAAATTCCTGTTCCTTTTGGGGAATACCATTTTCTACTTAAACGTCCTCTACCTGCTGTTTGTTCTTCAGCAACGACAATTGTTCCCTCTTCTGCGCCTTCATAAGCAAGTCTCGCTGCAATATGCTGAGTAGACTCAACCGATTCTTCAAAATAAACCGTTCTACCGATACGCTCTGTTTGTAATCCTAATTGAATCTCATTCGCAGTTACTTTATCTGGTTTACTAGCAATTCGGTACCCTAAGCGGCGTACAGCTTCTAGTTCATACCCTTCATTACGAAGGTCCTCCATATGCTTCCATACAGCGGTTCTCGAACAACCAAGTTTGTCACTAAGTATTTGACCAGATACAAATGCACCATCTGCTTCAGAAAAAACTTGTAATAACTGCTTTCTTATAGTAGATTGCATCTTTGTAGCCACTCCCTTATATCCTCTTTCTTATTAACTAAATCTCCTTGTACGATTGCTTCTTCAATATTTTGAAGCATTTCGGCAACCCACGGACCTGGCTTTTTATCTGTCCAGCTTAATAAATCATTACCAGTCACATTCATTTCTTGACGATTTTTTATCGGCAATGCATGAAATAATGATTGTACTTGCTTAACAGACGCACTATTATAACTTTCTATTATCGCTTCATATACTCTTTCCGCCATCTCAGCGATGCGAATCCCAGTTTTATAAAGAAGGATTGTATCCCACTCCTTCTCCTTTCTAGAACGAATTGCTAATATAACCGCTACGATATCTTTAATCTTTTTATTCGAGAACTTCCATTGTCGCAAAAAGACAGATGGATGCTCTTCTCCGATACAATATAAGAAAAATGCCCAAGCCTCAACGTCTGTTTCAAAAGAATCCCATTTATACTGCGTAGCTTTCAAGAGTCTTTCTTCTGACATTTGCAAATATGGCAGATGAGAAAATAGCTTAGTTTCTACTAACTCTTGAAGACCATTCACACAATATGTACCGGTCAACAATTTTTCAAATTCAACTGTAATTCTTTCAATCGCTATATGTTCGAGCAAATGCCCATACGTTTCAATTGCTTGTTTCGTCTTTATTTCCAAAGAGAAACCTAACGTACTTACGAACCGAATACCACGCATCATTCGCAGTGCATCTTCTTGAAAACGGTCTGCAGCATCTCCAACCGTTGTAATTTCCTTCAGACGAATCGCTTCTTTCCCAGCAAATAAATCCACCATTTCGCCTTCCTTTGTCATTGCAATTGCATTCATCGTGAAATCACGTCGTTTTAAATCCTCTTCTAATGAACGGACAAATTGAACACTACTAGGTCTTCGAAAATCTTCATATTCGCTTTCTGTTCGAAAAGTAGTTACCTCATACGGTTCACCATTTTCTACAACAATTACAGTTCCATGCTCAAGACCAACCGGAACATGTCTTGGGAAAATAGCCATTACTTCTTCTGGTAAAGCAGATGTTGCGATATCGATATCTCCAATCGGTCTATCGATAATAAGATCGCGTACACTTCCACCAACGAAGTAAGCCTCATGTCCGTGCTGTTTTAACATCTCAATAATTGAACTAGCTTTTTTAAATCTTTCCATTCTTGTCATCCCTTAGTATGTCATAATAAATCGCCTCATACTGTGAAACGATTTTTTCCGAACGAAACTGCTCATATACAGATTTCATCGCTCGCTCTCCCATATTACGGTGAAGTTCTTCATTTTCTAGTAGCTGAATTGCTTGCTTAGCTATTCCGTCTGTATCTCCAACTTCACATATATATCCTGTTTCACCATGTTGAATGACCTCTGGAATGCCCCCAACCCTCGTTCCGATACTAGGCACACCACACGCCATCGCTTCTAATATAACAAGACCAAAACTTTCCTTTTCTGATAAAAGTAGCATTAAATCACTCATCGCAAGAAGCTCTGCAACATTATCTTGCTTTCCTAGGAATAAGACACGTTCCTCAATATGTAAACTTTTCACCAATTGTAAAATAGTACAGAACTCTGGTCCATCACCAACAAGAAGCAATTTCGCATCTACTTCCTTTACAATTTTGGCAAATGACTGCACAACATCCTGTACACGCTTAACCTTTCGGAAATTTGAAATATGAATCAACACTTTTTCATTTTCTCGTATACCATATTCTTTTTTTAATTGAGACATATCACGTTTGAAATAAACACGTTCATCTACAAAATTGTATACCGTCTCAATTTCTTTATCTGGTTTTACAAGTTCATTTGTTTCTTCAATTAACGAATGTGACACAGCTGTAACAACATCCGATTGTTCAATACCAAAGCGAATTAAATTATTTAACGAAGGGTCGGAACCTAACACAGTAATATCCGTTCCATGTAAGGTCGTAACAATTTTAATACGCTCCCCAATCATTTGTTTTGCTAAATATGCACAAATAGCATGAGGGATTGCATAATGCACATGTAAAATATCAAGGTTTTCTCTTTGAGCAACCTCTGCCATTTTACTCGCTAATGCTAAATCGTAAGGTGGATATTGAAAAACAGAATATTGATTTACTGTTACTTCGTGAAAATAAATATTCGGGTACACTTTATTCAACCGAAATGGTACACCCGATGTAATAAAATGAATTTCATGCCCGCGTTCCGCCAATTGCTTTCCTAACTCTGTCCCAACAACCCCAGAACCACCTACAGAAGGATAACATGTAATACCTATTTTCAATTTCATTTACATCCCCCTATTAAATCAGCATGTAATAAAACCGGTTTCTTACTCATAAATCCTTCGGCATACAGCACTCCAACTTCTTTCCCAAACATCTTCTCCCGAGCGATTACAGTTTCAACGTATCCTTCGGTTAATGGCGTCTTAACACCATCACTCCCTGTTGAAAACTGACTTTCATACGCTTCTAACGCTTCCACCTTTTTAGAAAGGTATTCACTAATATCTATACAAAAATTCGGTTTATGAAAACCATTAATCATATAATTATAAAAAGACTCTACACGGTGCGGCGGAAGTTCAGGCATATATTTACGAATTCCCGCTGAAAAGATAGCTTCTTCCACAAGTTTCGCGCAATTAGCATGGTCTGGATGACGATCTTCGTAGTATGGTGCGAAAATTAGTGTTGGTTTATATGTACGAATAATCTTTACAATTTCACGTATATATTCTTCTTTCATATACAAACCACGGTCTGGCATTGCTAAATTAATTCTCGTTTTTACTCCCATAATACGAGCTGCAGCCTTTGCTTCTTCTTTTCTTAGTTCTACCGTTCCATTTGAAGAAAGATCAGCTTCTGTTAAATCGCAAATGCCTACTTCATATCCTTGCTTCGTATACTTTGCAATGGTACCTGCCATGCCGATTTCAACATCATCGGCATGAGCACCAAACGCTAATATATGTAATCCACTCATAATTGTTCCCCTCATTTTCTTAACTTTCGGTAATCTAAATCTCCCCGCTCTAATGCATGCATTAGCATTTCAGCACTTGCCATATTTGTTGCTAATGGGATGGCGTATACATCACATAAACGAAGTAACGCATTAACATCTGGTTCATGCGGCTGGGCTGTTAGTGGATCCCGGAAAAAAATCACCATATCCATCTCATTTTTTGCAATCATTGCACCAATTTCTTGATCGCCACCAAGAGGACCGGATTGATATCTTGTTACAACTAAACCAGTTGCCTCCATAATACGAAGTCCTGTCGTTCCTGTTGCAAAAAGTTCATGTTTTTCAAAAATTGGTTTATATGCGTATGCGAACGAAACCATATCATCTTTCTTTTTGTCATGTGCGATTAAGGCAATTTTCATCCGTTGTCTCCCCTTTAGTCGATAATATTTTCTAAACCGTACACAAGATGATCAAGGTTCATTACTGTTTCAATTGATAGTTTTACACCTGACATAAATGATGCACGGTTGAATGAATCATGACGAACTGTTAACATTTGTCCATCTCCGCCGAACATTACTTCTTGGTGTGCAATAAGCCCTGGTAGACGTACGCTATGAATGTGAATACCGTCTACATTTGCACCACGTGCCCCTTCTAATTGTTCCGTTTCATTAGGATGCCCTTGCTCTTTTGGCACACGATTTTGACGGATTAATTCTACTGTTTTTACAGCTGTACCAGATGGTGCGTCTAATTTTTGATCATGGTGTAATTCAATTACTTCAACATCTTGGAAGTACTTCGCTGCCATTTGTGAAAATTTCATCATAAGAACTGCACCAATCGCAAAATTTGGAGCGATAATTGTTCCTACTTCTTTTTCTTTTGCGTTTTCTGTTAATTGCTTTAGTTCTTCTTCAGTAAATCCAGTTGTACCAATAACTGATCGAAGTCCACGTTCAACTGCAAGTGTCACATGTTTCTTTCCAATTTCTGGTGTTGTTAAATCTAACAATACATCTGCTTCTACTTCATCTAAACAAGTATGTAAATCCGCGTAAATAGGTGCATCTAGCGCTGGCATTCCCGGTAAATCAGAAATTTTTTCTCCGCCATGCTTATAATCAATTGCTGCTACTAAATTGAAATGCGCTGTTCTTTCCATAAGAAGGACTGCTTCATATCCCATGCGTCCTCGTGGTCCAGCGATAATTACTTTAATTTCTTTCATGCGTCTTTCTCTCCCTCATCAATACGTGTCCAACGATCTTTATCACGTGTATTAAATTTATTCATTACAATGTTATGCGCTGTTTCTAAATCAATATTTAAACTATTTGCCATACAAATCATAACAAATAAAACATCTCCAAGCTCTTCCTCAACACTTCGTTCTTTCTCAGTCGTTTTCTTTGGTTTCTCACCATAATAATGATTAACCTCTCTTGCAAGCTCTCCCATTTCTTCAGTTAAACGAGCCATCATTGCAAGCGGACTAAAATAACCTTCTTTAAATTGACCGATATATGCATCTACTTCTTTCTGCATATCTTTCATCGTTTTTGCTTCCATACTAGTCACCTCTTATTCCTTCCTCTTTCATGTTAGCCAATTCATCGCGATTTGACAAATATTATTCCCTCATATCACTATTTACGACTCTTTTTAGGATAGACTATAATAAAGTGAAACTTCTTTTGCGTGATTTTTGCAAAAAATCAGCCTGAACCAATCGGGTCCCTGCGGCTGGTTCGACCTTTTCTTCTTCGCTTTTCCCTCTACCAGTCGTTGGGACGGGATAAAGTGAAACTTTCTTTTGCATTTTTTCCGCACAATATCAGGCTGAACTAATTAAGCTCTTATACCATTCTCTATTTTTACTATCAACTAGAAATAACTTATTATTATGTTCTATCGTTTAAGAGGAGCAATGCAATCATTACATAATTAGGGGGATTTCTAAATGACATCAAATTTGAAGATTCGAAATATCATTTTTATTTTAATCGGTTCCGCTATTTTTTCTTTCGGTATTGTGAATATCAATATTGAAAATCATCTTGCAGAGGGTGGATTTACCGGCATTACGCTATTATTATATTTTAAATTTTCACTTGATCCTTCCTATACAAACTTAATTTTAAACGTCCCTCTATTTTTCATTGGCTGGAAATTACTCGGCCGAACAACATTTTTATACACATTAATCGGTACATTTAGCGTCTCTTTATTCCTTTGGGTGTTTCAGCGCTACGAGGTTCTCAACTTACATTTAAACTTGCAAAAGGATATGACACTGGCTGCTTTATTCGCTGGGGCATTTATCGGCATAGGACTTGGAATTATATTCAAATACGGCGGGACTACTGGCGGTGTTGATATTATCGCAAGGCTAGCTCACAAATATGTTGGCTGGAGTATGGGAAAAACGATGTTTATGTTTGATGCGGTCGTTATCATTATCTCTATTCTTACATATTTATCATATCGCGAGGGCATGTATACGTTAGTTGCTGTTTTTATCGGGGCTAAGGTTATTGATTTCATGCAAGAAGGTGCTTATGCAGCAAAAGGAGCAACTATTATTTCTGATAAAAACGATGAAATTGCTTCAAAAATTTTATCAGAAATGGAGCGCGGAGCAACCTTTTTAAAAGCAGTTGGATCCTATACAAAAATAGAACGTAATGTACTATATTGTGTTGTTGCTAAAAATGAAATCGTAAAATTAAAAAATATCATTATTTCAGTAGATCCACATGCCTTTGTCGCTGTAAGTGATGTACACGATGTTGTTGGTGAAGGATTTACATTAGATGAAAATAAAAAACCGTTACATAATTAAAAGGCTATCATTTTTGATAGCCTTTTAGTTATGCCGTAACCACATCTGGTGTAATTTCTTCAGCTTCTTCACTCTCTGTAAACTGTACCTTATCAAAAGAATTTACTATTGTTTTATGACTGTGAAATAAATATTCAAATTCTTTTCTCTTTCTATTTGCAGAATACATTAATTGATACATCTTAGTAGGTACTTCAGAGTACATTTTTGCAATTTCTTCATTAAAATCATAAGTTGTAATCCAATGATAATCACATAATCTTAAAATCTGTTCGCTAAGTTCTACATGATTTTCGTGATTAAAGAAATTAGTATATAAATTCTTTCCCTGTTTATAATACGGTGGATCAAAGAAAATAAATGTCTCCTCAGATCTTAATTTTTCTATAATTACATCTTTTATAAATTTTTTTGCATCTTGATTTGATACATATATATTTTCTTTTTTACCTGCTATTGAATAGATGCCGCCAAATTAACCACATCAAAATTATCTATGAGGAAATCAAGTATATTCTCTTGAGATAACTCATCAACGAAAACCCGTGGATTTTCTTCATCTAAATAAATATCTGCCACATTTAATCTTTCTATTTTCCAATTTAAATACCCCATAATTCATACTCCTAATTATAAAAAAATTTAAATACTGATATAATCATCCTTTTTTATTATGACATTTTATGAACCATAATTGTACATTAATATTCATTTTTCCCAATTCTTAATATTCACTCTTACAATAAACTTCTTAGCCTAAAATATTTTTCAACCTTTCTAAATCCTCATAAATCAACTCCAATAAACTGCGATTATAAAAAATTGAAGCCGGATGAAAAGTAGGAAATATATTATATTCTTTTTCAGTCCATATAAACTCTGCCTGTTGTATATTCTTTAGCTTTTGGATCGGCTGCTTTAATAATTGTCCGTGAACATCTGTAATCTTTTTATTATTTCCGGCTAAACGCTTTAACGCAATATTACCAAGCGTCACGATAACTGGTGAATCCATATGTGCCAATTCATAATCTAACAATGGCGCATGGACAAGTATCTCACTTTGATTCGGTGTTCTATTGTACTTCTTTTGTATTATTTCGCCGCTTCGCTCTCTTTTCTCTCTCCACTTATACGGCCTACTCCGAACCGCACTCGTAATATATACTTCTTCCCTTTTGAGACTCCCACGACTAAAGTCGCAAGCCCGAATCCTTACGGATTTACGGGTGGGATTCTTGAATGACTAAACGTTCGCAGTCCATTTCTGTTTTAAACAGCCTTCAAGATGAGGGCATCTCATTGCCCCTCCTAAACCAGACCATATAGGTGCTTAGGCTGATTGACTGTTACCATCAATCACAGGTGCGTAGCGAATATTCATCGCCCCAACGATATCACGATGTGTCCCAAACCCACATGGACACTTGTACTTTCTGTCTTGTGCCTTATTCTTTTCAGCGCATTTCGGACAGCTTTGACTTGTATAAGCCGGATTTACATATTCAACCTGAATACCAACTAATGTTGCTTTATACGCAATAAATCGTGACAAACGATAGAATGACCAAGCGTGTAAGTTTTTTTCGTTTTTACGGCTTGTTCTTGCCGTCTGTCTTATATTCGTTAGTTGCTCTAAACGAATGACAGAAATATGATTAGCAATCGCAAAATCAATGATTTCACGACTTATTTTGTGATCTTTATCTTGCATCCATCTTTGTTCTTTATCATCAAATCGCCGAATCGCATTCACTTTTTTGTCTTTTCCTAACTTCTTACGAACACTACGAAACTTACGCTTCCTATATTTATTTTGCCTACCATTCCCAAAGAAACGAACCTTGTCATCGTCTGTGATTGCTACCGCAGGGACTTTGAGACCTAGGTCTACTCCTAAAATTTTCGCCCCTGCTCTTTCATTTGTAGGAAGTGTGACAGATATTTGGGCCATCCACTTATTCGATTTCTTTGTGATACGAAGTGTACCTAACTTATGTTTTAACAAGTCCAAATTGCGATTTGTTTTATCGATTAATAAAGCACGGACCTTTAAACGAGTTGACTTTCCTTTTACCTTAAACGGGATTGAAATATGAGTGGAGTCAAATGAATAATTTTGATTGTTCCATACACAAACAGGCCTCTTTAAAATCGGAATGATTTTACACTTGCTTTTCTTTACTTTTGTAGCAAACAAACTTTTCGCGTCTTTAATTGCTTGATTCTTCACCGCACTTGGAATATTAGCTTCAATATCCTTTGTGCTTTTTTTCGTGCTTTTCTTTGCTTCAACCATTTCCAATATAAGTGTATTTATAACTTTAATATACTCGTGGCTACTTTGTTCCAATAAACGGATTTGTTCTTTTGTGGGAAGCAATTTCACTTTCACTGTTAGGGTCTGTGACATACGTTTCACCCCTTTGTTTTTTGATTCTCAACATACTGTTTTATTGTCTCATTTGATACATTTCCAGCAGTAGAAACAAAATGGGAACGTGTCTATAAACTTTGCAAGTGCATGTGATGAGGGAATTCTTCTCTCAAACGCTTTGATGTCACTTCTTTTATTTTTGCCATTGTATCAGCAGGACTAAGTGTTGACAGTGTATTTAAAACAAATGAACGTGGTTGGTATCCTATTCCATTGCGATACTAACAATATCAAGTTCGTTACATATCTCTTCAACCAACACTTTGAAACGTTCTTCTATAATCATTTATCATAGTTACAATGTATCATTTATTTCCGAAAAATCACAACAAACAGACCCAAAGAAACTACCTATACTTTGGATACTTAAAGTACCACGAACCTTACGATTTATAGTGGTACTCCGTATCCAACCTCACTTTCATCCCATGCCTAAAGGCAATGGGCTTTCTCGTTCGGAAAGGGCTGTAACGTGAATACGTTCTAAAAATTCCATTAAATGTTTTCCCGCTCTCCCACTAAATGGGATCCCATTATTAATTTCTGTTTCACCAGGTGCTTCTCCAACAAGCATTAATTTCGGGTTTTTAGGGCCCTGTCCACTTAAAAAACCTTCTAATTGGTATGTAGCACTACGCTCCTTCACTTGTTTAACTAAATAATATGGATATTCTATGTCCGTCACCTTCTTTCATCATTCCATACTTATCTTTATTTTAACTAGTTCTATACCCCATATTCTCTCTATTATTTCCATTTGTAACATATTATAAGATTCAATCCACAAAACAAAAAAAGACTATCAAAATTGATAGTCTTTAATCGTCGCTACGCTGCATACCAGTATAAATTAATACGAGACGTAATAATTCAAATACTGCTACAGCAGCTGCTGCTACATATGTTAATGCTGCCGCATTTAATACTTTACGAGCTTGACCGTACTCATCTGTTGATACGATACCAAGTGCTTCAATTTGTTGCATTGCGCGTTTTGATGCATCAAACTCAACTGGTAATGTAACAAGTTGGAAAATAACACCTGCTGCCATTAAAATAATTCCTAGTAACAACAAACCAGACATTTGTGCAAATACACCAATTAGGACAAAAACCCATGACATGTTTGAACCAAAATTAGCAACTGGCACTAACGAATGGCGTAAACGCATAAAGTTATAATCTTTCGCATCTTGAATTGCGTGTCCTACTTCATGTGCTGCTACAGCTGTACCAGCAACTGAATGACCATAATAGTTATCTGTCGATAATCTAACCGTCTTTACACGCGGGTCATAATGATCTGACAAATGACCTGGCGTTTCTTCTACGGCTACATTGTACAATCCATTTTCATCTAAAATTTTTCGAGCCACTTCCGCTCCTGTCATACCTGATGTTGAATAAACTTGTGAATACTTGCTATAGGCACTACGTACTTTTGACTGTGCATACAACGGTATGATCAAAATGATCGCGAAGTAAATTAAATAAAACATCATAAACCTCCATTGAAGTTTTAATTATAGTACTTCTCATTCTATTTTTTTCTTCCACCGTTGTCAATAAATAAACCTTACAATCCGTATCTTTATTTATGCGTATTATCTATCTTTAGAATGCAAGTTGCTTCTCCGCTTCTCTCTCTCCCCTTTATACTTTCTCCATCCAACATACGTTAAAGTGAACAAAATAAGTCCTCCAGTAATTGTCATAAACCAAATGAGAGAGGGAGCAATCTCATCTTTTTTTACTGTATGAAATATTTTTTGCAAATCACCTTTAATAATCCCTAGTTGCATTTGTCCACCTTTCGTTTTTAACATAACGTTACGAAATTCATCCAAATAAGATAAATGTGCATTTACACGCTGCGCTTCGTTTTCTGGCAGAGCAATCATTAAACTAGGATAAATAATATTAAATTCATTTAAAAATGTATTTAGCGTCTGTTGGAACTGTCCATCATCGTCTTTTTCCATCGCCTTTTCTACTTGAGAAAAAGCATTCATTATCTTTCTTTCTCTTTCCATCCAAAGTGGCTGATATTTAGATACTTGTGCATCAACAGCAAGTTGTAACGCTAACATATTATCCACTTTAACTTGCCTATCTGAATCTTCCGCGAGAGATTGTTTCGCCTTATCGTATGCTAAAGAAACGACTCTAATTTGTCCCGGAGTTACTTTTGAATTATTTTCATTCTCCTTTGATAGAAATTGCTCTGAGAAATGGTACAGTACTTGTATTGCCTTTTCATCTTCTTTTTTCTTCACTAACTGCAAAGAGTCATCTAGCAATCCAGTTAGTTCGCTCCACTCTTCAGCATATATACGTACTGGAAACATTATAATTAGAAATGCTATCAGTCCAATTAATGTTCTCTTCATCCCGGTCCCCCCTATAACTACTAGTACAAAATATGTGGAATTGGACAAGAATAGAACAGAACAAAACCAAAAAATATATTATCTCTATGAAAACAAAAAAATTCTCTTTAAACAGAGAATTTTTTCTTTGAAACCCTTTTCTTTTTCACTAAATATTTATACACACCGTAACAAAGCATGCTACCACCTAAAATCAATAATAAAATAATACATGCAGCATGCATAAAGAATTCTTCCGGTAACATTAAAATAACCGGATCTGTTTCAATATCAAACATCCAATAATCATTGCTAAATAAAAGCTTATGAAATAATACGAAACTCTTTTCAAAATTAATAGCAATTGGTAACGTAAGAGCTATTGGAAAAATAATTGTAAGAATCGCTCCGTGAAGTAAAAACTTTTCTTTTTTCTTTTTTAATAAATACGCTCCTCCTAATACAGCAATTACAATCGTTCCATACATTATATATTGAATCTTTACTAAAATATTTTTAACATCTACAAAATGAATGCGTCCATTTGTGGACATATCTAATGTCGGCAATTGTAATGCACCTTCATAAAACGGCGATAAATATGTAATAAGCACATCATAGTTTCTCTTAATTTCATCTTTCGTCATATCCGCTAAATCTGGAATATTTAAAAAATCAATTTCAAAATAATACAACCATTTTCCATATACAACTATCGTTGTCGCGAGAGCGAAAACAGAAAACGCTATGCTATAGGAAACTACTAAAGTGATCAATCGATCCAATATGTTTATACCGCTCTTATTTTTCTTCATTTTCTCCCCCTAAATGTCCTCACCATCATAAAGAAAACTGTTTTCGGTTCTCACGTAAGCAATAATAATATGTAATACACAGTACAGCAATACTTAACCAAAACGTAAAATAACCAATTTTCTCTACAAACAAATGCATAATCCCATATCTCGGCATTTGCCAAAATAAATAATCAATTGCATCATTATGTAATGTCCATATGCCAGCTACAGTGAAGTGCCATTTTTTTATCCGATAAAACGGAGCATATAACATTCCCTGCACTGCCATCGCAAAATGAGATAACATTAACATATATCCCATAAGGCCAATAGGGCCCTTTACATAAATCATAATTGCATTTACAACAACAGCCCAAACACCATATTTTATTAAAGTAACTATCGCTAGCGCTTCTATTAACCCCCAGTTCTTCTTCATCAAAAAAGCAATTAAAACAAAGACAAAAAAGAGAGTCGCCATAGGGCTATCTGGTACAAACGGCCAAAATATAGGTGAGGTTTCTTTTAATTGATTTCCATACCATATGAATCCGTAAATTGTACCTAATATGTTAACAACCAATAAAAATAATAGTACCGAACGTTGCCTTAACATTGCATACAAGTAAGCCAATCTGTATGTCCAACACCTTTCAAACAAAGTAATTCTTTCATCGAACTCTACTCTATTATATAGCAAACTTTCCGTCATCGTAGAGTAGAAAACTGAAACAGATTAAATTTTATTTAGGGATGGCTTTGCTATCCCTTTTCTGTTTCAGCTTCCCCTCATCAAATCGTACGTGAGGTTTTCCCTCATACAGCTTTCCGATGCTCTTCCTTCTTTAGCTTTCAGTTTGTTCTAGCTTCCTACTTTCACGAGTGTGTATGTTATTTTCTACATCAAGTCCTTGATACGACCATGTTTCTTTTCTTATTCCAGAAAAGGTTAAGTCGTTCTAAGACGTACCAATCTATTTTACCGAGCCACTTCTGTCCAATTGAAGATAGGCTATAATAATTTTTAAATCCTTGTAGAATTCTATTTAAACCTTTCACCATCAAACAGTGCCCAGCTTAGCTGAGCACGCAAAATAAAAAGCTGACCACAGATTTTGTAGTCAGCTTTTCTATTATTTTTTATTATACTTTGCAACGAATTCCGAAAGCTTTTTCAATTCCTCATCTGTACCTTTAAATACACCTTTAGGCATTGAACCTTTTCCATCTTTCGCAATTTTAGCGATTTCTTCTGGTTTTAAAGTTAAGTTTTGCAAAGCCGGTGCTGCCGCTCCGCCCTGTAAATTGTCACCATGACATGTTAAACAAGTATTTTTTTGCATCAACTTGTAGCCGTCATCATTTTTATCAACTGGTGCTGTTTTTACAATTGCTCCTTGTTTTTTTGCAGCTTCCCAATCGTGGTGTGCTACAGATTCCCAAGTTAAAAAAATAATCGATGCAATTGCTAAAAGCATAAATCCCGTTGCTACAGGACGCTTCAATGGTGCTCTTTCTGGGCCTCGATCTAGAAACGGAGCTAATAGTAACGCTCCAAACGCAATCCCCGGCATAATAAACGCACCAATTACAGTAAATGAGCCTGAAGCATACGAATACTTTAATAACTGATACAAGAATAAGAAATACCAATCTGGAAGTGGTATATATCCTGCATCTGTAGGATCCGCCATTCTCTCAAGCGGTGACGGATGCGCCACTGTTAAACATAAATAACCGACTAAAAAAACTGCACCAACCATCCATTCTTTTAACAAGAAATTCGGCCAAAACGCTTCTGTTTTCCCTGGATATTCAGAATAATCTTTCGGAATATTTGGTTTCCGGGCTACTGGTACCCGAGAATCTCCTACAAACTTCATCCCTTTGCCGCGATGCATAATCTCCCTCCTTTTGTTCTTTCCCCTTTAATTTAGCAATCTCTTATAGCGGACCGGAAATACCTTGTTTGCGAATCATGATGAAGTGGAAGGCCATTAAACCTAGAAGTGCTGCTGGTAAGAAGAAGACGTGAATAGCAAAGAAGCGAGTTAATGTTTGAGCGCCAACGATTTCGGAATGACCAGCGAGTAATGTTTTAATATAAGGACCAATGAGCGGCGTTTGCTCTGCAATTTGAATCCCTACTTTCGTAGCAAATAACGCTTTCATATCCCACGGTAATAAATATCCGGTAAAACCAAGACCTAACATAACAAAGAAAATAAGAACACCAACAATCCAGTTTAACTCACGAGGCTTTTTATACGCACCTTGGAAGAAAACTCTGAGTGTATGTAAAAACATCATTACAATTACGAGACTAGCGCCCCAGTGATGCATACCACGAACAATTTGTCCGTAAGCTACTTCATTTTGTAAATAATAAACCGACTCCCAAGCATTTTTAATATCCGGCACATAATACATCGTCAAAAACATTCCGGACAAAATTTGAATTACAGTAACGAAAAAGGTAAGTCCTCCAAAGCAATAGACGAATGCAGAAAAGTGATGTGCCGGGTTAACATGCTCAGGTACTTCATGATCAGCGATATCACGCCATATCGGTGTAATATCTAAACGTTCGTCTACCCAATCATAAATTTTATTTAGCATCTACTTTGCACCCCCTCTTGGCTTCGCTTTTCCTAAATACAGCGTTCCATCTTTCACTTTAGACTCGTACACATCAAGCGGAGCAAGAGGCGGTGTGCCTTTAATGTTCATCCCATCTTTTGTGTAACGTCCCCCGTGACACGGGCAAAAGAATTGATTAGGATGTGCTTTGTCCGAATTCCAGTTCACTGTGCAACCTAAATGTTTACATACTGGAGAAAACGCAACAATTTCTCCACCTTCATCTTTATGCACCCAAGCAGATTTTGGCTCTTCAGACTTGTACCATCCGTCAACCTGCTTCACCTTAAAATCGAAGCGCTTCGGCTCTGTTGTAATATCCTTTACTTGCCCAACAGCAACCATATCTGTTCCCGCTTCTTTTCTTAACACCGGATCAAGCGCAAACCTCGTCATCGGCAGTAAAATACCCGCCGCCATAAAGCCTCCTACCCCTGTAAGTGTGTAATTTAAAAACTGTCTTCTTGACACACGATGTTCTTTCTCGCTCACGAAAATTTCCCCCCTCTATCAGAAATTGTCCCCTCGTGAAAAAATTATATAAAAAATAAAAACTAGGACACTATCATGATATAATACCCTCTTGTATAGGTCAATATCATACTACTCATAATAATAAGAACTTTCTGTTTATTATTATTTTATCCATCTTTCTTCCAACATTTCCATAATATTTTTTATGTGTGCACGAATAACTTCCCTTTTCGCTTGGTCACTAAATTGCTCTAATGATAACGATGGAAACCAAAATAAATCACCCTGCACATCTCTCATATCTTCTTTCCATGAAAAGTCACTTGTCACATAGGCAATATGCTTAAAACCTTGCCTTTGCAAATGATCTGTCCATTCTTGCAAACGGTCTTTTTCATTCTTTTGGCTCTCTACCAAATACGTAAATGCGGGCAGTAAAAGCACTCTTCCTTTATACTCCCTTTCCAACTCCATACTCAAAGCCTCAATAAATTCACCTTGCTCTACAACCATTTTCATCCCTTTTGCTGCCGAAATAGACAAAAGGGGTATAATCCCTGTATCTACATACTCCCTCGCTTGCTCAAACTGTTCTACATCTTTTACAATCCATTTCACCTTTTCTCCCCTCCTCCATTCGAAATAACAGAACTTTCACTTTATATATATTAAACCATACTAAAAGAGGTAAAAAAAGAAAAACTACCTATTATTAAGTAGTTTTTCTTAAAAAGTCTGAATTTCGTAAAGATTACATAATCAAAATGAATTCTATAAAATTTTCAACTCTGCTGTTAACCTATGAAATGCTTCCTTATCTTGCTTATCCAAAGCTTCATCAATTTGTTTCAAAAGACGTTCTCTTCTAAATGAGAATACACTTTCTTCTAAAAATCGTTCTGCAAGCAATCGATCTTTTTCATTCACTTCAATATGCTTTGGCAAATATGGGTTTTCTTCTAATACAGCTACATAGTTTGCATTTTGGAACGATGATTTAAAATTAAGCTGAATATAAATATCCTCATCTCGATTCAAACGAATATCATGAAACGATTTTTCTGCATCTGTTGTCATTACATTTTGTTTGAAAAAGTGAAACGGTGTGTCTTTCACACAATTTGCTGACATTACTAAGCCACGCGGACAATATTTTGCATGTTCTACGAAGTGGACTTTATGCATTAATTGATCGTGACTCATTAAATAATTCAAAATCCATACACATTCACGCTGTTTCAGTTGGTAATTATTCAAAAACCATTTTACAAAATCCTTCTTCTCGTTTACAGAAACAGGGGTATTCATAGCGATTAAGTCCCTCCTCTGTCTTTCTCTTTTCTTTTTAGATTCAAGAAGCGGCATTCAGTTTCCTTCCAACTTATGAAAAATCCTCTAAATTATATAACAATTCTTCAATATGAATTTGTGTCGGGTCTAGTTGTATTAACTGCGTAAATACTTCTTTCGCCTCTTTTCGCATTCCTTCTTCTAATAAGAAATAACCGTACTCTTCCAAGAAATCTGGATGATTCTTAAAAGAAGTATATGCACTTTCATAGTGTTTTAATGCATCCGAATACATTTCTAATTGTTTTTTTGCAAATGCAAGATCCCAAAGTAGTTGTGTATCTGGTTCTCCACTGTCAATTGCACGCTCTACAACTGCAATTAGCTCTTCGTATTTCTCTTGTTCTTTTAAAATATACGCATATTTTAATATCGCACCTAAATGTCCCGGATCTAGCTCCAGCGCTTTTTGAAGCACTTCTTCAGCCTCCGCTATTTTACCTAATTTCGCCGCAATATTCGCTAATTCTACATAGAAAGGAACAGACAGCTCATCTACTTTAATTCCTTCTTGAAGTGTTTCATAGCTTTCTTGAAGCATGCCTTCTTTTTCATAGCTTTTCGCTAAATACATGTATAACGATGCGTATTCAGGATCTAATTCTTTTAATTCTTGCCAAGCACCAATTGCTCTTTGATATTCTTCTCCTTGGTATAATGTGAAGGCATATCCAAATAATGAGTGAATATCTTTTTGCTCTTCTAACCCCGCTTCATAGTAAGAGATTGCCTCTTCCCAGTTTCCAATAGCACTTAAAGTTTCTGCTAGACGAAGCGCAATGACAACACCACCCATAACTTTATGTTCTGCTAGTAACGATTCATAATAAGTGATCGCCTTTTGCTCTTCACCTTTACTACTATATAATTCTGCTAACCCAAACGTAATAACAGGTTCGTCTGGCATCATTTCTTTCGCCTTTAATAGTTTTTGTTCTGCTACATCATCAAAACCTTGCATTTGGAATAAATCCGCTACAAGTAATAACGATTGAACATATAAATCATCGTTTTCTGGAATATCATGAAGCACTTCAATCGCTTCATCTTCTTTATCTAAATCAATATATAATTCTGCTAAAAATACCGTGAATTCACTTTCTTCCGGATATAGCAAGCGTAAGTCTTCAGTAATTGCTAACGCCTCATCCATAAACCCAA
Organism: Bacillus sp. RC51; assembly: GCF_044908115.1. NCBI lineage: Bacteria > Bacillati > Bacillota > Bacilli > Caryophanales > Bacillaceae > Bacillus > Bacillus sp. RC51. The sequence continues at coordinate 123,665 of NZ_JBIYCW010000001.1, read as the reverse complement.
GTGTATGATAGTAACGAGCGATATCATACTTCTCTTCATCATTAGCAACTCGTAGTTGTTCTTTTAATAATTGTAATCCTTTTTCTGCTTCACCGTTTTCAATATAAGAAACAGCCTGTTCAAACTTTTGCATAAACGTCTCCTTTAATTCAAAAAATATTCTCTTCTGTTCATTTATCATAAGCAACTAGGTGTAAGAACGCAACCTTTTGAGTGAACTACCTCTTCCTATACTTTCTCTCATAGCGCAGCTAATTGTTCGAAAAATTCCGGATACGATACAGCGACCGCATCACTATTCTCTATTTTCACTTCTCCATCTATAATACACGATGCGATTGCAAGCATCATCCCAATACGATGATCGCCGTGACTATTAACAGTATTTCCTTTTAAACTTTGTTTACCATATATAATCATACCATCTGGTGTAGCTTCAATCTTCGCACCTAATTTGCCTAATTCATCTACAACCGTATCGATACGATTTGTTTCTTTTACTTTTAACTCCTCAGCGTTTTTAATAACAGTAATTCCTTCTGCCTGCGTTGCCAATAAAGCAATTACAGGAATTTCATCAATTAATCTTGGAATAAGAGTTCCACCAATTTCTATTCCTTTTAGTTTAGATGTTTCAATCGTAATATCCCCGCACGGTTCAAACTCTTCATTTCTAATATGATCGATAGAAATAAGTGCACCCATCTTTGTTAATACATCTAAAATCCCTGTTCTCGTCGGATTTAAACCAACGTTTTCCAATACAAGCTTACTATTTTGGACAATTGCACCAGCTACTAAGAAAAATGCCGCCGAAGAAATATCTCCTGGAACTTCTATGTCTGCACCTTTAAGTTGTTGTCCACCTTGTAATGAAACGGTCCGTCCATTAACATCTACGGTACAACCGAATGCACGCAACATTCTTTCCGTATGATCACGAGATTGCATAGGCTCTGTTACCGTAGTAATCCCTTCCCCTTGCAAACCCGCAAGTAAAACTGCTGACTTCACTTGTGCGCTTGCTACTGGTGAATGGTAATGCATACCTTTTACCTTACCACCGCGAATAGATAAAGGTGTATATTGTCCGTTTTCTCTACCATCAATTTGAGCATTCATCTTACTAAGCGGGTCTGTAACACGTTTCATAGGACGTTTTCCAATTGATGCATCACCAATTATCGTACTATGGAACGGCGTATTTGCTAAAATCCCAAGCATAAGACGAATAGTCGTCCCTGAATTCCCCACATCTAATACTTCTTTCGGTTCTTGTAAATTATGTAATCCTTTACCGTAAATCGTGACATCGTTACCAAACTGTTCAATCTGGACACCTAGTTTTTGAAAACATGCAATTGTACTTAAACAATCTTCTCCTAATAAAAAATTTGATACTTTCGTCGTCCCTTCCGCTATCGCTCCAAACATAACAGAGCGATGCGAAATAGATTTATCTCCTGGAACAACAATTTTCCCATTCAAACTATTTTTTCGTCCTACTAGTTTCAAACTGTATCCTCCTCACATTTTAAATAAGTTATATGTACAATAGTTCTTCTTATACGTCTACTTCTATTGTAACGTTTTCTTTCTTGAACGTGCAAACAACTCCCCTTATTGCAGTTCAAATGAAAAAGGCTCCTGTAACAGGAGCCTCCACCATTTCTTAAGAATACGTTTCTTCTTTCTTCACTTGTTCTTTTACAAGTTCCGTAAGTAATTCAATAATCTCATCATTTTCTTCTTTTAATCCAACAGTAATACGAATACCATCATGCATACCAAATGCTGCACCAGAACGAACGATATATCCTTTTTTCATTAATCGTTCGAAAGCTTCATTACCAGGTATACCAAGTTTCAAGAAAATGAAATTCGTTTGAGATGGATAGTAGAATACGTTATATTCCTTACAAAATGCATAATATTGATTTAATCCTCCGGCATTTTTCTTCACACACTCTTGTAAAAACTGTTGATCCTCTATTGCCGCTAACGCTACCGCTTGGGCGATAGTTGATGTGTTAAATGGTAGTCTTGCTACCTCTAGCTGCCCAATAAGCTTTGCATCACCAATCGCATATCCAATACGAAAAGCAGCTAATCCATATGCTTTTGAGAATGTGCGTAGCACCATAAGATTTTCGTACTTTTCAAGAAGAGGTAATGTTTGCGGATAACCTTCTGCCCCAGCATATTCATAATATGCTTCGTCCATAATAACGAGCGCTGACTTTGGAACTGATTCTAAAAATGAAAGTAATTTTTGTTTTTCTACATATGTACCTGTCGGATTATTCGGATTACAAATCCATACAATCTTCGTTTTCTCATCTACTTGTTGTAACATTGCATCTAAATCGTGAATACCATCTTCAAGTGGTACTTCACGAACTTCTGCTCCTTCAATAACAGCATGGTGATGGTATTGCGAGAACGTAGGGTTCGCCATTACAACATTTGTTCCATTATGTAGCAAAGCACGACTAATCATTTGAATAACTTCATCTAGTCCACTACCAAATAAAAGTTGTTCCGCTTTTACACCTAAATGCTCTGCTACTTTCTCACGAAGCTCAAATGCCGCCCCGTCCGGATAGAGTGCATATTGATTAGCTAACGAAGTTAATGCTTCTGTCACACGCGCAGAGCAGCCAAATGGGTTTTCATTCGACGCTAACTTCACAATTTTTGACAATCCATATTCTCTTTTTACTTCTTCAATATTTTTCCCAGGTACATATGCTCTCAAAGTTAACAATTGCTCTTTTACTCTCACTTTTCTTCCCCCAGTCATTGATATGATTTATAATGTCTTACTGTCACCTTTAATCATAACCGTCACCATTACGAGAATACCTTTAAATATGCATTTCATACCTGTTCTACGACTTTTTTACACCATATCCTTTTGAAATGCTTCTAACGCAATATGAACAGTCTCATCTGAAATAGATACGACATTCACTCCCCCATATTCCTGCATAAGCACCATATGAATTGTTCCAGCATTTGCTTTTTTATCTTGTTTCATCAACTGAACGAGACGTTCTACATTCAAGTCACTTGGCATTTTTGGATAACCGTATTTCAAGAACCACTGCTTCATTTCTTCATAAGAAAGATCAACTTTGTACACTTGCTCACTTAAAAACATAGCAAATAGCATGCCAACCGCTACTCCATCACCGTGAGTAATATTCCCATATCCTAACTCTTTTTCAAGAGCATGTCCTAACGTATGCCCAAAATTCAAATGGGCACGTACACCTTTTTCTGTTTCGTCTTGCGACACAATATTCGCTTTCACAGGAATCGCCTTCGTTAATATATGAATTAACTTTTCATCACGAAGATCCGTTAACGTTTGCACTTCTTCTTTTAACCAATGATATAGCTCCACATCACCAATAAGAGCATGCTTTATCACTTCTGCATAACCTGATCGCCACTCTTTTTCAGGAAGTGAATGTAAAAATGGCGTATGATATACAACAGCTTCTGGCTGATGAAATGCTCCAATCATATTTTTTCCTAGTGGATGGTTAATTGCTACTTTCCCGCCTACTGCGCTATCGTGAGCTAATAAAGTCGTTGGAACTTGGACAAAGCGAATACCACGCATAAACGACGCAGCAACAAATCCAGCCAAATCTCCAATCATTCCGCCTCCAAGTGCGATGATTAAAGAATTTCTATCTAATTTATTTTCAAGAGCCGAAGTGTGAGCCTCATAGAAATTTTCAAAAGACTTCTCTTTTTCGCCACTCGGTACAACAAACGAAAATACTTTTTGCTCTACTTGCAATGCATCAACAACTGTCTGTAAATGCAGTGATGCAACAGCTTCATCAGAAATGATCATTATGTTAGATACTGCAGGATTCATTTTTTGAATAAGCGTTGTTAAGTGTGACAACGCCTCCCTTCCAACATGTACATCATATTCTTTTGATTTCGTTTGAATATGTATGTTCTCCATTAAAATCCCCTCGCATATTCATTATGTTTCTCAATATTTTCACGTATAAGATCGATACGATCTAATCCAAATTGTTCAATTAAAGCTGTTGCGAGCTCCCAAGCCACAACAGCTTCAGCCACAACGCTAGCTGCTGGCACTGCACAACTATCTGAACGTTCAATACTCGCTGTAAAAGGTTCTTTCGTATCAATATCAACACTTTGAAGCGGTTTATATAATGTCGGTATCGGTTTCATAACACCGCGCACAACAACCGGCATACCAGTTGTCATGCCACCTTCTAATCCACCTGCATTGTTCGTTTTTCTTCTGTACCCTTGCACTTCATCCCAAAGGATTTCATCATGCACTTCACTTCCAGGTCTATGTGCTGCTTCAAAACCAATTCCAATTTCAACACCTTTAAAAGCGTTAATACTCATAATTGCCGCTGCTAATTTTGCATCTAATTTTCTATCATAATGTACATAGCTACCTACCCCAATTGGCATTCCTTCTACAACTACTTCAACAATACCACCGATAGAATCACCATTTGCCTTCGCATCATCAATTGCTTGCATCATCTTTTTACCGGCCTCTTCATCTAAACAACGTACAGGAGATGCTTCTGTAGTACTTTGTAATTCCACAATAGAGTTATATTTAATATTTGCTGCCTGTACACCACCAATCTCGATAACATGTCCCGCTACTTGTATACCTAATTCCGCCAATATTTTTTTTGCAACTGCACCAGCTGCAACACGAACTGTCGTTTCACGTGCTGAAGAACGCTCTAATACATTCCTCATATCTCTATGACCATATTTAATCGCACCATTTAAATCAGCGTGTCCAGGTCTAGGTTTCGTAACTTGTCTTTTCATTTCTTTCTCTTCCTGCTCAGTTAACGGCTCTGCACCCATAACCTTTGTCCAATGTGTAAAATCACGATTTTCAACAACAAGTGCAATCGGGGACCCCATCGTCTTCCCATGCCTAACACCACTTACAATTTGCACTTGGTCTTTCTCAATTTGCATGCGTCTACCGCGTCCATATCCTTTTTGTCTTCTAGCTAATTCTTCATTTATATCATTCGCTACTAAAGATAACCCTGCCGGAACACCTTCTAAAATTGTCGTAAGTTGCGGACCGTGGGATTCACCAGCTGTAATATATCGCATACGTTATTCCTCTTTTCGCATATGTATTTATCCCGCTACATAAAGTAGCTATATTATCTTCCATCACTCTTTAAAATACAAAGAAATTATATAGTAAATCGAATGTTTGCTTTCCCTACTTGTAATTGTTCGATTATTTTCATAATAGTAGACCTTTTACTTTACATACCAATATATCATAACAGTCCTAACTTCGTAACTGATCGAAATAAAAAAAGTGCAAGAAGAATACCCCTATTCTTCTCGCACTTTTTACTATTATCACAGTTATTAAAGCGTTTACAAATTATTTCAAAATAATTAGTAAATCCATTGATTCATTAATTTTGAGTAGTCTACTAATTCTTCTTCCTTAAAGAAAATAGCAATCTCGCGTTCTGCACTTTCTAAAGAATCCGAACCGTGGATAATGTTTTTCGCAACAGTTACACCGAAATCTCCACGAATTGTTCCAGGAGCAGCTTCATGTGGTCGTGTTTTACCCATCATATTGCGTGCTGTATCTACTACACCTTCACCTTGCCATACCATTGCGAATACAGGACCAGATGTAATAAAGTCTACTAATTCACCAAAGAAAGGTCTTTCTTTATGCTCACCGTAGTGTTGTTCAGCAATTTCCGGAGTAACTTGCATTAATTTTGCACCAACTAATTGAAAGCCCTTTTTCTCAAAACGAGCTACAATTTCCCCAATGAAGGCACGTTGTACACCGTCTGGTTTTACCATTAGAAATGTTTTTTCCATAAAAAATCTCTCCACTTCTGAATTATGTATGTAATTGTATATCCCCACACACATATTAACACCCTTATCACAATTGCGCAATAGTTTTGAAATAGAGAGATTATTTTATTTTTCAGACAAAACACTAAAATTTTCGTTTTCCAATATACTTTGCGACATTTTGCAACGCATACTTCGCCTGTCCACGAGGGAGTGGTTTTATTATTTCTAATGCTTTATGTAAATAACGTTCACTAAACGAAAATGCTTTATCAATAGCTTCGCTCGCTTTAATATCATCAATAATTTCTTTCATTTCACTTGCTGTTGTATTTTCATGCACAGATGTAATTTTTTGACGAAGAACTGGATCTTCCATGGCATACAAAACAGGTAATGTAATGTTACCTTGTAATAAATCACCACCAGCAGGCTTTCCAAGCTTCTCTTCTGTCGATACGAAATCTAAAATATCATCAATAATTTGATAAGACATACCAACAAAATATCCGTACCAAAATAGACGATTTACAGTATCACGATTAGCACCAGCAGCAATCGCTCCCAACTGACAACTTGCGGCGATTAACAATGCTGTTTTTCGTTTTATCCTTCTTAAATACGTTCTTAAATTTTGATCATAGTTATACTTATCTTTAATTTGTTCGATTTCACCTTTACAAACTTCTAAAATTGTATGAGACAACGCTTGATGTGCATCTGGAATTTCTATATTTGTTATACATTCAAGAGACTTCGCAAACAAGTAGTCTCCTGTATACATTGCAATACGATCTCCCCATTTCGCATTCACTGTTGCGCTACCGCGTCGTAAAAACGCAGCATCAATGACATCATCGTGAACAAGCGAAGCCATATGAATTAGTTCTAATGCAACCGCAACATGCTTAATTGCATCTAACTTATAATCCCCAAATTTCCCTGCAAGCAAAACAAAAACAGGGCGAATCCGCTTCCCACCTGCTTCAATAAGCTGTAATGCCGCTTCTTCTACTAACGGCTGCTCAGAAGCAACTGTCTTCTTCAATTCTTTTTCTATAACATTAATATCCGATCGTAAAAAAGAGTACATAAGTTGTAACTTCATATTGTTCACCTTAACCTAAAACGTCTTTTTTCTATTTTCTATTTTCTATTTTCTATTTTGATTCTGGTTTAATACCTAAATGCATAGCTGCTACACCAAAAGTAAATGGTTTCACTTGCACATTCTTAAGCCCAGCTTCTTCAAACATATGTGCTAACTCTTTCATCCCTGGGAATGTACTAGCAGATTCCTGAAGCCATGAATATTCTTTATAACTTTTCGCAAACATCTTTCCAAATAACGGCATGATATATTTAAAGTATAAGACATATCCTTGACGAAAACCTATCATCGTTGGTTGGGATGTTTCCAGGCAAATTACTTTTCCACCAGGCTTTACTACACGCGTCATTTCTTTTAATACTTGCATGTAATCCGGAACGTTACGTAACCCAAAACCAATCGTTACATAATCAAACGTATTATCTTCATAAGGAAGTTCCATTGCATTTCCATGCATAAGTTCTACTTGCTTTAATTCTAAAGCTTCTACCTTTTGTTTACCGACAGCTAGCATATTTTCGCTAAAGTCTAAACCGTAAACCTTCCCATCTTCACCTACAGCTCCCGCTAGTGCAATTGTCCAATCTGCCGTCCCGCAGCATACATCAAGTGCCTTACTCCCGGGTTTCACATCCATAATTCGCATCGTTTCTTTGCGCCATGCCTTATGCCTTTGAAAACTAATTACAGAATTCATCACATCGTATTTATCAGAAATTTTCTCAAATACGTCATGTACTCTTTCTTCTTTTGATTGTTGCATGCTCGTACCTTCTTCCAATGTAAAGTTGCTTATTTCCTTGATTTATCTCTTAACATAGAAATTATCTCATTAACTTCTGTATGATTCTCTAAAAAATTTTCTTCCTGCTTTCTCATTTCCATAAGCCATTCATTAATTACTGTTTCCAGATTTTTATCATCATCCAATGAGATTTTTTGGACTGCTTGAAAAACAGGTGAATTTTGTTTATCAGCATACAATTGACACTCTTTTTGAAGACGATTTTTTCCTAACACATAAGTTATATATCGTTTCCAATTAGATAACTGAAAATGATCACATGTTTTTTGCAAAAGCGCAGATTCAATTATTACTACACTTTCCATTATGTCTTGAATCGCCACATGTGCTTTTTGATATAGCATAATTTTATGTTCATTAATCTCCTTAATTCCTTCAGCAAGTGCACGAATTAAGATAATATCACAATTCATTGACAATAAGTAATAGTATAGACCACTATAATAATCCCCTGCAAGAACTGTCAATTGACGACGCTTATGGAATCCACTCGTCTCTTCGTTTGCTTTATTTGATACTTTTTCATGTGTATCAAGAGCAATTTGTACAAGCATAATCGTTACGACATAATGATCAATTTGTTCTTTATGTATATTTGCACTTTTTAATGCACCGTATAACAGCGCTATTTTTTCTTCATCAATAAATGGTTCTTCAATATAGTTTATAAAATAAGGATGGCGTAATTTCTCCATCAATTTCTCTTTAATACCCGCATACCCTCCGTAGATGTCACACACAAAAAATCACCCTTGTTTTCTAATTCATAAAATTTATTATAACACATACATTCTATTTTCTATAATCAAAACTTGGCTACTACTGCCAAACTGCCACCGAATAAAGCCTCAACTTTTATTCATACAAGTTATCTTCGTCTCTAACAACTACAAACATTCATTTACACAAAAGGCAGAAGTAATTTTCAACCTTTATATTCTTGCTCTTTAACATTAAAACTATATCATTTTTTTGTATATAAAAAAAAGAAAAGCAGTTTCCCGCTCTTCTTTAATTCGTCTTAATAAACGATAAAATTTCACTACGTGCTGCTGCATCATTTTCTAACACGCCGCGCACCGCAGTCGTTACTGTTTTCGCACCAGGCTTTTTCACACCACGCATCGTCATACACATATGCTCTGCTTCTACTATTACCATTACACCATGCGGCTCTAGTACTTCCATAATAGAGTTAGCTACTGTTGATGTAATTCGTTCCTGTAGTTGTGGACGACGCGCAATCGTGTCTACAGTACGAGCTAATTTACTTAGTCCTGTTACTTTTCCACCTTGCGGAATATATGCAACGTGAGCAACTCCATAAAACGGAACAAGATGATGCTCACACATCGAATAGAATGGTATATCTTTTACTAGCACAAGCTCTTCGTGGTCTTCTCCGAATACTTTGTGTAAATGCTCTTTCGGATCCTCATGCATTCCTGAGAATACTTCTGCGTACATTTTCGCAACACGTTTCGGTGTATCAAGTACTCCCTCGCGATTTGGGTCATCTCCGATTGCCTCTAAAATAAGACGTACTGCATGTTCAATTTGTTCTAAATTAACTTTTGCCATCCGCTAGCCCTCCCGAAAAACCTAAAAGTGATACGAACACATTCTAGCATATTTATGTTTTTAAAAGCAAAAAGAAGAGTTTCCAAAAAGGAAACTCTTCTTCCCTGTTAATATGTAAGGATTATTTAACCGCATCTTTTAACGCTTTACCAGGTTTGAATGCAGGTACTTTACTTGCAGCGATTTCAATCTCCTCACCTGTTTGTGGGTTACGACCTTTACGAGCCGCACGCTCACGAACTTCGAAGTTACCGAATCCGATTAGTTGTACTTTATCACCTTGTTTTAAAGCTTCTAAGATAGAATCAAAAACAGCGTCCACTGCTTTTGTTGCGTCCTTTTTAGAAAGGGAACTTGCTTCTGCAACAGCATTGATTAAATCTGTCTTGTTCATGCCATTCACCTCCTCCCAAAGATAAGACTGTATAATGATCATAAAATGAGTCTTACTTTCATTTGTAGGCAATTTTTACAAATTCTATACTACAAAGATGTAGATAAATCATTATCAACGCCTATATTATACGATTCTCCTTTATAATTCAATATTTTTAAGGAAATTGTTACTCTAAAAATGTGAAATTCTGATGAAACTTGACAATTTGCAACAAAATATTAGATAATGACTGTTTATTTTTCTATTACATACTGAAAAAGAAAAAAATCCCTCTGCAATTAGAGGGATTTTTTTCTTATAATATAATCGCAATTAATCCGCCAGATCCTTCGTTAATAATTCTTTCTAGCGTTTCTTTTAATTTATAACGAGCGTTTTCTGGCATTAGAGATAACTTCGCTTGAATTCCTTCTCTAACAATAGAGCTAAGAGAGCGCCCAAATATATCAGAATTCCAAATTGATAGCGGGTCATCTTCAAAATCTTGCATCAAGTAACGAACTAGTTCTTCACTTTGTTTTTCAGTACCGATAATTGGTTCAAATGTTGATTCTACATCCACTTTAATCATATGAATAGACGGCGCAACCGCTTTTAATTTAACACCGAACCTTGAGCCGTGACGAATAATTTCCGGTTCATCTAAGCTCATATCAGCTAATGCAGGCGCTGCTACTCCATATCCGGTTTGTTTTACCATCCGCAGGGCATCCGCCACTTGGTCATACTCTGTTTTCGCATGAGATAAATCGAGCATAAGCTTTAATAAATGATCTTTCCCTCGAATCTCTACTCCTACTACTTCTTTTAAAATTTGATCATACAATTCATCTGGCGCATATAAATCAATCTCTGCCACACCTTGCCCCATATCGATGCCAGCTAGACTTGCTCGATCAATAAATTCATATTGACTAAACTGCCAAACGACACGGTCCACATCACGAAGACGTTTTATATCCTTTACAGTCTCTTGAACCGCTTCCTGATAACTTTGGCGTAACCAATGCCCTTCATTTAGCACCATTACCCAGCTCGGAAGGTTTACATTCACTTCTAAAACCGGGAACTCGAATAACGCTTCTCGCAGTACGTTATACACATCTGTTTCTCTTAAACTCTCTACACTCATCGCAATTACTGGGATATCATATTCTTCTGATAAACTTTGACGTAGCTGCTCCGTATCTGGATGGTATGGCTGTACAGTATTGATAATCATAATGAAAGGCTTTCCTACTTCTTTTAACTCATTTACAACGCGTTCTTCTGCCTCTATATAATCTCTTCTTGGAATTTCACCAATTGTTCCATCTGTTGTAATAACGACACCAATTGTTGAATGCTCTTGAATTACTTTACGTGTTCCTATTTCTGCAGCTTCATGGAATGGAATAGGCTCTTCATACCAAGGAGTATTAATCATGCGCGGACCATTCTCATCTTCATAGCCTTTTGCTCCTGGAACCGTATATCCAACACAATCTACTAATCGAATATTCACTTCAAGACCTTCATCTACTTCGATAGAAACCGCTTGGTTTGGAACAAACTTCGGTTCCGTCGTCATTATTGTACGACCAGCAGCACTTTGAGGCAGTTCATCCTGCGCTCTTTGACGGTCTGACTCATTTTCAATATTGGGAATAACAACAAGTTCCATAAACTTTTTAATAAATGTTGATTTCCCTGTTCGAACAGCTCCTACAACTCCAAAATAAATATCACCGCCTGTGCGTTCCGCAATATCTTTAAAAATATCTACCTTTTCCAAGTGATTCCCTCCCTCAATATTTTTGGGAATAATTCCACGTTTATAGTCAACTAATACCTTCTCTAACGTTGCCTATAATATCTGATATAATATAATGGTATTCTAGAAGTTCGGACAATATATCATATAATTTTGTCCAATTTCATATGACTATTTAAAAATACCTTTTGTTTGCATCACAAGTTGTATAACATAAAAAACCTTTCTTCTAGAACTTATTCACTAAAAGAAAGGTTCATGACTTATGATTTTAAAAAAATTGGTTCTCCATTTTTTACTGTATACGGCAAAGAGTATGCAGGAACAAACGGGGAATCCTTCGATAGTATACTCCGGATATCTTCACCTTCTTTAAATTGTCCTTCATTTTTTTTCAACGCTTCATATAAGTCGATTCTATAATCAACAAACAATTCTCCTTTTTCATTAATTACAAGAGGGAGACCCTTTCCTGAGTACGGACTTGTCACTTGTGGTACATCTTTATATCCTAGTTTTTTGAAGTCTAATTCATAAACACCATCTGTGATCACTTTTTTAAAAGGTGGATATTGATGTTCATCACGATACATCCTTAGCTTCAATGCCACTTCTTGAATTTGTTCCGCCATTCTCACATCAATTAACTTTACTGTCGGATTTTTTTCAACATCTATTAATACATATTGATATACTCCACCACTTTCATACGCATTCCCTGGTGCCTCTTGTATGTACCTTGGAGCAATTTTTTGAAAATCAATTGGATACTTCTGATAAATCGGCGTACTCATATCACGCGTCTTAATTGGTAATAAACCATCCGTTTGCTCCTTATATGTATTAATGGCTTTTTGTACAACTTGCAACTGGTCTTCATAAGGAATAGCACTTTGTTTCATATTTTCTCTTGGATACATACACCCTGTTAAAATGCTCATGCAACAAAATATTAAAATAATATAGATTTTTTTCACTGACAATCACCTTTTCATGCTAGTATGGACTGTTGCTTTTGTAACATTTACCGACTACACATCCTTTATTGCTCAATAGGGCCACTAAATACAACAAGGAAGATAACAATTCCCGATACAATCATGAGGGTGTACGCTACTAAAGCTGTAATCCCTTTCAAAAATTTATTCTTCATTTTATGCCTACTCAATAAAATAAAACTTACTGCAAGAAACATAAATCCAATTGCCCCTAAAGCAAACCACATTTTCATAAGCCCTTCCGACATATATACACCCCTTTACTTTCAATCTATTTTTATACTATTTTAACAAATTAAAATCTTTAAACAAATAAAAATCATCATTTTTCCGTGAATTGATGATTTTTATTTAAAATAATAAAACCGAAGCACGAAATGATGCGCTTCGGTTGACCAAATATGCCCTTAACAGCTCTATTCCCATTCTTTCATAACTATCATATGCATTCTCTAAACTCTTTGTTTCTCATAATTTATTTTTTAAACATTTTACTTAACGAACCAAAATCCGCCGGCATATTATTGTTAATAATCGCTTTTACAATTTGATCCTCTTGCTCTTTCGGCACTTCGCGTCCTGCCATTAGAGCAACTTGATGAATCAATTGGCGAAGCACTGTCTCATCACGTAAGTTCGCATTTTGAACAGACGACGCTAATTTAAAAATATCTTCTTTGTTCACTTTCGCTTCTTTTTCAATGTTATTAAAAATGTTGTTATCCATTCTTTTCACCCTCTCCTCAAGTTACTCTTCATCCTATGCAGAGATGAAAAATTGGTGAAAAGACCCATAAAAAATAAAAAACGGTAGAAGTACGAAATGTACTTCTACCGCTTTCTTTATAACAAATCAGGTATCGCTTCAACTTCATGTTTTCGAACACGTCCCATCAATGAGCCTACTGCATCTTTCACATTATTCTCATTGAACAGCACGTCATATAAAGCAGCTGTAATCGGCATTTCAACTTCCATTTTCTCTGCCAATTCATGAGCAGCTTTCGTTGTTCTTACACCTTCTACAACCATACCCATACTTTCTAGCACTTCTTCTAAAGAGTGCCCTTTTCCAAGCATATTTCCAGCGCGCCAATTTCGGCTATGCACACTTGTACAAGTTACAATTAAGTCTCCCATACCAGTTAGACCAGCAAACGTTAACGGATTTCCGCCCATTTTTCTTCCTAAACGAGCAATCTCTGTTAAACCACGTGTCATTAATGCCGCTTTCGCATTATCACCTAATCCAAGCCCGTCAGATATCCCCGCAGCTAGTGCAATAATATTTTTTAAAGCACCACCAAGTTCAACTCCAACGATATCTGGGTTTGTATATACACGGAAATAGCTATTCATAAACAAATCTTGTACTCCCTCAGCCGCTTCCATACGCTTTGCTGCAGACGTAACAGTTGTCGCTTGACGCAATCCAACTTCTTCAGCGTGACTCGGCCCAGATAGTACAACAACATCCTTAATCAAGCTCTCTGGAATTTCTTCCTCAATCACTTCCGAAATACGTTTTGACGTACCTGGTTCGATTCCTTTACTTGCATGAATCCAAGTAATTGGCTCTGTAACAATTTCTTTCATCTCTTGCAATACGTCTCTGTACGCTTTCGTCGGTACTACTAGCAGTACTGTATTTACATCTACTAATGCTTCTTCTAAAGAAGAGTAGGCTACGATTGTGCTTGGCAATGTAATCCCTGGAAGATATCTACTGTTCTCACGCTTCGTATTAATTTCATTCATGAGTTCAGGACGGTTTCCCCAAATACGTACATCATGCCCATTGTCAGCTAATACCATCGCTAACGCTGTTCCCCAGCTACCTGCTCCTATTACTGTGATTTTTGTCATAAAATCACATCCTCTCCATTAGTCTCTTGCTCTAGCGATAATGTGAATCGGCGTTCCTACAAAACCGAACGCTTCACGTAAACGGTTCTTTAAGAAGCGCTCATATGAAAAGTGCATTAATTCTGTATCGTTTACAAATATAACAAATGTTGGTGGTTTTACCGCAACCTGTGTCGCATAGAATATTTTCAGACGGCTACCATTATGAGTCGGCGTTGGATTCATCGCTACCGCATCCATAATTACATCATTTAATACATTCGTTTGTACGCGGATGCTATGGCTTTCATTTACTTCATTAATAACTGGTAATAATGTTTGTGTACGTTTTTTCGTTTTCGCAGATAAGAATACAATCGGCGCATACTCTAAAAATTGGAAATGAGCGCGAATGTTTTCTTCAAATGCTTTCATTGTTTTTTCATCTTTTTTCACTGCATCCCATTTGTTTACGACGATAATAACAGCACGTCCTGAATCATGAGCATATCCAGCGATTTTTTTATCCTGTTCAATAATTCCTTCTTCTCCGTCTAAAACGACTAAAACAACGTCAGAACGTTCAATCGCTCTAAGTGCACGAAGTACACTATATTTTTCTGTACTTTCGTATACTTTCCCTTTTTTACGCATACCAGCTGTATCGATGATTACATAATCTTGATCATCTTTACTATATGGTGTATCAACAGCATCACGTGTCGTTCCCGCTATATTACTTACAATTACACGTTCTTGACCAAGAAGTGCATTTACAAGTGATGATTTCCCTACATTTGGACGTCCAATTAAAGAGAAACGGATTGTTTCATCGTCATACGCTTCTTCTTCAATCTTTGGAAAATGATTTGCAGCTTCATCTAACAAATCACCAAGTCCTAAACCGTGTGTACCTGAAATCGGGAATGGCTCGCCAAATCCTAATGCATAAAAATCATAAATATCACTACGCATGTCCGGATTATCAACCTTATTTACTGCAAGTACAATTGGTTTTTTAGAACGGTATAAAATTTTAGCAACTTCTTCATCTGCTGCAGTTACACCATCGCGACCATTCGTCATAAAAATGATAACATCTGCTTCATCAATCGCTACTTCCGCCTGTTGACGAATTTGTGTCAAGAACGGCTCGTCTCCAATATCAATTCCACCTGTATCAATGATGTTAAACTCATGATTTAACCATTCTCCCGCACTATAAATACGGTCTCGCGTTATACCTGGTATATCTTCTACGATTGAAACTCTTTCTCCAACAATTCTATTGAAAATAGTAGATTTCCCCACGTTCGGGCGGCCTACTATTGCTATTACTGGTTTCGGCATATACTTTCATCCTTTCAACTTGCTTCTGTTTATTATGTAAAAAACCCTTCTTTGTGCAAGAAGGGATTTGCATTCCAGAATATTTCTCAACGTATCAAAACACCTCACATTATACCACACGTTACTAATGTTTCACAATAATATATACATTATCTTGTAAGCGATGTGCAATACCATCTAAAATAGCCTCTAAATTATTTGCAACAAATTCCAGTTCCTCTGTCGACTCGCAAATAAATAAAGGAGCACCACCTGCAAATTTCTCTGGCGTTGTTGTAATGACTGCGAGAATAACACTTTCTAACATCATCTCTTATCTCCCCTTCCTTTCGGAGCTTCTGATGACATATGAACAGCACTCTCTAATGTTGGTACATTTCCGATTACCCCTATCGCTTTTTCTGCATCTTGATCTTGCGGCAGAACAAAAATCCCAACTCTCCCATCCTCTAAATCACGCTTCGCTAACGGTACAAGTGCCGGCGTTCCAGAATCTCTATATATTCCTAAAGCAACCGAAACATCATGTAAAATAGCTTGCCGTTGTCCTAAGTTTGAGATTGTAACCATCGCATCTATCGATTTCGGTTTTAAAATAAATCCCATTCCATATTTCATAATTTCTTCTTGCCTTGCTGGCAATCCAATATTCATAATGTAAATATTATCAATATAAAGTCCCGCTCCTTCAAAACGAAGTGGAACGTGCTCTATTTCTACAAGGTCATGAAGTCTTTTACCTGACATTAATTTTTTCGCAATGAAAAAACTTACTACACCAGTAATTACCCCAGCAATCCATGAATCGAATCCTATATACGCAAACGTTGTTACAAACGACGTTAACATCGCCAAGTAGTTACGACTTTCAAATACTAATGCAATTCCTTCAATATATGTATTACCACGTGGTACGAGCTCATATCCATCTAATTGTTGAAGCGTATTTCTTTCCATATTGCGCACATCACGAAATTGCGTCGCTGCTAACGTAAGAAATGTAATTGCAGAGAAATCTTTTTTCAAAACAGACGGAATCGCAATTGCTCCTAAGGCAGCCGCAATTAATCCCATCGCGATATGAATAATTTTCCCGTGAAGCCTCGTCGGATATTGCCTCGTATCGGTACGAAGCATTAACAACCTAGTTATTGTACCTGCAATTACGCCACATAAAATAGCTGGTGTATATTCAGTCATGTATTACCCTCGCCTTTCTTTTACGTGTTTTCCTCTTAAATTGTTCCATATATACCGATGCCTTTGTAATCCAAAGTAAAATCGCCATAAATAAAGTAGAAACAGCAGCAACATCTAAAAAAGCTAAACTGCCGTATTCATAAGGAAAATGTAATTTACGAAAAATAAGCGTCACCAATAATTCTCCTTGTAACATCCCTATATACAAGGAGCATAATCGTAATATGCGATCCCCGTGCAATAAAACCGATGCATACACAAGTGCACCACTTAACAGCAACAACCTATCAACCACAATCCAAATTGGATCATATACTTCTAACAAATGAAAGCTTGTATATAACATTGCAATAATAAGTGCCGAAAGTAAGGTATATAATTTTTTCCAAATAGAATATAACGCGATACCTACAAAAGAAATAATACAAAGCAAAAGGGCATTTACCGATATCGTGAAAGAAGCAATCGTCACATTTAACGGAGAACAAATAATAAAAATTAATATACAAGCACTTATCTTCCAACGAATAGATTCCTTTTTCATAAAAAAGGTCACGACAATCCACCCTATCCAAGCAACAAAATAAAAAGTACTCCCATCCATCATTTCACCTCCTATGATTTCCATTATGGGAACTTTTTATGAAAGTTAATCCTCCTTTTCTTTGTGCATAGTTTTTCTCATAACAGCAAAACTTTTAATAAGGAGGTGTAACTCACAATGGGTAAAGATCGCCAAGAACGAAAGCTAAGAGAATCACGCCGCGTTGAATCTGATCGCGACCGATCGCTTCAATATCCCGGTGCAACAAGTCTTGATACACCGGAGCAAGCTCGAAAGCAAAATCAGCATTAAATAAAGTGAAACTTCAGTGGGGGTATCCATCCCCACTGATTATTAGCCCACACCAATCGAGCTGCCCTCAAATAGGCAATACAAAAAGACGGTTTCGATATTGTACGAAACCGTCTTTTTACACAATTATTTTATTTATTTCTACTCGTAATATAATTCTTTTGTTTTCGCATTATAAACCCTATCACTCAACGAGGCATCAATCGTAACTACACCTGCTGGTTTTTTAGAATATGTAATAACATAATACGTATGTAGAGAAGGATCTTTACTCTTTACCTCTACACGTACATAATCCGTCTCTCCTATCTCATTTGACTTTCGCTCAACCTCTTTTTTCACACCTACAATATCTTCTTTTTCTCCTTTAATTTCCCTACTCACAATGGTATTTCCTTGATCAGAAAGTAATACTACTTCAGCATTACTTAAACTCACTTCATTTGATATATTAAAATAATAAATTGCATACGAATCTTCCGATGGATTTTTGTCTTCTCCTAATTGTCTTGGCCAAATTAGTGCTTCTATTCCACTTCCTGCATTCACCATTGGATTCCTATACAATTTATTCCCGGCTGCGATTGCAATATTCGCCGTTTAAATTGCTAATTGTGCTGTTGTTGAACTAGAATCTCCTTCTCTTACATTTGAAGTTAATGAAATTTCAACCTTTTTATTATATCCAGAAACCGCTGTATCTTCTCTTATATTTCGTGCATGGATGTTAACATCTTCACTATTATATGTAATGCGTCCTATTGTATTTTTACTATTTGAAAATACATTATCTCCTTTTTTATTAACACCCTCATCCCCTAAATTATCGTAAATTTTTTCTTGTTTCTTTTGACTCTTAAATAGCAATCTCTTATCTTGTTTTATCGCTAACCAGCTATATAGAGAGGAATACTTTCTTACTTTTGCCATGTTTCTCTCCACAAACATGGCAAAAGTAAGATTCCTCCAATAATTCAGCAGCACATTTTCTACATTTCTTCATTTTTATAACCCTTTTTTCAATTTTAGCTTTCCTGCACGATATTTATATATACTTTTATTTTAATATAAATTCTCTCTTTTTTCCATTTATAGAATTATATAGAATGATAATTTCTCGCCCTCCCTCTTCATTTTACGAAAATAAAACGCAAAAAAATCAACCGGATGGTTGATTTTTTATCGCCTACTATAATGTGCAGTTTCAATCCCTCGCTGCGCTAACCAATGGTACGTTTCACCTTTTACAACAAGAGGTACAGATTGTAACTCTTCTATCGTCTTCACGCCAAGAGCTGTCATAATAAATTTTAAATCTGTATGTAAAAGATCAATTTCATCCACTAAATTCTCAACACCATCTTGCATTAAAATACGTAAAAAGTATCCAGCAAACGCAGTTGTATTCGCCCCTAATGCGATTGCCTTCGCCACGTCAAGTGCTGTTTGTATACCCCCAGATGCAATAAAAGAGAGGTTATTATTTGTAGAGGTTGCTTCAATAATCGAGGTAGCTGTTTGTATGCCCCAGTTATTAAAATAAGAAAGCATTCGCTGTCTTCTTTCATTTTCAACAGCAGCAAAATTCGTACCACCTTGTCCGCCAATATCAATTGCTGTTATACCTATATTCGCTAACTGTTGTACTGTTTCCTTACTCATTCCAAAACCGACTTCTTTTACGATGACAGGTACTTTACTTTTTAAAACTATTTTCTCAATCCGCTGAAGTACACCAGTAAAATCACGGTCTCCTTCTGGCATCGTTAACTCCTGTATGACATTTAAATGAATTTGCAGTGCATTCGCTTCAATCATATCAACGGCACGCTCTGCCTGTTCGACAGTTGCCTCACTTCCTAAGTTTGCGAAAAAAATCCCATTCGGATTTACTTTCCTAACAACTTTATACGAAGCCGATTCACTTTCATCTTTTAAAGCTGCCATTTGCGAGCCTACAGCCATAGCAAGGTTATGATGTTTCGCTACATATGCTAATTGCTCATTAATATGTAATGTTTGCTCTCCTCCACCACCAGTCATCGCATTGATAAAAATCGGCGAACTTAGTGAAAGTTCGCCGATTTTTGTTTCACATGTTATAGTGTCATAACTTGAATTTGGCAAGCTTTGATGCACAAAATCAATATCATGAAAGCCATGCGTACGAGACTGACCAGTAGAAAGAGCATATTCAATATGATCTAATTTACGTTTTGCCCTTACCACTTGTACCCCTCTTTATTTCTTTAATTTTTTCAGTTGTTCACCAATAATATCACTTAACTGGAAAGTAGCCGAATCAGCATTTGGCTCATATTGGCTATAATCTTCTGTTACATTATTTTCTTCAAGCGTTTCTTTTATGCTTAAAGAAATACGTTTTTCTGCTACATGGACTTCAAGTACTTTCACTTTTACTTCTTGTCCCATTTCCAATACTTCATTTGGATTTTTCACATGACGATTTGCAATTTGAGATACATGTACAAGCCCTTCAACACCAGGTAAAATTTCAACAAACGCACCGAATGTAACAAGGCGTTTTACTACTCCCTCACGAATATCTCCAGCTTTTATTTCACCAGCAACATTTTCCCAAGGTCCTGGCTGAGCTGCTTTAATTGATAAAGAAATACGTTGCGTATCAGCATCAACAGATAACACTTTTACCTTTACCTTTTGACCTTGCTCTAATACCTCAGAAGGTTGCTCTACACGTTCGTGTGAAATTTGTGAAATGTGAACTAAACCGTCCACACCACCAACGTTAACGAAAGCACCAAAATCCGTTAATCGTTGTACTGTTCCTTCAACAATATCCCCTTCTTTTAACGAAGAGATTGCTTCTTTTTTCTTAGAATCTAGTTCTAGTTCTACTACCGCTTTATGTGAAAGAATAACACGATTTTTTTCACGGTCTAATTCAACAATTTTCACCGCTAATGTTTTTCCTTTATAGTCAGCAAAGTCTTCTACATAATGTACCTCTACAAGTGAAGCTGGGATAAATCCACGAACACCAAGGTCCACAACTAACCCACCATTCACGATATCTTTTACAGTAACATCAAATACATGACCAGAATTAAATTTTTCTTGTAATTCTACCCACGCTTTTTCTGCGTCAACAGCTCTCTTAGATAAAACAAGATCATCATCTTCTAATTTAATAATTTTCAATTCAAGTGTTTGATCTAATTCTACAACATCGCTTGCTTTTTCAATATGAACGTTAGCTAATTCACTAATCGGAATTACGCCATCTGTTTTGTATCCAACATTTACAAGAACTTGTTTCTCTTCAACTTTCGTTACAGAACCTGTAACAACGTCACCAACTTGTAATTCTTTTGAATTCATAACTTCTTCATTCATTTTCTCTACCATGGAAATACCTCCCTACAGAATTGACAAAGCATTTGTATGTATATACGAAATGAAAACAAATGTTTTCATTTGCATGTTTAAGAATTTATCATCACATATTCTGTTTCAATACAGTTCACAAGAAGCTATATTAAATCTATATAAATAGTATACAGCAAAATCATCTTGAAGAAAGTATGATTTGAAATATAATAGCGAATATATTCTGACAGTTTTTTTCCTCTGTAACTAACTTCTTACAAATTAGCCCATTTGTCAAGAAAAGAGACTTATAATTAACTTATCCTTTACATTTCAAAAAAAAAAGAAAGAGGATAGTCCTCTTTCTTTATTTCGCAAATACTCCTGAAACAATACCCATAATTTTTTGGACAACTTCTTCAATTGATAAAGAAGTTGTATCTAATTCCAATGCATCATCAGCTTTTTTCAAAGGAGAAACTTCGCGTTCTGAATCTAATTTATCACGCCTAGCAATTTCTTCTTTTAACTGCTCTAAATTAGAATCGAAACCTTTATTCATATTTTCTAAATGTCTTCTTTCCGCTCTTTCTTCTACAGAAGCAAGCATAAAGATTTTCACTTCAGCATCTGGTAGTACATGTGTACCAATATCACGGCCATCCATTACTACGCCGCCTTTTTTAGCTAATCCTTGTTGACGACGTACCATTTCTTCACGAACAAGACGATGCTTTGCTACAATAGATACGCGATTCGTCACATCTGGCGTACGAATCACCTCAGAAACATCTTGTCCATTTAAAAATACAAGTTGTGTATTTTCCCCTTGCTGAAATTCAATATTTACATTTTTTACGACTTCCATTAACTTTTCTTCATTTTCAATATCCACTTTTTGTTCAAGGGCTGCATATGTAATAGTACGGTACATTGCGCCTGTATCAATGTAAACATATGAAAGTTTTTTTGCAACAACTTTTGCAACTGTACTTTTCCCAGCAGCCGCTGGACCATCTATAGCAATCGAAATTCGTTTATCCATTGTAACACCTCATTTTTCACTTATAAAACAAAACGAAAAGCAGGTATTCTCCCCCTGCTTCTTCTCATTTGCCTCACGTCATTAAATCCTCAATAATTGTAGCATAATCCATCATAGAAGAAAATGAAAACTACTTATTCACCTGTAAGATTTCCGCCTTATTTTTCGTGACGACACCTTCGTAATAAACAATTTTCGATAAATATTTCACTGAAGATTTATGTATAAAAAGCAGTTGGACGACAGAAAGAAAAATAAATTGAATCAGTAATATACGAATTATAATTTTCTCCACTTTTTTCAAAAAACTCACTCCTTCCCTCTCTACACTTACACATCTACTCTCATAAATTTCCATAAACAAAACCTAACCTAATAACCACTTACCGGAGCACACTTAAAGTAATTTATTTTATTGTCATTTTCTAAGCATACTTTTATACATTTTCATTGTCGAATTTACTCAAAACATGTTATGTTCTAAATGTATTTTTCAACTTGAAAGGGGTATAAGCATTGAAAAGAATCCTAGTTTTACACACAGGTGGAACAATTGCAATGGAGGAAGATAAAGAAACTGGGGTCGTACAACCAGGTAAAAAGAATCCTCTTTTAAAATTTATTCCTGATTTAGAAGGCGATGTTGATTTAATTGTCGAAGATGTGTTCCATCTTCCATCTCCTCACATGACTCCTAGCGAAATGCTACAATTGCAAGTCATCATTGACGAAAGAGTAAAACAAGACGATATTCACGGCGTAGTCATCACGCATGGTACCGATACATTAGAAGAGACAGCTTATTTTCTTGATTTAACAGTTCAAGCAACTATCCCAATCGTTGTGACAGGGGCAATGCGTTCTAGTAATGAATTAGGTGCCGATGGTCTATATAATTTCTTATCAGCTGTAAAAGTTGCTAGTAGTAATGAAGCTGCTGAAAAAGGCGTTCTAGTCGTATTAAATGACGAAATACATTGTGCTACAAATGTAACAAAAACGCACACAAGTAATGTCGCGACCTTCCAAAGTCCACAGTACGGACCAATTGGCATGGTAACAAAACGTGGTGTTGTTTTCCATCATGCTTTAGTGCATCACGAAACATGCACAGTACGACAGATTTCTAAAAACGTTGTCGTTCTAAAAGCATACGCAGGTATGGATGATACATTATTATCAGCAATCGAAACACTACCAGTAGACGGAATTGTTATTGAAGCACTTGGACAAGGTAATTTACCTCCAAGAACACTTCCTAGTCTAGGGCGATTAATAGAAAAAGGCATTCCGATTGTATTAGTTTCACGCTGCTTTAACGGTATCGTTCAAGACGTATACTCTTATGAAGGTGGCGGAAAACAATTAAAAGATATGGGCATTGTTTTCACCTACGGTTTAAACGCTCAAAAGGCGCGAATTAAATTACTAGTCGCACTAGAAAACACAAACTCTCACGAAACAATCCAACATATGTTTATGCACGATTAAAAAAGAAGCTGTCGAAGATTTCGACAGCTTCTTTTTATTCTTCTCTTGATGCAATGGTTTGCGCAATCGCATCTCCATGGAATCTACCGTTCTCGATAAATATTTCATTTGCGTTATTCCCCGCAGCAATTACACCTGCAATAAAAATATTTTCAGCGTTTGTTTCCATACTACCCTCTATATAAATCGGGCGCCCTGTTTCTTCATCAATCCGAACTCCCATTTTTGTTAAGAAGCTGTGGTCTGGATGGTAACCCGTCATAGCAAATACAAAATCGTTTTGAATTGTATTTGCCTCACCATCTACTGTATACGTCAACGTATGCTCAGTAATTTCTTTTACATGCGCATGGAAATGCATTTGAATTGTCCCATTTCGTACTAACGCCTCAAATTCCGGCAAAATCCACGGCTTAATACTTGGCGAGTATTCCCCACCACGGTATAGAACTGTTACACGTACACCCGATTTAACAAGCTCTAACGCTGCATCTATACTTGAATTTTTACCACCTATTACAACGACATCTCGATCAAAATAAGGGTGTCCTTCTTTGAAATAATGAGCTACTTTCTCAAGTTTCTCACCAGGTACATTCATATAATTCGGATTATCATAATATCCAGTTGCGACAACAATGTATTTCGCAACATATATTTCTTTGTTTCCGTCACGCTTCGTCGTTTCAACTTTAAAAACATCACCATCTTTTTGAACTTGTTCCACTCGTTCAAATGCATTTACACGTATAGATTTACGCTTTACTACTTCACGATAATACGCAAGCGCCTGATTACGAAATGGCTTACGATTTTCTGTAATAAAAGCAACTTCACCAATTTCTAATTTTTCACTAGAGGAGAAAAATGTTTGATGAGTTGGATAATTATAAATTGCATTTACAATGTTTCCTTTTTCGATTACTAACGGATTTAACCCCACTTTTTGCAACGAAATCGCCGCTGCTAATCCGCATGGACCGCCTCCGATAATAATAACTGTTTCTTTTTGCATACTTAGTTCACTCCTAGTCTTCTACCTCTGCTCTATTTATATAAACAAGAAAAAACCTACTTACAGCAGTAGGCATCTATCTTTATTGTATTCATTTTTCATATATTTGTCATCTAAACGAAACATACATCCGATAGACATCTGCTAAAAACTGCTGAAATTTAATTCCTTGTTGCCCTAATACATTCTCAGGATCGATTTTCCGAGTAGGATCCAACGTTTTGTGTGACACAATAGCCTTTTTAGGATTTAAACCGAAATTTTGACATAAATAAGCGTGATACCACGTAAAACGAGTATACGCCTCCCAAAAGTTTACGTCGCCACCATAGCAAAGTTCAACCCCAATTGCAGCCTTATTCGCATCATAACCGAATAACTCATTATCCGTTGGCACATTGTATCGAACATGGTACGCAACTTCATTTATAGGGACAATTTCTAATATTGTTTTATCATCAATAAATGTATGCGCTGAAGCTTTCGGTTGTATTTCATTAAAGTAATCCCGATTTCCTATCGCATTGCTACCAGGGTTCCCCGTGTCATGACTTACAATAAATCTTACTTTTGAAAGAGGAATTCCTGGTCGTGAATTTCCATACCCAATATAGTTACGCTCTATAGGGAACATCGCCATTACTACCAACTCCCGCCCTAAAAAATTACCTTACTTCCTTATATATGTATTCGGTGGCAATGTCCTTATGGCATATTTCTTATGCGAAGAGAACATCGAAAATATTTGATGTGAATACCATAAATAATACAATACTTACAGCCACTCCATAAAAACCGTAAAACCAAATACAATCTTCTTTCGTATCTAAACCGAAAAATTTATTTACCGATTGTAATAATGTGCCACGCTTGCTTTGTTTGTTTCGTAATACTTCCACTCGTTCTACAACATCGGCTGGCATCATAAATCTTTGGTCTACTGTCATTTTCATCATTTATCTCTCCTTAAAATCATTTCCGTTTTGCTTATCTAAGGAAAGTATAGCACGTTTGTTCGTGTAGAACAAGCGTTCTTTTTTATTTTTTATTCTATTTTTCACCAAACCAAGTAATAATTGTGAATATAAACGCGATAATTGTTCCAACTACAACTGCACCAAATATTAAAAACAATAATCCTTCGCCGAACACCCTAACGACACTTGTTTTTCGGGCTCTCTTAGCTCTTGCAAGTTCACCCTCTAACACCTAATTGGTCTACTCGTTCCATTATTTCATTCCCCATATACAACACCTCATTTAATACTTCAACAAAAAAACGCGATTCCCTCGAAAGGAAATCACGTTTTCTCAAAACATTATATATTATACCCAACCTCTGAAGCGACTAGCCTCAGCCATTTTACGAACACCAATCATGTATGCAGCTAAGCGCATGTTCACTTTACGAACTTGTGATGTTTCATAAATTGAATCGAATGATTTTACCATTACTTTTTCTAAACGTTGTTCTACTTCTTCCTCAGTCCAGTAGTAACCTTGGTTATTTTGTACCCACTCAAAGTAAGATACCGTAACGCCACCAGCACTTGCTAATACGTCTGGAACAAGTAAGATACCACGATCTGTTAAGATTTTTGTTGCTTCTAATGTAGTTGGACCATTTGCAGCTTCAACCACAATTTTCGCTTTAATCTTATCAGCATTTTCTCCTGTAATTTGGTTCTCAATTGCAGCAGGAACTAAAATGTCGCAATCAAGTTCTAACAGTTCTGTATTTGAAATTGTATTATTAAATAGTTTTGTTACAGTACCGAAGCTATCGCGACGATCTAGTAAGTAGTCAATATCTAATCCATTCGGATCATGTAGTGCACCGTAAGCATCTGAAATTGCAATTACTTTCGCGCCTGCATCATGCATAAATTTAGCTAAGAAGCTACCCGCATTACCAAATCCTTGAACAACAACGCGTGCACCTTTAATATCAATGTCACGTTTTTTCGCAGCTTCACGAATACAAATTGTTACACCTTTTGCAGTCGCTGTTTCACGTCCGTGTGATCCACCTAATACAAGTGGTTTACCTGTAATAAATCCTGGTGAATTAAATTCATCGATACGGCTATACTCATCCATCATCCATGCCATAATTTGTGAGTTTGTAAATACATCTGGAGCCGGAATATCTTTTGTCGGACCAACAATTTGGCTAATTGCTCGTACATAACCGCGGCTTA
This sequence comes from Bacillus sp. RC51, assembly GCF_044908115.1. Taxonomy (NCBI): domain Bacteria; kingdom Bacillati; phylum Bacillota; class Bacilli; order Caryophanales; family Bacillaceae; genus Bacillus; species Bacillus sp. RC51. The sequence continues at coordinate 96,780 of NZ_JBIYCW010000001.1, read as the reverse complement.
ATCTTTCTAATTCACGGAAAGACATCTCACGTGGGTCACAAATGATTCCACCTTTACCTCCACCATATGGTAAATCAACAATACCACATTTTAAACTCATCCAAATAGAAAGTGCTTTCACTTCATTTTCTGTTACGTTTGGATGGAAGCGAATTCCACCTTTCGTTGGACCAACAGCATCATTATGTTGTGCACGATATCCTGTAAATATTTTAACAGTCCCGTCATCCATACGAACTGGAATTTTCACTGTCATCATACGAATTGGTTCTTTCAATAATTCATATACTTCGTTTGGATAACCCAATTTTTCTAATGCTTCATTAATTACAATTTGTGTTGAATTTAACAATTCAAAATGTTGTTCCCCTTGTTGTTGTGTTTTCGTTTGAGTTCCCTTTTCGGCTACCATAGTAAGTAAACCCCCTGTAATTTCACTTGTTTAGTAAACCTTCATTGCCTAGTATACACCGTTAAATTTGGAATGCAATAGAAAACGCTAACAAATATATACAAACTATTTTGTATTGCAAGCGTTTTCACTATTATTATAGTCCTTTTATTGCTTTTAGAAAAGTAAAATACTTAAATATTTAAATATTTTTTATTTTCATCAAAATACATTCGATAAAACAATTATTTCATCAAGAAATACTGATTACATTTTAACATACAGATCGGCTAGTCTTGTTACCTACACTTCGTTTTATAGATTTTAGATTTTCAGCTGAATAAAAATAAAACCTCAAGCTACGTTACATTAGCTGAGGTTTTGTTTTTTCACAAAGTAATTGTATATTTGTTCAATTGCTTGAGAATCCATTAATTCTTTACCATATTCCATTACGCGGTAAATTGTTGCTGTTGACGGATTACCGTACTCCGCTAAAATAGCTATAAAATCCGCCTTCAATAATTGAAATTGCTCTTCTTCTTCTATCCAAAGATAAAAACGATCATCCCACGTATACAACTTCCCATCAGTTACACCAAGGTTATATAAGCGATTTGACAAATTGATTACATCATCTAATGTAGCAAACTCGTAAAGTATATGTTCACTTTCATCAAGAGTCACTTGCATTTCAATAAACTCGTCACGGAACTCATCTTCTGTGTCCACTTCGTGATTTTCTTTTGTTACAATTACAACCATACCTTGAGCTTGTAGAGAAAATACTTCAACAGCAATCGGTCCATCCGCTTCAAACCCTAATTCTGTATTTGCTTCTTGCATCATATCACGGAATAGTTGCTGTACTTTCGGTGCATTTCTCCACAAATCTTCTTTCGTTAATCCTCGTTCAGATAAATCATCAAATGTTAGGAAAATTTTAATCTTATTATAATTTAAACGTTCCAGTCTCATCTCATACCCTCCCTACGTAACCATTGCATCTAATTTTTATTATATGAAATAGAAAATAGATGGTTCTTTTCGAACGACTATTCCGACATCTTTAACCATCCATCCCATTCTTCTTTCGTGTTACCAATTAGGATATTTTGAAGATTTAATTGATCTCCAATATCTTTTCTTCCTATAAAACCACCAGAGATGTTTTCATTTTTTTCTTGTAACAAGTCAATAAATTCTACTGCCTCTTCAAGTTCTCGTTCATCATCAAAAGATATAAACAAATATTTAGGTTGTAATTGTTCAATAGCTAGTAAAATACCTTCTTCATCTAAACTTGTCCCCATATACATTGTTTGATATCCTTTTAGTCGTAAATACGTCGCGAAAATAAATCCTTTTAATATATTATTTTCTAAGACGAAAACTTTGTTAACGGAAGAATACACCGACGCATTATGATAGATCATTCCTAAACGTGTTTGTAAGAATGATACAACATATTTGAATTGCGACATTGTAATCTCATTATTACTTTTTAAAGTTAACAACTTGTTTGCCACTTGAAGAATGATGCTTGCAACAACCTTTTCCGTTGAATATATACTAAAAACCTCGTTTAATAATGCAGAAATTGTAATTTCATCAAATTCTAACAAAGCTTGTAGTATATCGTCCACTAAAACAACTTCTGTATCAGTAATTTTTTCTTTTTGAACGTTGTTCTGCAACCGATTCCCTTCTAATAACTGAACTGCTTGTCCAATCATCATCCCCTCAGAAACTTTGTTCATTAACCATTTCAAAATATGAATATGCTCTTCTGTATATAAACGATGCCCCGCACGATTTCTCTTTGGGGCAATAATATGATAGCGTCTTTCCCATGCGCGAAGTGTACTCGGTTGAATTCCGAGTATATTTGAGACAGCTTTTATATTATATTTTCCATTTGAATTCGGCATTATTTCCCTCCGCATAACGTAATGATATGTGTTTGGGAAGGTGCCCGAAAACGAAGAGGGAACAATGTTGTTCCATACCCATTACTAACAAAGAGAGTCGTATTAGAATGCTTATATACGCCACCCTTTAAATACTTTTCAGATGGAAGCAACCGAATCTGGCCTCCATGTGTATGTCCACTTAATACGAGCGAAATTTGTTCATTACCAGACATTTTCTTTATTATATCTGGGTTGTGACTAATTAAAATGCGAAAACCTTCTTCTTTACAATCAGACAACGCTAAATCTAAACGATCTCGTTCTAATCCAACATCATCGATACCGAGTAAGCAAATTTTCTCTCCTAATTCAGACTCAAATACAACTCTTGTATTATCTAATACCTTCACATTATTTTCTATTAATAAAGCATCTAATTCGTGATATTCAATTTCATAGTCATTATTTCCCCATACAAAATATACAGGGGCTATTTCTCTTAACTTTTGAATATTTAAAGAGATTCGCGATAAAGGTACTCCTTTTTCAGCTAAATCACCGCCAATAATTACGATATCTGCTTTTCCTTTCACTCGTTCAATTAGCGAGCTAGAAATGATCCTTCTATGAATATCCGAAATAAAAAAAACTTTAACTTTTTGAAAACTTTCCGGAAATTCTTCGAATACTAAAGTATGTTCCAACACTGTATTACGCATCGCTTCTTTATACATTCCAAGAAGACATACAAAACCAATGCATATGAGAGTACATAATAATATAATCCATGACATATATTTTTTACTCTCCCTCCTCGTAAAGTATAGTCCTTAATTTTATGTGGAGCTATATATCACTCATTTAGCTAGCTCTCATACTTCGTGGACTTATCTTTTATAGGAATTTTCAATTCTTGTCCTACCTTCACTTCGTCTTCTTGTAAATCATTATACTTTTTTATTATTTCTATCCCATCTTCATCTGAGAAATATTGCTTCGCTATACTTTCTAAAGTTTCTCCATCTTTCACAACATGAGTTGCTACTTTCTCAGACTGCTTCTTTGATTCAGTCTTAGCGGAATCAAAGAAAATTACTTCAAACGCACTTTTCTCAGCATTATTACTATCACTTTTTACCTGTATATATTTATCCGTATACCATAGGATACTAATAGGTAACAATATGAACAAAAATGTTAACACTCGGACGAAAATGTGATTCATTTTAAACTTTGGTTTGTTCTCTTTATTTCTATGAATTTCACTACGCGGCGGTAAACTTTCATCTTCTTCCACTTGCTCAACTTCTAACTCCTCTTCAAAATCAGGAATTCGTTTTCTCATGTTGTTCACCACCACCTTCCATTTATTTTCTTAATTGGAGCCCCATTATAAAATCAACAAGAAAGTGTGCAAAGATTGTTATAAACAAATTTCCTGTCCACTCGAATACATAACCAAAAACAAAACTAATAAAGCAGACGAAACAAAACAAAAAAGGCTTCGTTATATACCGAATATGTAACACAGCAAAAATTAAACTCGCTATTACAATTCCGAAATGAGTCTGCACTACACCTCTAAATAAAAACTCTTCCGCAAAACCAATAATAAACGTGATAACGAGTAAATGCATGACAGAAATCCCTTGAAACATTCTATCGTTAATGCCACCATCATCAAACCAAGATTCTGGAAACACTCGCATTGCAACATAATCTAATAACACAATACAAATCGCTAACAAGCTACCTATTAAAAGTATAGAAACCGGTTCCCATTTCCATAAACTATAAACTTCTCTTTTATCTTGAAATAATATATATGCTAGTAAACAACCGATACCAATAATGATTAGTTGTGTTATGTAGAGATTCAGTCTTATTTCTCTCGGACTCATATCTTCAACATTATGCCTTTGAATGTTCATCATTCCTCCATCTTTCCTAGGCCGAAAAGCTTTTGTAACTCTGTTTCCCAATTATAGTCGAAAACTAACTGTTGCGCTCGTCTTTTTTTATAATCCGTTTTTGTAATACCACAGTAATCACAACAGTTTTCTATCTCTTTTTCTTTTCTATAACCGAATTGTTGTAATAAATATTCACGTCTACATCCTTGAACTTGTATCCATGACTTCATATTTTCTAGCTCACTATATTTATTACGTATTCTCACTTCCACTTCCGCTATTAATCTGTGCATTATTTCATCTGACAAGCTCTCTAGCATGAGATTTCGCTGTTGTATGATTCCAAGATGTTCGAGATGATAACGTGTAAAGCGCCAATACTGTTCATTAAATCTTGCTGCATTATAACAAATTTCTTCTACATCTTCTAATGGTAATACTTTCGTTTGAAACATTCTTTCTTGTAGTAACGAAAATAAAAATTGTATTTGCGATTTACTTGGTAATTCATCTTCAATGATTGAAATTGGCAAATCGTGATCCAATGGACTACATAATAAAATGGCTATACTCAATTCTCCATCTCTTCCCGCTCTTCCAATTTCTTGTAAATAGGAAGCTACATTTGTCGGATATTGAAAATGAATAATATATCTTGTATTCGCCTTATTTACCCCCATCCCAAAAGCACTTGTACATATTACAATTTGCAACTGGTCATTCATAAACTGCTGTTGAATTAACATACGCTCTTCATGTTCCATACCACCATGATAAAAAGCTACACCTGTAATTCCTTTTCCTCTTAAATACTCGGTTAAACGCTCTGTCCAGGCCCTACTTGAACAATAAACAATACCAGGCCCTTGCAAATACATTACATGCTCAAAAAGCGCCTCTTTTTTTTCTTCTATTGTTTCCACAAATTGCACTTCCATCGCAATATTTGGACGATCAATTGAGTACACATGCTCAGCAATATTTTTTAGATTTAAACTTTCCGCTATATCTCGCAGTACATCCTTTGTCGCAGTTGCTGTTAATGCTAGTACCGTCGGAGATCCGATACTCTCAATTACTTTATCTAATTTTTTATAATCTGGCCGAAAATCATAGCCCCATTGTGAAATACAATGCGCTTCATCTACGACAAATAATGAAATATGAATTTTTTTCAATTCTCTTATTAGAAGTTCCGACTGCAACATCTCTGGTGATACGAAAACAAATTTATAAAAAGATAGCTTTTTCATTGCTTCTCTTTTTTCAATTAACGTCCGAAAACTATTCAATGCAATAACTCGATTTTTCACGACATACTTTAATTGCGTAACTTGGTCTTCCATTAAAGATAATAATGGTGATACAACAAGCACCGTACCCTCTTGCAGAAGCCCCGGAAGTTGATAACACATTGACTTTCCCCTTCCAGTCGGAAGCATTGCTACAACATCTTTTCCTTCCAATAAGTCCGTAATAACTCCTTTTTGCCCCGGACGAAATTCAGAATATCCAAACCACTTATATAAATATTCCTCAAGCTTCATTTATACCCTCCATCCGTGCCAATACAAGACGTACTTCAAAATAAGAGATTTCCTCTCCAACCGCTTGCTTCAACACACGCAATTTACGTGTTTGTAATGCTTCAATTACTTTTGTTACTTTTTCCATTTTTTCTTTTTCCATAAACATTTCAATAGAAAATTCTTTTTCTCGTAAAGCAATTTCTACAAAATGGTCTTCTATCGTGGCAACCTTCAAATTCCGAATTGTTGCTATTTCTTCTAAAGAGCGTCCTTGTCTCCAAAGATTATATGTTTTTTTCGTTGATAAACTAAATAAATCAGCTTTCTCATTTGGATACGATATAATTTCAGCTAATAATGGAAACTCGTTTTCTTTATTGCGAACTTCTTGAATAAGGAAATGAATTGTACCCCAAAATAAAAAATACACTCGAAATATATCTTGTTTCGTAATTTCCGCTAATTGTTGTAAAGTACACCCAATACGTTTATACCCAGTTAACCGATATATTACGATTGTCGCCTCTACTGGATTATTTTTTTGTAAAAGAGTATGCATTTCCTTCCATAATCTTTTAGCCAATTCACTTCTCATATACGGTATTCCAGTGAGAAAACGTTTCACCCACATCATTATTTCTGTATCCTGTTGAATTGGAATAAATTTCGTATTCGCCTGTTGTAAATTCGAAATGGTTTGAACGATCAATGATAATCTCTTCCAAAACGTTTCACCTATTTCCCCATAGTGTAAACCATTTAAATATGTCGGAAAGGCAAAGTCACCTTCCCATTTGTTTAATTGCACGTTACCAGCAGTCGTTAACACATATGTATTATCATGTATACCTTGAACTAAATCCGTTTGTAACAACTTTGCAACTTCTTGATCATAATCAGCTCTATTTAATGACTTATAAATCCCAAACAAAAAAGAAATTTGAAACATATTCCCATCTTGTAATGTTTGCGACGATCTCTTTCCTTTTAGTAAATAATAAATTGAAGAAACGGTTCTTTCACCATTCAATTGTTTTAAACAATATAATAAAGTATATTGTAGCTGCATTACCGCTTCCACCTCTCAGTCTAACTTCATTCTTTTTTCAATATGATTGCACATTAACTGCTATTCATTCAACTTATCATATTCACACTACATGCTTTTATATATTCTATTGTATCAAACGAAATAACATTTAAGTATTTTGAAAATCTTATGAAATAATTCAAAAATAAGTTGACACTCTAATTGATAAGCATTATCATTATAATTTTATGTTGAAAAGTTTTAAAAACCGTTTTACAATAAGATTATAATTTTTTGGCGAACTTTTCACATACATATTATCAGGAGGGAAAAAATATGGCAAAATATACAATCGTTGACAAAGATACTTGTATTGCATGCGGTGCTTGTGGTGCTGCTGCACCAGACATTTATGACTATGATGATGAAGGCATTGCATTTGTAACATTAGACGATAACCAAGGTATCGTTGAAATTCCAGATGTATTAATTGAAGATATGATGGATGCATTCGAAGGTTGTCCAACTGACTCAATTAAAGTTGCTGACGAATCATTTGATGGCGACTCTTTAAAATTCGAATAGTCTTTTATTAACTTCAAAAAATCCCCCTCATAAGTATGAGGGGGATTTTTTGCACTCTTTTTCATTCTCACTAACAAAAAAACCATTAGCAGTTACGCTGCCAATGGTTTAATATTTTTAAGCATTTTTCATTTTTGCAAATACCCATACTTTCAAGCGTGAAAATAATGCTACAAATACAATTGTTACAACAATTCCTTTAATTACATTAAACGGTAATATCGCCGTTACAATAGTTTGTCGCATAATATCACTAGACATAGCTGGTGAATTTAAAAACCAAGTGTACGCTGGTAAAATAATAAAGTAGTTTAACACACTCATAATAACTGTCATAGTAATTGTACCTAACATTAATCCTGTCGTTAAACTTTTTACTGTGCGATACTTTCGGAATAAGAATGCTGCTGGACCAATAAATAAACATCCCGCTATAAAGTTTGCTACTTCTCCTACTGGTACTCCCGTTAAACTTCCTTGAATTCCGTAATGCAAAATATTTTTTATCGCTTCTACAATTACACCTGCAATTGGACTAAAAATTATTGCCGCAATTAAAGCTGGCACATCACTAAAATCAATTTTTAAAAATGGCGGAAGCCCTGGGAATGGAAAATCCAACATCATTAGTAAATACGCAATACTACTTAGCATCGCTACACTCACCATCTGCACTACACTGTTTTTTTGTTTCATCTTTCTCTCTCCTTTTCCATCGATCTTCTCATGGAAAGTGGAAAGGTTCTGCTATGCCTATTTTTCATAGAACGAAAAAACCCTTTGTGATTTACACAAAGGGAGAATTTTAAGGCACATCAAACAGACGTTCAAATACTTATCTTTTTTGAACGCTTGAACCTCCATCTTCTCCCATCCAGACTGTACTGTCGGCTTTGGAATCACACCAAATCCTGCCTTAACGGCTCGCGGGCTTAGAACGAAATTATTAACTGTTCATCACCGCCGGTCGGGATTTTCACCCTGCCCCGAAGATAGACCGATATTCTATTTTCCACTTCATTATACAACAACATGATCGTATTGTGAACAAAAAAAGTGTAACTTACTAAAAATAAGTTATTAATTTTATATCATTAAAGAAACGATCACTATATTTTACAATACAACCCATATTTTTTATAATTCGGTATTTCTCCTATGAATCCCCCTAGTCATATGTCGTCAAAAGTGATAAGATGTTGAATTGTTAAGATAAGAACATTTTCTGAGTTATGGAGGAAATGTCATGAAGAAAGATAAAAGACACTCTATTCGAGAAGCAATGAAAAAGAACTTAAGAAAAGAATACTTTTATTTGAAAAAAGAATTACTTTTCTACTGTCCAATTGATCTAGGCACATTCTCAAGAGAGACATACTACGCTACTTTTGACCAAGATGGCATAAGTATTTATCAGTATGATAAAAAAACAGAAAGTAAATTAAAATTGTGTGAGCGTCATCCATGGAAGAGTTGGAATAAGGTAAAAGTTGATCACTATTTAACAACTTCTCAATTTATTTTCCAAGGTGAGCGAAACTGGATTTTATCCCTTTTCCAAAAAGGAAAAGAAGCTCAAAAAATAATTGAAGAACATACATCTTTACAAACGGAAGTTGTTTCCCGTCCGTTTTCCAAGAAACTTCCTGGTTTCCGTTCTGATACACCATTGAATAAATACATCGGTAGCATTTGTTACACTGCACTTATTGCATTTTTATTAAAATGGATGATTCCATTTCAAGCACCACAAATCGCCCTGTATTCTCTTTCAATTGGCTTTATGCTTCTTGGTTTACTTTGTCTTACAATTGGTCTAATCGAACCAACTATCGTACTATTTCGGACAAAAGAAAAAACAAGAACAAAAGTCTTTTACTTATATAGCTACTTAGCTATTACTGGATTTATATGTGTCTTTATTTTTTGGTAAAAGAAGCCGTCCCAAAAGATCTTTTGGGACGGTTTTTCGTTAAGGATAGGTTGCTCTTACTGTCGCATTTTATTGTTATATCGACATTTCTTGTCGAAATGTCGATATAATTTCATTTACTATCGCAATCTTAAATAAGAAGAAAATAAATTTATTCAAAAGTTATGCTTTTGGGACGTTGCCTTTACTTGACGTATAGTTGTTGGTTCGGATAGATTTGCTCTTGTCGCAATCCATTCCTCACTTTAATTTCCTCAACTGTCATACCAAATTTCCGGGCAATACCCACTAAAGTATCACCTTTTTGTACAATATATAGTGATGATGACACAACTTGATTTTTTTGTTCATTTAAAACAAGCAACGGATTCATCGCATTCCTTTTCTCCATCGTCCATCTCCCTTGATGCACTTCTAAATGTAAATGCGCTCCTCGCGATTCTCCTGTATTCCCTACCTCTCCAATTAGCTCTCCTTTTGAAATGTTATCACCTTGAACTACATATCTCTTATTTAAATGCGCATAAACAGCCTCATATTCTCCATGTTTAATAAACACAACATTTCCATAACTACTTGAAAAATAAGACTTTGTCACCTTACCATTTTGAATAGCTGCAACAGGCGTTCCAATTGGCGCAGCTATATCAATACCATAGTGTTTCCCATGTCTTGTCCCAAAATAATCACTTATCTGCCCATCAACAGGCCATATCCACTGATTCCCTTCAGCGTAAACATGTAATTGAGATAAAAATAATACACTCAATATCACCACGCCACATTTTAACGCTTTCATATACATCCTCCGTTTTCTAATAACCGTCATACCTTCTCTATTGTGGGATATTACAGAAAAAAGTATACAAAAAAAAGAAAGTGTATTACTCCACTTCCTTCTCTTCTTTATTACGAAAAACAAGTGCACTGCGGTTATATTCCACATCTTTCACTTGTAAACGCGCATTTATTACTCTAGCAAGCGCAAATAAATAATCAGATAACCTATTTACATACTTTAGAACAATTTCATTGGTTTCTCCTTCTTTTTGCAATGACACTATACAACGTTCTGCTCTTCTTATAACTGTACGTGCAATGTGTAGTGCAGCCGATATCTCGCTACCGCCTGGTAAAATAAAACGCTCTAAAGGCGGCGCTTCTTCTGTATACGAATCAATTCGACTCTCTAAATACTCGACCATCTCTATCGTTACTTTATAAGGGATCTTCTTCTCTACTATTGCTAAATCCCCTCCACAATCAAATAGTTCATGTTGAATATTTTCAAGTTCGTTATAAATGTTACGAAAACATTCCTCTTGTAATTTAGACATGGCATATCCGATATGAGAATTCGCCTCATCAATTGTTCCATAAGCTTCTACACGTATATGATCTTTATCCACTCGGCCACCTATGACACTCGTTTCCCCTTTATCACCTGTTTTTGTATAAAGTTTCATTTCATTATGACACCTCTCTTTTTATTTTCATTCTGATTATTAAAGAAAAAAACTCTACCATTCTTTATTTAATTGCACTTACAAAAAAATAAAAAACAGTAAAGCTTTTATTCATGATCAACTTTTTAAAAACATATATATCTAAATTATACGATTTGGTAAATATACAGAGAATGTAGTTCCTTCTCCAACGACACTTGATACAAAAATCTTCCCTTCATGACCTTGAACAATATTTTTAGCAATCGCAAGCCCGAGTCCAGTTCCAATTTTTTTCCCGCGAGTTCTCGCTTTATCAGCTTTATAGAATCGATCGAACAAGAACGGAATATCTTCTTCTGGAATACCAACACCTGAATCTTGCACTTCGAAAGTAAGGCCACTATTTTTCGTATTAATTACAAGTGTAACATGTCCACCTGCATTTGTATGACGGATTGCATTATCAATTAAATTCGTCAGTACCTGTTCCATACGGTCTGCATCAAACGGATATTGTGCAATTGGACTTTGGAAATCCACTGTTAATTGGACTTCTTTATCCTTTGCAATCCCCTGGAATTTACGGCCAATTTTTTCGACAAATGGATGAATATCTACTTCACCTATATGTAACTCTACATGTCCACTTTCCATACGGGCTAAATCTAATAACTCATTTACAAGTTTACCTAAACGAACAGATTCATCATAAATAATTTGAACAAACTCATTAATTTCTTCTTTCGTTTGCACAATATCATCTAAAATTGCTTCACTATATCCTTGAAGCATTACCATCGGTGTACGAAGTTCATGTGATACATTCGCAATAAAGTCTTGACGCATTTTCTCAAGACGACGCTCCTCCGTCATATCTCGCAATACTGCTACAGCTCCACGAATTTTTGTTTGATTGTAAAGCGGTGTCATAAGAACTACGTAGTTACCTTTTTGCAAATTAATTTCAACAACTTGTTGTTGCTCACTTTCTACAACGAGATGGAATAGTTCAACAAGTTCAGAAGGCAGTTTTTTAATTAACTCTACTTCTTTTTCTTCTTGCCAAACTTGTAAGAAGTGTTCTGCCGGTGGGTTGATAACAACGACTTCACCTTCTTGATTTAACGTAATAACACCATCTGCCATACTACTCAAAATGCTAGCTAACTGCTCTTTTTCTTGCTGCAGGGCATTCATATTAAACTTCAACTGTTTCCCCATTTGATTTAAAGCAGTTGCAAGCTCACCAATTTCGTCCTGCGACACCATAGGGGCTTTCGTATCAAATTTCCCGCGCGCTACCTCAAATGCAACCTCACGCATTTTACGAAGCGGTGCCGTAATTCGAGTAGATAAGAAAAATGCAAAGAAAGTTGTTAAAATAATCGCAATCCCGGCTGATAAGAAAATAAAATCAGTCGTTCTCTCCATACCTTGTATTGGAACTTGCAATGATTCATATACAAACACTGCACTTTGATTTTTTGACTGTACTGGTTTCCCGACGATCATAATATCATTTTCAGTATTTTTATTCTTCCTACTATTAGAAGCTTTTCTAATGTTATTTTTAATTTCTTTTTTGTCTTTAAATACAGCCGCTAATTCTTTATCATTTTTCAAATCATCTATTGTAAGAGTAACTAATCCTTCTTGTTTCGGCGAAGAAGAAATTTCCTTACCATCTTCTACAATGATAATCCTTGAAAGTGGATCAGAAAATTTGTAAGCAATATCCTCAATCGTTTTTACATCGGCACCTTCTTCAATTAATTCCGTGACACTTGTTGCAACTTTCTGAAGCCTAGCTTGACTCATATCAACATAATACGTTCTAAAAAACTGTGAAAGTAAAATAGCAACAAATCCAAGAACAAACGAAACGAGAAGTAATATGGTCATCCATAACTTCCCTACTACACTTCTCCAAAGCATCAGTCGTTCACAACCTCAAACTTGTAACCAACGCCCCAAACGGTAACAATCATCTTCGCTGCATCTGGTGATTGTTTACTTAACTTTTCACGTAAACGCTTTACATGCGTATCAACTGTACGTAAATCTCCGAAGAACTCATATTGCCATACTTCTTTTAACAATTGCTCACGGTCAAAAACTTTATCCGGGGCTTTCGCTAAGAATAATAGTAATTCATATTCTTTCGGTGTTAAGTTTACTTCATTACCATCCGCTGTAACGCGGTGCGCATCATTATCAATTGTTAAATGCGGGAACACAGTAACATCTTTCGTCGTTGTATCTTGTGTAAAGAATGTCGTTGGTACAGCGCGGCGTAATACCGCTTTCACACGAAGTACTACTTCACGCGGGCTAAACGGCTTTACAATATAATCATCAGTTCCAACTTCAAACCCTTGTACCCTATTTATTTCCTCACCTTTTGCTGTCAGCATAATAATTGGCGTCGCTTTCTTCTCACGAATCCCTTTACACACTTCGATACCATCTTTACCAGGCATCATAATATCCAATAGGATTAAATCATAATCATTTTGTAACGCCATTTCTAAAGCTGTATCACCATTATCCGCTTCTTCAATTGTGTATTGCTCTCTTTCTAAATACATCTTTAATAAACGACGAATACGATCCTCATCGTCTACAATTAAAATTCTTGATTCATTTTCCATTTCTACCCGCTGCGTACTTTTACCACAACGGTTTACACCTACCCTTCTACAATATAATGTTGCACCTATCCTCGTTTAATTAAGCATTTCTTAACGTTCCACTTCCCATATTATGCTTCACAAGAATAATAAAGTTTGTTCATTTTTTTTCCAAAACTATGTATTTTTTTTGAACAGTATATTTGGTCCTCGACATCATTTTACAGAATCAACCGCTACTTTGTCATGTTTTTCTCAAAAAAGAAGAAAATTTGACAAAAATAAAATAGGAAAGTGACATACACTCTCCTATTTTATTTCTCTATGCATATGAATGTAAACCCGCGATAATTAAGTTTACTACAATAAAGTTAAACATAATGATTGCAAAACCAATTACTGCAAGCCAGGCGGATTTTTCTCCATGCCATCCTTTAGATAAGCGTAAATGTAATACCGCAGCATAAAAGAGCCAAGTAATAAGTGCCCAAACTTCTTTTGGATCCCAACCCCAAAAGCGCGTCCAAGCGATTTGAGCCCAAATCATTGCAAAGATTAATGCTCCTAATGTAAACACTGGGAATCCTATAGCAATAGAACGATACCCAATTTCATCTAATAAATCACTATTCGTATTCTTTACTAACGGCTGAAGTGCCGCTGACACTCGCTTACGTAAAACAAGTCTTAATACAATATAAAGTAGTGTTCCGACTAACACTGACCAAATAACAGTATTTAATTTTTTCGCATTTACAATCGCGGGGACTTCAACCGCCGGTTCTAATTTATTTTCTGTCATTAACTTCCCTTCATGCGGTCCAACTAAAGCAGGGAGATTATACTTCATCTCAACTTGTTGTTCATTTTTATCAACCCATTGAAACTTCGCTTCGTATTTCATACTAGAAAATACCGTTGTGATTCCAATAAATCCAACTGTACAAACAAGTGTGAAAACTACTGTCTCTAACCAAAATGTACGCTTACTTCTTGTTGATTGATCTACATTTTTCAATAAATACATTACGCCTGTAATAAAACTAATTGCTAATATTGCTTGTCCCGCTGCCGCTGTCGTTACATGAATATGTAGCCAATTACTCTTTAAAGATGGGATAAGCGGCGAAATTTCTCTCGGGAACATACTTGCATAAGCGATTAATAAAAGAGCTACCGGTAAAGCAAATAAACCAATAATACTTACACGATATACAAAGTACATAATGATAAAAGCTCCCACAAGCATCATGCCAAAAAATGTACCAAATTCAAAAAAGTTACTAACCGGTGCATGTCCTGATGCGATCCATCTTGTAACAAAATATACTATTTGTGCAATAAATCCTAAAATTGTTATAGTTATACCTATATTTGCCCACTTGTTACCTTTTTCTTTAATTGCTCCTCCAAAAAATAAAGTTGCAATTAAATATAAGATAAACGCCGCGAACAGAAAATTACTACTTATTTGTACCATATCGTTTCCCCACCTTAACTAATTTTTTTCATTCATTTTATCGTGTGGTTGTGGAATCGCTGTTCCTTCTAGTACTCTTTCAATATCTTTCTTTAAGCCGAACCAATTTTTATTCGTATGGCCTGCAACCCACCATTCATCATTAACACGTTGTATCCAAATACGGCGATGGTTCCAATACATACCTTGAATCACACCAACCATAAATATAAATCCTCCAATACCGAGAATCCAAAGCGTCAAATCTTTTCTTACTGTAAGAGCTGTTGCATTTTGCATTTCCACACCTGCAAATGACATTTTATATTTATTATTCCCGTCAGGCTCTATGTTTTGCTGAATACCGACGAAACTAACTTCACCATCTGGTGTTTCCGGGGTAAACATTTTAAAGACGAATGCAGGATTATTCGGTAATTTTGTTTTCGTATTCGGCCTTCCATTCTCATCAAAATAAAAATCCGGAAAATAGCTTAATAGTTCTAGAGAATACCCATTTCCTAAATCATATTTTTCTGTAGGATTCGCTAAATCTACTTTAATCGGTCCCAACTTTTGATTATTTTCTTTGTTTTGCAAATGGAAAGACATGCTTTTAAATTCACTTTCTTTGTAATCCACTTGATAAACAGCAAATTGATCAAATTTCAGTGGCTCATTCACTCGAATTTCAGCTTCTTTTACCTTTTCTAATTTTGGTTTTTGACCCGCTATATTTTCTCCTGCCGCTTTATATAATACAGCATTTGTTTGGAAGTTTTTCGCAATCATTTTATCACCAACACGATCAATTGCTTCATCAAAAACTTCTTTATCCTTACTCTTATCATAAACTTCCTTGATAAACTTTTCGTTTTTCAAATAGTATTGACCATCTGTTCCTGGTATTTCTTTCGTTTCACCGTCACGTAACCAAAGTGCTTCATCTACATACATACTCGGTAAAAAACGTAGCATTGCACCGAATAGAAAGATAATAAGACCAATATGGTTTACATATGGACCCCAACGTGAAAAACGTCCCTTTTCCGCTAAAACGTTCCCGTCTTCCACTTTCACATTATAATTACGTTTCTTTAAATTAATTTGAACTCGTTCTAAGTCACCTTCATGCGGCGTACCAGTCCCGTGCACTCTCTGTCTTTTCAAAAAACTTGGGTGTCTTTTCACCCCTTGTTTTTTTAAAGCTTTATAAAGAGGAATGACACGGTCTAAACTACATATAACAAGTGAAATACCAATGGAAGCAATTAAAATCATGTACCACCATGATCCATATAAATTATTAAATCCTAATTGATAGTATAATTGTCCTAAAAATCCATACTCGGTCTTATAATATTCAGCTGGTTCGATTCCTGGAGTTATGTACATTTCTTGGGGAAAGATAGTTCCTATTGCCGATGAAGCTAAAGTTATTACGATTAACCATACACCTACTTTTACAGAAGAGAAAAAACTCCAAATTTTATCGACTATCGTTTTTGTATGTGTGAGAGATCTCCGAGCACTCCCCTCATATCTCATATCCAATAATTTTATATTTTCATTACTTTCAAATGGTTTCCCACATGCTTCACAAAAAATGGTTCCTATCGGATTAACATGTCCACATTCACACTTAATTTCTTTCAAAGCTCTCACCGCCCTTTTATCTATATGTACTATTGTATATTCCAGCTTAGAGTTACCGCAATACTCAGAATTTTTAAAGCGAAGGCGCTATACGTAAGCACCTCTTATGTAAAGGCTTTCTTAATTATGGAGTGATTTTCTTTAAGTACTCTTCCAATTGTTCCTTCGTTTGCTCACCTATAATTTGCTCTACTACTTTGCCTTCTTTATCAATTAAAAAGGTTGTTGGTAATGGTCCCACTCCATATGTACCTATGATCTTTTGCCCTTTATCAATTGCAACTGGGAATTTCAAATCATATTGTTTCACAAAGTTCTTCACTGCGATATCCGTTTCATCTGCATCTAAGGCAATAATTTCAACGCCTTTTTCTTTATATTTCGGATATAACTCATTCATATAAGGCATTTCTTTTTCACAAGGTTTACACCAAGTTCCCCAAAAATTTAAAAATACACCTTTTCCCTTTAAATCTTTTAATTCAATATTCTTTCCTTCTAAATCAGTTACAACAAAGTTAGGTGCTTCTTTTCCAATTTGCATTTTCTCTTTATCAGTAAAAAATCCTTGATATAGCGTAAACCCTACCGCACCGCTTAAAATGAGCAAAATGATAACACGAAATAATAAGCGATTTTTTTTCATGTTGTCTCCCCTCTCTTCGACGAGTGATAAATATATGTATTTTTTAATAAATCACCAGCGGAGCATTCCACTGGTGAAAGTTTCACAATATAGATTAGCGAGGCTTTGTAGAAGCCAATGCACGTAATTGTTTCACCTCATGTGGTGTTAATTCTCTTGCATCACCAGGACGCAAGCTACCCACTTCTAAAAAGGCATAACGTTCACGTTTTAATTTCATTACTTTACAATCTAACGCTTCAAACATGCGGCGTACTTGACGGTTACGTCCTTCATGAATCGTTAATTGTACAATCGCCATCTCTTTACGCTTGTCCCAAGAAATAATTTTCACTTGTGCTGGTGCTGTTTTCCCATCTTCTAATGCAACACCTCGTTCTAACATGCGAATTTTATCACCTGTTAATGGCCCTTTAATTTTCGCAACATACGTTTTTTCAACCTTATATCTCGGATGCATTAATACATTTGCAAATTCACCATCATTTGTCATCAATAATACGCCAGACGTATCATAATCTAAGCGTCCGATTGGGAATAAACGTTGTCTAATTTCAGGGAAAAAGTCTGTTACAACATTTCTTCCTTTATCATCTGATACACTTGAAATTACACCAGTTGGTTTATATAGTAAAAAATAAACAGGTTCTTCTTTTTCAAGAGGGATGTTATTTACTTCCACTTTATCTTGAGGAGTTACTTTTGTTCCTAACTCCTTCACTATTTTCCCATTAACTTTCACTTTCCCTTGCTGAATTAATTCCTCAGCCTTTCTTCTCGATGCAATACCTGCTTGCGCAATCACTTTTTGTAATCGTTCCATTTCTTTTTTTCACCTCAAATTTATCTTACCTTACATTAGAAAGACTTGGCAACCGCCTAAGCTTTATGCCATTTACTTCGCCTACCTTTAACAACATAGCAATGATAATAAACGTATAAAGGCTATATCACGTTTTCACCCTTTATTATTATTTACACTTTTTCATGTTGTCCACGATAAAAGTTCACCATTTTGTCAAAAATACCGCATAAAAAAACCACTATTAAACTACACGTTAATAGTGGTCGTATACGTATTATAAGCGAAATAGCGCAAAAAATGAATAGCATTACCGAAACAATAGGGAAACAAACACAATCGAACAAATAATTCCGATTAAATCTGCAAAAAGTCCTACCTTTAATGCATCTCCCATTTTTCTAATACCGACAGCCCCAAAGTATACTGTTAATATATAAAAAGTCGTATCTGTGCTACCTTGCATCGTTGAAGCTAACCTACCAATAAACGAGTCTGGCCCATATGTAGCGATTAAGTCGGTCGTAATACTTAAACCAGCAGATCCCGAAATCGGACGTATAAGTGCAAGTGGAACGATTTCGGCTGGTACATGAATAAAGTCTAACATCGGCTTCATTACCGATATCATTGCATCTAAAGCACCTGATGCCCGAAAAATAGAAATAGATACAAGCATTCCAACCATAAACGGCAAAATGGAAACCGCAATTTGAATCCCTTCTTTTCCGCCCTCAACGAACGATTCGTACGTTGGAACTTTCTTTATCGTGCCATACAAAAGGATAAAACCAATTACACAAGGAATTACCCATAATGAAATTGTATTTACAATACTCATTTTTTCCGCCCCTTTCTACTCCTTCTCCGGTAAAAATAGCGGTCAATCCAAATCGCTCCAATCATCGATAACACTTGTGCTATAAATGTTACGCCAACGATTTCAGTAGGGTTTGCTGATTCATAAGTCATTCGAATCGAAATGACAGTAGTCGGAATTAATGTAATCGCTGAAGTATTTAATGCTAGAAACGTCACCATAGAACGACTTGCTGAATCCTTTCCACCATTTAACTCTTTCAGTTGTTCCATTGCTTTAATACCTAAAGGTGTTGCTGCATTACCTAACCCAAAAAAGTTCGCCATCATATTTGATAAAATGAATCCCATTGACGGGTGATCCTTCGGTATTTCTGGAAATAATCTTTTTACTATCGGCATAAAAAGTGATACTAACTTCTTTAACAATCCAGCTTCCTCAGCAATTTTCATTAAACCGAGCCAAAATACTAAAACACTAATAAGTCCAATACAAATCGTTACAGCATCTTTTGACCCTTCAAACACTGCTTTGGTCACTTCTTCCATCGTTCCATTTATCATGGCATACACAATCCCTATAACTGCCATCGCTGCCCATACGAGATTAACCATCTATCCCAACACCTATCATGTAAGAGAAGATTTCTTTTACGTTATTCCAATACATTCCCGTTGTAGCTACTAACTTTCGTTTACTGTAAAACAAATTTCGTTCTCCAACTTTCTCGTTCCCTACATAAATTTCTGTCTTCCCAATCTTTACTCCATCCGTAAGTTTTGCACTTTTATCGAGCTCAACTTTCAATAACACGCTCTTTCTTTCCTCTTCAGTTAAAGGTACAGAAAAACTATTTTTCGTATAAACATGATTGGCATATTTCTTTTCATTTATTTCAGCGAGTGCGCCTTGTCCTAAAACTTTCGCTTGCTTATAGCGTTCAAAGCCTTTATCAAACAAATTCATATGATCATCCCAGTCACTAGAAGCACTCAAAGTTACGACAATTAAATCTAGTCCATCTTTTGAAGCTGTTGTGACAAGCGTCCGTCCTGCTTTCTTCGTAAAACCTGTCTTTCCCCCTGTTGCAAATTCATAATAAGATGTCACAAGCTTATGTTTATTTTTCCACGGATAATCCCAAGAATCTGATTTATACGTTTTTGTTCCAAAAATTTTCTTAAAGGTCTCGTTCCCCATTGCATATTTCGTTAATAATGCCATGTCATAAGCCGACGAATAATGCGATCCATCCCCATCCAAGCCATGCGGGTTTGAGAAATGCGTATCTTTCATTCCGATTTCTTTCGCCTTTTGATTCATTAAATATACAAATCCTTCTATACTCCCTCCCACATTTTCAGCAATTACTTGTGCTGCATCATTACCAGATCTAAGCATTAATCCGTAAACTAAATCTTCTAACTTAACTTTTTGTCCAGGTTTTAAATAAATTGCCGATCCTTCTACTCGTACCGCTTCATTACTAACCGATACTAATTCTTTCATTTTTCCTGATTCAGCAGCTAACAATGCTGTCATAATTTTTGTTATACTAGCAATTTTTTGTGGCTCATGTTCTAATTTCCCATATAGCACACGACCGGATTGTTGTTCCATTAAGACTGCGTTACGAGCACTGACACCACCGTTCATTTTTGCATATGCAGGAATTGGCATAACGCTTGCGTACATTATAATTAGCGTAATTATTATACAAATTCGTCTCATATTTCCCCCCACGTCCTTTTGGCACTTTTTGTACAAGTGTATGCTTGGCCTTTTAAAATATGAACGAAATTTCCCTTCCACCTCCACTAAAAAAGACGCATGAGATATGCGTCTAATACGGTGTCCATTCAATTTGCTTCGCACTTTCAAATCTCTTTTCTACATCTGGCCAATTTACAACATTCCACCAATTTTTAATATATTCATCTTTTCGATTTTGATATTGTAAATAATACGCATGTTCCCATACATCCAGTACAAGGAGTGGTATCGTATCCCACTGTGTAAACAATTGATGAAGCGTGCTTTGCAAAATTTCTAACCTTCCTGAACGGGGTACCCATACAAGAATTGCCCATCCTGAACCTTCCACTTTAGAAGCGGCTTCCGTGAAATGCTTTTGAAAACGTAAAAAACTTCCGAAATCTTGCTCAATTTGTTGTGAAAAAGCCCCTCTCGGACTTCCACCACCATCTTTTTTCATGTTATTCCAAAATATCGTGTGTAAGTAATGACCTGATCCATGAAAAGCCGCTTCTCTTTCCCAATGCTTAATTAAATCAAATTGATTTGTTTTTCTCGCTTCTTCCATCATCTTCTCTGCTTTATTTAATCCTTCCACGTAACTACGATGGTGTTTATCATGGTGTAACATCATAATTTCTCGTGAAATGTACGGTTCTAGCGCATTATATGGATAAGGTAATGGCGGAAGGGTATGCCCCCCAATCGGAACAGCTCGTTCGCTATCCCCTCTTTCACATAGTTCATATTCCTCTCCTTCTTGCATAAATACTTCCTGTAAATGGTGTTGAATATGTTCTACATCATCACTTATTTCATACATAAACTCGGCATCTGTGTCGTATTCATGCTCTTTCATACGCTCTAATAACGTTTGAATTTTATAAGCAAGCATATGGACATCATACACTTCCATTGCACGGCTATCTAATACTTGAAGAACACTTTCACACCAGCTTTCTACTTCATGAAAGTAATCTGTAAATACACCTTGCTGACTCATGTCACACCTCCTTGATGCTATCCACTTTAACTATATTCAATTAAAATCCCTTATATAACTGGACAAAAGGAAAAGAAGCTAAGTATCCTTAGCTTCTTTTCCTTAATTAATATTTGTGCAACATTTTTGTTTGGTAATCTGTCTCATAATATTCTAGTTCTTCACGCATCAATTGAAATTTCCCTTCTAAATCCTTCATCATTCGTTCTATAGATCCAGGGGGGATTTGCTGAAAAACAATAGAATTTTTCCCTGTATAAGCAGAACGACTATTTTCATACCAATGATCATTCTTTGGCGAAAAAAACTCTGCAATTACTTGATGGTAAATCTTATATAAAACTGTTTCAGCTGCGGTCTTTCGAAATGGTTGGCTATTCAACAAAACAAAACATGCATCAAGTCCTTCTTCACAAAAAACAAGAAGTCTTCTTATTGATGCTAATATCCCTTTATAGTATTGCTCGTTTCCTGTTGGTGTCTCCTCCAATAAAGAAGGTAACGTATGATAATTTACATAATTAGTTATCAAGGAAATTACATCTTCTAAAAATATAGAAACTTGTTCTGTTTGATTTTCAACCATCAAATTAGACATGGCTTCTCTCTCCTTTGCCGTTTTACGCTATTTCTACTCTTTTATTTTTATGTAATTCAGCTAATATTTCTTGTACTTTCACCACTGTTCCCTCATCAAAGTATCGTTGAAAGTCTGTTACTTCATTGAGATACAAGCGCTTCTGCGCGCGTAGCTCTTTATCTTTCAGTAAACAAGCGATCGCTACAATATCTCGTAAATATACGTCTTGTTCTTCTACTTTATAAACTGGATTTCCTTCAAAAGGGGTAATTTCTTGTAAAATTTCTTCAAAATATCGAACATATAAGACAGAAAAGGTTTTCTCTTGATTATTTAATATATATGTCACTTCAGATCTATTAAAAAAATCTTCTGATGTATTCGGTTTTGCTTTTTCTAACTCATATCCTGCATAACCTATTATAATCATCTACTTCCCCTCTCTTCCTTCTTTCATCTTATCTTAACTTAATTTTCTGATAAACGAAATATTCTTTTAAATATAACCTATATAAAAAATAGCTTCCCTATACAGGAATTTACCTTTTTATTTTTCTTGAAGTTTGTCATAATAATATTATTGTCTCAGTTTTCTTACACAAGGAGAGTTGTATTTATGTCGTTTTCATGGAAACGTTTCTTACAAATCGGGAAAATAATCTTCCCAT
Organism: Bacillus sp. RC51; assembly: GCF_044908115.1. Taxonomy (NCBI): domain Bacteria; kingdom Bacillati; phylum Bacillota; class Bacilli; order Caryophanales; family Bacillaceae; genus Bacillus; species Bacillus sp. RC51. The sequence continues at coordinate 74,019 of NZ_JBIYCW010000001.1, read as the reverse complement.
TTGTTGTCTTAACAATTGTTTTCTTTCAAGCTAAAAAAGAATTAGCAGGCATTTCTTTTTTAGAAGCAATTGAAACAATTAAAAACATTCCAACTGGTGGGGTATTTTTAGCGATTACACTCGGTGCATTTGCCGTTTCAACAATGTTCTTTTATGACTTTGTTATGCTTCGTTACTTAAAAGCAGACATACCTGTACAAAAGATTTTCCGTATCTCATGGATTGCAAACACTTTAAATGGATTTATCGGTTTTGGTGGTCTTGTTGGTGCCGGTGTACGTACAATGCTATACCGTCCGCATATAAAAGATAATGGAAAACTTATTAAAAGTATTGCTTGGATGACAACCGCTTTTATTAACGGATTAGCCATTCTGTCATTCCTCGGCCTTATTGGAATATTAGACACTAGTTTTATTCTGCACGAAAAACCGTGGTTATGGCCTGTTCTTATCTTCTTTGCTCTTTTCGTTCCTATATATATTGGGTTTTCTAAAATTAAAAATAGAAAAACAAAACAGCTAGACGGACAAGAGGAAGAAGAAGAAGAAGAGAAAAATCCAACTGTTTTATATTCATTAGTTTCATTAGTCGAGTGGGTATCTGCCGGTATCGTTATGTACGTCATTTTAATATTGTTTGGAATTGATATCGAATTTCAAAAGTTTTTAGGTGTTTACGTAATCGCTGCTTTAGCTGGTGTCGTAAGTCTTGTTCCTGGTGGCCTTGGTTCATTTGACCTTGTTTTCTTAACTGGACTAGGACAATACGGCGTTGATACAGGCGTATTACTACCTGCTATGTTATTATACCGACTTGTCTATTACATCTTACCATTCTGCCTAGGTCTCATTTTTGCAGCCTTTGAAATGACAGGAGCGGCCATAAAAAAAATTGAAGATAAACCCTTTATTGCACCTGCGTTAGAAACAACTGGTGTAATTTGGACTTTACAACGTGATTTTTTAGGGAAATTAGGTTCATGGGCATCCGCCGCTTTAACAGTATTCGCTGGCTTAATGGTTATTCTATCAACAATTTTACCGACTAGTATAAATCGAGCTCACGCCTTACATATTTTAGCTCCAAAGCACCTTATTCAATTTTCTTTTAGCTTATCATTAACATTCGGTATTCTCCTCCTGATTCTTTCGCGAGGCATATATTATGGAACAAAGCGTTCTTACTATATGACGATTGTTTCTTTAATTGGAGCAGCAATCTTTAATACCCTAAAAGGAATTGACATTGAAGAAACCTTTATTTTATTAATCGTACTTGCTGTGTTGTATATGCTTCGTAAAAGATTTATACGCGAGAAAATGGAAGTCTCACTTTCTGATATCGTAAAAGTATTTATCTTCTTATTACTTACGCTATATTTATATAAAAACTTAGGTATTTTATTTGCGGGTGCAAAAGAAGCGTTCCAACCTGATTTTGTCGTTCGAAATATTACACAAGTTAAACGAAGTGCATTAGCAGCAGCCTTTTTCGTTCCTACTTTTTTACTTATCGGCTCACTAATTGCCAATCGTTATCGTAGTCAATTTCCCGGGCAACCAGCTAATGATAAAAGGTTAGAAAACTTCTTAGATGAACATGGCGGGAATGTACTTAGTCATTTAGGTTTTTTAGGAGATAAACAGTTCTTCTTCAGTAGTGACGGAAAAGCACTTCTTCTCTTTTCAATTACTGGAAAACGTCTTGTTGTACTAGGTGATCCAATTGGTGATCCATCCTCCTACCGCACTGTGTTGCAAGAATTTTTGACTGAAGCTGATCGATTTGGGTATATTTGCGTATTCTATCAAATTGAAAGCAAATGGATGAGCTTATACCACGATTTTGGCTACAACTTCTTTAAACTTGGTGAAGAGGCTGTCGTTGATTTAAATACGTTTACAATAACAGGAAAGAAACGTGCTGGTATGCGAGCCACTTTCAACCGTTTTGAACGAGAAGGTTATACATTCTCTATTCATGAGCCACCATTCTCAGACGAATTATACGAGGAATTAAAGAAAGTGTCTGATGCTTGGCTCGGCGGAAAAAAAGAGAAAGGATTTTCACTTGGGTACTTCGATCGTGAGTATATTAGTCGTGCCCCTATCGCTACATTATCTGATGCAGAAGGAAAAATCATTGCATTCACAACCTTTATGCCAGTATATCAAAGTGGCATATTATCTGTTGATTTAATGCGTTATTATCCAGATGCCCCTAGCGGAATTATGGATGCAATTTTTATCCACTTATTCCACTGGGCAAAAGAAAATGAATACCATTCCTTTAATATTGGTATGGCACCACTCTCAAATGTCGGTTTATCAACGCAATCGTTCTGGTCTGAACGAGTTGCTGCTGCAATATTTAATAACGTTCGTTACACATATAGCTTCAGCGGTTTACGACATTTCAAAGAAAAATATAAACCTGCATGGAGTGGAAAATATTTAGCATTTCGAAAGAATCATTCTTTACCAATTACAATGCTCTCTGTAACAAAATTAATAGGAAAACGAAAAAACAGCTAAGTACTTAGCTGTTTTTTCGTTTTTGCACTTGTATACTAAACTCCTTTTCATACTTCTTACCATTTATATAGAAATCCCCCCATATTTTATATGTTCCTTCTTCTGGAAATGTAATACGATATTGTAATTGCTCATCCGTATCAACAGGAATGGCATATAAAAAATGTCCCCTCGTTTCATCAACGATATATAGCGCGTTGACTTCGCCTCTCCCTGAATTTAATTTCAGCTTTTCTCCCTTTTTCGCTTGAAACTGAAATGTTAATGTCGTTGCCTCATTCGGATGTAATGCACCAAATAAAAGAGACACTTGATGCTCTCCTATATTTTTTGTAAGTACAGTATCGACAGGTAGTTTCTTTTTATTCTTGTCCTTGTTTGTCTCCTTTTTTTCTTCACCAAAATCTTTCTTAGCAAATGATTCCACTGACTTGTTTTCATCTTCATACAAAAATATCGTGTACTCTTCACCTTTTGCTACATCTGAAGATAGCTTATACGATCCATTTCCAGCAAATATAGGCTTCGTTTGTTGTATGTTTTTCAAATTCCCATCCACTATCACTGCTCGAATTTGATCGTTCACACCACGAACTTCATTATTCATTTTATTTAGCAATTGAAACGAAATATCGACTTTTTCATTTCCTTCTTTATTCTTCACATCCCATTTCACTTCTTGAACATCTCCGGTCGTTTCTACAGTTTCTTGATATTTTTTTATGTAAAATCCTCCTGCCACAATAAGTACTAGTGCAATAAGCCCAATGACAAGATTTTTCAAAATATCACCTACCATTTTTATTTTCTTTATCCATGCAAAACCTCTTAAATATATATTCTAGATTATGATTTATGAAATCCTCCTCTTTTGCACATATTACAAATAAAAAAGATTTTAATTGAAAGGAGTCGTAGTGTATAATGCAAATGATATTGATTTCTATCAATACATTATAAGGAGGATTTTTCATGAGTGTACATATTGAAGCAAAACAAGGCGAAATTGCTGAATCTATTCTATTACCTGGTGATCCATTACGTGCAAAATATATTGCTGAAACATTTTTAGAGGATGTTACTTGTTATAATAACGTGCGTGGCATGTTAGGTTTTACTGGAACTTACAAAGGAAAGCGTGTATCTGTTCAAGGTACAGGCATGGGTGTTCCTTCTATTTCTATTTATGTAAACGAATTAATTCAAAGCTACGGAGTGAAAAATTTAATTCGTGTTGGGACATGTGGTGCAATTCAAAAAGATGTTAAGGTACGTGACGTTATTATTGCGATGACGGCTTGTACAGATTCTAATATGAATCGCTTAACATTCCCGGGTTTTGATTTTGCTCCTGCTGCAAATTTTGATCTTTTAAAGAAAGCTTACGATGCTGGAACAGAAAAAGGATTACACGTTCGTGTTGGTAACGTATTAACAGCAGATGTATTTTATCGTGAGAGCATGGACATGGTTAAAAAACTTGGAGATTACGGTGTATTAGCAGTAGAGATGGAGACGACTGCTCTTTACACATTAGCAGCTAAATATGGTGTAAATGCATTATCTGTATTAACAGTAAGCGACCATATCTTCACGGGTGAAGAAACAACATCTGAAGAGCGTCAAACTACATTTAACGAAATGATTGAAATCGCTTTAGATGCAGCAATTCAGCAATAGTACACTAAAGAACTCGTCATACGTCTGGCGAGTTCTTTTTTATGCTAAAATACTTCTATAGTCACTGTACCGTCTCTTTATGTGACTTTCTATAAAAAACTACTTTAGAGAGAGACAGATTTATCCCCTCTACTTTTTTGTAACCTTTGTTATAATTAAGAAATCATTTATATTACAGTATTTTTCATACGAGGTGAAACAGTGAAGAACAGAAGCATCGTCTTTAAACTATTTTTATTAACATCAACTTTATTTACAATCATATTTCTCCTTTTTTTCCTTGGACAATCTCTATTTTTAGAGAGGTTTTATATTAATAAAAAAATAAAAACCGTTCAAACGGCTTTTGAAAAATTCGTAGATAATTATGAAAAAAGCGACAAAAGTTTTGAGGAAATCAGAAAGCTAAAACAAGAATTTCACGATAAAACGAATGCTGAAATGCAATTTTTAGATTCTAACGGCATTATTAAAAGTGAAAACAATTACTACATTGAGGTAATTAACCCTAATAACAATAAAACCTATTCCATCCCACTTAATAATCTTTTAACACCCGAAGAATATAATAAATTCGAAAATTTAGGCTTAAAAAAAGAGGGCATGATTCACGTAGAGGGATTTTTACAAGATAATATAATAACGCCACTAGAACTGACGACTAATTATAATCGATGGCGAAATGAAAATGGCAATTCGGATTTTCAATCAATTAGTGGTAACCCCTCTAAAAATCGACTCACAAATCGATATAAAACTACGTCTCAGATCAGTTTTACCGGTGTGATATCTAAATTACATATCCCTTCCAAATCTGAGGTTCGCCTTGCAAATGATTTTGAAACATTACAAGCTGTTGAATATTTTGCAAGTACTATTAGACAAGGTACTTCTAATTCAAATCAATTAAACACGTATATTTTAGATAGTGGGGAAAATATAAAAAACAGTGTCTTTGTAAAGCCTATTATGGAAAACGGAAAAATTAAGGATTACGCTTTTGTGATAGCATCTTTACAACCTGTTAATGAAGCGATGCTCGTTTTAAAAGATTATTATGTCTATGCCTTAATTATCGTGTTTCTCGTTATTATTTTGTTATCCTTCTACTACTCAAAAATCATTGTTAAACCATTAATTAAGATAAATCGTGTTACAAAAAAAATGGCAAACTTTGATTTTAGCGAGAAGTTACCTGTTACGGCAGACGATGAAATTGGCGGGTTATCAAGTGGTATTAATACACTCTCTGTAAATTTAAAAGATCGAATCGACCGATTAAATGTCGCCAATACAAAATTACAACAAGATATTGAACGCGAACGTCAATTGGAAAAAACGAGAAAAGAATTCATTTCTGGTGTATCTCATGAATTAAAAACACCACTTAGTGTTATTCGTAGCTTCGCTGAAGGTATTCAAGATGGCGTAAGTAAAGATACGACATATTATACAAATGTTATTTTGGAAGAGACAGATAATATGAACAGGCTCATTGTTGAAATGTTAGAATTAGCAAAACTAGAATCAGGTACGTACAAACTAGAAATGTCGACATTCTCGATCGGTGAATTAATTCAACAAGTCTATACAAAATTATTATTTAGCATGGAGGAAAAACATTTACAAGTGGACATCCATGCTGACTCTTCTCTATTTGTTAAAGCAAATCGTAGCCGTATTGAGCAAGTCGTTGTAAACTTACTTAGCAATGCAATTCGATATACTCCAGATGGTGAAAAAATACACGTCTCTGTTATAGAAACGGAAGATACAGTGAAAATCAAAATTGAAAACACAGGTAATCCTATTCCAGAAGAAAGCCTTGAAAAAATTTGGGATCGCTTCTACCGTTTAGACGCTTCTCGTAGCCGTCATACTGGGGGTACTGGCCTTGGGTTATCCATTGTGAAAAACATTTTAGATCTCCATCACGCTGAATACGGCGTGTATAATACCACTAATAGCGTTGTATTTTATTTTAATTTACAAAAAGTAAAAGAAGTCAAATAATTTGTCTTAATTTCACTAGGAGTTCACATGAAATTCACACTCTCCCTTTATAGTAAGAAACAAGTTAATCCTTTCCTTTACACATATAAAAGAGGAGAGTGCGTGAAATGAAACAAGCAGGACAACCTATTCAAAATGAAAAACAATTAGAAACTATCAAAAATATACTTTTACAATCTTCGAAACGTGATGGCTTATTATTCGTATTAGCTGTAAATTCTGGCTTAAAAGTAAGTGAAATCTTACAATTAAAAGTTAGTGATGTAATCGATGAAGACGAAAATGTTCGCCATTCCATTTTATTTTACAATGAAAAAGTAAAGAAACATAAATGGTTTGCTGTAAATGAAGACTTACAGCACGCAATCGAAGACTACATGAAAGAACGTAAAACTTGGAAACGTAATGAACCATTATTAAAGTCTCAAAAAGGAACAAAGTCTATTACGAGACAACATGCATGGTACATTTTAAACAAAGCTGCAAAAGAAGTTGGATTAGAAGGGATTAGCTCACATACACTTCGAAAAACTTGGGGCTATTGTGCATACAAATCAGGTGTTGATATTGCATTTTTACAACACTTCTTTGATCACAGTACTCCATCCAAAACTTTAAAGTATATCGGTATTGCTTAATAACTCTTATACATAAAAAGGTTACCATTTGTAAATTTGGTAACCTTTTTTATGTTTCATATTCTCTTTTCTTGTCTCTCCTATACTGTAGTGGTACTCTAATAGTAAGGGGGAGAAATTATGAACACATTAACAATTGAATTACCGAAAGAAACGGCTGAAAAACTTGATTTATTAAAGAAATCTTATGAAAAGAAAACAGGTGCTACAATTTCTGAAAGCACTCTCGTTCAAACACTTATCTCAAAGGAATTTATCCAAGCGATAACTCCTTTTGATTTACAACAAATCATCAATGGAAAAGAACAGCAGTAATTGCTGTTCTTTTTTTATTACTATTTAAAATATAAAGTGAAACTTTAATCAGTGGGGGTTTTGTTCATCCCCCACTGATTATTAGCCTTCACCAATCGGGCGCTTACGGGCAGCAGGGCTCCCACCTAACTTCTTTGCTCCAGCCGAATTTTGAGGTAGGGGTTTTACTGCCGCAAATAGCGGGATAAAAAGTTTTTTACTTATTTTCCGAAAAACCATTGACAATGATAATGATAACCATTATCATTTATTATGAAGCCAACAATTGATGAATCAACCAAACGCTCAGTAACATTGTTACCCCTCTTTTTCATATAGAAAGGCACTGTACATTCCCCCTGTTTGTACAGTGCCTTTCTTGTTTATCATCATTCAAACAAATTTAATTGCTCAGGCTTCGGCTCACCATATGTAATGTTCATCATTTTCATAAGCTGTTTCGCATTATCCACTGCATCTCCGCCCGAATTATTATTAAACAATACAAATATATCCTTCGTCTTCTTTTTCAATCGCTCTAATCGTTCTACCCATTCCGCCAATTCTTTACTATTATAACGATATAAACAGCGAACCGCTCTCCAATTTTCTCCTTTATCCAGCCAACCATGAACATTTCGGCCATGAAAACGTATTAACGTCATGTCCGAGTTTGTTGCCTCTAATATAAGCGGTACTGATCCTATTCCAGCCTGAGGCTCATCGCAAATTGTATGAATCCAGTTTTCTTTTTCTAAAAACTGTAACGTCTTATCTCTCATTTCTGGATAAAACCATGTTTGATTTCGAAATTCTATTGCACATGGTAAATCTTCCATTTTTTCTTTCGTGTATCGAAGTAAATCTACATTTTTCACTTTACAATCAAACCATGGTGGATATTGAAATAAAATCATTTTTAATTTATTTGCTTCTATTAAAGGAAGAATGGATTGTTTATACACATCAAACATCTCATCGAACGTAGAAAAAGGGATTTCCCCTTTCATATGTCCTGTCATTCCTTGATAGGCTTTTACTATAAAAGAAAAATCTTTCGGCGTTTCCATCGCCCATTTTGTATAATTCCGCGCAGGTTGTATCGCATAAAATGAACTATCTACTTCCACAATGGGAAAATGTTCACTATAAGTTCGCAATTTATTTCTATTTTCATAGGGATTTATATATAAAGAATCATGATCTCCCCACCCTGTCACTCCAATGAAAAGCAAATATATCCCTCCCTTTTTAACTTCACCTTCTATCCATTCTACTCACTTCCCGGACATTTCAGCTAATCAATTTCATTAAGTAGCCCCTTCTTTAAGAGTATCCGTATAAAAATATGATATACTAAATGGAAGAATTTTTAAATTGAGGGGTTATTTATTTATGCTTCCAAACGATGATATTGTATCTCATGAAAAACGAATAGAAGAACTAGAAAATAAAGTGCGGTTATATGAAGAGCTTGTGAATCAATTACCACATCATTTCACATACAAAAATCCACATATTGGTTTACAAATAAAGAAAACGAGAACGACTCATTCCATTCAAAACATACAAAAAGAGAATAAAAAGGCTGATTTTCAACTTACTTGCGATTCATTATTTTTATTTGAACAACTTGAAACATACTTTGTTCATATTTTTGATGCTTTTTCACATCATGTCACCTTTGTTGATAGTAAAGGAAATATAACTTTATGTAATCAAGCTGCAGCAGATGATTTTGGTGTAGTACGAAATGATATAATTGGAAAGCCAATTCAACAATTACTAAACTTGCCAGAAGAACAAATTAAAGCGATTGAAACATTAAGAACAGGAACAGAAATATATAATGAAGAAGTGTTAGACAAAAACTATGGTATTTTAAACAATCGAATTATTCGGGATTATAACGGAGAGATTTTTAGAGTTATTAGTGTCTTCCATTATTTAAACACAGAACGTGATGCAGAAAAATTTTCATTAGCAGGACGAATCGCAGCTGGGATTGCTCATGAAGTACGAAATCCCCTTACAACGGTACGTGGATACTTGCAATTTCTACAAGATAACGTTTCTCCATCCAATAAAGAATTGTTTAAAAGTCTACTCATTCCTGAACTAGATCGTGCAAATAGTATTATCACAAAATTTTTAGCCATTTCAAAAACGCGTGAATTTACTAGAGAACCTTTTCCCATCAATACGTTTTTACGCGAATATATTCAACAACTACTTGCTAGTGAAGTTTTTTTACACAACATTTCTATTGACTATGAATTTTCTACGGAATTAGATGGTGTACTTGTCAATATCGATCGTCATGAACTTGTGCAAGTTTTTTTAAATTTATTTCAAAATGCTATCGATGCTCGAGGCGAAAGACCTCTTTCCATTCAAATCTCTAGTTATCGCCTAGATAACTTTGTTCGGATTACTTTCACAGATAACGGAACTGGGGTTCCTCCAGCTATTCAAGAATATATCTTTGATCCATTCTTCTCAACAAAAGATTCAGGAACAGGACTGGGCTTGTCAGTAACGAAGAAAATTATTCAAAATCATAACGGTACATTAAAAATGTCTAGTAATCAAAACGGTACAACTTTCACTATTTCTATTCCAATTTTACCTAAAGCGAACTATGAACGAATTAATCATTAAAAAGGTTGGGCTGTTCCACGAACTGCACGCAAATTGTTAGATATAATCTAACAATTTGCGTGCAGTTTTTTATTCTAACCTGTTCTTTTTTAACTCATATAAATCTTTCTCTATCTCTTAATTGTTCTTTGTTTTCACAAGATAGGTAAACTGCTTATTTTTTTAGAAATAGTAGTTTGTCCCTCACGAATTCAGTCTAGTTTTCATTTTATTATATAGTAACGACTATTTATTCTATAAAAGAAAGGAATGAACAAATGTCCAACAAAAATAAAGGGAAAGTGTTTTATGGTAATGATTGTTGCGAAGTAAGAGCTTGCAGTTATATTAACATCTCTAAGGCAGAACTAAAAGAGTATGCTAGACTTCTTCAAGCTCTTGGTCAAAGTATTCAAGCTGTATTTCAAAACCCTTCTCAAGATAACATCGATAAACTAATTGCTCTCCTGAATAATCTTCAAAAATTCCTCAGTTGCTTAAATTTATCACCTGCACAAGAAAAGATTGGTAGTTCTATTATTGCTAACTTATTAACTATCCTAAAGTCCTCACCTTTCTCATGCGGAGCATTGTACGTTGAACTACAAAGTTTGCTTAATTATTTATTGTATATTGCTAAGTTATTCAAAATCGATTGCTGTACTATCGATAAACTAGTTAAGCTCATTACAGAAATTCAAGCTATCCTAGTTCAATATGGATCAGGTTGCCTTGGTGGAGGAACAATAGGACCTACTGGACCTACTGGACCTCAAGGACCGGCTGGCGCTCGGGGTGCTACTGGACCTCAAGGACCTCAAGGACCTCAAGGTATTCAAGGGACTCAGGGACCGGCTGGTGCTCAAGGTGCTACTGGACTTCAAGGACCTCAAGGTATTCAAGGTCCGGTTGGTGCTCAAGGTCCGGCTGGTGCTACTGGTGCCCAAGGTGCTCAAGGTACTCAAGGTCCGGCTGGTGCTACTGGTGCTCAAGGTGCTCAAGGCGCTCAAGGTCCGGCTGGTGCTACTGGCGCTCAAGGTGCTCAAGGCGCTCAAGGTCCGGCTGGTGCTACTGGTTCCCAAGGTGCTCAAGGCGCTCAAGGTACTCAAGGTCCGGCTGGTGCTACTGGTTCCCAAGGTGCTCAAGGCGCTCAAGGTCCGGCTGGTGCTACTGGTTCCCAAGGTGCTCAAGGCGCTCAAGGTCCGGCTGGTGCTACTGGTGCTCAAGGTGCTCAAGGTGCTCAAGGTGCTCAAGGCGCTCAAGGTCCGGCTGGTGCTACTGGCGCTCAAGGTGCTCAAGGCGCTCAAGGTCCGGCTGGTGCTACTGGTTCCCAAGGTGCTCAAGGCGCTCAAGGTACTCAAGGTCCGGCTGGTGCTACTGGTGCTCAAGGCGCTCAAGGTCCGGCTGGTGCTACTGGTTCCCAAGGTGCTCAAGGCGCTCAAGGTCCGGCTGGTGCTACTGGCGCTCAAGGTGCTCAAGGCGCTCAAGGTCCGGCTGGTGCTACTGGCGCTCAAGGTGCTCAAGGTACTCAAGGTCCGGCTGGTGCTACTGGTGCTCAAGGTGCTCAAGGTGCTCAAGGCGCTCAAGGTCCGGCTGGTGCTACTGGTGCCCAAGGTGCTCAAGGCGCTCAAGGCCCGGCTGGTGCTACTGGTGCTCAAGGTGCTCAAGGTACTCAAGGTCCGGCTGGTGCTACTGGTGCCCAAGGTGCTCAAGGCGCTCAAGGCCCGGCTGGTGCTACTGGCGCTCAAGGTGCTCAAGGCGCTCAAGGTCCGGCTGGTGCTACTGGCGCTCAAGGTGCTCAAGGTCCGGCTGGTGCTACTGGCGCTCAAGGTGCTCAAGGTACTCAAGGTCCGGCTGGTGCTACTGGCGCTCAAGGTGCTCAAGGTCCAGCTGGTGCTACTGGCGCTCAAGGTGCTCAAGGTGCTCAAGGTCCGGCTGGTGCTACTGGTGCTCAAGGTGCTCAAGGCGCTCAAGGTCCGGCTGGTGCTACTGGTGCTCAAGGTGCTACTGGACCGTCGGGCACACCAATCCCTGTAACTATAGCAGCAATAGGAAATTCTAATCCACAAACTATATCACCTGGAACGAATATCCAATTCAATCAAGTTTTCGAACTAAATAATCTCATTTTTAATGACACTTCAGATACTTTAACTATTTTAGAAACAGGAGTATACGATATTAGTTTCTCAGCATCTACAACCTTCCCGGGTTCTTCACCATTTGGATTCGGTATTTCATTCAACGGTCAACCACCTACTCGTAATTTTTCAACTAACGTTATCGGTAGTGCGGTTTCTTTCTCCACAATTGTTACTTTAACAGCTGGTACAACCATCTCTGTACAACCTACAGTAAATACTATTTCCATCCCTAACACTGGTGACACAACAGCTACACTATCAGTCTTCCGAATTTACTAATTTTAGTTTTCATTTTATTTTTGAACGACCAAGAATGTTTGATTTATAGTAATTTGTATTATTTTGATTGTATGTTAAATCTTTCTTTTAATAAAAAGGAGCACTTATTTTGGAGGATAAGTGCTCCTTCTTTACGTTTCTTTACTTCAAATTTACTCTAGCTTAATCCTCTTTTTGTATGATGAATAGTGAAGACAAAGACATGAAAGAGGGATGACAATGCGAATTATATCACTGACACGTTTTTGGTTTGTTCTTATGGTATGCATAATTTTATGTATAGGGTTTCTTTTAACTCTAAACTATTCAAATGTTTCAAAAGCAGAAAGAAAAACCATTCCATACGAACTTCTGTATACAAAACAAAACAACATCCCGTATTCCTCTTCCACACAAAATGAAAAAAAAGTTATAAAAGGAATGCTTATTACAGAAGCTTCTAGTTATGAAAACCTACTTCAAATCGCTGAAACGATTAAAGATCAATATAAAAATAAAGACGTTGATGAAATAACACTCTCTATCCATAATGAAAATACTGGAAGTTTCGAAGAGGAATTGCCATATGAACCTATTAGTAAAGGAATAATAACCGTCACGTATGATTCTCAATCCTTCGGTAGGACCAATGTTACGCTAAATAAACTGAAGCTTTAATCCGTGGCGCTTTTCCCATCCCCACGGATTATTAAGTTAAACCCATCAAATTTTTATAGGCAGCTCGATTCTCACCTAACTTCTTTTCTGTTGCCGCATTTTGAACCGAGATAAAACCGCTCATTTCTCATAAAAAAGAGGCGAACTCGCTATTCGCCTCTTTTTTTACCAAAATGGAATCCACTCTTTCACTTTATCTATCCATTCATTTTGCTGTTCTTTTCTTTGTTGTTCCTCTTCTTTTCGTTTTTTCTCTTCTTCTTTCCTTCGTTTTTCTTCCTCAATCATTTTTAATTGTTTTGTATAATCCGCCTCAGGTATTAGTGATAACTGAAATGCCTTTTGAGTTGGATTTCCATTCGCTTTCTTCATAATATCCCGGAACATTGTCGTTGTAATTTGGCTGCCTCCTGGCACATAATGCTCACTATCCGTTTTATCATACCCTACCCAAATCGCACCTACTAAATCCGGTGTGTATCCAACAAACCACGAATCCTTCGCACCAGTGCTTGGTCCATTTACAAGCTGGGTAGTCCCTGTCTTGCCTGCGGTATCGATATTATTAACTTTCGCTTTTTCCCCTGTTCCCCTTTCAATAACACCTTTTAATAAGTATGTCATCTTTTGGGCAACTTTCTCGTTCGTCACACGAGTTTCTTTCTTATACCATTTTCCAATTGTTTCCCCTTCAGCATTTTGGATTTCTCTAATGGCATGAGCTTCTACTTGGACACCATCATTTGCAAGTGCGCTATACGCTTGAGCCATTACAAATGGTGAAGTCCCTACATGCATACCTCCTAAAGCAATCGGATACGTATGGTCTTCAGGCTCTAATGGAATACCAAACCGCTCTAAAGATTTCAATCCTTTATCTAATCCAATTTTCTCTAATAGCCAAACTGCTGAAACATTATATGACTTTGCCACCGCTTCATACATCGTCACATTACCATGGAACGTATGATCACTATTTTGTGGTGCATATTCTTTAATATTAAACGGTTCATCTTTTAAGACATCGTATACTTCATATCCTTGTTCTAACGCTGGTACATACACTGCAAGAGGCTTTAACGTTGAACCTGGCTGTCTTTTTAATTGTGTTGCATGATTAAACTGCAAAAATTGATAAGGACCTCTGCCTCCAACTAAAGCCGGAACACCGCCAGTTTTTGGATTCATAAGGACCACTCCAGTTTGCATAAGCTGATCTGAGCCACTATCTTTAAAATAACTATCATTATTCACAACATCTTCAACCGCTTGTTGTTTTTTCGAGTCAAGTTCCGTATAAATACGATAGCCACCTGCTAAAATTTCATTTTGTGTTAATTCATACTTGTCCATCGCTTCTCTAACAATATAATCTACGTATTGAGAATATTTCCCCTTATATTTATCGTCAACACCACGTCGTAATACAAGACCTGATTCTTTCTCCTGATTATATTGTTCTTCAGAAATATATCCTTGCTCCTTCATTAAACCTAATACGACATTACGTCTTTCAATTGATTTATTAAAGTTTTTATACGGCGAATACGCAGATGGCGCTTTAATTAATCCTGCAATCGTTGCGGCTTCTGAAATCGTTAAGTCTTTTACTTCTTTATCAAAATAAGATTTAGCTGCTCTTTTTATCCCCCAAGCACCTTCACCAAAATAAATTTGATTCATATACATTTCAACAATTTCATCTTTCGTATAAGTACGTTCTATTTTTTTCGTTAGAAAGTATTCCTTTATTTTACGCGAGAATGTACGGTCTTGCGTTAAAAATACATTTTTCGCAAGTTGCTGTGTAATTGTACTACCACCTGCCACAACTTCACCGGCTGTAATGTTCTTAAATACAGCACTTATAATTCCACTATAGTAAATACCATGATGACTAAAAAATTCCTTATCTTCTACTGCAACAATTGCTTGAACCATAATATCAGGAATATCTTTCCTTTTGACCCCTTCTGTTTTAGAAGAAGCTAATTTAGTCGCAACTTCATTATTTGCATCATAAATTAAAGTCGGTTGTGGAACAGCTTGTTTTAATTCAGATATATCTTGAATGGAAATTATTATATTTACAACAATAAATAGAGTAGCAAGTAAACTTCCCAGTACAATTAATGAATTGCGTAGTTTCTTCCTCTTATTGAACCACTCAAGCGTTTTTTTAAAGTGAGTGTTCTTCAATTTCATTGGTTCACTTCCTTCATTTGTTTACACTCTTCTTTTTAAAAGGAAGAATATACCTCCTTTTAAATTTATTATAATAACGTAGTCGTTCCTATAGTGTAAAGCTTTTCTTTCACATTCATACTTTTTGCAAGAAAAGGACATTCTACAAGTAAGATATTCATCGTTGAGTATTAATATTATTAATACAACAATGAGAGTTATGTTAAGTTTTTGTAAACTTTTCGATAAAATGTTTTAAAAAACGACAGTTTTTTGTTAGAATTGATTAGCCAATATATTTTACATATATTACTTTTGTGGGGGTAACAATAATGGTCTTTAAATCAAAAAAAGATAAATTTTCTGAAATGCTTATGAACGTTTCCGAAAATTTAAAAGAAGGCGCGCAGTTTTTCGTGGAGTATAAAATTAAAAATGCTAGCGATTTAAAAGAGTTTTCTATGCGCATGAAAGAGTATGAGTCAAAAGGTGACTCATTCATTCACGAAATCATTATGGAGCTAAACAAAGCGTTTATTACTCCTATTGAACGTGAAGACATCCTACAACTTGCAATGAGTATGGATGATGTATTAGACGGATTAGATCACAGTGCTGGTCTATTCGAAATGTATTCTATTACAGAAGCTGATGAATACATGATTAAATTCGTTGAAGCAATTAATCAATGTGCGATTGAGATTGCAAATTCTGTTGAACTACTTTCTAAAAAGAAATTAGTCGATATTCGTACAAATGCGATCAAGATTAAGGATTACGAGTCACAATGTGATGATATTCGCCGTCATGCGATTAAGCACTTATTCTCTCGTGAGAAAGATCCGATTAAGATTATTCAATTTAAAGAGATTTACGAAGAGCTTGAAGAAGTAGCTGATAGCTGTCAAAGCGTTGCAAACGTATTAGAAACAATCATTATGAAGAACGCGTAAGGAGTTTGATCATGGATACACTCTTGATACTGACCGTTTTAGTAGTCATTTGCGCTTTAGCTTTTGACTTTATCAATGGATTTCACGATACAGCAAACGCTATTGCAACGGCTGTTTCAACGAAAGCTCTAAAGCCTAGACATGCAATTGTTATGGCAGCTATTATGAACTTTTTAGGTGCGATGACATTTACAGGTGTAGCAAAAACGATTACAAAAGATATTGTTGACCCGTTTGCTTTGCAAAATGGTTCTCTTGTAATTTTAGCTGCTTTGCTTGCGGCAATAGTCTGGAATTTGATCACTTGGTACTATGGCATTCCAAGTAGTTCTTCGCATGCAATCATTGGCGCAATCGCTGGTGCAGCAATTGCTGCTGCTGGTATTAGCGCATTAAACTATAAAGGGTTTATAAAAATTCTTGAAGCTTTAATCATTTCACCGATCATCGCTTTTGTTATTGGTTACATCGTATATAGTATTTTTAAAGTGGTATTTAAAAACTTTAACTTAACGAAAACGAACAAGAACTTCCGTATATTCCAGATTTTCACCGCTGCATTGCAAGCTTATACGCACGGTACGAATGATGCACAAAAAGCAATGGGAATCATTACGATGGCTCTTATGGCCAATAACTATCATACTTCTGGCGATATCCCTTTCTGGGTACAATTATCTTGTGCAATCGCAATGGGTCTTGGTACTTCTGTCGGTGGTTGGAAAATTATTAAAACTGTCGGTGGACAAATTATGAAAATTCGTCCTGTAAATGGTGTAGCTGCCGATTTATCATCATCACTTGTTATTTTCGGCGCAACATTTATTCACTTACCGGTTAGTACGACGCACGTTATCTCTTCTTCTATTTTAGGAGTTGGTGCTTCACATCGCGTGAAAGGTGTAAAATGGGGAACTGCAAAACGCATGTTAATTACATGGGTTATTACACTTCCTATTTCAGCTTCTTTAGCTGCATTATTTTACTACTTATTACACTTAATCTTTTAATCAAAAGTCGTCTTCCTTATTTTTCTAGGAAGACGACTTTTTTGTGAACAAGCCTATTTCTTATTAAAAAGCGTGTATAATGATTGATGGATAAGTTATATAGAGGAGTTGGCAATTTTGGAATACATCATGTTACTTTTCATCGGATTAATCGCCGGGACAGTCGGGAGCCTAGTCGGACTTGGAGGCGGAATTATTATCGTTCCGTTATTAATTGGATTACACAGTTTATCACCACAACTCGCAGTAGGAACTTCTATGGTAACAGTCGTTTTTACAGGGCTGGCTTCTACCCTTACTTATATGAAACATAAACGGGTAGATTATAAAAGTGGACTTATTTTATTTATCGGGAGTGGCCCTGGTGGTATTATCGGATCATGGGCAAACAAATTTTTAAACCAAGATACATTTTCTTTATACTTTGGGATTTTTCTTATATTCGTCTCCATTCTTCTT
Source organism: Bacillus sp. RC51 (assembly GCF_044908115.1). Lineage (NCBI taxonomy): Bacteria > Bacillati > Bacillota > Bacilli > Caryophanales > Bacillaceae > Bacillus > Bacillus sp. RC51. The sequence continues at coordinate 56,531 of NZ_JBIYCW010000001.1, read as the reverse complement.
ATACTACGAGACAAATTGAAACCTCTTTCCCTATCAAATATGACTGTAATTAAGCGATCTTTTACAGATAACGAAGGAAATACTGTAGACTATCAATTTCCACCATTTCTCGCTATCTTTATTGCCTTTATAGTTGGATTTATATCCGGATTATTTGGAATCGGTGGTGGTGCCTTACTTGTGCCAGCGATGATGCTCCTTTTTGCGTTCCCAGCACACATTGCTGTAGCAACTTCAATGTTTATCGTATTTCTCTCAGCAATTGTAAGTTCTTTAACTCACATCTCTCTAGGAAATGTCAGCTGGGCTTATGCATTAATTCTTATTCCTGGTGCATGGATTGGCGGAAAAATCGGGGCTTATATTAACACAAAATTAAGCGGTAATGCAGTAATTAATTTATTACGTATCACATTAATTATTCTTGGAACTAGATTAATCATTACTTCATTTTTATAACGCGTTCTTTCTAGAATGCGTTTTTTCTTATACACATGAATATAAAAAGGCTCCTAGGAGAACAAATAAAACTAAACAAACACTTAATAGCATAAAATTTGAAATATGTAATTTCTTCAAGTTGATCACTCCTATAGCTATGACTGTTATCTTTATGATAGCGAAAAAACAGTTATCTTACAGTTACAAAGCGCTAACAATGCAAAATCATTTATTACAAATTTTATCCTTATATTTCATTTCTTTGTATAATCTATCGATTCAATAAAAAAAGATGTCATATTGACATCTTTTTAGTGAAGAAGTGACCATCCCATAAAGTCTTCATGTACTTGGCACGCCCTCTTATCGTTTCGATCATATAATTCAGCATAACTATCTGTTTCTTCATCATAAGCCATCGTATAAATAATTTGGCCGTCTATTTCAACGGATAAAACGACTCCACCTTTCATCTCTTCTACATGAATGATAGCATTCGCCGGAATTCTCATATCCGTCATCTTCATCGCATCTAACAATATACTAAACCCCCTACAGCGTATTCATTGCTAGTACTATTACACACTAAATAGTATACTACTGTAATAGCATACATTTCGTCAATGAAATTGCTGTTTAAAAAGCATATTGTCTTTATACATATACGCTAAAATATAAGAAATAGAAATGTTTTAATGGAGGGCTAACATTGATTCTACATAAGGGAGATGTATTATTCCGTCAAGGTGAGGACGGTCCATTATATTTTATAAAAACAGGTTTATTAAAAGTTATTCGGTTAGAAGAAGACGGAACACCATTTTTATTTAATATTATCGTTCCTGGTGAAACGATACCTCACCATTCTTTAATTTCACCGAAGGAATATCACGGTACAGCTATCGCTTTAATGAAAACAGAAGTTGAGCCTATAATTAGCAATGAATGGTACGACAAACTTCAGGCAAATCCTGCATCATATGAAAATATCGCTATACAATTACAATCGAAGTTAAGAATGATGCAACAGCGTATCGATCAATTGACAACTGTCTCTCCTAAAGAGCGCCTTCATCGTTTACAAGAGTGGTTCACCTTTTATTTAGGTGACATCCCTATTTATGAAATATTAACACAAACTGAAATTGGTCAGCTCATAGGTGTACGCCGCGAAACAGTAAATCGCTTACTTAGAGAACAAGCAAAAAACGAGGTAAAATAATACCTCGTTTTTTTGCTTGGCAACGTTAACCTATTGTAAGCTTGCTGCGGGACCGAAAAATTCATAATGAATGTTCTCTTGTTTAACACCCAAATCAATTAATGCAGTATTTATATGTTTCATAAATGGTACTGGACCGCAGAAATAAAATTCTGCTTCAGTCGTTGGAATAATAGTTTGTAACCATTCACGTTCAATGAATCCTTCTTGATCAAAATTCTTCATTTCCACATCTTGCTCTGTCGGTGAAGAATAGCAAGTATATGCTTTAACTTGTTCATACTCTTTTTCTACTGTCTCAACATGCTCTTTCATCGCATGTGTATTACTATTTATCGCCGCATGAACAAAGCATACATTACGCTTTGATTCTTGTTCAATTAACGTATTTAACATACTCATCATCGGTGTAATACCTACTCCACCACTAATTAGTACGACAGGTAATGTTGACTCCATATTTAATACGAAATCTCCCGCTGGTGCACTTACTGGTAAGACATCTCCTTCCCCTACATGATCATGTAAGTAATTAGATACTTTACCATCTGGTGTATCTACACCTTTTTCTTTCTTTACACTAATACGATAATATTCTTTTCCAGGAGCATCAGATAAGCTATATTGACGATTATGCGTATATGTTTCACCTTCAATATTTATTTGAATCGTTACATATTGTCCTGGGATGAATGAAGAAACTTTCCCGCCATCTTCAGGTTTTAAATAAAATGATGTAATAACATCGCTTTCCTTCACTTTTTTAACAATCATAAAGTTGCGGAAATCTTTCCATCCACCTTCTTTATGTGCAGCTTCTTCATACATACCCGCTTCAATGCTAATGAATGCATCAGCAATGACGCCATACGCTTCTCCCCATGCATTTAAAACTTCATCAGGTGCGCCTGCGACCTCTTTAATCGCTCGTAGTAAGCATGTACCTACTATTGGATAATGCTCTGCTTTAATACCTAAACTTCTATGCTTATGACCGATTTGTTTTACAACTGGAATAATAGCTTCTAAATTATCAATGTACATTGCAGCTGCATATACAGCATTTGCTAACGCTTGTTGTTGTCTTCCCTTTTTCTGATTCGTATGGTTAAAAATATTCAATAACTCCGGATGTTCCGAAAATAAAATTTGATAAAATCTCGTTGTAATTTCAACGCCTTTTTCTTGTAATAACGGTACTGTTGACTTTACGATTTCAATTGTTTTTGCATTTAACATTGTATCCCACTCCTCTATTTCCTTAACTGTTTTTAGTTTAACTGAATTGTATAATACATATTGTGATTTTAATCACTATTAACATGGTGTTTTTGTGAAAAATATATGAACAAAAACATATTAAATAAATTTTAACTAGTGGCGTGCTCCCATACGCTACTAATTATTAGCCTCATTAATTGGGCTCAAAAAAAGGCTAACTAGAATTCTAGCTAGCCTACTACTTCGTTTGTATCGCTTGTTCAATTACTTGTATATTCTGCCCATCTCCAAACTCGGTATACCCCCATACATTCGTCTCACCTTTATATTTATTTACAAGTATATCCAAGTCATGATATACGCGATGAGCATAGACTACATACTCAATATTCTGAAGCCCCACACCTTTTTTTACAATTTCATAACTTCTATTCACATCGCGTTTTATTTTTTCATTTTTTATTTCTTTATGTATATTTTTTAAAGAAGGTTCTTGCTCTTGAAACCATTGTTTAAAATGTTTCCAATCCCCATCTGTATATTTCTCTGCCTTACCGTAGTTCAAGAAATTATTATAACTTTCATGTGTCGTACGAACAAATTCGAGTGTCTTCTTCTTCTCTTGCACATCTTCTATTTGTGCTACTGTATTTACTCCAGCAGACTTATTCGCATAATACAATAGTACTTTCATAAGACTATAGCTCGCTATTGCCATTACAGTAATAGCTACCAATACACTTAACAATTTCTTCATATACAGAACTCCTTTTCTACTATGAATATTACAATGTACTGTTACACTTGTAACATTCTCTCGCAGAAATGTAATTCCTGTTTAAATCCTCCTTTTCATTTCGACACTATTTTTCTACAAACTTCTCCTTGGTAAATGCTCTTGTAAAACAACATAACCTTCATAAGCTGTATAACCGAGTATAGCCATTAATCCGATATAACAAGCAAATACTGTCCATTTCGTTTTCGTATCGACTTTATAATAATTTTCTTGTTGTTCCTTTTCTGTTTCCCATTCATTTAATTTTCTTTCTGACATTTCAAATGCTTCTCTTATATGAATTGTATGCATTTCTTTTTCATCTTCATATGGGACATAATCAAGTGGCTCAAATTTTGGTAAAAGGTACTCTAGCACTTCAATCTTTTGAAGTTCTCCTGTTTTTAATTCTTTTTCACGTTCTCTTTGTCTTAATACATTCATTTCATGGTGAATCATATAAATCGTTCGATGCACCGCATCAGTTTCTTTTAATTCCTCTTCAAGCCTAGTAACATATTCTTTCATTCCATCGATTTTATATCCTAATTCCTTAATCGGCTCATCTCTCTTTATTACTCTATATAGTTCCATACAGCCGATAATAAAAATAAATCCTCCTAAAATACTCTTGAAGTAAATAGAATAGCCGAGTAGTAAAACTAGCCCTGCCCCCCAAATTTTCGTGCTTACAACTGAAATTATTCGTCCACCATCTAATGGAGAAACTGGAATTAAGTTAAAGAAATTAATCATACTTCCAAGTAAAATAATAAGCGCCCAAAACGGCTCTTTCGTGATTATATACAGTGGGATCGCGGGTAAAAATGAAAGCAATCCGAAAAGAGGTCCCATATATGCAATGTAAGCTTCATCTTTTGCATTTTTCGGCATCTCTTTCATCCCAATAAGAGCTCCCATAAATGGTATGAAGATTGCTGGCGATGTTGGTATCCCTTTCTTTCTCGCTGCCCATAAATGCCCCATCTCATGTACAAACAATAAATATACGAGTGCTACCCCAAACTTCCAACCATATATGACTGCGTATGCACCAAGCGATAAAAACATACTAAATACTGTTGAAAATTTTGCTAACTTAAAAATTGCAAATACCCATTTTAACTTAGATAGTAAAAATAACCCTATTGCAACTATAACTCCCCATAATCCTTTTTTATTATTTTTCATATTCCTCTCCTTTATCTCGCTTTATTGAGTCATATACACTCATCAAAACTTATTCTTTTTCTCTATTATGACATATTTTTTTCTATTGTTAGAAATAATGTTTATTCCATCCATTTTTAGCCAAAAATAAAAATAAAAGGAGGTAAATACAAATGAAATTACAATCTCTTATGATAGGCGCTCTATCGTTTTTAGCTTCAACTCTTATTTTTTATACCATCAGCTACGTATTATTATTAGATTGGTTGCCAAATCACTTATTTATAGCCCTTATTATTCTTTCCGCTCTTATGATTTCCTTTCTAATTACACGAAAATCAATGAATGAGCCATCTGCAAAAGCAAAATAATAGAGGGGATCTTTCCCCTCTATTATCATTTCCTAGGAAAGGCCATATAGACTTTATGATTCTTACTACCCTCTATTTACGGGCAGTAAGAATCAGCGGGGGATGCCCCCACTGATTAAAATTTCACTTTATCTTTGTAAATTCATTTTTTCACCATACTCTTTAACAATTTGAATAATGTTTTGAAATGCTCCTACTTTTTCTTTCTTACTATTTAATATTTGTAAATCGTGATTATCATAATAGGTTTCTAGTGATTTTAATTGTGATTCTGAAGCATCTTTTATCGGAACAGTAACATTCAACTCATACTGTTTATACCCTTCCTTTACTTTTTCAGCTGAAATTATTTCACTCTCTTTTGCGCCAATTAATTTTTGAACCTTTTCCGGGAAAATTAATTGCAAATAATATTCTTGTTCCTTCGCTAACTTATTATATAGTGATTGTGAAATCGTATAACGTACTGTATAATTCATTTTTTGATCACCCGCTTTAATATGAAACGCAGTAATCTGCAAATCTTTTTTCGTTATTTCCGTTAAAGGCCCTACCTGCATCTCATCTTCTTTTTGTTCTGGAATCTTTGGAAAGATAGCCAAAAGCTTTTCCGTATCTTTTTCGTTAAGCATATACATATCTTTCTTATATTGAATCCATCCTCGGCGATCTTCTCCTCTTAACCATGCATAATATGTTTCTTTTTTTCCATCACTACTAATTTGTATTTCATATTCCGGTTCACCAAAACTACCCGTTACTTCTTGTTTTTCCGCTTTGTTTATAATATCCACCACTAACTCCGCATCTATTTTCTTTAATTTTTTTTCTTCTGTACCTTTTTGTATAACAGTTATTTGTAATGGTTCTTTCACTTCATTCACTGTCTCCTCTACTTGTTTCGATTCTTTCTTTTGCTCTGCTTGACCACACGACGCGAGTAAAATAACACATAAAACCATTAAATATTTTCCTTTCAAATCGATTCTCCTTTTCCAATAAGAAATTCTTATAATTCTCATACATAAAACAAAAACGTTACATTATATAGAATGAGCTATACTATACAATGAAGGGAGGATTTTACAATGTCCATTAATTTTCATGATGCAAATAATAAGTATACGTATGCAAGTCGTAACGCACATATTTCATGGCAGGAAACAATAAACAATATTGTAGATGTGCAAAATAAACAAGTAATTGATATAGGTTGTGGTGGCGGCATTTACACGAAAGAACTTGCTCTTATGGGAGCCAAAAGTGTTGTTGGGCTTGATTTTTCAAAAGAAATATTACAAGCTGCAAAAGAAAATTGTAACGACTTCCCAAACATTTCATTCATTCACGGTGATGCACATAATATCTCATTCCCTAATGAAACATTCGACCTTGTCATTTCTCGTGCAGTCATTCATCATTTACATGATATTCCCACATTTATACGAGAGGCTTCTCGCATATTAAAAAAAGACGGTATACTTATTTTACAAGACCGAACTATTGAAGATTGTACAATTCCAGGAAGTCCTGAACACCTTCGTGGATATTTTTTCTCTGTCTTTCCAAAACTCATTGAAACAGAAGCGAAAAGAAGACCAAAAACCACTACTATTCAGCAAGAATTACAACAATATTCTCTTCAAGTGTTCCCCATACAAACACAATGGGAAGTACGAAAAGTACATGATTCTGTAGAGGCTTTGCTACAAGATTTATCTCCTCGAACAGGCCGATCCATTCTATATGAACTAACAGATAATGAACTTTCTCAACTTCTACATCATATCCAAACGGCATTACAAAACGTCTCTCCTATCATCGAAAGAGATCGTTGGACAATTTGGAGCGCGAAAAAATTGTAAGGAAGGAAGCCTCACAAAGTAATGTGAGGCTTCCTTCTTTCATAATCTAATTTTGCAACACTCTTGATATCCTCCACTCCTGGCCTGTGCACTTCCACACTTCGGACATACTAAATATCTAGACTGATTTGTCAACAAACTACCTTTTTGAAAGAGTAAAACTTCTGCTTGTTTAAACGAACGCGAATAATATAACCACATAAAACCAATTATAGCAATAATGCCAAATAATACTCCCATCGCAAGCATTTCAGTCACCTCTTTTGGTTTGTTCTTTCCAGCAAGTGGATTGTTGTATTATTCTCTGCAAATTCAAACAATTCCTTCCTTACTCCTATAAATATCGATTTTCTCCATAATCTTTACAATTCTCTATAATGTTTTACAGCATTTTTACAAATAGTATTAACCCTTATATTCTCAGCTATATTTCTACAGGAAAGTCTATTTCCCAAAAAATATGTTGACTTTCTAAAAAAAACGTGTGAAAATACTGTCAGAATACTTGAATTAAAATTCATTGACGAGAACGAGTACGTTATAGGACTGTTCCCCAGAGAGTTGGCGATTTGCTGAAAGCCAACGTTCAGTGCTTAACCGAAAATCATCTCCGAGAAGTAGAACCGAATGCTAAAGTAAGTTCTTACCGGATGTCCCCCGTTACAAGGAACACGTATCATGTTGTACGTTGCAAAGCCGTATACATATAGATTTATTTCTACATGTATAAATTAGGGTGGTATCGCGGGTAATTATAACTCGTCCCTTTCTTTAGGGACGAGTTTTTTGTGTTCTTACAATGAATTTACAAAAAAGGAGGAAAAACAATGAACACTGTATCAAAAAAACATGTTTTTTTCACAGGCCTTATGCTATTTTCTTTATTTTTTGGGGCAGGAAATTTAATTTTCCCTCCAATGCTTGGACAAAATGCTGGTGAAAACTTTTGGCCAGCAATGATTGGTTTTTTACTAACAGGAGTCGGCTTACCACTACTTACTGTTATCGCTATTTCTCTATCAGGAAATGGAATGCAACAACTTGCAAGTCATGTTCACCCATTATTCGGAATATTCTTTACGGTAGTTGTATACATTGCAATCGGTCCATCTATGGGCATCCCACGTGTTGCTAATGTCGCTTATGAAATGGGGGTTAGTTCTTTCTTACCAGAAACTATTCGCTCTAGCAGCCTAGTGCTATTTTTATACACAGTCATCTTCTTTTCTATCGTATTTTGGCTTAGTTTGAACCCTTCTAAGCTCGTCGATCGTATCGGAAGTGTATTAACACCTATTTTATTACTCTCTATTTTTTTATTATTCGTTAAGAGTGTATTTACACCCCTCGGGCAATCTGGACCAGCCATGCAAGAGTATCAAACTTCTCCAATTTTCAAAGGTTTTATGGAAGGATACTTAACGATGGATACCATTTCAGCACTTGCATTTGGGATTATCGTTGTAAATGCAATTCGCTCAAAAGGTGTGAGTGATCGTAAATCAATTGCCATCGCTACAGCAAAAGCAGGACTTATTGCCGCTACTGGTCTCGTACTTGTATATGGTGCACTTGGCTGGCTCGGTACAACTAGTGTCTCTCTCGGATACGCAAAAAATGGAGGACAGCTACTTACCGTTATCGTACAACAATTATTCGGTCCATATGGTCTAATTCTGTTATCTCTTATCGTTACACTTGCTTGCTTAACAACATGCGTTGGACTTGTATCTGCGTGCAGTCAATACTTCTCAACATTATTGACAAAATTTTCATACAAAATGTTAGCAAGTGTCATTTGCTTGTTAGGATTATTAGTTGCCAACTTAGGTTTAACAAAAATTATCGCCATCTCTGTTCCTATTTTACTTGTTGTATATCCAGTTGCAATTGTACTCGTGTTATTATCATTACTTCATAAATACTTCGGTGGCTATCGATCTGTTTATGTATGTGCTTTAATCGGAACAGCAGTTGTTAGCGTTTTTGACGGATTAAAACAAGGGAATATTCCTGTTTCATTTATCACATCTTATTTTGAGTTTATTCCATTATATAATGAAGGAATTGGCTGGTTAGTACCAGCGTTAGTTGGGGCTATTATCGGTTTTGCTATCGCAAAATTAAGTCGTGCAAAAACAGTACCATTAACGGGGCATTCACCTGAATCGAAAGTATCATAAAAAAACTCCCATTTCGGGAGTTTTTTACATTTGATAAGAAGTATGATTAAAGCTACTTACTTTATAAGCTTTCGTATAGTAATCAATATTCGTATCCACTGTTTCTACTTTTACAACATCATAGCAATCTTCTTGCTTCACTAGAAATAAATAATATTCTTCTGTTGCCTCAATAATTGCAATACGATCTGTTTCAATATCATATTGTTCACAAAGTGCTTGCAACGCATTCACATAGTTACCTAATTTTTTCGTTTCATCCATTCCAAATATCGTTTGAACTAACATACACTCTCTCCCCTTTGTATGTACTGTTAACACCTTAATGATAACGCTTACATAAATAACCGTCAATAAAAAGCTTTGACCATATATAGTCAAAGCTTCCTTCTTATTTCGTCAATTGGTGTCTAAACGCATAAATAACCGCCTGTGTCCGGTCACTTACATTTAGCTTATTTAATATATTACTCACATGTGTCTTTACTGTTTTAAGGGCAATAAACAACTCATCTGCAATCTCTTGATTACTTTTCCCCTCTGCAATTAATAACAAAATTTCAGACTCTCTTTCTGTTAACTCCTCATGCAAAGGTTGTTCTTTCTTCTGACGCATACGAGACATCATTTTGCCAGTAACTTTCGGCTCTAATACCGTTTCCCCATCATAAGTAGCTCTTACAGCATCTGCAATATCACTCGCTCTTGATGTTTTTAATAAATAACTTGTCGCCCCCGCCTCAATAACAGGATATAACTTTTCATCATCTAAAAAGCTCGTGACAACTACAATTTTCGCTTCTGGCCATTCTTGAATAATAGCACGTGTCGCTTCAACCCCGTCCATCTCATCCATAACAAGGTCCATTAAAATAATATCCGGTCTTAATTGCAAAGCTAACTCTGAACCTTTTCTTCCATTTTCAGCTTCTCCAACTACTTCAATATCTGGCTGCGTTGATAAATATGCTGATACACCCATTCGAACCATTTCATGATCATCAACTAGTAATACTTTTATCATGATTCTCCCCCTCTCTCAATCATAATAGGTACTTTCACTTCTATTTGCGTACCTTTATTCGGAAAACTAAGAACTTTTAATGTACCACCAATTTCATGAACTCGCTCTTGCATTGACCTTAAACCGTATGAACCAGCCTTATTAACACCAACTTTAAACCCAACACCGTCATCAATAATTTTCAAAATCGCATATTGATCAATTTTCCGAAGGCGTACTTCGGTTTTCTTTGCCTTCGCATGCCGTAAAGTATTAGACAGCGCCTCTTGTACAATACGGAATAAATGATCCTCTACACCTTTTTTTAATTGAATCGGTTCAATTAACCATTCAATTTTCATATGTTGCTTTCTAGACAGTTCTGTTAATAATTCTTCTATACCCTCAGTTAGTTTCTTACCTTCTAACTGCACTGGGCGTAAATGAAGGAGCAATGCTCTCATTTCTGATTGTGCATTTACAACCATATTCTCAACAAGCTGCAACTGTTTTTTCGTCGTGTCTGGAATTTCAGCTGCTTGCTCATTAATGGCTGACATCATCATCGACATTGCAAAAAGCTGCTGACTTACAGAATCATGTAGCTCTCTCGCTAATCGATGCCTTTCTTGAGAAATCGCTTCTTGTCTCATCTCTTCATTCCAATGGGCTCGTTCATTCGTTACTTTTTGAAATAGCCCAGCTTGCTCCTCTAAGCGACGAGCAAGACCAATTACTTTTCGTTCCACTTCATGAAATTCATCGTCCGCAGTAAATGAAACATCACTCGGAAAATTCCCTCGCTCTACTTCAAATAGAAAAGTATTTAATCCTTGTATACGCTGTTCTATATAATAACCGATTGCATATCCTACAATTCCTCCGATAAGAAGACTCGTACTCATAATAAACAAGCCAATTGGAACAGAAGCAATGGATTCTTTCCAGAGTAAATCATAAACTTGTTGCTCGCTTTTCCATACATATACAATTGTACAAATAAGTGCGATACTCACAGAGGACAACATAGAATAACGAATATACATCCACGAAATATTCCTTTGTTTTTTCATTATACTTTCCTCACTTCCGTATCGCCTACGACAAGCGAAGAAATAATTTTAATACGACGAGGGGCTTCTTTATACTGTTCTGTTCTAAACGTAACATTACGGTTAAATCCAGTTTCTTCGTGTCCTGGCAGGAGCACTCGCCCAACAATAACAGAATGATTTAAAGACAATTCAATATCATATGGTACATATAAGCGAATATTACCAACGACGCCCCGAATCACAATAACCGTTTCTCCCTCTGGAATCATAGCAGTTGTTAAATCAATCTCGACGTCACAAGCACCATATTGGACGTTAATATCCTCTATTTCATAAATATGATCCATCATTCGTACATTACCTACAAACATATTTTTTATATACGGTTCTGTACGATATATTTGTTTTTCTTCATTTATATATCCCTGTTCTTTAATTTCAACTTTCATTGCTTTTTGCCGATGTCCTTGTTGAATAAGTTGATAACCAATTAAAGCTAAACAAGCAAACACAACAAGTACGAATGCCGCTGATGAAAATAAGAAGAATAAGAAGACAATACCACCGACAAATAAAAATACATTCCCTCTTACATAACGGTTCTTTTTTCGATAATGTCTTCCAAACATAATCATAATAAATGCAAATATTAGACCACCTGGTTCAAAATGTCCAAGTATCATATCAAGAAAAAGACCGAATCCAAATATGATGAGGAGCATCCCCATAAATTGTGTTTTTGAAAATTGCTTCTTCATTTCAGCTCCCCCCTCCTTGTCACATATACATAGAAGAAAAGGCATTGCTTTCCAACACCTTTTCTCCTATCACTATATCATAAGCCTGTTTTATTATATACTACAATTATTTTGTTACTTCTTTCGTTAACGATACTTCATTTTTCTCTTTCATTTCACTCTCTAGTTTTGCAATTTTCATATCAAATGTATCACGCTCATGCTCTTCATTTATACGAAGCTCTATGTCACGAATGTGATCTTCAATTTCTTCGAATCGTAAGAACGGATTATTTTCATCCATTTTATGCATAGCAGTATTCATACGGCGGTTTGCATGCGCCATATTTTCACGTGCCATTAATTCCATACGCTTTGCGTTCATTTCTTTTAATTTATTTTTCATTTCTGAAAGACGACGCTCTAACTCATCAATTTGCTCTACAACACCAGCATACATTTCTTCTAAGCGAGTTACTTGCCCTTCATAATACGCTACTTCTTCTAATGCACGTTCATGCAATTGCAATTCGCCTGCTTCTTGTGCGATGATAGCTTGCTTTGATCTTTTATTAACGAAATAACGTGCTTGCTCAAGCTCACGAGCGAAGTTAGATTTTAATGTTTTATGACGCTGAATTAATTTCTCAATTTTTGTTATTTCACGCTCACTATCGCGTAAATATTGGTTTAACATAGCAATTGGATTTTTTCTTTCTTTCTCATCTAACACATTATGAAAATCAGCTAAAATTGCATCGCGTACACGTCCGAATAAAGATTGTTTCATTATAATCTTCCTCTCTTCTACTTTATAATTTGATTTATTTTATATTAGTTTTTCATTAACTTGTTCCACTCATCTTCAAAGTTGCTATATGGTTTAGCACTTTCTGGAGCAGAATCAACAACTACATTTTTTCCTTTTTTCCACTCACGGTATCCGTAGTATAAAACTACTAATGCTGCGATACCGATTAATGCTGGGGAATGAGAAAGTGCAATGGACAAACCGATTAAACCAACAATACCCCAAGCTAACTTTCCAAAGAATGATTTAGCTCGCACAAATGATTTATAGCTCCAGTACACAACTCCTGCTCCAATGGCGAATCCTACAATACCAGCAAGACTACCAAGAGCAATTAAAGCCAAAATACCGGCTGCGATAAACGCTAGAAATTGTTTCATCTTGTGCTTGCCTCCCTTCGATTTGATACTCTTATCTTAACTATTTTTTCATTTTTTCATAACGAGCTTAAGAACCGTTTTTAACTCAGACTTAAGACTGAGTTAAATTCAGCCTTTTGCAAAACGAACATGTATGCGATGCGTATAGATACAGAAAAATTCTTATTCAATAACGGATGAAAATCTCAACTTGCGCGTCCAAAAAATTAGCAATACATACAAACGTTTATTAAATTACATTAAAAAAACATTAAGAAAATTATGTTAAAATAAATCAGAAAGCTATATTTAAATTAAAGGGGATATATCATGAATTTACACATTACGAAAGAAATCAATACCGCCGCTAAAAACTATATAAACAATCAGCTTTATGAATATAATTTAAAGCACTTTCCATCTGATTTAAGAGACAGATACTTAGAGATTCATTTATTTCTTAAAGATGAAAATGGTAAAATACGCGGGGGGATATTAGGTGAAGTCTGTTGGAATTGGTTAGAGATTCACTCTTTTATCATGGATGAAGATATACGTGCATTAGGGTATGGAACTAAACTGTTATTAGAAGTAGAAAAAATCGCTTTAGAAAGAAATTGTGATTTTATAAAAGTTGACACTTTAAGCTTTCAAGCATTAGATTTCTATAAAAAATACGGTTATAAAGAGTATGGTATCCTCGATAACGTAGGAAGAGATTATAAGCACTACTATTTGAAAAAGGATTTATAAATAATAAAAAACGCTCAGAGAATGTTCTCCGAGCGTTTTCAACTGCTAATAATAAATGTCTCTTTATGTTATGCAGTTTTATGATACTCTTTTTTTTCCGCCACTTTAGAAAACCTCGGGAAACCAATTAATATAGAAATGATTCCACATACTCCAACTAAAATTGGATAAAATGCATATGGTAACAATTCGACCGGAGATAACGCAGCAAATCCTGCCGCTGTTAACATTTGAGCACCATATGGGATTAACCCTTGTACACAACAAGAGAAAAGATCCAGTACACTCGCTGATTTACGGGGATCAATTTCATACTGATCTGCAATATTTTTCGCAAGCGGACCTGTAAAAATGATAGAGATTGTATTATTTGCTGTACACATATTCGTCATACTCACTAAGCCAGCAATACCGAACTCTGCTCCTTTTTTCGAACGAATATTACGCGTTAAAAGATTCATTAAATATTGAATACCACCATTATATTGGATTAGTTCGACCATACCACCGATTAAAATGGCAAGTAATACTAACTCCATCATACCGCCCATTCCAGTCGTTACACTTTTAAAGAAACTCTCCAACGTGTAACTTCCATCTATAAGACCGATAGCGCCAGATAATACAGTTCCACCAGTTAACACAATAAGTACATTCCAGCCAAGTAGCGCGGTAATAAGTACTCCTGCATACGGTAAAATCTTTATCCAGTCAAAACTATGGGCTTTAACTTGTGTATCACTTCCTAAAGTAATTATTACTAATAGTACAATTGTAATAATAGCGGCTGGTAATACAATTAAAAAGTTCGTTTTAAACTTATCTTTCATTTCTGTTCCTTGTGAACGAACAGCAGCAATTGTTGTATCTGAAATAAATGATAAATTATCACCAAACATCGCTCCGCCCACAACAGTAGCCATCGCAAGTGCAATTGAGATATCAGTTTGCCCACTAATACCTACAGCAATTGGTGCTAGTGCTGCAATTGTTCCCATTGAAGTTCCCATCGCTAATGAAATAAATGCCCCTATAACAAAAATTCCAGCAACGATAAATCCTGGTGGCAAAATAGATAACGCTAAATTAACAGTTGAATCAACTCCGCCCATTCCTTTTGCTGTTTCAGAAAACGCCCCTGCAAGTACAAAAATTAATACCATAATCATAATATCCGGATTTCCTGCACCTTTAGCAAATCGTTCTACTTTCACATTAAAGCTTTCTTTACGATTCATCACTAAAGCAATTCCTACAGCAATTGAAATTGCTACAAGTATCGGCAATTTATAGAAATCACCTGTAATAATTCCAGAGCCAATAAATAGCGCCAAAAATATTCCAAGTGGTAATAACGCTAAACCATTTCCTCTCGTTTCTTTCAAAGTATCATCTCTCCCTAGTTTTCAACCTTTTCTAGTGAATAACAAAAGACCTCTTCCGATGAGAAGAGGTCTTATACATCTATAAGAAACACTCTTCTCATCTTTCAAGCACATGCTTGCTGGATTTGGCACAGCACTCTGAAATCGAGTCCGCTGCCGAGGCATCGTAGGGCCAGTCCCTCCGCCTCTCTTTATAAGAAGGTTTCATATTTATTTTTTAATAATAATTTCTTCCCTAACTTTACTCGCTTACAAAACAAAAGTCAATTATTTTTTGTATAGATTTTTTTGGTAATTATACAAAAATATGAATACATCAATCATTTTAACTTTTCAATTTCTTCATCCAATACTGAGATCCAATAAAATTCTCCATTTTTTATCGCTGATATAATCCACTTCGTTGTATGCCAAGCTAATTCATATTCTTCCTTCTTAACATCGTCCATTCTATAAGCATCCTCTAACTCATCTTCATCTAATACATAAATCTCACCGTTTGGTAACAATACGACATCTAAATATAAATCATCAAAATAAGGTAAACCACGCTCGTCTATTTTATATTCTTTCGTCACATCGATATAATATTGCACTAATTTTTGCTGATCATCTAACATAGCTGTAATTGCAAAGTTTTTGCCGTTTATAAAATATTGCATCCATGTATACCCATCACCTGCAATGCAAAGATTTTTACCGTTGTATTCTTTATGACTATGTTCTCTCACCTTTTTTATGTCCAGTATTCCTAACATTCCATCCTCTACTTGCTTAACCCTATAATCCTTCTCTATTAGTCGCTTCCACGAAGAACCGTCACCATATTTACGTTTCATTACGTCCGCTCCTCTTCTATATATAGAAAAGCCCCCACATATTATGTGAGAGCTTGTTCATATTATAATTAAGCTGCTTGACCCTTTTCAGATATCTCTTTTAAATAGGCTTGTCCTTTTTCAGCGTCATATTGACCTTCCCACTTAGACATAACTACAGCCGCTAAAGAGTTACCTACAACGTTAACTGCTGTACGAGCCATATCAAGAATACGGTCAATACCTGCAATAAACGCTAAACCTTCAGCTGGAATACCTACTGTACCAAGTGTTGCTAATAATACAACGAATGATACGCCCGGTACACCCGCGATACCTTTTGATGTAACCATTAATACAAGTAATAACGTAATTTGTTGTGTAATGGATAATTCAATACCGTACATTTGAGCTAAGAAAATTGCCGCAATTGCTTGATATAAAGTTGATCCATCTAAGTTAAATGAATAACCTGTTGGAATAACGAAAGATGTAATTGCTTTCGGACAACCGAACTTTTCCATTTTCTCCATAATTTTCGGTAAAACCGTTTCTGAACTTGCTGTAGAATACGCTAAGATCAGCTCGTCTTTTAAAATCTTAAAGAATTGGAAAATGTTTATTCCAAAGATTTTCGCTGTAAGTCCTAATACAACTACAACGAAGAAGATCATTGCCCCATATACTACAATGAGTAATTTCCCTAATGGAATTAATGAAGCTAATCCGAATGTAGAAACTGTAACACCAATTAATGCGAATACACCAAATGGTGCAAACTTCATAACTTGGTTCGTTACATAAAACATTGCATCTGCTACACCTTGGAAAAATTGTAGAACTGGTTTGCCACGCTCACCAACTGCTGCTACACCTAAACCAAATAATACTGAGAAGAAGATAATAGCAAGCATATCACCTTCAGCTAATGATTTCATAATGTTCGTCGGAACAATATTTACAAACGTATCTGCGAACGAATGACTTTGTACTTGCTCTGTCGTATGTGTATATTTAGAAATATCTGTTTTTGTTAACTTATCCATATCAACGCCTTTTCCAGGTTGGAAAATGTTTGCTATTAATAGACCGACAGCAATTGCAATCGTTGTAATAATTTCAAAGTAAATAATTGTTTTTCCGCCTAGTCGACCTAACTTTTTAACATCGCCAACACCAGCAACCCCAACAACAATACTCGCTACAACAATCGGTACAACAATCATCTTAATTAATCGGATGAAAATATCACCAATTGGTTGTAAGTACTTCACCACTTCCGGATTGCCAAAGAAAATCGCCCCAACTGCAATACCAAGCGCAAGTCCTATTAAAATTTGCCATGCAAGTCCTATTCTTTTCATACTTGTGGTAACCCCCTCTTCGATGTGTCACTCTATCTCTCATTCTATCTCTATAAAACTTGAAATTAAGAGTATTACATATTATTCGACAATTCACTACATTTTGTCCCTGTTGAAAATCATAAATCAAAATTTAAAATCTGACAACAAAATAAGTTTGCACGAATGCAAATAATTTTCTTGACAAAAACAAACTCCATGTCAGAAAACCTCACATGAAATCGATTCCTCACTAGTGATTGGTAGGTTTTTAAAATACTGTTTCATTATGGAAAACTCCATCATTTCCCATGTTTTTTTAAAAAAATATAGAAATTGATATCTTTTTCTATACATTCAAGAATTTTAAATTTATGACAAACACTACGAAAAGATACTAAATTCCGACAAAACTTAGCAAAATTATAAAATTTTCTTTACATTATGATTACAACGATAGACACTCTTCTTCTTATGATATATAACATTCATAGGGAAAGGAGCAAGACAACCATGAAAAAGAAATTTGCAGCATTTAGTGTTTTAGCAGCTGGAACGATTTTCGTTTCCCCGTTACTTTCACCCGTATACGCTGAAACGAATGAGAATAAATTATCTAATATTCAATCCGAATTAGAAGGCAAACAAAATGACTTACAAAATAAATCAGCTGAGAAAGAACAAATAGAAAAAGAAATCCAGGAATTACAAAAGAAAATCGACGAATTAACTACTTCTATTAATAAAAACGAAGCTGAATTAAACGATACAAAAAAAGAAATTAGCAACACACAGCAAGTTATTACTGAAAAAAAGAAACATATAGAGCAATTACAAACGAACATAGATACACGACAGGAAGTTATTAAACAACGACTACAATCTATGCAAGAAAAGCCTCGTACGAGTATCATTACAGAAGTAATAACAAGTTCTGCAAATATTGCTGATCTTGTTGATAATATGTATTCTGTAAGTTTAATTTTAAATAACGATACAGATATTGTGAAAAAGCAAACAAGTGATCAGAATGCTGTTACGACAGAAAAAGAAGCTGTTGAGAAAAAAGAGCAGCAATTGAAAGAATCCGAGCAAAAATTAGAACAAAAACAGCAAGAATTACAAAGTAACCAACAACAGCAACAAACTTTTATTAACGATCTACATACGAAAGTAGCAAAAGTAGATTCAGAGATTGAAGGGTTAGAAGAATCAAAAGGCATTTTAGAAAACCAGCGTCAAGCTGTTCAAAAAGCAATTGAAGAAGAAAAACGTGCAGAAGAAGCGCGGAAAGCTGAAGAGGCACGTAAGGCTGAGGAAGCAAAAAAACAGGTAGCCGCTTCTGCTAAAGAAAGCACACAATCCGCACCAACACCGCAAGATACGAACAAAGGTGGATTTATTAAACCTGCCGCTGGATCGAAAACTTCAGGATTTGGTACACGTTCTTTAGATAACCATAAAGGAATCGATATCGCAGCTTCAGGAACAGTGCCAATCGTAGCTGCTGCAGATGGCGTCGTTATCCGTTCAGAATTATCATCTAGTTACGGAAATGTTGTATACTTATCTCACCGTATAAACGGAAAAACATATACAACTGTATATGCACATATGAGTAGCCGTTCTGTATCTAATGGACAAACTGTAAAACAAGGCACTCAACTTGGATTTATGGGGAACACTGGCCAATCATACGGACAACATTTACACTTCGAACTTCACCTTGGGGAATGGAATGTCGGTAAGACAAACGCAGTTGATCCATCTCCTTATATCGGATTATAAAAAACTCGGTGCATACCGAGTTTTTTTTACTACTTCACACTTTTTAGGCATTTTACATAAACTACAACTAAATGCCTATATTTTGCGGGGTGATAAATATGAATACACAATTACAAGAAGAAATAGAAGAAGCTAGAGAAACATACATCGGCCGGTTATTTACATTCGGCGGCTCAGCGTTATTTTTAATTGGATCATTTATCGCAGTTGTCACAGCTTATAAAGCATATAATCGCTTATTAAATACTTCTACAACATAATAAAAAGACGGAGAAATCTCCGTCTTTTTATTATGCAAATATTTTAAATACGCCTACCGCATTTAAAAATACGATAATTACAGTTACCGGAATAACATAACGAAGCAAGAAGAACCAAATATTAAACAATGTTTTCCCTTTCGTTTCCGTAACTTCTAATTCCTTCATTAATAGCTCTTTACTCATTTTATTTGGTACAAATAGCGAAATGGCTAGTACTCCGAGTGGCAGTAATACATTACTTACCGAAAAATCGACGAAATCAAAGAATGTCTTACCAAATATTTTCACATCACTCATAATTCCAAACGATAACGCTGATGGAATTCCAACTGCAAAAATAAGAATACCAATTAATAACGAAGCTGACGGACGCTTCTTCTCATTATCTTTCGCAACAGATGCTACTACAATTTCAAGCATTGAAATCGCAGATGTTAAAGTCGCAAAGAAGAATAAAACTAAAAACATAATGAAGAAAAATTGTCCAAATGGAATTTTTGCAAAGACAGCAGGAAGAACGATAAACAGTAGCCCTGGTCCTTCTGTCGGTTTAACTCCTAATGCGAAAATCGCTGGGAAAATCGCTAACCCTGCAAGTACTGTAATAAATACAGTTAAACTTACAATAGATGTTGCTGATTTAGCTAAATGCTCTTCTTTCTTTAAATACGAACTATACGTTACCATTACCGAGGCACCTACCGTTAGTGAGAAGAAAGATTGCCCCATCGCATATAAAATCGTATCTGCTGTAAGCTTTGAAAAATCTGGTTTTAAGAAGAACTCTACCCCAGCCATAGCACCATCAAGTGTTAATGCACGAATAATGATAGCAATAAATAAAATGAATAATAACGGCATCATGTACTTACTTGCTTTTTCTATGCCTTTTTCCACACCTTTACTAACAACAAAAATGGTACAAAGCATAAAGATGAATTGCGCCCCAATCGCACTTACTGGATTTGAAATTGTTTCAGCAAACAATTGTCCATAATCGACTACTCCGTTCCAAAAACTACCTGTGACACTATAGTATAAATAAAGTAAAATCCATCCACCTACAACACTATAAAAAGATAGTACGCTAAAACAAGTAACAACCCCCATACGACCAATCCAAGGATATAACTTGCTATTCGGTACTAATACTTTATAAGCTGTAACGGCCTCTTTTTGAGTACTACGGCCAATAACAAATTCAGCTAAAAGAAGAGGCATACCAATAAATAAAGTTAATAGTAAGAATACAAGGAAGAATGCGCCTCCCCCACCATTACCTGCAACATATGGAAACTTCCATATTGCACCAAGACCTACTGCGGCTCCGGCTGCTGCGAGTACAAAGCCAATTTTCGACGTCCATTGCTGTGTTTCTTTCATCATAAATTCTCCTTTTCTGAATATTATAACTTTTATCAATTATACACTTTCATTTCATACTCGCACACCTCCTTTAGAAAATAAAAAAGTCCCCTACACGCAAATATGCATGTAGAGGACGATATATGTAATAGAATACCGTGGTACCACCTCAATTGGATCAATAAATCCCACTTGTTCAGGTACAGGAAAATTCCGATACCCTATCCTTTTAACGGCGGAACCCGGGTTGCCTACTGCAATGTTCAGCATACCTCTCGCAAGCCCATTCTGTATATTTTATCGTACCGGGCTCACACCTTACCCCAGCTCTCTGAACGCATCAAATATACGTACTCTTCTTGCTCATCGATTTCATCTTTTGAAGTTACTTGTGATTATAAATTATATTTTTATATTTGTAAAGCACAATTCACTCACTATCCTATATAAATTCCCCTCTCTAATTCTTGTAAAAAAAGCTCTCTTTTTTGTTCACTTTGAACATATATCGACTTTAATACTTCTTGTAACAATATATTTTTTTGCCTTTTCTCTACTTGTAATTCTTTCACTTTTAGTCTAACTTCATATAAAAAATCAAGATACGATTCATACTTCTCATCATATTTATTTGCGATATCATCACGAATTTTTTTTGCAAGTTTCGGACTTGCCCCTCCAGTAGAAACAGCTACATTAAGCAATCCACGATGAATTGCCGCCGGAAAATGAACATTTCCACTTTCCGGATTCGTAATAACATTTACCAATTGATTCACTGCGGCATCTTCAGCAATCTGTTCATTTAGTACCGAATCACTAGTCGCTGCAACTACTAAAAAAGCATCTTTAATATCACTTTTCTCATACTCTCTTTGATACCAACGAATTTGCTTTTCTTCTACAAGTTTCACTAAATTTGCATCTAATTCTGTACTTACTACAACAATATCCGCACCTTGTTTTAGTAAAGGAATAATTTTAAACCCCGCTACTTTCCCTCCACCAATGACAACAACACGTTTCTTATCAACTCGCACTGTAAGTGGATACATATTGATCTCCCTTCAATATTTCCTCTGTTTTCTGAATTAACATCTCTCGAAACGCTACATTCTTTCCTAAATAGGGACTTATTTTTATCTCTTCCGACTCATATTGACGCACTTCTTTCTCAACATGTTTCATGAGTAAGCCTGTAAATAATAAGTAAGGTAACACAACAATGTTCCGTTCTTTTTGTTCTACAATTTCTTTCAACCTCTCATCAAACTTCGGCTCCGCGGCTGCTAAATAACAAACTTCCACCTCTTTAATGTTCTCTTCTTTTTGAAATAAAGAAGAAATCCACTTTATGTCTTGTAAAGTTTCCGGATCACTACTCCCTCTTGCAACGAGCAAAAGTGTTACTTCTTCTTTGTAGTCTTTAATACCACTTCCGTTATATACCGCTTTTACAAGCACTTCTGATACACCAAATGGATTACCATACACTATTTTGATATCCGGATATTCCTCGTTTAACTTTCGTAATTCAAACGGAATATCTTTCTTTACATGTCCTGCCGCTAATAAAAAAACAGGAATAGCGACAATCTCTGTAGCACCACGCTTCACACATGTACGAAACCCTTCTTCAATAGAAGGATTCGCTAGCTCTAAAAAACAAATTTCTTGAATATTTGCCTCTACACGGTTCATACATGACGTAATAAATGCAACCGCTTCTTCTTTTGCTGCTTTCAAACGGCTTCCATGACATATATATATAACAGCCTTCATTTTACAATACTCCGCTTACTTGATATGCATTTTCCGTTTGTTTCTCAAACCAATGTATCTTTTCTCTAAAACGGACAACTTCTCCAATAACAATCATACTTGGATTTTGAATTCGTTCTTTTTTGGCAACATCTACAATTGTTCCTAACGTCGCTGTAACAGTACGTTGCATAGATGTCGTTCCCCACTCAATGATAGCGGCAGGTGTACTTTGATCTTTTCCATGTTTTATTAGTTGTTCACATATGTAAGGTAAATTACTAACCCCCATATAGACCGCTAATGTATCTACACCTTTCGCTAAACTTTCCCACTTCACTTCCTCTTCAGCCCCTTCTTTCCGGTGCCCTGTCACAACAGCAAAACTTGCACTTGCATCGCGATGCGTTACTGGAATTCCAGCATAAGCAGGAGCAGCTATACCAGCTGAAATACCAGGAATAATTTCAAATGGGATACTTTGCTTCGCTAACGCTTCAGCTTCTTCTCCACCTCTTCCAAATACAAATGGATCTCCGCCCTTAAGTCTCGTTACAACTTTTCCTTTTTTCGCATATTTAATAAGAAATGTGTTAATTGTCTCTTGCTTCATCGTGTGATAATTTGGGAGTTTCCCGCAATAAATTAAATCCGCTTCAGGCTTTGCATGAGAAAGCAATTCTTTATTTACGAGACGGTCGTACAATATAACATCAGCCTTCTCGATGCATCTCAACCCTTTAACAGTAATTAAATCCGGATCACCAGGACCCGCCCCGACGATATAAACCTTCCCCATAATCTCTCCTCATTTCTACTATAAAATGAAACTTCCACTCCTAATCACGAATGGAAGTTACTATTATTTCGTATTACATGTTCTCTACTCATGAATAACAAATGCCGCCCCTTTTCGAATCTTCTTTTTTTCAAACAAAGAAATCTCTTTCACTTCTGGTAACGGTAAAAAATGTTTTTCAAGCTCAATTTCCGCAAGCTTAAATGCCTGTTCTTCACTCTGAGCAACGACAACAATTGGAACAATACTATTTACTAATACAGCTTCAAATCGATATAAGTCCATATTGCCCCTCCTAAGATGCTATTACTTCTTCTAATACACGATTTAGTACAATTTGTAATTCTTCCACTCCAACACGTCCTACGAAATCATAAAACGTTTCGGCTAGTAATTTATTCTTTTGGAAATAACTTAAAAAGGACACGAGAACATCCGGCAAATCTTCTCCATCTATTTTCCCTTTTAACTTTTCGTTATATGCTCCTCCGTCTAATAGTGTTCCGCCCACATATATTTCAAACGCCTCAACGATTCCCTTTTCCTTCGTTTTCAGTTTTATCCCTTGCAAACCAATATCAGCAATTTGACGTTGACCACATGAGTTCGGGCATCCTACCATATGAATTCGAACCGGAACATCGAGTGCAATTTGTGTATCTAAGTACTCTGCGATTTTGCGTAATCTTTCTTTCGTTTCTACTAGCGCAAGATTACAATACTCAATGCCAGTACATGAAACCGCATGACCGATAAACGATTTCGGATTTGCTGAAATTGCTTCAAACAACGGTTCACTTAATAATCCTGCAACATTTTCTGGCGGAACATTCGGAATAATGAAGTTTTGTGAGTTACAAGTTCGAATTTGCCCGTTTCCATATTTCTTTGCAATTCTTGCAATCTCAAACATTTCCTCTGCGTGTAAACGCCCTACTGGTACATTAAAGCCGACATACTTTAATCCTGCTTGTTTTTGATCTTGAACGCCATAAAAGTATCCTGCATTCCATCCTTTGAGAGCACTTTCCCCTTTACTTTGCAATGGGCCTGTGTATTCTACTAGTTTCTCTTTAAATTTCTCAACGCCCCAGTCAGCGACAAGAAATTTCAAACGTGCTAAGTGGCGTTTTTCACGATATCCAAAATCACGGAATATAGTAGCAATTGCAATCGACACTGCCTTCACTTCTTCTGGTAAAACGAATACATCTAATTCTTCCGCTAAGTATGGACGAGCTGATAATCCTCCGCCTATTTTTATATGAAACCCAACCTTTTCCTCACCATTTATTTCTTTCGTAGCAGGTGTAAACGCCACACAGTTAATCTCTGCATTTGCTGAATTATAAATGTTAGAACTAATAGACATTTTGAATTTACGTGGTAGATTAGAAAACTCTTCATTATGTTGGAAGTAATCGTATATTTCTTTAACAATCGATGTTGTATCAAATAGTTCATTCGCATCAATTCCAGCAAGTGGATTTCCTGTAATATTACGCGTAATATCACCGCATGCCCCTGCTGAAGATAAACCAACTCTAGCTAACCTCTTAAAAATATCCGGAATTTGCCCAATTTCTAACCAATGAAACTGAATCGCCTGTCTTGTCGTAATATCTAACACATCACGCCCATAATCTTCAGCAATGGAAGCCAGCACCTCTGCCTGCGCATTTGTAATAATTCCAGAAGGAATGTTGACACGCATCATAAAATAGCCCGCTTCTTTCGGTCTTTGCAAATACAATCCCGCCCATTTAAAAGCGTCCCACTCTTCTTTCGGAATAGATTCAAATCCATTCTCCGCATAGTAAGGAATATCATTAAAGATTTCTAATCCGTCTTTCTCTAATTTCTTTTTCTCTGTTTGATTTAATTTTTCATTATTAGCCCACACTTTTTCATAACTCATCTTTTATCCCCCTATATGAAACTACGCTCTTGTAAGTACTTCACAATTTGCTCTGCACATTCTTCAATAGAATACTTGTGCGTTTCTACAATTAATTCTGCTTGTTTTGGTTCCTCATACGGTGAATCGATACCTGTAAACTCTTTAATATCACCTTTTCTCGCCTTTTTATAAAGTCCTTTCGGATCACGTTTCTCACACTCTTCAATTGGACATTTTACAAACACTTCTATAAACTCATCTGCAGCTAATAGTTCCCTAACTTGTTTTCGGTCTACTCGAAATGGTGAAATAAACGCTGTAAGGACAACAGTTCCTTGATCTACAAATAACTTCGCCACTTCACCAATACGTCTTATATTTTCCATGCGATCACTTTCAGAAAAACCTAAATCTTTATTTAAACCTTGGCGAATATTATCCCCATCTAGCACATAATTTCCGATATTCTTTTCAAACAGTTTGCGAGCAACCGCATTCGCTACTGTAGATTTACCCGAAGCTGATAAACCAGTAAACCAAACTACAAAACTGTGATGCCCATTCTTCACTCTTCTCTCATCTTTTGAAACAGAAGCTGTATGCCAAGTAATATTCGTATCCATCTCATTCTCTCCCTATTCTGTTACTACTTCTTTTTTCAAACCTTTAATTAGCACTTCCACTACTTCTTTACGACTAAATGTACTTGGCGGAATCTCACCATTCCTTAACATTTCTCGTACTTTCGTACCCGATAAGATGACACGGTCTTCTTTTCCATGCGGACATGTTTTCGTTGAAGCCATTGCTTCACATTTCGTGCAGTAAAAACTATGTTCAAAAAATAACGGCGTAATCCCTAACTCTTCTACTGTAAAATTCGTAAAGATTTCCTGCGCTTCATATGTTCCGTAATAGTCTCCTACCCCAGCATGATCACGCCCTACAATAAAGTGGGTACAACCAAAGTTCTTTCTTACTAGTGCATGAAATATCGCTTCCCTTGGTCCTGCGTAACGCATTGCTGCAGGAAATACACCTAAAAAGACACGATCTTTCGGATAATAGTTTTGAAGTAATACTTCATAGCTTTCCATCCTTACATCAGCAGGAATATCATCTGACTTCGTTTCCCCAACGAGCGGATTTAAAAAGAGACCATCTACAATTTCAAGGGCAGATTTTTGAATATACTCATGGGCACGATGTACTGGGTTTCTCGTTTGAAATCCAACTACTGTTTTCCAAGCGCGTTTTTTAAATTCTTCTCTCGTTTCAATTGGATCTAAATGATAAGAAGGAAACGGATTATTTCCAAAGCGTTTTGTAAGAATAATAGCTCCTCCAACGTAAACATTTGGTCGTTCATATAATTTTTTCACCCCTGGATGTGCTTCATCCGTCGTTTTATATACAAGTAACGCTTCTTTTTCTTTATCTGGTACAAAAATATCTTCTATTTGAATAACACCATATACATTTCCGGCGTTGACAAGTTTTACTTCCTCTCCAACCTGCAGTTTCTCCGCTACTTCTTCTGTTACCGGTAGTGTAATCGGTATACTCCATACGCTACCATTTGCTAAACGAAGCGTTTCTACTACTGAATCATAATCTCTCTCCCCTAAAAATCCTGTAAGAGGGCTATATCCTCCTGTCGCCAAAAGTTCTAAATCACTAAGTGCAATTTTGTCTATCTCGATTTCCTTTACAATGTTCGATATTTCATATGTTTCATCAATGCGGTTTACTAATTCATTTGTTGTACTCATCTTCTTATATCCCTTCTTAGCTTTATTTCAAAATCTATCTCATTGAAAGTGAAGGCCACATTCCGTCTTCATTTTCCCAGCCCATCTTCCATCTCTTGAGTTGCCACCATCACCTACAGGTAATGTACATTTCTCACACCCAATACTCGGATAGCCAACATCATGCAATGGGTTATACGGCAAACTATGTTTATATACATATCGCCAAACTTCTTTCCAAGTCCAATGAATGAGCGGACAAACTTTAATAGATTGAAAACGACGATCTTGATTTATAAACTGTGTATGCTTACGCGTTTCTGATTGTTCCCTTCTTAAGCCTGATATCCACGCTTTTTCCGCTGCTAATGATTTTTCTAACGGTAAAATTTTTCTAATACTACAGCAAAGATTCGGATTACTTTCCCATAACTTCTCTCCATGAAGCTTCGCTTGTTCATCGAGTGTAAGTTCTGGCTGTTTTTCTATAATATTTAATGAAGGAAATCTCTCGCGTACCTTCTTAATTAATTCGTACGTTTCTTGAAAATGAACATTTGTATCCAAAAATACAACTTTAGCAGATGGATTTACTTGGTTTATAAGATGCAATAAAACCATTCCCTCCACCCCAAAGCTACATGCATATACAATTTCATCTTTATATTCTTTATAAGCCCAACTTAATACTGATAGCGCGCCTTTCGTTTCATCTTCTTCAGAAAATGAAACACTATTTTCTTTCCACGTTTCGTACGTCAACATGTTTTTTCCCCCTGTAAAAGCAAAAAGACGGCTTTAACCTATTAAAAATAGATTAAAACCGCCTCTAGTTTTTCTAGTCAGCGCTTTTTACTTTAAACGAACCTTTTCACTTTTTTCTAATTGAATCACTTTTCCATCTTGCACAACAATTGTAATGGAACCATATTTCATATCAGCAAGCATCGCTTGAATTTTCTCAGATACTTCATCAAAATGCTCCCGTACGCTCACGCAAACAGCCCCCCTTTTTATTCATAAAAAAAATCTTTCCCATTTCGAAAAGACTGTTCGGTAATATATTTTACCTTATCTTTCAAAATGGATTCCATTTTGCTGGATTTAGCACCTTGCTTTCTATAAGCAGGTTGCCGAGCTTCGTAGGGCCAGTTCCCTCAGCTTCTCTTGATAAGCTTTGTATTTGTATTTTATCACAATTCTGATTTTTTTCAATCCTAGTTTTCCGATATATTTAATTATTTTTCTTTTTTTAAAAGGAGTTGCCTTTACTAGACAACTCCTTCTTTCTCATTCACACCAGCTCTTTAATACGTATGCGATCGTTCCCAATGATATTTTCATATGTTTCACGTTCTACGACAATTTGTGACGTCCCGCCTTTCGCAAAGACGACAGCTGGTCTACGAATACGATTATAATTATTCGCCATCGAGTACCCATATGCCCCCGTACAAGAAATTGCTAGTAAATCAGAAGAAGCAACTTGCGGTAAGTTAATATCCCAAATCAGCATATCTCCACTTTCACAGCATTTCCCAGCAATCGAAACGAGTTCCTCATTCTCATCATTCCCTCGATTCGCCAACATCGCCTCATAACGGGCTCCGTATAGAGCTGGTCTTAAATTATCTGTCATTCCACCATCGACTGAAACATATTTCCGAATGCCAGGAATCTCTTTCACCGCTCCGACTGTATAAAGTGTTGTTCCCGCATCACCTACGATACTACGACCTGGTTCAATCCATACTTCTGGAAGCGGATATTCACATAATGTAAATTGTTCTCTTATCGTACTTGTTACAGCGTGCACATACGTTTCAAGTGTTAACGGTGTATCTGAATCCGTATAACGTATACCGAAACCTCCGCCCACATTTAATACTTTCATCACATAATGTGTTCGCTCTCTCACTTCTTCTAAAAATTGGCGGAGTACTTCAATTGCTCGAACAAATCCAGCCGTTTCAAATATTTGTGATCCGATGTGCGAGTGAATTCCTAGCACATTATAATTTGATTTTTGCAAGGCAAGCTCAATTGCTTGCATCGCTTGACCATTTGAAACACCAAATCCAAATTTCGAATCCTCTTGACCTGTTGTTATATATTCGTGTGTATGTGCCTCTACTCCAGGCGTTACACGGATTAATATGTTCACAAATTTCCCATGTTGCATTGCTAAATCGTGCAAGATTTCTAATTCTAAGAAATTATCTACTACAAAACAACCGATATTCGCCTGAAGAGCCATAATCATTTCTTCTTCTGTTTTATTATTTCCGTGAAAATGAATACGCGATGCCGGAAAACCAGCTTGGAGCGCAGTATATAATTCTCCTCCAGAAACAACATCTAAAGACATATTCTCTTCACGAGCTACTCGGCACATCTCCATGCACAAGAACGCCTTGCTTGCATATGCTACTTGATAAGAGAAACCACTTTCTTTAAAAGCACGATGAAACGCGCGGCACTTTCCTCGAATAGACTCTTCATCGTATACATAAAGTGGTGTTCCGTATTGTTTTGCTAGCTGCGTCGTATCGCACCCACCAATTTCTAAGTGTCCTTGCCCATTGATTCGGCTTGTGCCGTGTAAATACATTTAAATTCCTCCCTTATTTCCTCTAAAACTCATAACCCCAATCTTCTATTCATTGCAGCACGCTTTTAGATAGACAAAAAACGCGCGGAACAATGTTCACACGCGTTTCTTATTAGGAAAAATATATATTGAAAAAATAAACGAGTTGTTATCTTCTCAAAATAAGAAACCGCATCAACATCTCCAAATAGCTCTTCATAAAATAAATCTTATGACAGTACTACATTTATTCAATGCAGTCCCAATATATGAATAAGATGGTTATTCTTATATTTCGGCAATAGTCCCTTTCAACCTATGATCACAGATTCCACTAAATCTCCCATAGCTTACTCTTTCCTATCGCGGCCTCTACCTTTGAGAGTAGATGAGGTAAGTCTATTTAATTTTCAAACATCTAATTGTTGCTATTAACAATACCAAAGGACCATTTTATTTGTCAAACAATTTTTTATATTGTTTTTTTACAGTTTAATTTTGTATCATTTGGTAAGCGCTTTACTGAAACCTTTGTCACTTCCCATTCGCCCTCTTCGTTATTAAATGTAATCGTTACCTTCTCAAATGGTGGAACAATTTTCCCACCAA
This sequence comes from Bacillus sp. RC51, assembly GCF_044908115.1. Classification (NCBI taxonomy): domain Bacteria; kingdom Bacillati; phylum Bacillota; class Bacilli; order Caryophanales; family Bacillaceae; genus Bacillus; species Bacillus sp. RC51. Next base: position 26,190 of record NZ_JBIYCW010000001.1, on the reverse strand, counting down.
CCTGTTCATACTTCGTTACTTCAATACTCGCTTGAAATAAATATGTACCACTATACACTTTTTTTAAACTAATAATTTTAGGACATTGATAAGGCTTCAAGCTCCCATATTGTTTTTCAATTGCCTTATTTATTTTTGGAAATAAAACAGAATAAAGGGCATCTTCCATAAGGGGTGCATCATATTGTGCTACCGACACACTCGGTGAAGCAAAAAGTATAACACTACTGCATACTATAAAATATAATAATTTTCGCATTATAACCTCCGTTTTATTACTCGATTCTTTTTGCGCACGATAATTATCATACATAGAAACTCCGTTTTATTGTCTCCCACTGCCCTTTTTCTACTCAATTATTATAAAAAAGCCCACAACTCTCTTTTATTTTCGTATAATGATACTCATAGTATAATAAACATAATAACAAAGGACTGTTCGTATATATAAAATGAGGCGCTAATCAAACCGGCTCACAAGAACCGTCATGCTTTTAGGAGAGGAGTATATTATGCTACAAAATCTGTTTCCAAAACTGCGATTTGCACTAGTTGCAGTCGTTTTATTATGGATAAAAACATATATTGTGTACAAGCTAGCATTTGATATTAGAATTGATAACTTCTTTGAAGAGTTTATGCTTTTTATTAATCCACTAGCTTCGTTACTTTTATTTTTTGGTTTCGCTTTACTTGCATCTAAGTACCGAAACCGAATTATTATTGTAATTAGTTTTATACTGTCATTTATTTTATTTGGAAATGCAATGTTTTACGGGTTCTATAACGATTTTGTTACTTTCCCTGTTTTATTCCAAACAAATAATATGGCTGACTTAGGGACGAGTATAAAAGAACTCTTTACGTATAAAACATTACTTTTATTTGCAGACGCAATTATTTTAATGTTTATTTCGCGTAAATTCCCATCATTTGGTGATAAAACACCCCTTTCTCGCTCTGAGAAGCGAACTTTCTTTAGCGGTGTAACAGTATTATTAGCACTACAAATTGTTGTTTCAGTTATATATAAACCACAAATGTTCTCACGCTCATTTGATCGTCAAACTGTCGTGAAAAATTTAGGGTTATACACATATCATCTATTTGATATTACACTTCAATCTAAGTCTTCAGCTGAGCGTGTATTTGCAAGTGGCGATGGATTCTCTGAAATTAAAAACTATACAGACTCAAAAGATAAGCAAGTTGATAAAAACTTATTTGGAGCTGCAAAAGGTAAAAATGTAATTTTAATTTCAATGGAATCTACACAAAGTTTTGTTATTAATAAAAAAATAAATGGAAAAGAGATTACTCCATTTTTAAATGAGTTTATAAAAGATAGTTTTTACTTCGATAACTTCTATCATCAAACGGGACAAGGTAAAACTTCTGATGCTGAATTTATCGTTGAAAATTCCCTTTATCCGTTAGACCGTGGTTCTGTATTCTTTACTCATGCAACAAATGAATACACTGCCACACCAGAACAATTAAAGAAATACGGATATTCTTCTGCTGTCTTCCATTCAAACGATAAAACGTTTTGGAATCGTGACGTAATGTATCCAGCGCTTGGATATGATCGTTACTTTAATTTAAATGATTACGCAGGCACTGAACAAATGTCTGTCGGTTGGGGATTAAAAGATAAAGAGTTCTTTGAGCAATCTATTCCAAAGTTAAAATCTTTACCACAACCGTTCTATACGAAATTTATTACTTTAACAAATCATTTTCCATTTCTTCTAAATCCAGAAGATCAATATGTTGATGAATTTAATTCCGAAAGTGGTGTTTTAAATCGCTACTTCCCAACCGTTCGTTACACGGATGAAGCTCTTAAATTATTTATTAAACAATTGAAAGACGAAGGACTATATGATAATTCCGTTATTGTCATTTATGGTGATCATTACGGCATTTCTGAAAACCATAATGCAGCTATGGCTCAGTTCCTTGGGAAAGACGCTATTACACCGTTTGATTCTATGCAATTACAACGCGTCCCTCTCATTATTCATGTGCCTGGCCAAGAGGGGAAGGTCATCTCTAAAGTATCTGGTCAAATTGATATTAAACCAACGTTACTTCATTTACTTGGTATTAAAACGAATCAATCAGTTGAATTTGGAACTGACTTATTTATAAAAGAAAAAGATCCTCTTATGGTAATGCGCGATGGTAGTTTTGTAACAGAGGATTATGTGTACACAAAAAATATGTGCTACAAAAAAAGCTCCGGTGAAGAGGCAGATGTAGCGCTATGTCAGCCGTATATTGAAAAAGCAAAAACAGATTTAAAACTCTCTGACAAACTGATTTATGGAGATTTATTACGGTTCGATCCTAACAATCGATATAAAACTGGAACGATGACAACGAAATTTGAATAATGTTAGAAGCAACTTTGTGAAAAGTTGCTTCTTTTTTACTTACACTTCAAATCTTTCACAAATTGGGAATTTTTTTCGTTTGAGAAAGAAATTTATGGTATGATAAAATAAGTAAACTTTCATACACTAATTAAGAATTTATAACAGAAAGCAAGGGATCAGATTTTGTATAGAGCAGCTATTCCAAACTTATTTACGCTCGGGAATTTATATAGCGGATTTTTGTCAATCGGCTATGCATCTTTAGGATATTATAAATCAGCTGCTATTTTAGTACTGATCGGGATGATGTTAGATAGTCTTGATGGTCGTGTCGCTCGTTTATTACGCGTTGATTCACAAATGGGAAAAGAGCTTGATTCACTCGCGGATGTTGTAACATTTGGCGCAGCACCTGCTGTTTTAATGTATTACACATCTTTTTCCAACTACGGAATCATTGGACTATACATAGCGGGATTATTCCCTCTGTTCGGAGCATATCGCTTAGCACGATTTAATGTAACACCATCTTCTACTTCTATGAAATATTTCACTGGAGTTCCGATTACTGCAGCAGGAGGGCTTGTTGCTTTCTTAACATTATTTTCACATACCATTCCAAAAATCGTTCTCATTACCGTATTCGTAACGTTCGCATTTTTAATGGTGAGCCGTGTTCGTATCCCAAGTTTAAAAGATGTACCAATTCCACGATATAGCATAATTATTACACTATTTTTAGTTGGAATTATTATCACAATGTACCAAACAAGTTTTGGCAACATTTCTGTTTTCTTATTCATTGCCATTCCACTATACATTTTGTATATGTTATCTCAATTTATTAGACAAAGACCTTCTAAAAAAGCGAATAAAGAAAAATAAAGAAACCTTCCGTATTTCGGAAGGTTTCTTTTTTATTTTGTAACTAATACTTTTTGATTTACAGGTGTTACAGGTTCTTCACCATTTAATACAGCTAAAATATTTCTTACTGCCATTTCAGCCATTGCATCACGTGTTTCGAATGTTGCATTTCCTACGTGAGGAGCAAGTACTACATTCTTTAATCCTTTTAGCTCTTCTGTAATTTTCGGTTCAAATTCAAATACGTCAAGAGCTGCACCTTCAATTTCATTCGTTTTTAGTGCATGAGCAAGTGCTGATTCATTCATAATTGGTCCACGTGAAGCATTTATAATATATGCTGTTTTCTTCATCATTTTAAACTGTTCTTCATCAATCATATGATGTAATTTCGGATTATAAGCACAGTTAATTGTAATAAAGTCCGCTGTTTGTAATAATTCTTCCAACGTTACGTATGTCGCTTCCAGTTCACTTTCAGCTTCAGGCTTTCGATTTGGTCCTGTATATAAAACATTCATTCCAAATGCTCTCGCACGCTTTGCAACTGCCTTCCCGATTTCCCCAAGGCCAATAATTCCGATTGTCTTACCGTGCACTTCGCGGCCCAAGAAGAATAACGGTGCCCATCCGTTAAATCCAGTTGTACGACATAACGTATCACCTTCAGGAATTCTACGTGCAGCTGCTAAAAGAAGTGCAAACGTTAATTCTGCTGTTGCCTCTGTAGATACTTTCGGCGTATTTGTAACAGCAATACCCTTTTCTCCAGCATATGTGTAATCAATATTATCGTAACCAGCACCATAATTTGCGATAATTTTCAAGTTTGGTGCTGCGTCAATAACCTCTTTCGATACCTTCGTAGAAAGTAAGCTTAAAAGTGCATCTTTATCTTTTACACGTTCTGCTAATTCTTCTACACTAATTAATTCTTCTTTATTGTACATTTCTACATCATGATTTTTCAATAATTCTAATCCGATTTCTGGAATTTTCCCTGCTACTAATATTTTCGCCACTACTAACACCTCTTCTATACAAAATATGATATCTCTTATATTTCATTGTAAGAAATCTACATATAAAAACCAAGGAATTTGATTATAGTTTTGAAAATCGACACTTTTCCATAAAAAAAGAGGAGATGCAACTCTCCCCTCTTTTTACGCTTTTTCTTGCGATTCTTTCCCAAGCTTCGCATCGATTGTTCCTTCTGCAACTGTATCGCTAATTTGTTCCTCAATAACTGAGTTAGCAGTATTATTTGTTTCAGAAGTATAGGCTTGATCTGCCGCTTGTACGTTTTGTTTATTTTGTTGTTTCGCCATTTTTTATCCTCCTTTTCATTCTTTCTTATTTTGAACAAAAAGGGTGATTTTCATCAAAAAATCGTGTTTCATTTTGAAATTATTCCTTCTTCTTCAAGCAATCTCATCGTTCTTACTCGTTTCGTAAATGTAGCTATGTGAGAAATATCATGATTGCGTAATGTCTTTATATTCTCTTCCACATACTTTCCTAAATCATTCGGATAATGGGCATCTGAGGATAGAGTAATCGGAACTCCATGCTTAGCTAATACTTGTAAATAAAGCGGACTTGGGCACATTTCGCGCACAGGATATCGATAGTACAATCCCGCATTTATTTCTGTTGCTGTATTTGTTTCCACTAACGCACGAGCAATTTCCTTATAATAAGAAAGCTGTTCATTCTCATCCAATCGATAATTAAATACTTTTATGTTATCGAGGTGAGCTATAATATCAAAAAGTTCGGAACGAACAGCACTTTCAACTGTAGCGAAAAACGCGTGATATAAAGTATGTAACTCATGCGTACCAAAATACTCTTTCGTATCTGGATTATCAAATCCCCATCCATCTATAAAATGGACCGAACCGATTACATAATCAAAGTCTCCTAATGCTAGTAAACCTTTTAACTCTTGTTCACCCCCGATAAAATAATCCGCTTCAATTCCAAGTTTGAGCGTTATCCCTCGTTTACTCCATCGCTCCTTTGCCTCTTCAATCATCTTTGTAAAATCATAAATAGACGTTACTCTTACTTGTTCTAACCACTCTTTTTGCAGGCGACCAAGCTTAGAATCACTAATATCTACATACTTTTCATAATATCCTTTCGCTTCATGAAAACGATATAAATGATCGACAATACCAACTTCTTTTATACCTTTTCGCACAGCTTCTTCTAAATATAAATCAATCCATTTCGCTGTAAATGGACCTTCCTTCACACGTCTTTGCAGGCGTTCTTGTGTTTTCATAAGCCATTCCATAGAATGTTTTTCTTCTTTAAGCGGTTCAAAATATTGTAGCGCATCATTTATTTTAGCTAGCCACCCTATTGAATATGGCCCTTCTTCTAAATGAATGTGATAGTCCACTTTCATCCATATTCCCCCTTATAATGTATCTATTTCTCTTCTGTCCCCTACTCGCGAAAGCTTTCCATTTCTTTCTTTCATTTCTTGCATGACATCTTCTAATGGAATATTTTTTTCGGCTAATAGAACAAAACAGTGATAGAACACATCAACCATTTCTTTTACTATTTCTTCTTTATCATTATTTTTAGACGCAATAATTACTTCGGTGCACTCCTCACCAATTTTCTTTAAAATTTTATCTTCACCTTTTGAAAATAAATAATTCGTATATGATTCAGAGAGTGGATTTTTCTTTCGTTCTTCAATTGTTTCAAATAATAACTTAAGGATATCTTCCATATGTATCCCCCTATATAATTTTGTAGTGAAAACACGTTTTTTCTCCCGTATGGCAAGCAGGCCCTACTTGCTTTACGACAACAACGATTGCATCTTGATCACAGTCTAAATAAAGTGATTGCACATATTGGACATTTCCCGATGTACCTCCTTTATTCCATAACGATTGTCTCGAACGGGAATAAAACCATGTTCTTTTCGTTTCCAGCGTCTTGTCATACGCTTCTTCATTCATATAAGCTAACATTAAAACTTCTTTCGTATCTTCCTCGATAACAACAGCTGGTATCAATCCTTTTGCAAAATTAGGTTTCATAACCGCACCTCAACGTTTGCTTCTCTTAATTTTCTCTTTACATCTTGTACAGTCGCTTCACCATAATGAAAGATTGATGCTGCTAATGCTGCATCAACTGTTGTCTTTTGAAATACTTCTATAATGTGATTCACATGACCACATCCCCCTGATGCGATTACTGGAACAGAAACGCTGTTTGAAATTGCTCCTGTTAAACGAAGATCATATCCATTTTTCGTTCCATCTGCATCCATACTCGTCAACAAAATTTCTCCTGCCCCGAGCTGGGCAACGTGCTTCGCCCATTCGATTGCATCCATTCCCGTATTAAGTCTTCCGCCATTTACGTATACATTCCATTTATCTTCTGCTACTTTTCTAGCATCGATTGCTACGACAATACATTGTGAGCCAAAATGCTCCGCACCTTCCTGGATTAACTTCGGATTTCTCACTGCCGCTGAGTTTATTGAAACTTTATCTGCTCCAGCTCTTAGTAAATTGTACATATCTTTAACACTTGAAATCCCCCCGCCAACTGTGAGAGGTATGAATACTTTTGAAGCAGTTTTTTCTACAACATCTATAATCGTTTTTCGCCCTTCATGCGTCGCAGTAATGTCTAAAAATACGATTTCATCTGCTCCCGCATCATTATATAATGCGGCTATTTCAACAGGATCACCGACGTCTTGTAACCCTATAAAATTCACACCCTTTACTACCCGCCCTTCTTTCACATCTAGACATGGAATAATTCGTTTTGCTAACATAGTTTTGTTACCTGTAACACTTTTTCTAAATCAATCGTTTTCTCGTAAAGCGCCTTCCCAATAATGACGCCATATATGTTCATATCATTTAATCTTTTCACATCTTGAATAGATGCGACACCTCCAGATGCAACCACACGAATACCCACGCTTTTTTGCAGTAACTCTAATTGCTCAAAATTTGGTCCTGCAAGTGTCCCATCTTTTGAAATGTCCGTAAACACAATCGTTTGAACACCTACACTTTCCATTTGCTTCGCTAAATCGATGTACGAAATTTCAGACACATCTAACCAGCCCCTCGTTGCTACGAAACCATTTTTCGCATCAATTCCAACTATGATTTGCTCCTTATATAGACGAACCGCTTCTTCTAAAAATGATTTATCGTAAAGGGCAGCCGTTCCTAATATCACTTTTTCTACACCTACTGACAACAACTTCTCCACTGCCGCGAGTGACCGAACTCCTCCTCCAATTTGCACCGGAATACGTACCGCCTTGCATATTTTTTCAATGACAGGTAAATTTACTGACTCCCCAATAATCGCTCCATCTAAATCAACAACGTGTAGTATTTTCGCTCCAAGTTTTTCAAATATGATTGCTTGTGCGACTGGATCTTCATTCATCACCGTTTCTTTACTAAACTCTCCTTGATAAAGCCTGACGCATCGTCCTTCTTTTATATCGATAGCTGGGAAGATTTCCATACTTCTACCACCCCTTTGAAATTTTTTAACATTCGCATCCCAATTTCCCCACTTTTTTCAGGATGAAACTGTGCGCCAAATATATTTCCTTTTGCTACAAAACCAGGTACTTTCACTCCATATTCACTTGCCCCATACACAATTTCATTCGGACAATCTGCATAATAAGAGTGGACATAATATACGAAAGAACCGTCCTCTACTCCATTCCAAAGCGATATTTCTCCTTCTTTTTTTAATTCATTCCACCCCATATGTGGAATTTTATAAGGAACTTTTAACTTTCGAATAACACCTGGCAATAAATTTAATCCGTTACAATTTTGTAATTCCTCACTTTTTTCAAATAAAAGCTGCATTCCTAAGCAAATACCCAGAAGCGGTTTTCCTAAACTCCCAACTTCTTTTAGCACACATACTAAATCTTTTTCTTCTAAAACACCCATCGCTTTCGGAAATGTGCCTACTCCTGGTAAAATAACTCCATCACTTCTCAATATTTCTTTTTTATCATCCGTTATGATGTACTCTGTTCCAATATATTTTAATGCTTGTTCCACACTACGAATATTTCCCATTCCATAATCTATAATTGCAATCAATTACAACATCCCTTTCGTTGAATTTACACCATTAATATTGGCATTTTTATCGACTGCCTCTCTAAGCGCTCGACCGAACGCTTTAAATAAAGCTTCAATTTTGTGATGTGTATTGCTTCCGTATAAAATGCGAGCATGTAACGTAATATTTGCAGCATGAGCAACTGCTCTAAAAAATTCTTCCGTTAATTCTGTGTCAAAATCCCCTAGCTTTGGATTTGTTAATTCACCTTGAAATACAATATATGAGCGCCCGCTTATATCAATCGCTACAAATCCTAAAGATTCATCCATCGGTACATACGCTGAGCCGTAACGGTTAATCCCCTCTTTATTTTGCAATGATTCTTTCAAGCAAGTTCCGAGTACAATTCCAACATCTTCAACCGTATGATGAGCATCAACGAATACATCACCTTCAGCTTCAATTTGCAAACCAAATCTTCCGTGTCTAGCAAATAAAGTTAGCATATGATCAAAAAATCCAACTCCTGTTTGCACAGAAACATTCGTACTTTCATCAAGTTGCAAACTTAATTTAATTTTTGTTTCCGTCGTCTCACGTACTTGACTAGACTCGCGCATTATTCTTCCTCCTTAAACCTAATTTGGATTGCTCTTGCGTGTGCATGTAAACCTTCTTTATTTGCAAGTTCTACAATATGATGCTGTACACTTCTTAACGCTTCTTCCGTATACGAAACGAAGCTTGATTTTTTTACGAAATCATCGACAGATAACGGAGAAAAAAATCTTGCCGTTCCACTTGTCGGTAATACGTGATTCGGCCCCGCCAAATAATCTCCGAGCGGTTCAGGTGCATATGGACCAAGAAAAATTGATCCAGCATGCTTTACATAAGCTAGAGCATTCATTGGCTCTTTTATGTGTAACTCTAAATGTTCTGGAGCGATTTCATTTGATAAATGAAACGCCTCTTCTAAAGAAGGGACAATAAAAATTGCTCCATTTCTTTTTATGGATTCACGAGCGATTTCACTTCTAGGCAACGTCTCTAGCTGCCTTTCTATTTCTCTTTCTACTTCTTTAGCAAGCTTTATATTTGTTGTAATACAAATAGCTGTTGCCCTCTCGTCATGTTCTGCCTGTGATAATAAATCAGCAGCAATATATTCGGCATTTCCTGTTTCATCTGCGATAACTACAATTTCTGATGGTCCAGCAATCATATCGATATTGACTATCCCATATACTTCTCGCTTTGCTAGCGCGACATATAAATTCCCTGGTCCAACTATTTTATCTACTTTAGGAATCGATTCCGTTCCATATGCTAGAGCAGCAATTACTTGAGCACCACCGGCCATATATATTTCATCTACACCTGCAAGACTTGCAGCAGCTAAAATATGCGGATCAATTCCTCCTTGCTTCGGCGGTGTTACCATTACAATTTTTTTCACTCCTGCGAGTTTTGCTGGCAATACATTCATTAATACTGATGAAGGATACGAAGCAGTCCCGCCCGGCACATATACACCTACATTTTCTAACGGACGAATAAGCTGCCCTCTAATTACCCCTTCACTCACGCAATCAAACATAGATTGTCTTTTTTGCTTTTCGTGATACGAGATAATATTTTTCTTCGCCTCTTTTAACGCTTCTAAAAAAGCTTGTTCTACAAACTTACTTGCTTGTTTTATTTCTTCCTCACTTACACGAAAATCTTTTGTCTCTACACCATCAAATTTTTTTGTATAGAACGATAAAGCCTCATCTTTACTCTCCCTTACGTTTTGAACAATTTCACTTACACTTCTTTGAACAGTTTCTTCTATTATATTAGCGCTTTCTCGTAGCGATTTTATTTTCGATAAAGCCTCTTGGAAATCTTCAAAAACTATCTCCATTTAAAGTCCCCCCTATTTCCCTGACAAAATTTCTTGTTCCATCATATTTATAATGCAGAATATTTCGTCTTTTTTAGTTTTCAGTGCAGCCTTATTCACAATCATTCGAGCTGATATAGAGCACATTTCCTCAAATACAATTAACCCGTTTTCTTGTAATGTTTTTCCTGTTTCAACAATATCAACAATTGCATCTGCCAAACCTAGAAGTGGAGCAATCTCTACAGATCCTTCTATTTTAATAATTTCTACATCCTCCCCTTTATCATGAAAATATGTAGAAGTAATGTGCGGATATTTCGTAGCAATTCGTTTTTTTCGATAACTCTTCGGATTATACGTAGGAATAGAAGCGACACAAAATTTACACACGCCCACTCCTAAATCGACCATCTCATATATATCTTTCTCAAATTCCATTAATATATCTTTTCCAACGACTCCAATATCAGCTACGCCATGTTCTACATAAGTAGCAACATCTACCGCTTTCACTAAAATAAATGAAATGTTTGTGTTTTTACTTTTAAACACAAGTTTTCTTCCTTTATCTTTGAGCTCCGAACAATCAATTCCAATTTTTTCAAACAGTGGAATAACATGCTTTTCTAATCTTCCTTTCGTTAACGCAATTTGAATGTTACGCATGAAGCCTCCCCTTCTTTCTGGATGATCCATTTCTCTCTCCATACATATTCCACTAGTGACTCACTCTTCGCCTCAACGACTGTCATTATTTTATTCTTGTTTGCAAATTGAAAAGTATCGTTTAAATTAGAGAATAAAGATAACTGGGCATTCTTCCCGTCCTTTTGAAGTAAATTTCGTAACCTTTCCGCTTCTGCTAATCTATTTAACTCATAATGAATCATAATATCTATTCTCTTTCGTTTATATGGTTCTTGCTGCTCTTGAAGTGCCTTAACTATTTGATTTACTTGCACCGCGAGCCCAACCGCTGGCATCATCTCTCCAAAATTTCCAATTAACTCATCATATCTTCCGCCACTAACAATCTCTTCTCCAATTTCATATATATACCCTTTGAAAATAACACCCGTATAATAATCCAAATGTTGAACCATACCTAAATCAATTGATATGTAAGAGCCATATCCTAACTGTTCAATTGTTTCATATATTTCTTTCACTCTCGCAATGGCCATTTTCATTTCATTACTTGAGGCGAGTTTTTCTGCTTCCTCAACAACATCTAAACTCCCGAATAACCTTGGTAGTTTCTCAAGTAACCTTACTGTTTCATCACACCGATTTAATTTCTTTTCTTCTATAAAGTGTGAGAGTCCAGCATAATTTTTACTTTCAATATACGTTCTAAGTAACTTCTCTTCTTCATCATTAATGGGGAGCTTTTTTACGATACATTTATATAACTGCACTTGCCCAATCTCAATTGTGAAAGATTGCACCTTTAATTTTTGAAGTGCTTGAATTACGCTTATCACACATTCAATTTCAGCCCTTACATTTTCAATCCCGATAATTTCAATACCACTTTGCACTATTTCATTATATTTCCCAGTAAGGGACTCATTCGCCCGAAATACATTCCCGCTATAAGTTACTTTAAGAGGAATATCCCCTCTCTGTGTTCCAATTACTCTTGCTAAAGGAATTGTCATATCTGGGCGTAAAACGATAATCCGTCCTTTTTCATCGAAAAATTTATACATCTTTTCTTCATCTATCGGCCTGTTTTGAAATGCAAAAACATCATAAAATTCAATTGTAGGTGTCCTTATTTCTTCATAACCTCTCTCTAAAAAGGTCCGTCTTAATTTTTGTTCCACTTCTTCAATTAACGTACATTCTTCGAATAAGTAATCTCTCGTTCCATTCGGATTTGCCCGTTTCCACTTTGTCATCTCATTTCACACACCTTTCCCTCTTTAATTTATGCCCATTCGATCCACCCAAACCGAAAATAAAAAGAGCCTTGTAGACAAAATACCTACAAGGCTCTTTAGTAGAGTGTAGGTACAACGGGAATAACCCTTGTGCCTACACGTTTTCACGTTAGGTTCAAGGGTTTCATGTATGATGATGTAGTTGTGTAAGCATTTTTATAGATTGCACGATATTCATAATACTTACTCCCTTTCTCCTCTGATTTTCACATAGTATATAACAGTTAATTCTGAATGTAAATACATTTTTAATATTCCGTTATTTCTTAATATAAGGCTATTTCTCTTTCATACTCTCCAATTTCTCGTTCGTATTGCATCGTAATGCTGATTTCATCTAGACCATTTAATAATTTTTCTTTCCACATTTTCTCGATTGTAAAATGAAACCTGTGCGTATTCGTAATAATTACTTCATTCTCTAAATCAACTTCCATTTGATCTCTCGCATTCGTTTTGGCAAGTTGTTCACGCATCTCTTTATCCATTACAATCGGTAACATACCATTCTTCATACAATTCATATAAAAAATATCTGCAAATCCTCCGGCGATAATAACGCGGAAACCATAATCCGCAAGCGCCCACGGAGCATGTTCTCTTGAAGAACCACATCCAAAATTATCACCTGTAATTAATATACTTGCTCCTTTTCGTTCTTGTGCATTAAGGGGGAAATTAGGATTTTCATGGCGCTCATTATCGTAACGCCACTCATCAAATAAATATTTTCCAAATCCCGTCCTTTCAATTCTCTTCAAATATTGCTTCGGGATAATTTGATCTGTATCAATGTTATCATTCATAAGTACTGCGGCAGTACCTTTATGAATATGAAATGGTTCCATCGTAACTCTCCTTTCTAATATCAACAAAATGACCATATAACGCAGCTGCTGCAGCCATAGCTGGACTTACCAAATGTGTTCGTGCTCCTTTCCCTTGCCTTCCTTCAAAATTACGATTTGAAGTAGAAGCACAATGTTCTCCTTCAGGTACTTGATCTGGATTCATCCCAAGACACATTGAACATCCAGGCTCTCTCCATTCAAATCCCGCTTCTTCAAATATGCGATGTAAGCCTTTTTGCATCGCCCGCTCTCTCACACTTTTTGATCCTGGTACAACGAGTGCTCGCACACCTTCTTTTACCTTTTTCCCTTTTACAACAGATGCAGCAATTTCTAAGTCAGATAAACGTGAATTTGTACAAGAACCAATGAAGACATGCTTAACAGGAATTTCAAACGTACTTTGCCCAGGGCTCAATCCCATATATGAAAATGCTCTTTCATCATTTTCGTTATGCTTCTCTGGTAATTTTTCATCAATAGGAACACCCATACTAGGATTTGTTCCCCAAGTGACATACGGTGCTAAATCCGTAACATCTACCGAAATATGTAAATCATAAATTGCATCTGAATCTGTATAAAGCTCCGACCATTTTCCCGTAAACGTTTCATAGTCTTTCGGTGCATATTCACGCCCTTTTACATAAGAAAATGTTTTCTCATCTGGTGCAATGATGCCAGCTTTCGCTCCCCCTTCAATTGCCATATTGCAAAGTGTCATTCTCTCTTCCATACCCATATCACGAATCGTCTCTCCGTAGAATTCCATTACATGACCCGTTCCAACCGCTACACCGTACTTTGAGAGAAGATGCAAAATTATATCCTTTGCATAAACGCCTTTCGGTAACTTTCCTTTTAATTCAATCCCCATCGCTTTCGGTTTTCGTTGCCACAACGTTTGAGTTGCTAATACATGTTCTACTTCACTCGTACCAATACCAAACGCTAAAGCACCGAAAGCACCGTGGGTTGCTGTATGGCTATCACCACATACAATCGTTTTCCCCGGTTGTGTGAGCCCAAGCTCTGGTCCTATAACGTGAACGATTCCTTGCTCTTCATCACCAATATCGGCTAATCGCACCTTAAATTGTTTACAATTGTCACGAAGTGTATCCAATTGCTGCTTCGCAATGCGATCGGTAATATTCCAAACATCTTTCGTTGGAATATTATGATCCATCGTTGCAAACGTTAATTCCGGTCTCCGAACAGTTCGATTTGCAAGCCGCAAGCCTTCAAAGGCTTGCGGTGACGTTACTTCATGAACGAGATGAAGATCGATATATAATAAATCCAATCCATTTTCATTCGTTACAACTACATGTCTCTCCCAAAGCTTATCTAGTAACCTTTTCCCCATTATCTTCCTCTCCCTACTAGTGCCTGCTCTTCCATTTCTTGAATAACTGCCCTCGTAAATGAAGTTGTCGTCTCATTCCCCCCAATATCAGCTGTACATTTCCCAGATTGAAGAACTGCAGAAATTGCCTCTTCAATCGCATACCCTTCTCTCGTTAATCCAAATGATTGCCCAAGCATCATCGCTACTGAACGCATCATCGCAATTGGATTCGCTTTATTTTTACCTGCAATATCTGGCGCTGATCCATGAATAGGCTCATATAAAGACGGCCCGTTTTCCGCATGGCTCGCTGATGGAAGCATTCCTAATGACCCTGCTAATACAGAAGCCTCGTCGCTCAAAATATCACCAAATAAATTTTCTGTTACGATAACGTCAAATCTCCTTGGGTTTCGAATTAACTCCATAGCAGCTGCATCTACTAAAATGTGCTCTAATTCAACATTAGGATAACGAAGAGCTACTTCTTCTGTAACAGATCTCCACAATTTACTAGATTCTAAAACATTCGCTTTATCAATAGAGGTTACTTTTTTCTCTCTCTTACTCGCTAATTGAAAAGCATACGACACGATACGTTCAATTTCATGACGATGGTACGTAAGTGTATCAGTTGCCGATTCTTCCGTTCTTTCTTTCGGATAAGAGAAATAAATACCGCCTGTTAGTTCACGAACGACAACGAAGTCAATTTCATCTGCGTTTTTTAATGGCGATAAATGTGCAGTTGCGCTTTCTACTGTTACAGGGCGAACGTTTGCAAATACACCAAGTCCTTTTCTTAAAGCTAATAATCCTTTCTCTGGCCTTTCTTTCGCATCATCCCACCGCGGTCCACCAACCGCTCCAAGTAAAACCGCATCACTTGCTAAACAAGCGGCAAGTGTTCGCTGTGGTAATGGTTGCCCATTTAAATCGATAGCCGCTCCGCCAAAGTACTCATCTTGTAAATGAAAGTGATGTCCATATAGCCTCTCTACCATATGCAATACTTCCTTCGCGCTTTCCATAATTTCCGGACCAACACCATCACCCGCTAAACAAACGATACGTTTTTCCAATTAAAACACTCCTTTTTATCTGAATTTTCAGAAATATATTTTGATAAGTAAGGGACGATCCCCTCACTTATCAAACAGTTACTTCACAAGAGTAATAAAAGATTTTAATTTTCCGGCCGCATGAACATACGCTCTCGCCGATGCTTCTAATACGTCTTGCGCAACACCAAAACCTGATACTTGATGAGTTCCTTCTTTTAATTCAACATGAACATGTGCAAGTGCATCTTGACCTTGCGTTATAGATTGTATGCGATAATCCGCTAAGTCACATTCTAATCCTAAAATTCTTTGAATTGCATTATAGATCGCTTCAATACTTCCAGAACCAGTTGCTGCATCTTCGTACATATTTCCTTCCTCATCTTTTAGTACAACCGTTGCACACTGTGTACTATTTGATACGAAATGTACTTGCAATTGAGTAATGCTATATTGCTGGGCCGCAAATGCTGCTTCACCAAGCATAAGCGCACGTAAATCTTCTTCTGTAATTTCTTTTTTACGGTCAGCCAAGTTTTTAAATGCTTCAAACACCACATCTCGTTCTTCTTTTGTAAACTCATAACCAAGTTCTTTCATTTTTTCAGTAAACGCATGGCGCCCGGAATGCTTTCCTAATACAAATAGATTTTGTGACTCTCCAATCAGCGATGGTTCAATAATTTCATACGTCGTTACTTCTTTTAATACACCGTCTTGATGAATACCTGATTCGTGAGCAAAAGCGTTTGCTCCAACAATTGCCTTATTTTTCGGTACAACCATACCCGTTAACCGACTTACTAACGTACTCGTCGCTTTAATTTCTTTTAATGTCATAGAGGATTCTGCTTCATAGAAATCTTTTCTAATATGGAGAGCAACCGCGACTTCTTCTAGCGCCGCATTTCCTGCTCTTTCTCCAATTCCGTTAATGGTTCCTTCTACTTGTAACGCTCCGCCTTCAACCGCTGCTAACGAGTTCGCTACTGCCATTCCAAGATCATCGTGGCAATGACAAGAAAAAATTGCTTTTTCATAAGAAGGAACGGATTCTTGTAAGTATTTAAAAAGAGAATAGTATTCTTCAGGATTCGTATATCCAACTGTATCAGGAATATTGATTACATTCGCTCCTGCGCGAATCGCGACTTCTACTGCTTCAGCTAAAAATGCTCTCGATGTTCTTGTTGCATCTTCTGCTGAAAATTGAACTGTTGGAAATAGTGATTTCCCGAGTGTAACCGAGCGATGAATGCTATCTAATACATCTTCTTTTGACATACAAAGCTTATATTTCATATGAATGTCACTCGTAGCTAAAAATACGTGTAATCGAGGAGAGACAGCACCTTTCACTGCGTCATAGGCTCTTCGAATATCACTTTCTTTCGCTCTAGCTAAACTCATAACCGTAGCATTTTGAATGGTATTTGCGATACGTTTTACCGATTGAAAATCACCTTCAGAAGCTGCTGCGAATCCAGCTTCCATTACATTAATACCAAGTCTCTCTAGTTGCCTCGCAATCTGTAATTTCTCTTGTTCATTTAAATTAACTCCTGGTGATTGTTCGCCATCACGTAGCGTCGTATCCATGAACAAAATTTGCTTCATATTATTTGACCCCTGCCTTTACTCGCGGCTGTACAAACGGCATCATTTCACGTAATTTACGTCCAACTACTTCGATTTCATGTTCATTTTCTTTTTCATTTGTCGCATGGAAATTTGGTTTTCCTGCTTTATGCTCTGCGATCCAGCCTCTTGCAAATGTACCATCTTGAATTTCTGTTAGCACTGCACCCATCGCTTTCTTCGTATCTTCCGTTACAACGCGTGGTCCTGATACGAAGTCGCCCCACTGCGCTGTATCTGAAACTGAATATCTCATATTTTCAAGTCCGCCTTCATACATAAGGTCAACGATTAGTTTTAGTTCATGTAAACATTCAAAATATGCAACTTCCGGTTGATAACCAGCATCAACTAACGTTTCAAACCCAGCTTTTACTAGTGCAGTCACTCCGCCGCAAAGTACAGCTTGCTCTCCAAATAAATCTGTTTCTGTTTCTTCTTTAAACGTTGTTTCTAATACACCTGCTCTCGTCGCCCCAATTCCATCTGCATATGAAAGTGCCTTTTCAGTCGCAACTCCTGTTGCATCTTGATATACTGCAAATAATGCAGGAACAGCTCCCCCTTCCGCAAACGTACGACGTACTAGATGTCCTGGACCTTTCGGTGC
Source organism: Bacillus sp. RC51 (assembly GCF_044908115.1). Lineage (NCBI taxonomy): Bacteria > Bacillati > Bacillota > Bacilli > Caryophanales > Bacillaceae > Bacillus > Bacillus sp. RC51. Next base: position 8,485 of record NZ_JBIYCW010000001.1, on the reverse strand, counting down.
TACTAGAAATACATCTACATTAGCTGGCGGTTTTACTTGATCAAAGTGAACATTAAATCCATGCGCGAAAACGAGAGAATTGCCGCCTTGTAAGTTTGGTGCAATTTCAGCTTCATATACTTCCGGCTGTAATTCATCAGGTAGTAGAATCATTACTACATCTGCTTTTTCTGCTGCTTCCGCTACTGTATATACAGAAAAACCGTCTTCTTTCGCCTTATCCCATGACTTCCCTTTCCTCAGTCCTACTACCACATCAAATCCGTTATCACGTAAGTTTTGCGCATGCGCATGGCCTTGCGATCCATATCCGATGATTGCTACTTTCTTTTCCTTTAATACATTTACCGTTACGTCTTTTTCATAATAAACTTTCGCCATTTTCATTTCCCCCTATTTTTTAAATAATTATTGAATTAACATAACTTGTTTATCTTGTTTTTTCATACTACGTGTAAATGCTGTTACACCTGTTCTAGCAATTTCTTTCAAACCATATGGACGAAGTAATTCAATTAACGCTTCTACTTTCTCCTGGGTACCTGTTACTTGCACCACTATGGAATCCTTCCCAACGTCTATTACAGCGGCTCGGAACGGTTCAATTAAACTATATAATTCTGCTCTTGCTACAGACGTTGCTACTTTAATAAGTGCAAGTTCTCTAGCAATCATCGCTTCTTCTGTAATATCTGATACTTTCAGTACATCGATTTGCTTATGAAGTTGTTTAATTAACTGCTCAACTTGCTGTTCATTTTCAACGTGTACAACAATCGTCATTCTCGAAATATTCGATGATTCCGTATGACCTACTGAAATACTTTCAATATTAAAATGTCTACGTGTCATAACACCTGTAATTCGATTTAACACACCGCTTTGATTTCGAACTGTCGCTGTTACAATTCTCTTCACCTTTTCTCCACTCCCTCCATTTGATGAACGCCTTTTCCTGGGGCAACCATCGGCATTACCTTTTCGGATTGAAGTACGCGGCAATCAATTACAACAGGCTCTCTTAACTCAATTGCATACTGTAATTGTTGCTTTGCAAGAAGTGGGTCTTCAATACGAACACCTTTTATGCCATAAGCATTGGCAAGCGCAACAAAATCTGGTTGGCATGAAAGTAAGGAGTGCGAATATCGCCCATTATAAAATTCCTCTTGCCATTGTCTTACCATCCCTAAAGCTTCATTATTTAAAATAAAAACTTTAACTGGTAAAGAATGCTCTTTTAACACACTAAGTTCTTGCAAGGTCATTTGAAATCCAGCATCACCGACAATTGCAATAACTAGTTCTTCAGGCTTTGCGATTTGTGCACCTATTGCTGCTGGAAACCCGAAGCCCATTGTTCCCAACCCCCCAGAGGTTACCCATCTATCTGGGTTTTTCAGCGGATAATATTGAGCTGCCCACATTTGATGTTGCCCAACATCTGTCGTTACAATCGCTTCTCCTTTCGTAATTTCGTATAGCATATCAATTGCATATTGAGGTTTAATACGCTCTGCATGTTCTTTGTAAGAAAGAGGGTATTTTTCTTTTCTACTATTCAATAACGAAAGCCAATCATTGTGATGTACTTCCCCTTCTTTAAAAGTAAGTAGAGCCTCTAATGCTTGCTTTGCACTCGCAACAATAGGGATTTCAGTCGGCACATTTTTCCCAATTTCCGCTGGATCAATATCTATATGTGCGACAATCGCTTCTTTAGCAAAATAAGCTAAATTCCCAGTAAGACGATCATCAAACCTTGCACCTATATTAATAAGTAAGTCACATTCATATAACGCCATATTTGCGGTGTATGAACCGTGCATTCCTCCCATCCCTAGAAATAGTTCATCATCTGGTGGAAACCCACCAAGACCAAGTAATGTATGAACAACTGGAATATGATATTTGCGAGCAAAACTTGTTAATTCTTTCGATGCTTTCGCATGCAATACACCTGCTCCAGCTAAAATTAATGGCTTTTTTGAGACCTCAATCGCTTGTAATAATTTGTTTATTTGTAGTAGATTCGGTTCATAATTAGGCTGGTATCCTGGTAAATCCATTTGTACGTCGCTACATCGCTCACCTTGCTCTACTACCATATCTTTCGGAAGGTCAATTACGACTGGGCCCGGTCTTCCTGTTCTAGCGATATGAAATGCTTCTTTAATAATTCGGGGTAAATCCGATGCTTTTCGCACTTGATAATTATGTTTTGTCACCGGCATCGTAAGTCCCATAATATCTGCTTCTTGAAAAGCATCACTTCCGATTAACGTTGTTGCTACTTGCCCTGTAAATACAACAAGTGGCAATGAATCAATCATCGCGTCAGCTAGACCAGTAATAACATTTGTAGCACCCGGTCCACTTGTTGCAATTACCACTCCTGGATTTCCTGTAATTCTTGCATATCCTTCAGCAGCATGAATTGCACCTTGCTCATGCCTCGTTAAAATATGCGGAATTTCACAATCATAAAGCGCATCATATAGAGGTAAAACCGCACCACCTGGATAACCAAAAATCACCTCTACTCCTTCCTTTTCTAGCGCTTCTAACAATAGCTGTGCACCAGTTGCCAGTTTCTCTTCCGTTTTTGAAGACATTTTTCTTATAAGCCCCCTTTTTTAAAACATTTATAAAATAAAAAAATCCTACGTCCACACTCCAGCTATGTGCTGAAGGGACGAAAGATTTCGCGGTACCACCCTTCTTTGCAAGATTACTCTTGCCTCAGTGACTCGGGATATGAGTCTAGCTAATAACGGAGCTACCGTCTAAGCCTAAACAAACGTTTCAGCTTAGCACTCAAGGGTGATGTTCGTCGACGTGAACCATCGGTTTCCAGCAACCACCGACTCTCTGTGAGGCTTCACAGTCAACTACTCCTCCCTATCAACGCTTTATCATGTCATAAGAGCTATTATCCAACTTTATTTTCTTCGTAAATTTTCTCTCCATCTTCTACAACTAATTTACGGAATTCTTCTAATAAACGATTCGTATGTGGCCCTGTTCTACCTAAACCAATCGTTCTTCCATCTACTGTCGTAACAGCAATTACTTCAGCAGCTGTTCCTGTTAAAAACACTTCATCAGCTACATATACATCATGCCTTGTAAATAATTCTTCTCTTACGTCATATCCAAGTTTTTCGCCGATTTCTAAAATCGCGTTTCGTGTAATACCTTCTAACGCTCCAGCAGAACTTGGTGGTGTAATTAATTTATTTCCCTTCACAATAAATACATTATCTCCAGAGCCTTCAGCTACATATCCTTGGTCATTTAACATAAGTGCTTCTTGTACTCCAGCTAATTTCGCCTCAATGCGAACTAAAATATTATTTAAGTAATTTAAAGATTTTACTTGAGGCGATAAAACATCCGGGCGATTGCGACGCGTTGCAACTGTTATAATCGGAATCCCTTTTTCATAATATTCTTGTGGAAATAAAGATAATTGCTCTGCAATTACTACTACATTTGGTTTCGTACAAGAATCGGGATCTAATCCCAAGTTCCCAGGTCCTCTTGATACAACGAGGCGGATATATCCATTAGATAGTTTGTTTTGTCGAATCGTTTCAACAACGATTTTCGTTGCTTCTTCTAACGTATATGGAATCTCTAACATGATGGATTTCGCTGATTCATATAACCGGACAAGATGCTCTCTCAAACGGAAAACATTACCGCTATATACCCTAATTCCTTCGAACACTCCATCGCCATATAAATAGCCATGATCATATACTGAAACCTTTGCTTCGTCTTTTGGAACAAATTCTCCATTTAAGAAAATCCACTGCTCGTTCACTTGAAAGCGCCCCCTATGTTCTATGAGTTTTTTATTGTTTCCTAGTCTACTCTCCTTTTCAAATAAATCAAGTGAATTTTTAGAAAATTTTTAATTTTTAATCGTACGTACATCTTTGTTTATATTGATTTAATAACATTGTTAACGTTTACAAAAAGTCAAAAAAATTTTTTCGTCAAATTCTACTAAAAAAATATTTGTTTAAAAGAAGGGTTTTCGCCAATTGATACGAATCTATTGTATTCAATAAACGGACGTCCGATTTTATAAATCCGGGAATATACAACGACTTTTGGTGAAAAAGGGGGAAAATAACAAAAATAACGCTGTCTAAAAATAACATTCATATTTTTCATTTAGTAATCATAATCCTATTTTTAAAAAACAATTTGTCAAATTGAAGGAGGAAATAACAATGGCGTGTGTACAAATTAAAGGAACGAGACAAGAGGTAGTAGAAATGCTACAACTATTTGATCTAATGGATACGAAAGGATTTTGTAAATTCGATAATTACGTTGAAGTAGAACCAAATAGTAGGAAACATAACAACTACACAGCTTCAATCGATATTCAGTCTAATAACAGTTCAGCACAAGATACATTAAATGATCAATTCGTTAGTCAAATGCTTACTGGTGTATATAACGACTAAACAAATATTCTCTTCCTACCATCTTTTCATAAATATATGCTATGGACTTGGGCATACTAGCAACTAGATGGTAGGAGGTGAAAATTATGGCTAGAATTGGTGTTGAGAACTCTTTAACAGATGTTCAACAAGCTCTTCAGCAACAAGGACATGAAGTCGTTTCACTTAACTCTGAAAATGATGCACATGGGTGTGATTGTTGCGTTGTAACCGGGCAAGATTCTAATATGATGGGCATTGCAGATACATCGATAAAAGGATCTGTAATTAAAGCACATGGTTTAACAACAGATGAAATTTGTCAGCAAGTTGAAAACCGCACTTAATCATTTTTATCACATTATTTGTGAGCTAACATGTAAAGGGAATAGAATGGTCCCACTGATTATAGTTTCAATTTATTTATAGAAAGAGGGCTCCTTTTCAAAAGGAGCCCTCTTTTTTATATTCACCTAACGGGAAAGTAACATATACTGGATGAAAGCCCTACCTCTCTCTCATCATTACGGTTCCACTGACCGCTCCTTGATTCACTAGTATACATATAAAGCTTACATATACAATTTATAGGGTTTGTTCACAAAAGTTGTTGGTAAGACTACCCGATCTTTCGCAAACTTTTCGTATTATATTCATAAGATTTATTTACTTTACACTAGCTTTAACCGAGACACGAATTAAAATTTTAACACCATTACAATAACTTGTCAACAATTTTTACAAATTAAAAACAGACATTAACGGTTTGTCTGTTTTAGAATGGAGCTTTTTCTTTTATTACATATACAACAAAACCGCTTACTAACATACATAAGCCAACTACTAAGTTTTTGATATTAATCATAAATTCCTCTCCCTTATTCCACACATCATATATATTTACAGTTCAATTATTCCGATCGTCATAAAGCGCACTTTTTCTAATATATCATAATTCCTAAAAAATGCAAGTTCACTTTTGGCGACCATTCACAAATTTATCCACAGTGCTTGGCACAGTATTTAACGCTTTTTCAATTAAATGTGTACTACTATTGAGATGCAACACTTGCACACCGTTAGAACCAACTACTAAAAAAGCAACTGGGCTAATAGAAACCCCAGCCCCGCTTCCGCCTCCGAATGGATGACTTTGCTTGTTCTCTTTATGCTGCCCTTGTCCGCCGTTATGTTTTTCAGAAATAAAATCACCTTTAAAGTCACTTCCACCAGCTCCAAAACCAAAAGCCACTTGAGATACTGTTAATACTACATTTCCGTCAGCTGTTGAAACCGGACTTCCAACAATCGTATTTACATCTACCATCTCTTTTAAATTTGTCATTGCTGTTTTCATTAAATTTTCAATTGGATGTTCCATTATGTACTACACCCTTTCCTCATTATTCTTTTTTATACTTTCCAAAATAGAGGAAGTCATACTAAGTTTTCCTATTTTGAAAAAACATTTTCCACTTTCCAATTGGATATTACTCTCTGTACAAGTTCGGATAAAGTGAAACTTTAATCAGTGGAGGTTTTGTTCATCCCCCACTGATTATTAGCCCACACCAATCGGACGTTTACGGGCAGCAGGGCTCCAGCCAAATTTTGAGGTGGGAGTCTTACTGCTCGCAAATAGCGGGATAAAAACAGTAAAGAGAAACATACTACTATTGAACCTTGTTATGAAAGGAGTCCTTACTTTGACTGAGAAATTTGATGAATATAAAAAAAGAGATCGAATAGATAGTGATTATAAAGAAGAATACGCAGCTGAAGTTGCACCACAGCATATCGATTATGATGATAAAGATAACGATGATGTAAGATCGTCTGCAGCTGGATCGACTGCTGGTTTCATTGCTCTTGCCTTAGCAATATTATCATTATTCACATTCCCAACACTATTTGGTCTTGTGTCTGTTCTACTTGGTATTTACGCTTATAATCGCGGGGCTACTGTAACTGGCGGTACCGCTGCCATTGTGGGTGGTATCGCTGCACTCATTGCGATTTTATTCCGAGTGGCGCTTATTGGTTTATTGTTCTCTCTTTTTTAAAAAGAAAAAGGTATCTCGCTTTATGCGGGATACCTTATCCTGTAAATACATCTTCTGATGGATATTTAATTTTTTGTTTTGCTGGTCGTGCCAAAGAGAACACAAGTGTTAACGGTCCGATTAATCCACAAAACATAACAAACATAATAATACATTTTCCAAACGCCGATAGCTTCGCAGTAATTCCCATTGTTAACCCTACTGTACCAAACGCTGAAATTGTCTCAAATAATAACTGAATAAAACTAAAGTCTTCTGTAAGCATTAATACAAATACCGCTGTAAAAATAAGTATTTGACTAGCAACGACAATTGCTAACGCTCTCGTTACTGTCGACATTTTAATCGTACGCTGAAATAAAACAAAATCCTCTTTCTTTCTAAAGAAAGAAAGAACTGATGTAATTAAAATAACGAATGTCGTTAACTTAATTCCACCGCCTGTCGATACACTTCCCGCACCAATAAACATTAATACCATTGTAAATAGTATCGATGACTCTTCCATCCCCCCATAATCTACCGTGTTAAAACCAGCTGTACGAGGTGTAATTCCTTGGAAGAACGAAGCCCATAATTTTTCATTTAAAGATAAGTGCCCCAAAGTCTTCACATTATTATATTCCAATACAAAAATCACAATCATCGCAATAACATTAAGTGCTATCGTTCCAACAATCATAATTTTGGAGTGCAGTGATAATTTTCGGAAACTACGGCTATACCATATATCAATTAATACCGTAAAACCTAACCCTCCTATTATAATTAAAGAACAAATCCCAATATTAATAATAGGATCTCCTACATATCTTGTTAAATTATCTGGCCAAAGCGCAAAGCCGGCATTATTATATGACGCAATAACGTGAAAAATACTATAGTATAAACCTTTTCCAAAACCAAACTCTGGAATAAAGCGAATCGATAAAAAGATAACTCCAATTAGCTCAATACAAATAGAAAAAATAAAAACACGTTTTACTAATTTCACAAGACCACCAATATTTGTTTGATTAAATGCTTCTCCAATTAATAATCGGTGGCGTAAACCAATTTTTTTCCCTAATACCCAAACAATTAAAATGGCTATCGTCATAAGACCGAGACCACCCGTTTGAATTAAAAACATAATAACAATTTCACCAAACATCGTAAACGTACTCGCAGTATCTACAACACCTAAACCAGTTACAGTCGCCGCCGACGTAGCTGTAAAGAAAGCATCTACCCAACTAATATGTACTTTCGTTGCAAACGGTAACTTTAATAACAATCCTCCGACCACAATTAAACAAAAAAAGCCTAATGCTAAAATTTGTGGTGGATTCAATCGTATAAAACGATTATACAACCCTTGTTTTTTTGCTACTTCCATATCACTAACTCCCTTTATCAAGTGAAGCTTTTATCCCCTCATAAATAAAGACTCTTTAAGAGCCTACAAGTAGCGGGATAAACCTTATATTCTCATAATATAGTTGAGCATAATCCTTTTTTTCATAGATTTCAACTTTTATTTATATTCAGACTCCTATCGTTTTACAAAAGAATATTTTCTATTATATCTCCACTTATACTATAACTCTTACAACAACTATTTTATCCCTTTTCAAATTCCCATATCTTTCACTCCATGTTCACACGAGGGTCACATCCACCTTTTATAGTATATGTATCGAAGCTGTTCCTCCCTAATTTATAAGACATTCCCCAGTGTCTTTGAATAGCTTCCATCCCTAATTAAATTGACATAAATTGTCCCCTTTCCTTGACCATCCTATATGTGATGGTCTTATTTTTTTATTCTTTCTATCTTTTATTTGAAACTCCCTCTCTCTTTCACTCCATGTTCACACGAGGATCACATCCACCTTTTATAGTATATGTATCGAAGCTGTTCCTCCCTAATTTATAAGACATTCCCCAGTGTCTTTGAATAGCTTCCATCCCTAATTA